>JAFTFT010000043.1 GCA_017458335.1 Oscillospiraceae bacterium
CACAGCACAGGATGCCGTGACTTAGTTCACTTTCTCTTTGAACGCCTTCGCCGGCTTGAGAACAGGAGTGTTGCTGGCGGCGAAGGTCATAGCCTCACCGGTTGCCGGGTTTCTGCCGGTTCTCTCATCGCGGTGCTTGCAGGTGAAGGTGCCGAATCCGAAGAGGGAGACGGGCTCGCGTGCGGCGAGGGAATCCATGATGGAGTTGAGGACAGAGTCCACAGCTGCAGCGGCGGCTTTCTGAGTAAGCTCATTCTCGGCAGCAACTTTCTTTATGAGTTCTGTTTTATTCATTTTGATAGGCTCCTTTAATATGGAATCGTGGGGTTGATTATACCAAAGAAAGTGCAGAAATACAATCCTCTTCCGAAGGGATAATATATGCTCGTTTTCAACCTTCCTACGTGTCCAAGGTTAGTTTAGTTTACCATTTCAAGGAATCCCAAGATAACGCGGCAGGCTCGGTTGACCTGATGAGAGATGACAATCAGGTTACCGGTTCTGCCGCTTTTGAAACTGAACCGATATTTCTTATTGCTTTCCAACGCAGTTCAATTTATAATTCATATAATATAGATATATTTCGTAAAGGAGGATATTATATGGAGATAGTATCTGCGGGGCTCACAATCGTTATTCTGGGCCTCCTTTATTGGCGCATGATCAAAAGAGAAACCCCGGAGCGGATCGGAGCGTTTCAGGCTCTGCTCCCGTTCGCGCTCGGCGTCGCTTCTATGTTTCTCGGGGCGCTTGCCACCATCCTGCTTGCCAAATCTCTCGGAGGCATGGCGAATATACTGGCGGGGAACACAAGCTTCGGAAGCTCGCTGCTGCGCTCCTTCCTCATGGCCGGCGGTACGGAAGAAATGGCAAAGCTGCTTATGATTCTCCTTACGCTGGTGATCCTGAAGTCCAGGGTCAAAAACGTCTATGAATACGTCCTGATCGGCGCGGCTGTCGGCTTTGGCTTTGCGGTAGCGGAGGAATTCTATTACGGCGACTTCAGCTCCCAAGGAGACGCCGCTGATTACGTTTCCTTCGTTGCAAGAATGATCTCGGTTCCGGCTCACATGACATTCAACATGGTCATGGGCGAGCTTCTGGGCAGGGCTAAGTTCAGCAGACTGGCGGGGAAGGGTTCTCCGGCTCTGTACTGCGTCTTGGCAATCCTGATCCCGATGGGCGTCCACACGCTGGTTGACGCCTGCACGGTCTTCAACAGCAAGCTGATGTCAGGAGAGATGATAGGCATCCTGATGGCGCTTGCAGGCTATGTGGGCATGTTGGTTTTTGAGCTCGTCGTGCTGATCCGGTTCAGGAAGAAGACGGCGAAGTTCTGCGACATGCGTCTATCCGCGGCAGAGCCCGCGGCGTAAACACGCCCTATGTCGGGCAAACATGTTGATTTGAAGAAAGGCGCGTTATGAAAAGAAATCATACTCTGAGCGAAAAGCATCCCCTGCTCTCCATGCTGCTCTCGGTTGCCGCGGCAACTCTTGTCTGCTCTCTGGCCGCGACCATCAGCTCCTCCGAGTTTGTCCAGTATCTGCTTATCAGCGCTGCGGGCATCCTCTGTCTGCTGGCACAGAAGTGGTGGTTTGCTCCAGCGTTCAAGGGCGTCTTCCGGACGGAGATCCCGCTTCGGAAAATTGGCCTGCTCTGTGTTCCGTTTCTGATCCAGCTACTCCTGTCGTGGCTGCTGAACGTAATGGATCACGGCCTGTTTTTCCGCGCAACGGCACTGAGTGTCGTCATGGCGCTCTCCGCGGGCTTCGGCGAGGAAGTCATGTTCCGGGGCCTTTCAATCCCGATTGGCATGCGCTACCTAAAGGGAAAGAACAAAATCCTCACGGTCGCGCTTGTCACCTCCGTTGTTTTTGGCCTGTCGCACCTGGGCAATGCCATGGGAGGAAACGCCATAGGGATCGTACAGGGCATCGCAACCATCGGTTCAGGCTTGTTTTACGCTGCGGTATTTCTGAGAACCGGCAGCATTATGGTCCCCATTATCATGCACGCCCTTTATGACTGGATGTATTTTGCCACGAATCCTGCCCTTCAAAACGGTAATATGGCGGCTATGGGAGTCACGACCGCCGTCATCATCTCCTGCGTCATCGATCTTTCCATGGGCGTTGTGGGGTACTGGCTGATCCGTCCGGCTGTCAGGGAGAAGATTGAAGTAGTCTGGCAGAAGAAATGGCTGGACTATGCGCTGCCTGTGGAAACCGGCAGTGCGTATCAGGGAAAGCACTGAGTCGCTTCGCGCTGCTGTCATGCTCTTTCCCTCTCGTTTCTTCGGCAAAATGCAAGAGCTCAGAAGGCCCGTAAAATGGGGCTTTCTGGGCTCTCGGCTTCTTTTTCGTACATGAATTTCGCGCTTTTGATAGGCCAGATTTATGTGTTTTTTCGAGTTTTGAATGACGCTTTCCACCGGGGGAAAAAATCAGGGCTTATGCATGTTGTGGCACAAGGGGGTGGGGGAAAACGGACTCCGTTTTGCCGAAGAATGGCAGTCAAAGCCTTTCATGCACACACGGACAACATGCAGGAATCCTAAGATAGAGCGACAGACTCGGGTGCCTGATTAGAGATATCAGGTTACCGGGTCTGCCGCTTTTTTGCTTTTATGGAAAAGGGAACCTCCGTCGTGCGATTATCAGGATTATTCAATCTCCATCGTATTCTTGCATGTCGGATAGTTCATGCATCCGTAGAACAATCCGTGAGGCCCTTTCCGCAGAGTCATAAAACCACCGCAGGCTTTACACCTCTTAGGATTTCTCAAAACATCCAAATCCCATGTGAAGAAGGTGCATGCTGGATAATTTGTGCAGCCAACCAGTGGTTTTTGGTATTTCGGCGAAAATCGCTCCACCAGCTTTCCAGTTTTGCACTTCGGACATGACATTGAAATAGTTTCACTGTAATCCATGGGTATGGACACAGCGTTCGGATCGTTGTCAAATTCCCGCTTGAACTCGGACGGCTTCGAGGCGTCTGTGATAAGGCGGAAATTGGGTAACACTTTTGAAGAGTCATCGCAAGCCCGTCATAAATCTAAAGTTGTACTTTGGATTTTTCATTTGGCAATTCGCCTCAAATTGGCTAATCTAAAAATGAAAAGCAGCCGAACTGCAGAAACAGAACGACTGCTAAGCTTTTTCATGTGAAGGAGATCGGCAGTGGAAATGTATCGAAGTACTACATTTGCGATACCAGATTAGTTCTTTTTCAACGATTTGTTTAATTTATCGCAGATACTTCAGGATCAACTGTTCCCAGGCTTCCTCGGTCTTGTATCCGCCATCCGGCTCAGGGTCCAGCAGCTTCCCTTCTCCGTCGAAGAAGTAGTTTTCCGGCCAACCGTCGTTATCGAACTGCTTGAGTTCCGCGCAATCCATGATGACGGGGTATGTGATCCCGATATCCTCTACGATTTCCTGGGAATCCTCGGCTGTTGAATCCTCATGCCTGCAGCATACGCCGACAAAAAGGACGCCCGCGTCTTTATATTTCTGATAGAGCTTTTCCATGGATGGCATCTCTTTCACGCAGGGGCCGCACCAGGGCTCCCAAATATTCAGGATCACCAGTCTCGCCCCCTGAATGATCGATTCGTCCACAGGTCGTCCGTAGATATCGACGGTGCTGAATTGCAGGCGGTTATTAACCGGATCGAGCGCAGGTCCGGCAGGCTCTGGTTCTTCCTGATCGTCAAAGGTCACACCAGATTCCTCCAGGATGGAATTTCGGAAGGTAACGTCCGGCAGTTTGCTGTCGCAGACGCCGATCTGCCGAACGACCTGATACGGTACGCCGGTCTCAAGGAAACCGTTCTCCACGGCGTAACAAAGCCATTTTGATTCCGGGTCAAGATAGAAGCTGACGTCCCGGTCGCCGAGATCATAGTCAAAGACAAGAAAACCGTCGTCTTCTTCGCTGTACTTCAGCCGCGCATTGGAAAGATCATAGCCGCAGATGCTCTCGTACCATGAAGTATGGACATCTTCTGCCTCGACGAGCGTCACGGTGTTGCTGTCCTCTCCGGTACTGCCGTCATAGATATAGGAATACAGCGCGCTGTACGGATAGTCTTCATAATAACTGTATTCATAGTAGTCTCTGCCGCCGTTGTACTCAATGATCTGGACGCTGTAGATGGAAGGGGGGTCCTCCGGCGAATAGTAATACTCGATCTGCTCGGAAGTCTGGTTGCTGTCCCCCATTTCGGAAATATACGTATCCATATTGACCCGGAGACTGCCAAACTCGCTGATATAATTCCAGATCGTCTGCTCCTCCAACAGCGCGGCGGCGTCAATCGTCGAAGTGTCCGACGCGAAGGCGTTCGGCATAAAGCTTGAGAGCATCATCACTGCCAGAAGCAGGGCCAGAGCTTTCTTCATTGTATTTCCTCCTATCGTATTTTCTCTGCTGCAGGTCTGCTGTATTTTATTATACCACGCATCGCGCAGGTATTTCAACAGTTGTAATAATCAGCAGATTCCTAGGACTTTCTCGTTTGCATGGGCATACAGGATGCGCTTGGGTTTCATGCTCAGTATAAGATCCCAGTCATTCTCCAGTTGAGGATTATCGTCATACCCATCCAGATATTCATACGGCTCCAGATCACCTACAAAGCATTCTCCATCGTCCAGTATGACACTGACGCTGTCTTCACTATGGCTTGGCGTACGCCTTCGCGGCCAACGGCAACCGCGGAATCTCCTGCGGTCTGAACAACCTGCAGAAGATGCGGGACGGCGAGCCGCTCGGCGGACGGACCCGCCCCGAGGATGACTTCACCGGGCTGGACGACGAAGACGATTTCCTGGATTAAGCCGTAAACATAACACAGAGGACGGACCTCTGTGTTAGGCATAGTTCCTTCGGTGATAGTTCACTTGTGTGTTTGTCCCCCTGTCCTCCTGGCCGGGTCGGGCTCAAAATGAACCTATCCCGCTTAAGCGATTTATATCACTCTGGATTATATCGTTTGTACTAATTCCCCGGTTCATGGCAATATTAAAAGCTTCACTGTAACTCTTCGCGATTTGAAGTACATCGCCGGTATTGTCATCAATAACCTCATACTTATGATAACCATTACCAGTTTCATCGTAAGAAATGGTTCTCGTATCATAAATATACCCACCATTGGCCTTGGTCAGCTCCCTTCGTCTGCTCCGACCGGGAATCCGTTTTCTTCAAGCCGACGACGAAGCTCGCCGACATTCATCCCGGGCTTCCGGCAAAGCTGCTCCAGAATCGCGGAATACAGGTCGAGAAAACGCTGTGCCCGTTTTTCCGAACAGAGTCCTTTATCGTACTGCAGTTCCAAAAGATCGCCCTCCTCGTTCTCCCACACAATGAGTTCAAGCGGTTCCTCGGCCTCCGCCTCCGTGCATTGCATCGGAGAGGCTGACAGGAGGCCGGGTTTCTCCCGAAGTGCTTTCAGATAGTTCTGATGAATAAAGCAAAGCTGCGCTGCCCGTCGATTTTGCACCGACTCCCGCGCGCTTTCGTCCCTTCTGACACCGACCGGTCGGAGCATGCCCTCTTCCCGCTGCCGTGCCGTCTCGGCGGCGAAGGAGGAAACCGGCTGAGAATCCGAAAGCTGCTGCGCAATGGCCAGATCCCTGATCAGCAAGCCGACCTGCCGCAGGCTTTCACGGCTCTCGCGGCCGTTCCAGGTCCAGTTCATCAAAATCCTCCCGGATTTTTCGGACAGCCCCAGGGCCAACGCGGTGAGAGAGCAGTACAGGGCACTGAGGCTCACGCCGTATTGCTTTGCCAGTACGCAGACGGCATTTCGGTCAGCCTTGAGCATTTGCTGAACCCGGCCGGCTTTTCCCGCTGCCGCATCCGCCGCCATGTCCGGCTCAGAAAGCGCGTTCCGGTCCTTCTCCTGAGACGCATCCTCCGTCGTCTGCCCGAGCAAAAAGCTCCGATAATCATCGTACGGAAGGCTTTCCCCTCTGTAGGCGGCGAGTATATCCCGCACCAGGACAGCGAGAGATTCTCCGTCGCAGATGCTGTGGTGTGCGTTGAGCCAAAGGACACAGTCCCGTTCTGTCACAAACAGTCTTGCACGAAACAGCGGACATCCGTCGGCCCGGAAGGGTGCGAGAAATGCGGCTTTTTCCGCGTCGCGCGCATCGCGGGAAAAGCGCTGAGCAAATACGGGAGCAAGCAGCTCGGGACGGAGCTGCTGCACAGGTTTTCCATCCCGCGTTTCGATCACCGCAGAGAGCGCGCTGTGTGCTTTGACGGCAAGCTCCAGGGCGCGTGCAAGCCGCTCCGGGTCTGTATCCGGTTTCAGCACCAACTCTGCTGCAACGCTTTGCGCAACTAGCTCCGTCCCGGCAGAGCCGAAACGGACATAAAGCATCTGCATCGGCAGAAGGGGCAGCGGCCGGCCATTCGCAGCCGTCTGATTATCATACTTCCGGCAATTCCGGAGTTCCCGCGCCATCTGCCGCACGGTGCGGTTTTTGAGGATACAGGCAATGTTGAACCCCGGCAGCTCTGTTTCCATCAGCATTTTCATTGCTGTCAGAGAATCGCCGCCCAATGCGAAGAAATCATCGTCGATCCCCGGGCTTTTCCCGTCAGGCTGCAGGGCTTTCGCCATTGCGCGGCACAACGCCGCTTCGACCGGGGTTTCCGGTGCCGCATAGGCAGCGGACAATGTTTCCGGCAGACGGAGGCATTCGTAATCCAGCTTTCCGGCGGAGTTGACCGGCAGGTCGGGCAGCTTCACGTAATAAGACGGAATCATATACATGGGGAGATACGCTTTCAGCCGCTCACTCAGCTCTTCAGCCGCGATTTCCTCTGTGCCGGAATAGAACACACAGAGATAGGGCTTCCCGTGAACCGAAAACGCTTTTGCGGCTGCCTGCGATTCAGGAAGCGCTTTTTTCACGGCGGTTTCCACCTCAGCGGGGTCAATGCGGTTGCCGTTGATGTTGATCAGCCTGTCTGTACGGCCGCTTATCGAATAACGCCCGCTTCCGTCCCGCTGAGCAAGATCGCCGCTGACGTACCAGCGCTTCCCCTTGAGAGATACAAACGGCTCGCGCTCCCGCTCGGAAATATAACCGCGGAAGAACGGCAGCACCACGCAGAGGATCCCCTCGTCCGCGGCTTCTTCGCCTGCGTCTGTGATGAGGATGGTTTCTGTGCCGGGAAGCGGGCATCCGATCGGTGTGTTGTCCATGGCACGGTCTATCCGATAAAGGCAGGCGGGATGCCCAAATTCGCTCGGCCCGTATACATTCATGGTATCGAAACTCTCACTGTAAACCTGCGAAACGATCTCGCCCCCGACATAGACGATCCGAAGCGGAAGACCGTCCTGCTTCTGGAGGACATGCGCAAGCGCCGGCGGCACAAAGGTGGCCGTTATGCCGCGGCGGACAAAATAGGCGAAGAGCGCACCCGGATTCCGCGTCAGCACCGGTGAGAGCACATGGATCGTTCCTCCGTCCTGCAAAAGGGCGATCGTAATATAGATGCCGCCGACAAAGAATTCCGGGATAAGGTGGGCAAACTGTACGGGCATATAGGCATCAAGCATAGCATGCGTACCGGCGGAAATGCGCTCGTAGATACCGTACTCCTGCATGGCCCCTTTCGGCACGCCGGTGCTGCCGGACGTATAAATGATAAATGCCAGATCATGCGCCGCACTCTCCGCCCATGCAGACTCCTCAAGCGCCTCAAAGCGCATGGCTTCTTCCCAGCAATCCATCGTAAACTCCACAGCACAGCCGCATTCCCCGACTGCGAACCGAACGCGCTCAGCGCCCATGCTGTCCGCGAGACTGACCCATGCCGCGCCGACCTTCATCACCGCGATGCGTGCGGCAATGTGCTCCATGCCTTTGGGCAGCAGCAAGGCAACCACATCCTCACGGCCGATTCCGCGGCTTTTCAGCCAGGCTGCCGCCCTGCCCGACAGCTCATTCAGACTGCGGTAGTCGGTACTTCGCGCTCCGTCGTGATCGACGACAGCCGCGCGTTCCGGGAAGCTTCGACAGGCGCGCGAGATTTCCTTCAGAAAAGCGATCATGTTCTCTCTCTCCTGTTATCCGCTTCCACGCCCCGTATATTCCGGACGCCGTAATACTGCGCCATCGTGTGGTTATAGGAATCGCGCGGATCCCCGTCGAGATCCACCATAAGGCTGTAGGCATCCAGCGCCCGGTTTCCGGCAGGAAGCGCGGTCAGTTTCGGAAGAGAAAACTTTTTCAGGACGACGGTATCCTGTCCCCGCTGTTCCTGCAGATCACGCATCCTCTGCCGCGTCTGTCGAAAAAGGGAAAAATCCACTGCGAGGGCTGCGCCGACAGAGACGGCCAGCAGCGCTTCAAACCCCCGTTCAAGATATGCAATAATCCCTGAGAAGCTCTCCCGCTCGATGCAGCGTGCAGCGGCGCCTGAGGCGGCAAGACCATAAATGACACCGGGATATGCCGCCCGTTCAGGGAATTCCGGCGAGAGCATCATGGCGCAGGGCACGGCGAGCGACACCGCCTCCAGCATCAGCAGGTTCTCCGTCATTTCCCGGCTGCGCCTGCCGAAGCGCGTAAAATAGAGCAGAACAGGAAGGTGCATGGGCAGCTGCCGAAGAACAGTTTTTCGAAAGCCGTTCCTGAAATGGTGCCGGAACATGGCCGGCGTGTAATAGAGCTCCTCGGAGGTACGGTCAGGATCATCCGCCTCCACGGGGGGCTCATATTCTCTGGTGAGCTCAATACGTCTCAGATTTCCCGGTGCCAACAGCATGGACGCAAGCCCCGCACAGGCGGAGAGCAGGCCCGTCAGCATCCAGGCGGTATCCTTCTCTCTGCGAAGCCACGAACGCACTGTGGCGAGCCCCCCGTAGAGCAGCGCGGCGCCGGCGCCGGCCTCATTCGACCAGCCGGTCAACAGCCCGAGCGGCGCCATCAGCAGCGGAGGCAGACGCTTCTGCGCATCAAAGATGCGGCGGCTGTAAGGCAGCGCGAAGGCCGCCTGCAGCACGCCCATCCAGAGATAGTTGAACGAGCCCGTCATCCATTGGCAGCAGGCGGCAAGGTGCGGCGTACAGAACCAATAGCAGCCGCCCAGCCAGAGGAGAAGCCGATTCGTGAGCTTTCTGTCCTCTCCCGCCCCAAGGCGATCCGCCAGCAGGAGCTGCGCCAGTGTAACAGCGGTGTTGGCAAAGTTAAAGGAGGTTTTGCCGCCCGTCAAAAAGCTCTGATCCAGAACGTGCGCCACGCTGCGTCCACCCCAGGTTTTATAGTGGGACAGTTGGGAAACGGCCACATCCCGCGCCGTTTTGACCCGCGTGAGCGTACGGTCGGGCGGGATCAGCAGATTGCCGCGGTGCTCCCCGTCCCAGATGAAAGAATAGACATAATCATCCGCGTACATGGGAAAGAGCAGGTTCCGCGCAAGTGTAATACCGGTGATCCAGCAAAGCGCTTTGACGGGCTTTCCCGACAGGCGCATCAGGAGACTGCTTTCATTTTTTCTGTTTCGTTTCATGTCATTCCTCAAAGCGAAAATACAGCTTCGTACGGTTAAAGCCGGCATTCAGCATGTGATCCTTTGTTCCGTTGTTTTGCATGATATTGGTTACCACATATGCCCGGAAGCTGCTCACGGGCGCATCCGGATCCGTAACGTCAAAGGGGACCCCGCTGTCCCAGAGCACAAAAGCGACGCCCTGTTTTTCAACCCTCAGGCACAGCTCGCCCCAAACCCGGGTATCCGGATTCTTCTCTTTTGTCAAAAGCAGCAGCTCTTCGATATTCAGCGAGGCGAGGCCGACGACAGCAGGCTTCACCCCATGGGCCGCCAGGAAGCTTTCCGCGGTCAGACAGGCCTTTACCACCGCTTCGGGCTCCAGCTCCAGGCTGCAGTCCAGAACCGTTCCGTCGTCCTTCATCAGCAGTGGAAAAGACGCCTTCCGGTAAACGCTCCGCCCCAGGAGCAGAAGAATCCCCAGACTCATAAAGGGTGCAAGGCCAAAACCGAGCCACAGGCCGTCCGGGCCAAGCAGTCGGCTCAAGAGCGTCGACAGCACGGCAGCACAGAGGAAATACTTCAAGGTATTGCTCAGCAGGCTGAGTTTCTGCCTGTCGATATAGAGCCAATAGCTGTCATACAGAGCCAGCCAGGACATGGGCACACAGGAAATGGCGTAAAATCGCAGCCCCCTGACGCAGCTTTGACAGAGCGCCGTGTTTTCACCGAGGTCAAACAAAAGCGGTATCCAGGGAGCCGACACCAGAAGCAGAACGGATATCAGCAGCCCCAGCAGCACATTGCTCCGTCCGGCATAGCGCATCAGGGAGCGGATCGCGGATACATTGCCCTCGCCGACATAGGCGCTGACCATCGGGCGAATCGCTTCTCCCGCAGCCTCCAGAATGACGCCGATCTCAATGGCGGCATACAGGACAGTCAGCATCGGGAGATACGCCGCTCCGAATCGTCTGAGAACGATTCTGTTGCAGAGGATACCGAGAAGTGCAAGGTAGAGAAACAGCGTGTCGGAATTGACACCGCTTTTCAGAACAAACCAGATCTTACTTCCGGAGAAGGCAAAACGTATACGCAGAGAACAGCGGGGGCTGAAGAAATGCGCGGTGAGCAGCAGCATGGAGAGCAGATTGCTCAGGAGCGTTCCCAGTGCGATGCCGTTCATACCCAGCTTCAAGCCGAGCGGGATTGAGAGGATCACATTCCCCAGGGAGTCCGCAATCGACGCCGCGGCTCCCAGCGCCTCTCCCCCATCGGAATACACAAAGGAGCTCATCAGGTCCTTCAGCGGGGAAATCAGCAGGCACACGGAAAAGAACGTCATATACTGCCCGGCAAGAGAGCGTACATGCGCCGTCGTCCCCAGTCTGCCCAGATAAGCGGGTATACCAAGCAGCCCGATCAGCATAAGCAGCAGTCCGGCCGCCGCCGACAGCAAAATGGAGAGGCCCGCCGTACCATAGGCCTCTTCCTTCCGGAAAGCCCCCGCCGCCCTGGAATAAGCAAGAGCGCTGCCGCTTGCGATCACGGTGCCGACAAAGATGGAAACCGTCATGAGCGGCATGATCCCATTGATGGCAGAAAGCCCGTCCTCGCCGACAATGTGGCCGACGATGGCAGAATCGGTCATGGACAAAAGTGCGCCGACCGTAAGCTCCAGAGCTGAAGCTGTCCATATGGAGTTAAATTTTCGTTGGCCAAATTCGAGCTTTTTCATAAGCCATTGCCTTCTGTATGGATTAATGCTCCTCGAGATGGTCTCTCTCTTGATACTCGAGGTGCATTCTCCTTCGCAATTATATCTGCGTGAAACTTACGGAAACTTAGAACTTTTAGTAACTCCTCATGTGCTTTATACGTTCGCGGTCAGATTTGCTCGGCCGCTTCATCCGCCTGGGGAATCCGGATGGTCACTTTTGTGCCTGCGCCGGGTTCACTTAGGATCGTCAGGGTGCCTCCGTTGGTCATTTCCAGCCGCTCTTTCACGTTCTGAAGGCCGATGTGGACATCCTGATCCTTTCTGCCGAGGTCCATACCCGGACCGTTATCCTCCACCGTGATGACCGAAGAGCCCTCTGCCAGTCGGGTACGGACGACAATATGCACGGTTGTATGCGGACCTGTGCCGAGACTGTGTTTTACGGCGTTTTCTACAATCGGCTGCAAGGTCAGCGCCGGCAGACGGAAGACCATATGCGGCGTGTCAAAATCCACATTCAGACGTTCACCGTAGCGGAGCGCCTCCACCGCAAGATAGGATTTGGTATGACGAAGCTCCTGATGAAACGGGATGGGCTTGGTCGTGGAAATCGCGGTGAAATTGTCCTGCAGATAAGCGGTGAAGTCCTGAATGACCTGCATGGCAAGCTTTGGATTATCCTGACACAGCACGTAGATCGAAGACAGTGTGTTATAGATGAAATGCGGACGGATCTGCTGGATCATGCTGTTGATCTTTGCCGCGCGGAGTTCCACTTCCTTCTCCCGGAGAAGGCGCTCGTGCAGAATGGCGGCGCGGACAAAACCGAAACCGAGAATAAAGAGATTGGCAATAATCCACAGCATGAAGAACGGCGCTGTGTGGAGCGAGCCTTTTCCGGCGAGAATCAGAAGATCAATGCCGAGCGTCAACAGGAACGGCAGACCCCAGAGAAGCTCGCGCTTCGCGGGAGCCTGCTCGAACAGCACAATAAGATGCAGGACGGCGGCTGCGATGCCGTATCCGACCAGAACCTGATGCAGCTCGATACAGTTGAAAAACTGGAGGATGACCAGGACAAAAGCGCAGGAGAGAAGCAGACCGTAACAGATATTGCCGACCCGGCCGTTTCCGAGCTCACGCAGATACAGCAGAAAGTGAAGAGAGAGAAGCAGGGTGGCCATATACATCACGGCACCGAGATACCAGAGCTCTTTATGAATCCCGCGGGTATCCAGCATCAGGGAGACGGAGGAAAGGCCGGTAAGCTTCCAGATGCTTGCCGTCAGTGCGACAGCGCCCAGGAGGATGAGACGCTGCCGATCATTGCCCTGCAAAGGCATGAAAACCGCCAGCAGGAAGAGAAAACAGCCGGTAAACGCCGCAATCGCGCATAAAACCAGCATCAGCGTGTCCTGGGGGATCAGCATCATGGTGAGCAACTGCTCATGCCCGATCAGAAAGACAGTCGGCGTCTCATTCCTGACGCTTTCAAAAACGGGGGTAAGGGTAATATGCAGGGTTTTACCCGCATAAACCGGGCGGACGGGAACAGAAACCCAATAATTGCCGGGAGTATGGCCGATATGGGGTGTATCGAGTTCCCCGCTGTCATATACCAGGTCGCTGCCGTCGATGGAGAGCCGGGCGACGGTGTGGCGCAGATAAAACATGATATAGGCGCCGGTCGATGCGGCCGAGTCTTCCGGAACGGTAAAGGTATACGTCCGGCACACCCCCGCGTATTCCTGGACGGCCTCCTCCTCAACACTGTCGGGCTGCAGGATAAAAAACGCGTATGAGGCATGCGCATAGCGCGTCAGCCCCGGGGTTCGGTGGATCATGCCGACCAGCAGAAGACAGACGGCCAGGAAAGCGACCGACACTGCCGCCGGGATGACCTTTTGCAAAGTTATTCGATCTTTCATCGTCTAAGATAACCCCTTTACAGGATAGCGGAGATGCCTGATTTCTTCCCGGACCTTATCCGGGGTCAGCGGCTTGAGGATATAGCCGCTGACATGCATGCTGAGGGCATCGCCGGCATATTCGGAATGACCCGTCAGAAAGACAATATTCGTATGCGGGTTGAGGGCGCTGAGTTCTTTTGCGAGGTCAATGCCGCTTTCGTCGCAGAGCTCGATATCCAGAAATGCGATGTCCACCCGGGTGCCTGCTGCAAATACGCCTGCCTCCTCCGCGGAGACAAAACCGAATGCCTGAATATCCGGAAGGGTATTTTCCAGAATGTGGATAAATCCCGTGAGAAGAATAGGCTCGTCCTCGACAACAATCACAACAGGAGAGGGGGCCTCGTCTTCATAATCAGAATCATCGAGAAGTTCCGTTACATCCACGCCGAGACTTCGGGCGATGCGGCCGATCATGCTGACATCCGGCTCGCGATGGCCGGCTTCCCAGTTGCTGACGGTCTTTCGGGCAACGAAAATCCTGTCTGCGAGTTCCCGCTGCGTGAGGTTCTGCCTGGCCCGCAGTTCGCGAATGCGGGTTCCGATGTGATTTGTCGATTCCATGAGAACACTCCCTGTCGAAATCATTTTATAAAACTCCATTCTAATCATAACGCATTTTTCCCAAAAGGACAAGAAAGGGTTCAGATCGTACCCTGCTCCGGCTTCCTTCGAAGACGGGGGTGCCGGGCAGGGTATTTCTGCGCGAATAGCCAGAGAGCGGTCTTGAACCGTTCAAGGGCTGAGGGGTACGTTCTGTACCATTAATTGACTTCTTTTCTTTTTGAATGCTATAATTATATCATCTGGTGCAATCCGGTGCCTATCGGAAAAATCAGAAAGAAGCGTATAACGGCGGTGAATCCGGATTCTTATACAGCTTCTGTGAGAGCTGTCCGCAGAGTGCGGTTTATTCCTGCGTCTTTGATGGCGACGGAAAGCTTTTTGATCCGAATCCGGACGGCAGTTATAAGACAGAGGGAGCCTGGGAGCAGCTGATTCTGAAGTATCTGTACAGGTAAAGACAGCACAGGCTGAAAACAAAGGATGGGGGTTTTGCAGTGAAAAGAACATTATCAATTATTTTGACGGTTGTGCTGTTTGTTTCGCTTCTGGCCGTACCGGCTATGGCAGAGGAAGAAACGAAAGCCATTGAATTAAAGGATGCGGGAATGACACTGAACTTTCCCAAATCTTATTTTGAAACAAAGGGTCTGGTCAACGGAAACGGCGGTAATGAACTGGAATCCGGGCTCGATATCTACAGCATGGAGCTGCTTTATGTCGCAATGACGGAGGATGAGTTCAACGATCTGTTTTCAAAGAGCGATGTTGCTGATTATACCGAGGAAGAGATTAATTTCTACCTTGATTCTGTTGCTACCCTGATGATGATTTATACGCTTGGTCCCAACAAAACCATTGACGATCTCTGCGATTATTACAGCGTTTTATACGACTCGAAATGGGAAAAAGAGGACTGCCTTTCGAAAATCACCGAGGTCGATGGATACACCTTCTACCTGTATCAGGATCCGGTCTATCAGAATTCCAATTCCTTCCGTCCGGGATATGCAGAAGAATATCAGAAACTGCTGGGTCGTACCGATGAGGTCCTTGCACTCTCTGACTTCTACGCTCCGGTCGACCGTTATGCAGATCTCGCAGGCAGCAAGCTGGAGTTTGTGACTACCGACCTCGACGGAAATCCCGTGAATTCTGCGGATCTTTTTGCCGAGCATGAAATCACAATGCTCAACGTCTGGGCAAGCTGGTGCGGACCCTGCAAGAAGGAGCTTGCCGAGCTGGAAGAGATCAGCCACCGTCTTGCCGACAAAGACTGCGCGGTTGTGGGCCTGCTGTTTGACGGAGATGATAAAGATGCCGTTGATGAAGCCAGAGCGGAGATGGAGAAGAACGGCGTCACGTATCTGATGCTCTGCCCGCCGGCAGAAGTAGAAGAGATTCTTGATGTTACAAGCTTCCCGACCACCTTCTATATCTCCAGAGACGGCACATTTGCCTGTCCCCCGACACTTGGGGCGTATATTGAAACGTATGAGCCTACTGTAGACGCGTGTCTCAGCGGTTCCGGAATGAGCGCTCCTGTTCCTGATCCTGCCCCTGACGAAAGTGACGGAACAACACTGGGGATCGGGGCCTTCGATGGGGTCATGCCGAATAATGGAGACACATACTGCGTTTATGTAGCGAACGAGAAAGGCGACCCTGTTCAGGGCGTCGTGGTTCAGTTCTGCTCCGAGACCCAGTGCATGATGGGGAAAACCGACGAGAATGGCCTTGCCGTTTTCGAAGAGGAACCGGGCAACTATACCGTTCATATTCTGAAGGTCCCTGCGGAATATGAGAAGGATCCTACTGAGTACCGAATCCCTGCCGTCTACAGCGATGTCAGTGTGGTCCTCAAATTCAAGTAATTTTGTTTACAAGCAGGGCAAGGCCCCGGGATTCCGTCGCTTGGCGGGACCTCGGGGCCTGCTTTGAATAAGGCTGTCATGAAAGCTTTATTTTACTCCGGGTTTGTCTGTCTGTTTCTCAGCCCGGCGGAATAAAAAAGGGTACGAACTGTACCATCCCTTGCAATGCAATATAGCATTTGATAATATGAAAGCAGTTCATCTGGAGAGTACGTGCAAAACCTAAAATAACAGGAGGGATAGAAAGATGAAAAAAACCGTCAGTTTTCTTTTGGCGATGCTCATGCTCGTATCTCTTGGCACCACCGGATTTGCGGATGAGGAAAACACGCTCACGACGGATCTGATCCTTGAGAGGCTGACTGAGGTAGACGAGTTAAGCGAGACAGTGGAAGATCAGGCTGGCAATGGCGCTGTTCGCCTGGCAGAGATGGTTGTTGCCCTCGATAGTCTTAACATTGAAACAGAGGACGAAGCGGAGCATCTGAACAAGATCCTTGACATGCTTGCCGAGATTGATGTGCCGGAGGAGAGTGTTGAGCATAAACTCGCCGCGGGCGCCATGAAAACCTTTGAAGCCCTTATGATCTTCCAGCAGCAGCTTGATCCGCAGGGGAAATATGAAGACCAGCTCCATCAGATTTATGAAAGCTTCCTCACAAATGATGACAAAGCGGATGGTGCAAAACAGCAGGCGATCAACGGACTTTACCACAGCGTGCTTATTTCGTCTGTTATTGCACGCGGACTCGGCCAAAATGAGAGCCTGGACAGGCAGATCGAGGCGGAGCTGGAGGCTTTTGACGAGGCTGACAAAGAAACCGAGAGTGATGTGGATCAACTTCTTCTCGGCTCGGAGACGCTGTTCAGAATGCTGACAGCGGTTGCATCCATACTTGGTTCAGACGACAGCTATTCCGAAGAAGTGCTTGATTTGTCGGATGACACGTATGCTACTGACGCTGAAAATGAGGATGCAACGTACAGGCTTGCCAACTGGCTGTACGGATGCGTGTATATGACAGACGTGATTGCCAGAGAAATCGAGGAATAAACTGCATTGTCTGCAAATGTCTGCAGAAAATACGTTCTGTACCATTCTTTGATTTCCCTTCGGCGGAAATGCTGCAGTTCTTTCGTGCAATGCAAAGACTAACAATCAGGGGTGAAAGTACGTATCTCCGGCAAAAAGTGAGAGCTCAGAAAACCTGTAAATTGGGGGCTTTCTGGGCTCTCGGTTTCTTTTCTGCACATCAATTTCGCGCTTTTGAAGAGCGGAAATGATGTGAATATTCAAGTTCAGAATGATTTTTCCGGGGAAAAGATCAGGGCATCTGCATGTTGCTGCACAGGGGGGAGAAAAAGGACACCTCCGAAGAGATGCCCTTTCCCTGAAGATCGGTTGCACAGCACAGGATGCCGTGACTTAGTTCACTTTCTCTTTGAACGCCTTCGCCGGCTTGAGAACAGGAGTGTTGCTGGCGGC
>JAFTFT010000044.1 GCA_017458335.1 Oscillospiraceae bacterium
ACATATAGAGTTTGCTATGGATAAGTTTATAGGTGAGCCGAAATACGGGAGTAAGTGAATAGGCTCATCTTTTTTGAAAATGATGGCTTCTCATCTGAAAGAAAATATGGCTGCGGAACGAGTTCTTCTTGACCCGCACCAAGATAATAAAAGGGCTATAAGAGCATACGAGAAAGCCGGGTTTAAAATCATTAAATCACTTCCAAAACATGAGATGTTTGAGGGAGAAAAAGTAAATTGCTGGCTGATGGAATTAGCACTGTAGATTCCAGTTTGTCTTCCCATCTCCCCTGAGGAATCATGATCCTCAGGGGATTTTTTTATCTTTCTATGAGCGGAAACGTGAGGCCTTTCCACACGGCGGTGCCGTCGGGGTTGACGGTGGCACAGATAGTGGGAATGTTGTTGGAATACATCGTGCGGGTAACAGATCCGTCTTGGGGATCGATGTAGCGGACCGTGACGAACTCCGGCTTGATGGCCCCGAGGACCGCCATCGCTTCGCTGCTCTTCAGCGGGCGGCAGGTGATGTCGAGGCGGACCTTTGAGGCGACGCGGCCCCGGTGCATCACGCCGTCCAGGGTACGGCCGGTGTCCGGCGCTTCGACGTCGAAGCGGGTCCACTTGATGCCGTCCTCGGCGAGGTAGTTGAGGAGCGATACGCCGTTGACGGTGAAACGATAAGTGGCGATAAAGCATCAGCCTCCTATCGATCTGTCACTCCTGCGCTGGTAGCGGGTCACGGCGTCGCTGAGCTGGCGACCGTCGAGGTAGACGCGGATCTGCTGATCGGGCTGGGGTCGATTACCAATTTCAGCGATGGCCTGGGCGATGGTCGTGGCGAGGCCGGTGAGGTCCGGTGCTTCGTAGCTTGCGGGCGGAGCCGCCGTCGCGGCATAGGGCACCAGGGCGGAGGCAGCCGCGGGGATCATGCGGATCATAGCGGGCGGGGCCGGCGTGAGCTTCACCAGCTCCTCCTTCAGTTGTTCGGCCACCAGGCGGATCCATTCGGTATGCCGTTCCAGGGGGATGATGGCTTCCTTTCCCTGCTCCCCTGCGCCGATCAGGGTGGCGCCGTCCACGATGCCGCCGCGGGCGTACCATTCCACGCCCATGTGCGGGATGGCCGTGATGCCGAGATAACGGGCTAGGATGGAGTTTGCGCCCAGTTCCTGCCAGGTGACGGTCAGGTGCGGGAGTTTGAAGTCGAAGCGGCCGAGGCTCAGGCCGTGCCACCAGGTCTTCAGGCCTTCCCAGAGGCCGTGAACCACGTCGGACCAGCTGTTCCACTCCTTGTCATAGAATCCGGTCAGATCTACGAAAAAGTCCTGGAACTTATGGATGATGCCGGAATAGTCAAAGTCCATGACGTGCAGGGAAATCAGGGTGCCGATGGTGAGACCGATAGCCGCCCCGGCGGGACCGCCGATCACGATGCCGGCGACGCCGCCCAGGATGGCCGGGAGGATGGCCTTGAGGGCGTTGAGGAACTCTTCCCTGTCCAGTTTGCCGTCAAAGTTGAAGGCGAAGTTGTCGGCCATGACGCCGAAGATCAGACCGGCGGCGATGCCGATGCCCAGGCCGATGGGACCGCCGGTGAAGCCGCCCACGGCCGCGCCGATGGTGCCGCCGATCAGGCCGCCGCTCACGGTGGTGATTCCGGCAATGAGGACGCGCATCACCTGCTCCCAGTCGATGTCAAAGAAGTCGAAGAGGATGTCCTTCAGTTTAAACTCGACTGCGAAGTCATTGGCGAAAGGGTCGGGTACGCTGGAATGTGAGGAAGTGGATTTGGCGGAAGGCTTGGACGTGGTTGTGGACTTGGAGCTTGTGGAGGATTTGGAACTTCCGGAGGAGGCGCGGGCCGTGGTGACCTTCGGAGCCTTTTCCTCGACCTCATAGGCGACAAGGCGGTTGATCTCGTCGAACTTCATAAGCTGCTTCGAGGCTTTCCAGACCGTGCGGGTAAAGTGCTGATACTGGCGATCAAGGTCACGCAGGGCCTCGGCGGTCTCATAGTATTCCTCGGGGTCTGGGAGCGTTTCGAAAATGATACTTTTCAGGGTATTCAATTATGTCCACTCCTTAAGGATTTCTTCTTCCGACCGGTTGAACTTCGGCTTCAGGTAAACCAGATCGCGGTTTTTGCTGTACCACTGTTTCTCATATTTCTCCAGCTTTTTGCCGGTGCGGAGCTTTTCGCGGATGCGGAGTACCCTGGCAAAGACGCTCTCCGGCGGGATTTCCAAGTAAGCAGCCAGGAAGGTATGCCAGTGGAGGTAGTCCGCGGATCGACATTCAAAGCCAAGGATGTGATTGATCGGGGCGACCATGAGGTCGAAGTCCTGCTGCCAGTCGATGAGAGGCGACTGTTTTTTCCGCTCAGTCCTTTGACTGCTGCGCCCTAAAGGACTAGCTTCGCGTCGTGGGTCCACAAAATCGGTGAAGGCCTGCAGGGCTGTTTCGGGATCAGGCGGGCGTTCGATGTAGAACATCCGGAACAGGGCTTCGGTTTTGTCCGCGTCAGACAGATCCGGATCGTCGAGCATCACGAAGATCTCGAGGATCGTGCGGAAGTCGGTGCGGACGGGGTATTCGATTCCGGAGACGGTGACGGTGGAGGATAAATCAAACATGGCATTCCTGATGGTGTGACACTTATGTGATTTCTTCTGTGCTATACTTGTGCCATCAAATGAATAATAAAGGAGACTACTGAAATGACAGAGCTTGAAAAACTCAACGCAGGGGAAATGGAAGAAGTAGTGGGTGGCACCTTACCGATTCCCAACGCAGTCAAAGTAATTACTTCTGGTCTGTACACCGTCCTGCACAACACACCCGAAAATGTAATGACCAATGAAATTCCAGGCACCAGACTGTACGATGGAGATATCGTGATTAAGACCGAGCAGGTCAAAGACAATATGACCTATGTTTATGTCCAGAAAAACGGCGCCAGCGGCTGGATCGACAACCGTGCTTTACCGCAAGTTTTTTGCTGACCCTCTGATCACTTCTGGTACTTCTCCACGTACTTCGCAATCCGTTGCTCACGGGCGGCGAGTTCGCCCTGAAGAGCACTTTGCACTTCATCCGTGACAGCGAGCATCAGGTTGGCCCAGACGGGCAGGCCGCCGGAGGAGGCGAAAAGGTTCATGCTGCCGAAGAGCGGCTCGCAGATTTCCTTGCCGAACAGATCATTCAGAATCCCGCGCATCTTGCCGTCCAGCTCACGGGCGATGGGGAACACTTCCCTGTCGTCCGTGATTTTTTCACGGCTTCGCCGGACTTTCTCCTGGAGAGTATCCAACTCGGAGAAAGCGCGGGAGAGGCGTTCAAGGAAGTTCATGTCGGTGGGGTTGAACGAGACCGCCACCTTCCCGGCGAGAAGGTAGTCCTCCACGCCGAGGTTCAGGTTGAGAGATTTCACAATAATTTCCTTTCCACTGGCACAGGGGAGCAGTTCTCTGTGTTTTGCGGGGAACACAGAGAACCGTCCCCCGTGCCTCCTCTGTGTTTTGCGGGGAACACAGAAAACCGTCCCCTGTGCCTCTTTCATCGTCTTACGACGCTGTAAACGTCACGGCGCCGGTTTCGGCGTTGCGGCTTGCGGTGCCGGTGGTGCGGGTTCCGCCGTAGGTGATGGAGACCGGCATGCCCACATTGCCGCCGCCTTCGCCGCCGAGGCCGGTGACCTCGATCATGCAGGAGGCGTAGCGTTCGGCGAAGGGCGTGGTGCTCTCCCCGGCATAGAAGTGGACGATCAGCATATCCTGGGCCGCTAGGGCCTGGGCGTCCTGGTCCTTCACGGCCAGGTTCCAGATCTTCAGCTGCGCGGCGTCGGCGCCGTCCAGGTCACAGGGGTCGAAGGTCTGGGTGATCTTCGGCTTCTTCAGGGTGCCGTAGGTCGAGCCGAGGATGTCGCGGGTGATCTCGCTCTCCCAGTCCAGTTCCGTGGAGCTGTCCTCCACGCGCTTGCCGAGGGGGCTCCAGACCGGTGCGGCGACGGTACCGGTGTTGAGATAGGCAATCAGAAGTTCCCGGGCGATGGTCTGACCCGAGGGGGTGTTAAACGTAAGGTCTGCGGCCATGAGCGGCCTCCTTCCTTAGAATGTGAAATTGGAAATGATAAATGTTAAATTGTGGTATGCCCGCAGGGCATGATTCAGAACAGAGCGCGGAGCGCTCACCGTCATTGAACATTTTCCATTTAACATTCAACATTCATTGTAATCGAGATGTCTTCGACGCCGGAGTTGTTGCGGCTGGTGAATTGCGACTCGCTAAGAGCCGTTCTTCGAACGGTTGCTCGCTTGCATGGCGCCTGCGGGCGCTCATCCGGAAGCCTGCTTTCCAAATCCGGTGGATTCTCTTCGGCCCAGGCGGCGAGGTCTTCCAAAGCTTCGACGACGGCGAGGCGGTCGGCGTTGGACTGGATCGTATAGCGCCGGGTGATCTTCAGCTGCAAGAGTTCGCGGCGGTTGCCGAGGATGTCCATACGGGTCTCGGCTTTCGGGATCGTCAGGGACCAGCCGGAGTAACTCGGGAGATAATTGAAGTTAAGGGGCGCGCCGGAAAGCTGGGGCGCGGCGGAGAGCCAGGTAAGAATGTCAGAAATGTTCATAATAGCCTAATAAGCTCCGGACATGCGGAACGGTTAATGCGTGTGACGGTTACAAAGTAATGTTACTCATGCATTTTGTGTGCGGCTTTGCGGCATGGATGTTCTTTGTGTTTCAATCCTCGCCTTGTTGAAATTCCGCCTGCTTTATGGTATTCTAACGGGTGTCGGAAAAAGGCGAAACCTGCCCGTCCGCACAGCCGGTATTCCGGCGGCCGTATGCCGTGGCCGTTTTCAGAACCCCGGTTTCCGTGTGCCTGTTCTGTGACCGTTCCTGTGCTATGATGACACCGTCAATGAAAAACAGGGCTGCGACAGGCAGGCTGTCAAAGCGCAGATCCATTACAAAATGAAGAAGAAACATCCAAACAAAGGAGGAAACAGAAATGTCAAACGAAGAAATGAAGAACCTGAATCAGGAGGCCCTCAACGAAGTCGCCGGCGGTGCCGACGGCAGACGCTATTACGTGGACAGATTCGGCGGTGAAAAGGTTGCCGGACCTTTCGTGTCTGAGGCCGAAGCACAGGCCGCGCTGGAAGCCGCGCAGCGCAGGGAGCCGGACGTCCTTTTCGTTCTCACCTACGAGAACTGACTTCTTCGCGGATTCTGACGCGCCGCATCCGTCGCGCCGCATCCGTATCGAGATTGCAAAGGAGTACTGAAAGATGAACACACTGACCATGGAAAACAGACCCTCTCCTACCCTGTTTCACTCCAATCCGGTTCTGAGCCGTCTGAGCCGGGTGACGGAACGTGCGTCTGACGATGCCGCCACCTATTCCGGTATTGCTTCCAAGACCGGTTTCTTTCTTCTGATGACCCTGGCGGGCATCGTGCTGCAGATCGTGGCGCAGGCCGTGTTCGCCGGAGAGCCGGTCTGGCAGACGGTCGCGGTTTATGGCAAGTTTACCCTGACCCTCACGAAGACAGAGGCCGTTATTCTGGTTGCGGTTCTGCTCATCGGCTTTGTCGCCGAGCTGATCGGGATTTTCGTCCGGAAGACGATTCCCGTTTCCGGCACGCTCTACTCCATCAGCCAGGGCTATGTGATCTCCTTCCTCGTGTTCAACGTCCTGTCCGGTTATGAGTACCTGGGCCTGGAAGCCCTGCTCCTCACGGTCGCGGTTGTCGCGGTGATGAGCCGCCTGTATACCTCCGGCCGCATCAGAGACGGCAAAAAGTATCGCGCCGTGATGCTGTCTCTGTTCCTGGGTTCTCTGGCTGTCGGCCTCTTCACCTTCATCGGTTTCTTGATTCCCGTCACCCGCCCCTATGCGCAGGCGCTGGTGCAGAACGCCGCCCTCTCCGTCACACTGGATGTGATCGGTCTGGTGATCGCCGCGCTGTTCCTGATCAGCGATTTTTCCCTGATCCAGCGTTGCGTCGAAGAAGGCTATCCCAAGGAGTATGAGTGGTCCGCGGCCTTCGGTCTGGTCTTCACCGTGATCTGGGTCTACCTGAAGATTCTGGACCTGCTGATGCGCTTTGCGGGCAACAGCAAGAAGGACTGATTACGACTCCGACTCCGCCGAAAGGCGGGGTCTTTTTTTCTTTCCCTGTGTTCGCTAGCTGCCGTATTGATAGTAGTGAGAAGATACCCTGGAAACGACTTCCCAGTGCTGAAGCGCCGGGGAACCGTAATCGTGCAGCTTCCACCCCGCCACAACATAGACAAAGTCATAGTTCTCTCTGGCTTCGGCGAGAGAACAGGCCTTCGGGAGTTCGCCTTTCACGAAGAAGCTGCAGCGGCCGGCGCTCTCCCCCTCCGGCTGCAGCGTCCAGTGCTTCTCCGGATCCGGGCAGCGGGCGTATTCCAGCGGCGGCAGGAAACTCAAGTCCTCTCCCGCCGCGTTCTCCGCCCGTACCGACAGGGGGATATAGAGCGTCGCCTCGTTCTCTTCCACATCTCCGCGGCGCTGAACGCTCCGGCCGTTCATGCTCTGGAGCATCACGCCGCGGAGAAGTACAAGGAAGGGGGTATCTTGATGAAAGCAGATCAGGGAAACCGTATGTGGCATCCATTTATCATTAATCATTGAACATTTATCATTGAATCATTACCATTCCGTCAGCGCCGGCACGCCCCGATAGAGCAGACCCGTTCCGAACAGGTACAGTTCCGCCAGCGCCGCGAGCTCCGCGTTCAGCTCCGCCCGGCCGACGGTCCGATACTGCACCTGCCAGTCCCCGACCTTCTCCGAAGCGACGCTCCCTCTTCCGGCCTCATGCCGCCTTCGCTCTTCCTGCTCAAAGAGCTTTTCCGTCACCGCACAGCAGGCCAGGGCAAGCTTCCCTTCCCGGTCCTGATAGTTCGCAGCGCGTCCGCCGGTCAGGCGGTCCAATACCGGCCCGGCCCGGAGGGCGAGGCGGTTAAACTCCGCCTCGTCCGGGATCGCCCTCCCGCCGAAGGTTTCGACATAGTCCTGATAACTTGCATACATAACATAACCTCCAGGATAATAAAAACTGTCCCCTGTTCAACCTTTCGCCATCTCGGAGAAGCGCCCGGCGAAGTGGGTCATCTCCGGCGTCAGTCCGCGGGCAGATAGACCGCGAAGGGGCTGTAGAGGCCAAGGGTCTCGCGGTAGCTGCTCACGGGGTTCGGGATCTCCCAGCCCAGGCGCATCACCGCGCGCAGCGCCACCATGTCCTGCTGTGCCAGGGAATAGACCACCTGCTTGTTGCTGGGATCCACGATGGTCGCCTCGGTCAGGACCTTATAGGTCACGTCCTGGCGGATGGAGTACACCAGCTGGTGGAAATCGCCGACGATCATCAAGGCTTCCGTGGGATCCCAGGCCCCGTTCATCGGGAAGCTCATCTCCATGCCGTCGAGCATGTACTGGGTCTTCCCCTGCATGCTGGAGATAAAGAGCGGCTGGCCGTTCTTGTCGGTGAGGCCGCGGAGCTTTGCCCGCATGCTGACCGCGCTCATGACGCCGGTCGGCATGTAACCGCTCTCCTCTGCCTTGGCGATCACGCCGCCCTCGCCCATGATGTCGGCATAGAGGTCTGCGCTCGCGCCGGTGCTTTCGGTGACCGCGTTCCCGGCGTCCTTCGCCGTGTCCACAATGCTCTTGCGCCAGGTGCTGGGCTTGCCGATGCCGAAGAGGATCGCTTCGTCGATGCGGCGGCCCATCGCTTCCACGATGCGGGGCTTTACCTCGCCCCAGATGTCATAGTTGCTGTCGTCCAGCACCGCCTCGGGGATGGGGATGATGACGGCCAGCTCCTCGGCGTAGAG
>JAFTFT010000002.1 GCA_017458335.1 Oscillospiraceae bacterium
ATAGACGGCATAATCATCGTCTTCCAGCACACGCTCGGCGTCGATGTGGCTGACACCGGCGTAGCGGCGCTCGGCCTTGCCCGCGGGCCAGCAGGCGACTTCCAGGCACTCAAAGCCCATTTCTGCCGCGGTGTCGACGGCTTCTTCAAAGTTCCAGCCGTCCAGAATGGCGGTTAATAATCCGAAATGAAACATAAGACATTCCCTCTTTCCTGTTTTTTTATTCAGTCTAAACGCCCGAAATATGCTTTGTCAAGCAAATTTCCAAGCATCGTCATATTCTACAAAAAAAGCCTTTAAATTTTGTAGTAAGTACTGAAAATACTGGTGTTCTTCAAAGAAGTTTGACAAGAAAAAGATCCGGTTGCTATAATAGCGACATAAATAAAAGATCATTTTTGCCTTAATTTTGCTTGATTTAGAGGTGAAACTATGCTGAAAATTGGTGTTGTCGGCTGTGGAAAAATTGCGCAGGTTCGTCACATCCCGGAATATGCCGCCAATCAAAATGCCAGGCTCGTCGGCTTCTTCAATCCAAGCACCCATCGGGCCGAGGAGATGGCCGCCAAATACGGCGGAAAGGTCTATGCGACTGCGGAAGAGCTCTTTGCCGATCCTGAGATTGACGCCGTGTCCGTCTGCGCCGCTAACTACGCCCACGCGGAACTCACGATCCAGGCCCTGCGCGCCGGGAAGCATGTTCTCTGTGAAAAGCCCATGGCCATCACGCTGGAGGACTGTGAGCACATGCTCTGCGAAGCGGAAAGGGCCGGCAAGCGTCTTCTGATCGGTCAGAACCAGCGCTTTGCCAAGGCTCATGTGAAGGCAAAAGAACTTCTGCGGGCCGGTGTTATCGGAAAGGTCGTCACGTTCCGCACGGTCTTCGGTCACGGCGGTCCCGAAACCTGGTCGGTCAATCCCGGAAAGGGGACCTGGTTCTTCGACAAGACCAAAGCCGCGATGGGCGCCATGGCGGATCTCGGCATTCATAAGACCGACCTGCTTCGCTTCCTGCTGGATCAGGATGTGGTGCGTACGACTGCCCGTCTCGCCACCCTGGACAAGCGCGGCCCGGATGATGAGCTGATCGGTGTCGATGACAACGCTGTCTGTATCTACGAGATGTCCGGCGGGGCCTTCGGGACTATGACCGCCAGCTGGACCTATTATGGCGCGGAAGACAATTCAACCGTCCTCTACGGCACAAAGGGCATCATGCGGATTTACGACGATCCGGACCACTCCATCGTCGTGATCGCCTCCGACGGCACGAAGACCTGTTATGATGTCGAACAGATCCAGACCAACGACAACCAGACCGCCTCCGGTGTGATCGATGAATTTGTTGCCGCTGTGGAGGAAGGCCGTCCAAGCATCCTGGACGCAAAGGACATCCTCAAATCAATGGAAGCGGTCTTTGCTTCCATGCTCTCCGCCGAGCAGGGCCGCACGGTCGAAGTTGACGAGATCTTCGGTCAGTAAACGGTAATAACTGCGCAAGCAGTATTATAAAAATACACAAAAATGGAGGAAACGCTATGAAAAAGACTCTGGCACTCATCCTGACCCTCTGCATGGTGTTCTCCCTGGCAGCTATCGGCGGAAGCACCGCCTTTGCCGCCGGACAGACCATCTATGTTCTGGGCCCCACCCCCGACCACGGCTGGACCGCACAGGCCGGTGCCTATGCCCAGGCCAAGTGTGACGAAATCACCGCGGAAGGAACCTACAAAGCGGTCTACATGCCCGCCTCTTCCGGTGAAGAGCAGGTCGACCAGTGCAACACCATCATCGCCAACGGCGATGCGGCCCTGGTTGTCATGATGGCGCTGGACGACTCCGCCCAGGCCGGTCAGGAAGCTCTGTACTTTGAAGAGATCCCCTTCATCTCCTTCGACCGCATCATTGAGGCCACCGAGGCCTATGCCGCACTGAATGCCTCCGGCGATAACTGGCAGTGCGGTGCCGGTATTGCCTACTGGCTGCAGAAGAACGGCATGGAGCCGGGCGACACCGTCGTTGTGCTCTATGGTGACAACGGAACCGTCTGCTCCCGTCGTCAGGAAGGCTTTGAGCAGTTCCTGCGCGGCGAAGTGAAGTACTCCGACGCCCAGACCGGCGAGTACGAGACCACCACCGTCTGGACCCAGGATCAGCTGGATGCCATCTTCAACGGCTACACGGTCGTCTGCAACTGGTCCGCTGACGGCGCCTACAGCTACATCGAGCAGAAGTTCGATGAGATCGTCGCCGCTGCGAAAGCCAACACCGGCAAGCTCTTCATCTACTCCATGGACGATGAGATGACCTTCGGTGTGCTCAACTATCTCGAGGCCGGTGCTTCCGCCGAGACGCTGGCAGACCTCAAGGATATGGATGTCTACATCTCCGCCATCGGCGGCATGCAGGAGCTCTATGATGTCATGGCGGGCACGGATGATCAGTCCGAGCTGGCCAAGGAGTACTTCGACGACATGATGTCCATGTACTTCAGCCCGAAGATGATGCAGGACATCATCGAGAAGGGTCTGACCTATCTCTCCGGCGACTGGGATTATGAGGTTGGCTCCGGCGAGTATCAGCCCACCTGGATTGTTGACGCGGGCAACGTCAACGACTTCGAAGGCTTCCAGGGCCACTGATTCTCACAGACAATCTGACTTTTGCGGATGCAGGGCAGCCCCCTGCATCCGCCTTTCCACAGCTAACGCCTTAATCTTCACAAGGAGACAGCATCATGACGATCCTTGAAATGAACCATGTGTCCAAGGCCTTTGGCGGCTCCCAGGCCCTGACGGACATCCATTTTTCGGTGGAAGAAGGCGAAATCCACGCCCTTCTCGGTGAAAACGGCGCCGGGAAATCCACCCTGATGAACATTCTGACCGGCGTCATCCCTGCAGACTCCGGTTCCATCCGTTTTCTCGGCAGGGACTATCCAACCCCGACCATCACCCAGATGGAGCAGGCCGGAATCGCATTTGTCCACCAGGAACTGAACGTGATCAACGACCTGACCGTTGCCGACAACATCTTTCTCTGCCGCGAGCTGAAGGGTCCGCTTGGCCTGCTTCGGCAGAAAGAACAGGTCGCCCGCGCAAGACAGCTGTTTGAAGACCTGGGCGTGGATATGGATCCCACCATCATGGTCTCGGAACTTAAAACCAGCGAAAAACAGCTCCTGGAGATCTGCCGCGCCCTTTATATGGACGCAAAGCTTCTGATCCTCGACGAGCCGACGACGGCTCTGTCTAACAGCGAAATTGACCATCTCTTCGGCATTCTTCGTAAACTGAAAGCACAGGGGAAATCGTTTATCTTCATCTCGCACAAGATGCCCGAGATTTTTGCCATCGCGGACCGCTATACCGTGCTGAGAAACGGAGAATACGTTGCCTCCGGATATATAAAAGACACCAATGCCCGTGAAGTCACCTCCTACATGGTAGGCAGCAGTTATACCGACGAGGATGTTTACCTTCCCCGCGAGCTCGGTGAACCGATCCTGTGCCTGCAGCATTACAGCGGTCAGGGCTTCCAGGACATCGATCTGACCGTCCGCCGGGGCGAGATCGTCGCCTTTACCGGTCTGGCCGGCTGCGGCGCCAGCGAGCTGATGCAGACCATGTTCGGCGCTCTCCCTTCCGAAGGCGGGCATATGTCCGTCAGCGGGAAAGCGCTTGACGGAAGCATTGTCCGATTTATGAAAAACGGCGTCGCCATGCTGCCCGCCAACCGGAAAGAGAACTCCGTCGTACCTGACATGACCATTATGGAAAACTTCTATCTGGCTGAACATGAGCTCTCCCGCCGAAAAAAGCCCTTCATCCGGATGAGTGAGGAGAGCCGGCGCTATGAGGCGCAGAAGGAGTCCCTTCACATCAAGGCCGCCAGCAGTTCTGACAGCATTCTCGCCCTCTCCGGCGGCAATCAGCAGAAGGTTTTTCTGGCCCGCTGGCTGAACATCGGCGCCGATGTGCTTCTCTTCGACAATCCGACCCAGGGCGTGGATGTGGGTGCGAAGGAAGAAATCTACAAGCTCATCCTCGGCTTTGCCCAGGAGGGAAAAACCGTTATCATCAACACGCTGGAAATTCCCGAGATCCAGAAAGTAGCCGACCGCTGTGTCGTCTTCTATGAAGGCCGGATCGTGAAAATCTTCGAGCACAGCGAAGTCAACGAGCATGACGTCATGCTCTATTCCACCAACGCCATTGAGACGACACAGGAGGCAGCATCATGAAGAAGGAGAAAAAAGGCTCCGGCATTTCGCTGGGCAGGATCTGGTCTCAGTACAGCTTTATCTTTGTTCTGGTCATCATCATGATTGGCTACGCGTTCACCATCCAGGCCAACGGCAACACCTTCAACTTCGGCCATATCGCGGCGATCCTCAGCAGCCAGAACACGGTTATTGTCGGCACCATTGCCCTCGGCATGGCCTTTGTCATCATCACCGGACAGATTGACCTGTCCGTCGGGTCTTCTCTGGTGCTGTGCACCGGCGCGACCATCGTGGTCTTCAACGTGACCAATTCCATCCCGCTGATGATCCTCACGGCGCTCGCCGTCGGTGCCCTCTGCGGCGCGATCAACGGCCTGCTGGTCGGCCTGGGGAAGATGCCTCCCTTCGTGGTCACGCTGGGCACCATGCTTATCTACCGCTCTCTGACACTCTCGGTGGTGCGCAAGGTCGATCCCGCGATCAGCGGCTCCTCCTCCAGTCAGTTTGCCATGCTGAGTTCCAACAGCAACTACATGTTCCTCCGCAAAACCTTCGGCGCCGGCAAGCTGACGATCGGCGGTTTCTCTCTGCCCTATATTTTCTTCGTCTTCCTGTTCATGGCGATCCTCTTCATCGTGATTTCCAGAGACACCAAGTACGGCAAGAGCATCTACGCCGTCGGTTCCAATGAGAAGAGCGCCCGCCTCGCCGGCATCAACGTCACTTGGGTGAAGATCTCCGTCTTCATTCTGACCGGACTCTGCGTCGGCGTGGCCAGTCTCCTGCAGGCCTGCAAGATCAGCAATGTCACCCCCGCTTCCTCCGGTGTGAGCTACGAGATGTACGCCATCGCCTCGGTGGTTCTGGCCGGCGTCAACATGGCCGGCGGCAAAGGCAAGCTGCTCGGCGTTATTTTCGGTGCGCTGTCTTACACCACCATCAACTTCATCATCGTCTCCATCCCCGGTCTCAGCGTCGACATTCAGGATACCTTCCAGGGTCTGGTCCTCATCATCGTCATTCTCATTCAGACCGTCGGTCCGGTGATCCGCGAGAACCTGCAGCGCGCGAAAAAGCGCCGCCAGGCGGCAGCGGCAGAGAAGGCGTAATTCCCGAGCCGCACAGGATATTGCTCCGGATACGCACACAGGGACGGTTCCCAAAAGGACCGTCCCTGTGTGTATTATTATCGTATTGATTGATCTCAGCCGATCACACGGTCTCGCCGATGAGGCCGTCCTCTTCTGTCTGGAGAATGCGCACATTCCGCAGCTGCCCGCGGAGACCCGGCTCCGGTACCCGGACACGAAGATAGGTGTCGCTGTGTCCGACGGATCCTTCTCCCTCCGGGCTTTCAAACAGCACCGGCAGGATCTGTCCCACGCTCGCCTCAAGAAAGGCCTTTCCCGTCTCCAGCGAGACCTGCTTGGCCTCGTGGGCGCGGCGGCTCTTCACCGCCTGTGTCAGCTGGTCCGGGAGTTTGTCCGCCGGCGTTCCAGGTCTTCTGGAATAGGGGAACACGTGGAGTTCCGAAAAGGCGCAGCGGCGCAGAAAGTTTAAGGTCTCGGCGTGGTCTTCCTCCGTCTCGCCGGGGAAGCCCGCGATGAGATCTCCCGTCAGCGCACAACCGGGGAAGTACCGTCTCAGCAGCTCCGTCGTATGGAAGAAAAACGCCGTGTCATATTTCCGGTTCATCGCCTTCAGTGTCCGGTCGCAGCCGCTCTGCAGCGAGAGATGAAAATGACGGCAGAGCTTTCCGGTATCGGCCAGCCTCCGGCAGAAGTCCTCCGTGATCACCGTCGGCTCCAGGGAGCCGAGGCGCAGCCGCATTTCGCCCGATTCCGCCGCCACCGCTTCGATCACATCCGCCAGAGTCGGCTTTCCGTCCAGGTCCAGTCCGTAGGACGCCACTTCGATGCCGGTGAGCACCAGCTCGCGGTACCCCTCTTCCCGCAGTCTCCCGGTCTCCGAAACCGCGTCGGCAATCGGCATGCTGCGCAGGCTGCCACGGACATAGGGGATGATACAGTAGGTACAGAAGTTCCGGCACCCGTCCTGAATCTTCAGCATGGCGCGGGTCCTGCCGGATACCGCCCCCGCCGGGAGCAGTTCGATGGTCTTCCGGGAAAACGGCCGGTCAATCTGCCTGACGGCCTCTCCCGAGGCCACGGCACGTTCCACCGCTTCGACAAAGGCCATCCGGTCTCCTGTCCCGAAGATCACGCTGGCGCCGATCTCCGCGTTCTCCTCCGGACTCAGCTGGGCATAACAGCCGCAGACCGCGACCACTGCGCCGGGATTCTCCTCGTGCAGGCGGCGGATCATCTGCCTTGACTTCCGGCCGCTCTCCGCAGTCACCGCGCAGGTGTTGACAATCACCGCATCCGCCTGCTCCCCCGGGACTGCGGGCAGGTGCCCGTCCCGCTGCAGCCGCTCCTCCATTGCCTGGGTCTCGAACTGATTGACCTTGCAGCCCAGCGTCGCGATCAGGTACTTCATTGGGATACGGTCTCCTGCCCGGCTTTCTCCCTGCTGCCTTTCTCCTGTTTCAAGGCCTTTTCGCGGGCAAGCTCTTCTCTCCGCACACTGGCTTTCTTCACAACCTGCAGGGTCGCCGGGTCGATATATTCCAGCTCCTTATAGTCCTCCAGCTCCCAGGGCAGGTCGTTTCTCTTGAGCTTCTTCACGATCAGGTTGGTCACCAGAGAGTAGATCACCACAAACACCGGCACGCCCAGGAGCAGTCCCCAGAAGCCGAAGAGACCGCCGCCCAGGATGATGGAAAACATGACCCAGAAGCCGGTAATGCCGGTGGAATTGCCGAGGATGCGCGGTCCGATGATGTTGCCGTCGATCTGCTGCAGGATAATGACAAAAATGACGAAGATCAGGCACTTTGTCGGATTTACCATCAGAATGATCAGGGCGCTCGGAACCGCGCCGATCAGCGGGCCGAAGAAGGGGATGATGTTGGTCACACCCACGATGACGCTGACCAGCAGGGTATAGGGCATCTGCAGGATGGAGCAGACGATGTAGCAGATAATTCCGATGATCAGCGAGTCCAGCAGCTTGCCGTTCAGGAAGCTCATAAACGTCCTGTCCACAAAGTTCAGACCGCTGCGCAGCCGATCCGCGGTCTCCACCGAAAACACGGAGTACATCATCCGCTTTACCGCCGCAACAAACCCCTCCTTGTCGCTCAGGAGATAGATGGAGACGATGATGCCGATGATGAGGTTGTAGATGCTCTTGGCCACCCCGTAGACACCGGTTGTTACGGAGGAAACCACGCTTCCTACCCGGGGAAGCAGCTTGGTTTCCAGCCAGTTGCCGAGGTTGGTGTTGAAGTTGTCCAGAAATCCGCCCAGATAATCGTCCAGCACCGGATAGTTTTCAAACAGGCCGTCCGCCCATTGGGAGAGGTTGTCGATGTAGGCGCCGCTGTTGGAAATCAGCGTCTGTACACTGCTGAGCATCTGCGGAATGATCAGGTATACCAGGGCCACCAGAACGAGGATCAGGACGATTTCGCAGAAGATCACCGTGAGGACCCTGGCGAAGCGATGCCCGTCGTTCTTTTTGTTCTTCCTGTAGAGCTTCCTGGCCAGCGGGAGAAACAGCCGGCTTTCGACGCTGCGCATCAGCGGTGAGAGGAGATAGCAGATCACCAGACCCCAGATAAACGGCGCCAGAATGCTCACAAGGCGGGAAACGGCGCTTCCGAAGACCGTGATGTTCCCTACCGCAAAGTAAAACAGGAGGGCCGCGGCGATGACGCAGAATGCCGTTACTCCCCAATACAGATATCGCTTATCCCAATTAAAACGCCGCCTCATCGCAGGCTCCTTTCCCGGACAGAACCGCAGTTTCCTGTAACTGCTGCGGATATTTTACTATCCCTGTCTGCTTCCGTCAAGCATTTTGGCAGACTTTGACGGGTATTTCACGTGTACGCTTTCTCTACGCGGGATTTTTCGGTTATGTCAACCGAATTCTCGACTTTATGCATTTTCATTCTGTTGAAAACTCTGTTCAAAAAGTCGAAAACCCGCTTCTTTTCGCCACTTCTTTTTCGTTTTGCAACCTTTTATTCATTATTATCACGCAGTTTATTCATAATTCTGTAAACCTTTGTTTCCCGACTTTTTGTGAATTCTCTGTTGATTTCCGGCGCAAAATCGATATAATAAGGCATGATATGATTTTGGGGAGGTTTTCTCTATGATTCAGGTTGATTTATCCGGCGCTCAGCGCTTCTTTACACAGGCCGGTCCCGATTTTGCGGCCGTTGCGAGAGCCCATGACGTGCTCACTTCCGGCAGCGGTCTCGGTGCGGATTTCACCGGCTGGCTCCATCTGCCGCAGAAGATCAAGGAAACGGAACTTGACCGCATCCTGGCCGCCGCGGATACCATCCGTTCTCGTTCCAAGGCCCTCGTCGTCATCGGCATCGGCGGCTCCTATCTCGGCGCCCGCGGCGCCATCGAGCTGCTGCGTCCGGTTCTCGGCCGCGGTGATCCTGAGATCTTCTTCGTCGGCAACGGCCTTTCGGCCGACGCGCTGAGCGATACCATTGAGAAGCTCGGCGGCCGCGACTTCGACGTGAACGTCATTTCCAAGTCCGGCACCACGCTGGAGCCCGCCATCGCCTTCCGCATCTTCCGCGAACTGCTCGACAAGAAGTACGGCGCGGATGCAGGAAAGCATATCTTTGCCACCACCGACGCACATCGCGGCGTGCTGAAGTCTCTGGCCGACGCCAACGGCTGGGAGAGCTTTGTGGTTCCCGATGATGTCGGCGGCCGTTTCAGCGTTTTCTCCGCGGTCGGTCTGCTTCCGATGGCGGTGGCCGGGATTGATGTCCGCCGTGTCATCACCGCTGCAATCCGTGAGTTCGAAGCTCTCGATATGCGCAGCCCCGAGAACCCCGCCTGGCAGTATGCCGCCGCCCGTCAGAACCTGTACAGCAAGGGCTACACCGTTGAGATTCTCGGCTGCTATGAGCCCAGCTTCCGCTTCATGGCGGAGTGGTGGAAACAGCTCTACGGTGAGAGCGAAGGCAAGGACAACAAGGGCATTCTTCCCGCCTCCGTGGAATTCACCGCCGACCTGCACTCCATGGGTCAGTACATTCAGCAGGGTCCGCGGAACCTGATGGAATCCATCGTCCGCTTCACCCATTCCCGTCACGCCTACCCCGTTCCCGCTTCCGATGACAACGCAGACGGTCTGGACTATATCGCCGGCCGGGATCTCGCCGAGATCTGCAACGTCGCCGCGGAAGCCGTCCGCGAGGCGCACATCGACGGCGGTGTTCCCAACATCGTTATCAACTGCTCGGCCCGCGATGAAGAAGGCCTCGCCGAACTCATCGGCTTCTTCGAACTCGCCTGCGCCCTCTCCGGCTACATGTCCGGCGTCAATCCCTTTGACCAGCCCGGTGTAGAAGCCTATAAGAAGAACATGTTCCGCATGCTCGGCAAGCCCGGCGCGGTCTGATCTTCTTTCATATTGTCCGTTTAAACGGCAGCTGCCGGCGAACCTGCCGGCAGTTGTCTTTTTTATTGTTCCAGTTCTCCGCTGTACCAGTCGATCCCGCCGATGTCCTTCACGTTCTGAAACCCCGCATCCCGCAGGATCCCCGCCGCCATGGCGCTGCGGTTGCCGCGGTAGCAGTAGAGGAACAGCGGCGTCTCAAGACCGTAGTGCAGAAACTGAATCGTCTTCAGATCCGCGTGAACCGCGCCCGGAATGTGTCCCTCGTCGTAATCGTCTTTTTCCCGGACGTCAAGCAGGACCGCTCCGGGTGTGTTTCTGTATTCCTCCAGGCCTGTGTTCAGCTTGTTCATCCGCTTCTCCTTTGCCTTTGTCAGTTCTTCAAACTTTTCATGCCGGATATCGATCAGTTCCTTTTTGGTATGAGCCGCCGACAGCACCAGCCCGACCGATGATCCCACCAGGGCGATTGCCGCGCTGATCAGTCTTCTGCTTATGATCATGCATGATACCTCCGTGAATGATTCTCTGTCGGTCTTTATTATATACACAGACAAAAGAGGAATTCCTGTCTTTTCCGTTAATTATCGTGTTTCGCCTCGAAGGTTCTGCGGCAGGGCCTGACCTCGCCTAATCGTTCAGCCCGGGAAACAGAGTGAAGATGTACTCTGTTTCCCGGGCTGTTTTAAATCGCTTCTCTCGTCAGGTCCCGGACCCATTTATATTTTCTCAGGCGGATCATCACCCAGGGGATTTTTCCGACCTCGTCCAGACAGGTGCAGGAATAGACCGCCAGCACCGGCCAGTGGAATACAAAGGCCCCCAGCAGGGCCAGCGGGATCGCGATGCCCCACATGCACACCGCCAGACTGTAGAGATCGAAGACGGTATCTCCGCCGCCGTCCAGCACGCCGTTGATGGAGACGGTATTGACGCAGCGGCCGATCATATAGAACGCCATGATGACCATCATCCCGGTAAGATAGCTCCGGGCTTCCTCGGTCAGGATCACCATCCGCACCACCAGCGGCGTCACGGCCAGCACCAGCGCCGTAGAAGCGAAGCCAATGACCCAGGAGATGTTCCTGAGCCTGATGCCGTAGGCCTTTCCCCGTTCCAGATCACCCGCTCCGAGGGCATTGCCCACCATGATGCCGGCCGCGCTGCCGATGCCGTTGCAGGCACAGCAGACCAGATCGCGCACCACGGAGGCGACCGCATTGCCCGCCGCGGCGTCCGAGCCCATATGGCCCATGATGGCCGTATAGGACGTGAAGCCGACCCCCCAGAAGAGCGACGCGCCCAGCAGGGGAAGGCATTGCCGGGTAAAATCCTGCCGCAGCTGCTTCTGTCCCTTCAGGAAACGGTCCCATGCCGGGCGGACATATCCCTCCCGGGCGGAGACCGCGATGCAGAGTCCGAGTTCGATCACACGGGAGAGCGTGGTGGCCAGCGCGGCGCCGCGGGCATTCATGCGCGGCAGGCCGAGAAGACCGAAGATGAACACCGCGTTCAGGATGATGTTTGCAATCACAGCAGAAGAGCTGATCCAGGCAACCGGAGAGACATGGTCGGTGAACTTCATCACCGCAAGATAGCACTGGGACACTCCGGTCAGCAGATAGGACCACCCGGCAATTCTCAGATACGCGCTGCCGATCCCGATCAGGACCGGATCGTGAGTAAAGGCGTGCATCAGGGCTCCCGGAATGAGCTCGCAGGCCAGGAAAAACAGGACGGAAATCAGGCCGCAGAAGCGGAGCATGAGGTTAAAGAGTTCCTCGATGGTCCTGCGGTCGCCTTTTCCGAAATACTGCGCACCGAGGATGGATCCCGCCGCCGTACCGGACATGAGGAACATGTTCTGTACAAACTGGATCTGGGTGGCGAGCGACACCGCCGTCATCTCCTCCTGGGCGACGCGCCCCAGCATCAGGGCATCGAAGGCCGCCACCATGGCCAGCATCAGACTCTGGAACGAGATGGGCAGCGCAAGGGCCCAGAGGCGCTTATAGAACATTCGATTGTCGATGGCAGTACCTGTCATTGTTTACATCCATCACTTATCAAGATTGTGCTTTGAGCAAGATGGGCAGATTATAGCAGACTTGTCCGGGATGAGCAACAAAAACAATCACGCGGTTTCCGGATTCATGATTGGGCTTTCACATATGACCGGGATATGACCGGGCTGAAAAAGCGCCCCGGAAAGGCACCTTTCGGTAAGCTTCCGGGACGCTTCGTTTTGTTTTCAGAGAGCGATTCGCGCCGCTCGCGGACTTACTTAATGTACTCGACTGCCTCGGTGGCGGCGATATAGCCGGAGTCGACGCAGAGGCCGTAGCAGAAGCCGGGCACATCATAGTACGGGCTGTAGTACATGGAGCCGTTGTCCGTTCCGACCACATACAGGCCCTGCAGCGGGGTGTTGTCGGCTTTGAGAGCGCGCAGCTGGTCATCCGTGCGGATGCCGCCGAAGGTGCTCCAGGCGGAGGGCTCGCACTCAACAGCGTAGAACGGGCCGGTCTCGCACTTGCTGAGGTACCAGGGATTGGTGCCGAACTCTTCGTCCACGCCCTTGTCGCAGAACTCGTTGTACTTGGCAACGGTTTCGGGCAGATTGGTCAGACCGAACTTCTCGGCCAGCTCTTCGATGGTGTCCGCCTTGGCAACCCAGCCTTCCTTGATGCCTTCTTCGAGGTCTTCGGGAAGCTTGTCCAGAATACGGCCCTTGAAGTAGTTGCCGATGAACCAGACGCCTTCGTCCGTGGTGGCGCCCTTGGCGATGGTGTACTCATACAGACCCTGGGTCGTCATGGCGTCCACATAGGCCTGGTCGACAATGCCGTACCACGGGGCGTTCAGCACGATCTGCTCAGAGCCGTAGCTCATCGGATAGTCGCAGAGCAGACCTTCGTTGATGAAGCGCTTGCCTTCCTGATCGACCAGCAGGTTGCCGTAGAGGCCGAACTTGAAGGCGTAGTTCTGGTCATACTTATCCTGCTTGGCCGGACGGGAAGCCTTGGAGTTGGTTCCGCCGTACTCACAGGGGCAGTAACCGAAGGTCTTGCAGAGCACGGCGCCCGCGTCCTCGGCCATCATGATGCCGTCGCCGGTGCAGAGGCTGTTGCCGCCGGCCGCCGCATTCAGCTTGCGGGTCTTCAGGAACTTCTCCTGCAGGTCGCGGTTGCCGAGATAGCCGCCGGAAGCGATGATGACGGCCTTGGCATTGACCGTCACGCTGGTGCCGTCCGCCTTCTTCGCGGTAACGCCGACCGCCTTGTCGCCGTCCATGATCAGGCCGGTCGCGGTGGTATTGAAGAGGACCTCAACGCCGGCGTCTTCGAGTGCCTTATTCCAGAGCTCAACGCGCTCATCCAGAGAGTTGGTGATCAGGTGGAAACCGCCCTTTTCCTGATAGAACGGAGTCTCGAAACGGAAGTTGGCCTCCTGCATCTTGTAGCCGATGCCGACCAGGTTCTCGACAGCGTTCTTGCTCTCGTCCAGGCAGCGGTGAATCAGAGCCGGGTTCGGAGTCCAGTGGGTGTAGTTCATGACGTGCTGGAAGACTTCATCGACCTCCAGGGTCGTGCCGCCTTCGCGCTCATGCAGAACCGACGTATCGACGGCGAAGGGTCCGGAGACCTTGATGCCGTTGACACCGGCGACGGAGCTGGCTTTCTCAATGGTGAGGACCTTGGCGCCCAGCTTGCCTGCGCTGACGGATGCCATGAAACCGGAGCCGCCGCAGCCGACGACGCAGATGTCGACGTCATAGGTCTCATCCGCACCGGCGGTCGCCTCAACGGTTCTGCCCAGCCATGCCTCCGGATCGCCGCCGGCCTGCGCAACGCAGTCCGCGATGGCTTCCTTGACGGCGCGGGAGGAATTGGAGGCGCCGGTGATGCTGTCCAGGCCAAGGGCCTGATTTTCCACGATGGCGGGGATCAGCTGATCCTGAACCTGGGAGAAGAGGACCGGCGTCTCGTTCTGGGAGATGATGTCGACCTTCTCCAGGGCGGTCTCGCTGAATGTGCATTCCACGGTCACATAGCTCAGGTTGCCGTAAGCGGTGGCCTGATAGGTGCCGGCCTTGTAGGTTCCCTCTGCCTTGGCTGCGGGAATGCCCGCAACGCCGAGGGCGGCAAGGCCGATGGCACCGGCGGCGGTGCCCTTCAGAAAGTCACGACGAGTCAGTTGTTTGCTCATACATTTTCTCCTTTTCTGTATGTATTTTTGCTTGGAACCAGTCTATTATTTCACAGATCAGATTGAAACGGAAGCGCAATTATGTTATGATGGTTCCAAGGAAAACCTTTGAACCGGAGAGTGAGATCCATGCATCTGAAGCAGGTGGAAACCTTCCTTACCGTCGCCGAATGCGGCAGCTTTTCCCGCGCCGGAGAGAAGCTGTTTATCTCCAGCAGCGCAGTGGCGCAGCAGATCGGCAGTCTGGAGGAGGACATCGGGGCCAGTCTTTTCCACCGGACAACCCACGGTGTGCGTCTGACAGAGATCGGGCGTTACCTCGCGTCGGAAGGCCGTGAACTCGTGGAAAGAAGTCATATCATTCAGGAGCATATCCAGACCATGCGCTTCGAGCAGGAAAACTGCATTGTCCTCGGCACCAGCATGTGGCAGAACTGCAGTCTGTTTTACAGTCTTTGGGGGAAGTTTGTCTCGGAGCATGAACAATACCAGCTCCGCACCGTGCGGATTCGGGATGAATTCCGGCTTCACCGTCAGGGGGAGTACCCGGACCTGATCGAGAGCGTCCGGGACGGAGAGCCCTGGCAGGCGGATTATTCCTTTCTGGAGCTCTGTACGGACCGGATTGTTTTCGCGGTCCCCAAGTCCCATCCGCTGGCTGGTCTGAAGCAGATCGACTATACTGATATGCAGCCGTATACCTTGGTGAGCGCTCCCGTGAACCTCTCTGCAGAACTGGATCAGCTGGCGAAAGATCTTTCCGGGGCAGGGCTGACGATCCGGCGCGCAAAACGCTATGACTTCCCGCTCTTCATTGACTGCAGCATCAACAACTGGATCGTCCAGATCCCCGAAGCATGGACCTACCTGCTTCCGAATTTTCAGATTCTCCCTTTTGAGACGGGCTGCTGCCATCGTTACGGCTTCTTCTATCGGGAGCCGGTGAATTCCCCGCTGAAGCAGTTTCTGGACTTTGCAAAGCAAGAGCGGGATTCCCGGTGACAGCTGCACCAGCGCAGGCGCATGGAAATATCCCAGGGCAGCCTCGCTCTGGGATTCTGAATTCGTTTTATGCGCATAAATCCGGGATCAGATGGCATTTTCCCCCATTTGCCCTGCATATAAAAGCTCAGGGACTGTCTCACTCTGAGTCAGTCCCAAAACCTATCATATCTGTTGTGCGCTCATCAGCGCTTATTCTCTAAAGCCGACAAACTGTGCTCCTTATCCCCGCTCAATTCTGCAGCTGTGATGCTTGAAGCCAGGTTTGTCATTTGGAAGGTTCCTGTCATAATTGATCCCAACCAGGATCAGCTTCCCTCTGTAGTGCTCCAGCCTCTCCGGATACTTCTGCCGGTGGATCTGTTCGATGGCGGTATTGGCGTCTTTTTCATACTTCAGCTCGACCAGCAGCGCCGGGAGATCCGGCTTTTTCGGGATATACACCAGATCCGCATAGCCCTTCCCCGTGTCCAGCTCCGGGATCAGGGTATAATCATCCTGTGCCGCATAATAGGCCAGCTGAACCGCATAGCTGAGCCCTGCCTCGCTGTGGTAGCTTTTGTTCCCCGTCCGGTCGTGCGCCGCTTCCAGCAGTTCCGCCACCGTCTCTTCGTCGCAGGCCCATGTGGCCTCCAGCAGCTTTCGGGAATTTGCCAGCGCGCGAAAGGTCGCCGTCCACTCTCTGGACTTTGTGGAGGTCTTAAAGACCTGCAGGACCTCCTGGTTGGGGATAAAGACTTTCTTTGTGTCGCTGTCATAGCCAAGATATCCCAGATGGACAAACATCGTCAGAATATCGTCCTTGCTGTGAAAGGTGGTCATGTCGTTCTGATATCCGGTGACATCCACAGAAACCCGTCCACCGTCCATCAGGATCGCGACCTCTTCCTTCAGTCCGTCAAAGTTCCAGTCCACATACTGCTTCAGCGCCTCAAAGGTCTCGGTCTCGTTCCAGTAATTACAGATCTCTCCGTTGCGCATGGCTTTCACAACGGACAGGGGGCTGTAAATACGCAGCCTGTGCTCCTCGTAATTACCTCCCCGATACATTTTTCTCTTTCCTACCGGAACCCAGTCGCTGATGCAATACCCATCGTACCACTCAGAGATTTCCGGATAACTCATTTCAAATGTGTCACATAGATCTCTGACCTCATTCTCCGTAAAACCGGTATACGACGCCATCTGCATGGGCTGCAGCATGGAATACTCATCGAACATATTCAGGGCAGAGTGCTTGCCGTTTTTCTTGATCGGCAGAATGCCCGTCATGTACGCAAGCGCGACGTATTCCTTATCCTTCAGCCAGTCCCGCAGAAAATCCAGATACTTCTTCTGGCCCTCTTTGTCCTCCGGATATTCACGGAACACTGCGTCCCACTCATCGATGATGATCACAAACTGGGTTTGGGATTGTCTGTAGAACTTTTCAAAGCTGTACTGGAAATCCGTTTCATCATATCGGGTATCGGGGTATGCCTCCGAAAGATCCTCAAGCAGACGCAGCCGCAGTGTTGAAATTGCCTCCGTCACCGATCTTCTGCTGTTTATAAAATCCGTCATAACCAGCCGGATCACATCAAATTTTCCAAGGTAAGCATCCCAGGCATCTGTTTGATCTGTAATGTGAGACGGTCTGTTTTCCGCGATCTTTCTCTTTTCAAACAGTTCCCGGCTGTCTGCCTCCCGGCCATAGTAGGCGCAGAGCATATCCGCCGCCATCGTCTTGCCAAAGCGCCGGGGACGGGATACGCAGACATATCGCTGATTTGTATTGATCAGCGAATTGATGTATCGGATCATCTCTGTTTTATCTATAAAGATTTCAGAGGAAACCGACATTTCAAACCGCTTTTTCCCCGGATTCAGATACATGCCCATTTCTTTTGTCTCCCTTCTCCGCTTCTTCTGGCCTCTCCGACATCATTTTAACCCGTCTGCCTCCGCATTGCAAGGAGAGTTTTCAGGCCTGGAGTATATTGGATTATTGGGGGTTTGACAAAGCTTTTGATCAATACTCTTCCCCATAAAAAGATTCATGCTGCCATGCAGGCCTGGGACGATGAAATCTTCCTTGAGTCCGGAACAGATAAAAGCGAGTCCGTAGTCGAAAGCATGCGTTTTCTTCAGCAGCGAGCGTCCTCAGTCGATATCTCCTCCGTGCTGAAAAGTTGGAGCGGAAACGATACGGAATGATTCAGCCTGAAGACAAACCCATGCGGTTAAGCTTGGATATGATCATCACCGAAAAGTACGGCAAGGAGGTCATCATTGCCCCCAACAGCCACTTCGGCTACGCGGAAAAGCCCGCGGATTTTGCCAAGGTGCTTTTGAAGGCGCTGACATAACCCAAAAACCGATCCGCCGGGCAAAATGCCCGGCGGATTTTAAACTGTAAGGTTCAGATTGGTAATGGGAGCATAATACGTTACGGATGGAACTGAACGAATTGATCGACCGGAGGGATATCCTTTGTCAGTTGATACGCTAACTCGGCCATTTCCAGGCAGTCTCCGGGGTTCCCGGTTACGGCCCAATCGACGATCAGGTTGTAGATCACACCGTTCCAAACAGCCTGGATTTTCCGCGCATTGTCATGGATGGGAAGATAGGAGTTTAAGTATTTGAGAATGACATGCTCCATATCCGCTTTCAGCAGCGTATGGATCCCATTCCGATCCGCATCCATCACCTTGAAAATATGGATCCAATTCTGCCGTATATCGGCGGTAAGGCCTTCGGTTATCTCACTTGCGATATTGACTACTCTCTCTTCCAGCACGTCGTCAATCGAACTGAAGTTGCGGTAAAAGGCCTGTCTGGAAACCCCGGCTCTCTTACATAGCTCTGTGACTTTGATCTGTTTGTACTCTTTTTCCTTGATCAACAAATAGAGCGCTTCAAACAGTGCTTCCCGAGTAAGACGCCTCGATTCCTCGTTGTTTCTTTTCAATGCATCCAGCTGCGCCGTGTTCATGTTACAAAATCTCGCTTTCTGTCCAGCCCGATCTTACGCCTGTAGACATTTTCTGATTCTATGCTATCATCGGAAGTGACAGTTGTCAATTCGGCAATAACAAAAAATCAGAAAGTGAGGAATCGAAAATGTCTCTTAAGGAAATCAGCTTCCCCTCCGCGAACGGAAGAGATACCATCAAAGCCTGGGCTTACAGCCCTCTCGGCAAGCCCCGCGGCGTCATCCAGCTTATCCACGGCTACGGTGAGCACTCCCGACGTTATCTGCACATGATCGCCAAGTTCCAGCAGGCTGGCTTCGTGGTCTATGCGGACGATCACCTTGGCCACGGCAAGACCGGCGTGGATAACGGCACACTGGGCGATCCCCACTCCGGCGGTTACATGACCTACCTCAAGGACGAGAAGGCTCTTCATGACATCGCCAAAGCCGATTACCCTGACGTGCCCTACTTTGTCTTCGGCCACAGCTGGGGCTCCATGCTGGCCAGAGGCTATGCCGCGCACTATGGTGAGGATCTCAAGGGCCTGATGCTCTGCGGTCTCTGTTCTCAGTGGAAGGGCTGTGAGGTCGAGTATGAGGATCCCGCGTTCAAGGCCGCTGTAGAGGCTGATCCCTATCAGCCCGCAGGCGAGTGGTTTGATAAGGTTTTCTGCAACATGACGGACCGCGTGGAGAATCCTGTCGGCGCCGCGGACTGGATCGCAAACGATCCGCGTGTCGTGGCCGATCACGCCGGAGACCCGTTCAACACCTTTGATACCACGATCGAGCTTCCCTGGGACTTCGTGCAGCTGTATCATTTCATTGAGAGTCCCGAGTGGGCGCCGATGGTTCCGTCCAACATCCCCGTGTATCTGATCTCCGGCGACCAGGATCCCTGCGGCAACTATGGCGAAGGCCTGTACCATGTGGCAAACCTGCTGGCCAACTCCGGCAACAAGGTTTCTGTCAAGGCCTACTCCGGGTATCGGCATGAGATCCACAACGAGTTGGATCTGCGGGACGAGGTGGAAGCCGGGCTTGTCGCCTTCTTGGACACAGTTCTCGCAGAGTAACCTGAACCTGATAAACCAAAGGAGATTCGGATCATGGAAAAAACAACGGAGAAAAACGCTTTTCAGCGCGGCTTTGACAAGGTCGTAGAATTTATCACGGCAGCCTTCCTCCCCTCCATCAATGTCCTTGCGGCAGCCGGTATCCTCAAGGGTATCGTCATGCTCGTCTCCCTGACGGGGATCCTGCCCGAAACATCCAATACCTACCTTGTTCTGGTGGCGATCAGCAATGCCTGCTTCTATTTCCTGCCGGTATTCCTGGCCATCAATATCGCCAATTATTTCAAGTGCGAGCCCTACGTCCACGCGCTGATCGCCATGTCACTGGTCTACCCGGACATGATTGCCCTGATTACACAGGACGGCGGCCTTTCCTTCCTGGGGCTCAGCGTCTTGAACATCGATTACGCAAATATGCTGTTCCCGGTCCTGCTCGCTGTTCTCTTCTCCTGCCTGTTTGAAAAGGGCGTCAACAAGATCATGCCGGAGCTTCTTCGCGGTTTCATCACGCCCGCCTTGACTCTGGCCGTATTTGTCCCGCTGACGCTCCTGGTCTTTGGCCCCATCGGAGAAGCCATCGGCAACGGTCTGACGGTCGGCTTCACTGCTCTGTACAATTTCAGTCCGATCCTCTGCGGTCTGATCATTGCACCTGCTTACATGCTGCTGGATATCTTCGGCCTGCATTGGTTCCTTGTTCCGATTATGCTGAACAACATTGCTCTGGTCGGCACGGATCCGGTCATGGGTATGTGCAGTATCCCGGCATTTGTTCTGTGCGGGATCTCCCTGGCTCTGGCCGTCAAATCTGCCGACTCGACCTCTCGCAGCAAGTCGATCGGCGCGGCGTTCCCGGCCGTGTTCGGTATCATTGAGCCCACGGTGTTCGGCATCCTGATCCCGTGCAAAAAGCCGCTGATCCTGGCGGTGATCATTGAAGCCATCGCAGGTGCTGCCGTCGGTATCTTTGGATGCGCCGCCGTCGGTTTTGCGCCTCCGGGGCCGTCTGCAACGACACTGTTTATCGGTCACGGTGCTCTGGCACAGCTGATTATCGGCGTGATTGCTCTTGCCCTCGGTTTTGTGGGAATGACTGCGCTGGGATACAAGGCTTTCCCAGAAGCGGCCGAGAAATAGTTTATTAGCTTAAACGCCTCTGAATCGCATTGATTCAGAGGCGTTATTCCTTAGAAATCGAATCACTCTGCAAAAAGCAACTTTCAGGGCTGCTTCCTCGGAAGAGGGAGTTGCCCTGAAAGTTTATTGTACACCGACTTTCCAGCAAGCGGCAAAATGCCCTTGCTCCTGCTCCGTCAAAGGCGGGGCCGCCCTGCGGCAATGCTCCGCTGCGTAAGGGCAGCGTGATGCGAATTTGCAGCCGGATACAGCCTGGCCGGGATTCGGAATTTCTCCCATAAGCGGCACACGGTTATAAAGCCAGCGACTCTCGGGATCGGCTGAAGGGACTGCGGAAAACAGCGCCTTTGTATAGGGGTGCAGCGGCTTTTCATACAGAGCTTCCGTATCACTGAGCTCCACAATAGAGCCGAGGTACATCACCGCCACCCGGTCGGAAATATGGCGCACCATCGTCAAATCATGGGAGATCATCAGGTAAGTCAATCCTCGCTCCTTTTGCAGCTTCAGCAGGAGGTTAATGACCTGTGCCTGAATGGACACATCCAGCGCCGCGATCGGTTCGTCGCAGGCCAGAAACGCTGGTTCAAGCGCCAGTGCACGGGCGATCCCCACGCGCTGCCGCTGCCCGCCGGAGAGTTCATGCGGGAAGCGCGAGGCAAACTCCGCCGTCAGTCCCACGGTCTCCAGCAGCTCCTCCGTTCGCTTTTGCCGCTCGGCGGCGGACAGAGAAAAGTGGCGCTTCATGCCCTCCTCGATGCTCATGGCGACTGTCATGCGCGGGTCAAGGCTTGCATAAGGGTCCTGAAAGATCATCTGGTTTTGACGCCGGAAAGCGGAGCGTTCCGCGCGGGACATCCGGGACACTTCCTGACCGTTCCAGAGGATCTGCCCGGCCGTCGGCTCATAAACGCCCAACAACGTGCGGGCGCAGGTGGTCTTGCCGCAGCCAGACTCCCCCACAAGACTGAGTGTTTCGCCTTGGTATATGCTGAAGCTCACGTCGTCTACGGCATGAATCACACTTTTGCCACGGTGGAAATTTTTTTTCAGGTTTTTCACTTGAAAGAGTGCGTCAGGCATTTTCTTCGCCTCCCATGAAATCTACTTTGGGAGCCATGGGGTGCCGCAGCCAGCAGCGGCAGTTGTCCGTTTCCTCCGGCTTTTCCCGTCTGCAGATCGGCATGGCATAGCGGCAACGGGCCGCGAAGGGGCAAAAATCCAGCTCCAGCCTCAGGTCGGGCGGCGTGCCGGGCAGGGCATAGAGTGCCGTGCGCCGCTCCATATTCCGGTGCGGAATGGCGGTGAGAAGCGCCGCGGTATAAGGATGTTTCGGCGCGGTGAAGATTTCTTTGGCTGTCCCCCGCTCCACGATTTGCCCGGCGTACATGACCTGCACGCGATCCGCGATCCCGGCCACGATCCCGAGGTCGTGGGTGATGAGCAGAACGGACATGTTGAGCTTCTTTTGCAGCTTCTGCAATAGTTCCAGGATCTGCGCCTGAATGGTCACATCCAGCGCTGTCGTGGGCTCGTCCGCAATCAGGAGCTTTGGCCCGCAGCTCAGCGCCATGGCGATCATGACGCGCTGCCGCTGCCCGCCCGAGAGCTCATGCGGATAGCGCTTCAAAAGTTCGCCAGCGTCGGGCAGCTCCACCATGGTCAAAAGCTCCGCTGCCCTCTTGGAGGCTTCCGTTTTGCCGACAGCCATATGGGCGCGAATGGTCTCCATGATCTGCTCGCCAATGGTCATGGTGGGATTCAGCGACGCCATTGCGTCCTGAAACACCATGCCGATGTCCCTGCCGCGGATTTGATTCAATTTCCGTTTTGGGAGCGTCAGCAGATTTTTGCCGTTATAGAGTACAGAAGATTCCGGTGATACAACGGCGGAGCTTTGGTCCAGCAACCGCATGACGGCTTTTGCCGTGACGCTCTTGCCACAGCCGGATTCGCCTACCATGGCAAGGGTCTCCCCCTCGCATACGGTGAAGCTCACGCCGCGCACGGCGCGGACTGTTCCGTTGTAGGCTGCAAAGTCCACTATAAGATTTTCAACTTTGAGAAGCTCCTTCATAACCTACCTCCGCAGCTTGGGGTCAAGGGCGTCCCGCAGGCCGTCACCCAGCAGCGTAAAAGCCAGCATGGTCAAGGCGATTGCCCCCGCCGGGAACAGGAGCTGCCAGGGGTAGAACTGAAACATGCCCTGTGCCGCGGATGCAAGGGCGCCCCAGCTTGTCTGCGGCGGCTGGACGCCGAGGCCGACATAGCTCAAAAACGCCTCGCTGAAAATGAAACCCGGTATACGGAAGGTGGTGTCCACGAGGATGACGCTCATGGTGTTCGGGATCAGGTGCCGCAGCACGATCTTCACCGGGGGAATGTCCATGAGACGCGCCGCCAGCACATAGTCCGACTGGCTGAGCTGGAGCATCTGGCTGCGCACGATGCGCGCCGTAGGGCACCAGCCGGTGACAGTCATGGCAAAGATCATGGTGCCGATGCTCTTGCTGTCCAGCACCACAGAGATGAGGATGATGACCAGCAGATTGGGGACGCTCGAGAGAATGTCCACCACTCGCATCATGAGATTGTCCGCCCTGCCGCCCAAAAGCGCCGCAAGCCCGCCGTAGAGCGTGCCGATCACAATGACAATGGCCGCCCCGGCAAGCCCGATGGCGATGGAGGCCCTGCCGCCCACGCAGGTACGGGTAAAGAGATCGCGTCCCATGGTGTCGGTACCGAACCAGTGTTCGGCGCTGGGAGCGAGATTCCGCGCCTTGGCGTTGGCTCTTTCCTGGATGGGATAGCCGGAGAACGCAGGGCCGAGCACGACAAGCCCCACCAGGGCGAGCAAAAGGAGCGCTGCAATCAGCGCGACTTTGTTTCGCTTGAAGCGCCGCCAGGCGTCCTGCCCGTAGGTGACGGGCTTGGAGGCGATTCGCTCCTGCTCTTCGATCCGGGAAACGCCCTCAATAACGAAGTCTTCCGGTCTCAAGTCTTCACCCCCGTTCGGATTCTGGGGTCTAACAACATCAGCAGAATGTCTGAAATCAGGATGGAGCATACGTAGATTCCGGTAAGCACCACATTGAGACCCAGTACCACGAAATAGTCCCGGTCGCTGATGGCGGAGATGAAATAGCGCCCCAGCCCAGGCAGGGCAAAGATGGATTCCACGATGAAGGAGCCGGAGAATATGCCCGCCACGCTCACACAGAGCATCGTGATACATGGCAGCAGCGCGTTTCGCAGCATGTGCTTCATGACAATGCGCCCCTCGCTTAAGCCCTTGGCCTCAGCGGTGAGGATGTAGTCGGCGTTCACCACATCCAGCATACTAGAGCGCATGTACCGGGCATAGGTTGCCAGCGGCCCCACGCACATGCAGATCGCCGGCAGCACCAGGTATCTTGCGCCTTTGTAGCCCGTGGTCGGAAAAACGGGCCAGGTAACCGTAAGGGCGTATTGAAGGAGCGAGGCGATGACGAAGGTCGGGATGGTCGTGCCCAGCAGAGCCATCACCATCACCACCCGATCCGGCCAGCGATCCCGGTTCAGCGCCGCAAGGATGCCGCAGGCAAGCCCCAGTGCCACGCCGATGAGCAGGGCGATCCCGCCGACGAGGGCAGAGACCGGCGAATAATTTGCCACAATATCCGCCACCTTTCGCCCCGGATAGCGCAGGGACTGCCCCAGATCACCGGTGAATAGCTGCCGCAGGTACAGCAGATACTGTTTTCCCACCGGCTGGTCAAAGCCGTAGGCGGCAAGGTAGTTCTGCCGCGTCTCCTCCGGCAGATCCTGCACCATGGCGGTGATGGGATCGCCGGGGATGGCATGGAGCAGAAAGAAGGTGATGGTCGTGACCACGAGCATTACCAGCGCCATGTACCCGATTCGTTTGAGGATGTATTTAACCATAGGCATCCAACTTTCAAAAGCCGGTGCAGATGCGGCTGCACCGGCTTTTCGATCTCTTTACTTGTTGATGAAGAAAGTCTTCATGCCGGTCGTATCAAAGGGATTGGTGGGAATACCGTCGACATGGGTATAGGCATAGGTCTGCGTGGCATTGTAATACGTCGGCGCGATGGCGGCCTCGGTGACAAGCATAGCCTCCGCCTGCTGGTATTTGGCAAGGCGCACCGCGTCGTCCATGCTCGCAGAGCCCTCGGAAACCAGAGCGGCATAGTCCGCGTTCACCCAGCGTGACTGTCCGCCGGTGGACCACCGGCTGAGCTGGAAAAGCGGCTCATAGGTGCTGCCCCAGCCGACGCTGCCGATCTGGTAATTGCCCTCCCGGATGCTGGCAAGGGCGCTCTCGTTGAAGTCGATCTCGATCTTCACGCCCAGCGCGTCCTCCCACATCTGCTGATAGAGCTCGGCATAGGTGCGGCCCGTGGCACTGGTGTCGCGCCATGTGAATTGCAGCGTCAGCTTTGAGGGATCGGCGCCCAGGCCCGCTTCCTCCATGCCCTCCAGCAGCAGCGCGGCGGGGTCAGTGTCAAGGAGCGCAAGCAGCGGCTCCTTTGTCGCCTCACGGAAGTTCACATCGCCCACGTAGCAGACCGTGGGGACAAGGCCATAGGCGGGCGTACCCAGACCGCCGTTTGTGATCTCGATAATGAGCTCACGGTCAAGAGCCAGAGAGAAGGCCTGACGGATCTTCGCGTTGGAGAGCACCGGGTCCTCGCAGTTAAATACGATCATGGCGGTGCGGTCGGTGGTGATGTTCAGGACATAGAGGTCGACGTGCGCGTCAAACTTTGCGGCATACTCCGGCGTGCTCACCGTGGCGTAGTCCAGGGAGCCGTTTTCCAAAGAAGCCATCTGGGCGCTTTCATCGGGAATGATCTGATCGGTAAAGCCGTCAAGCAGTACGTGCTCCGCGTCCCAATACTGTGCGTTGCGGCTGAAGCTGAGCTCACTGTTATGCACCCAGGTATCCATCTTGAAGGGGCCGCAGGAGGAGACTGTCCCAGCCTCGCTTCCGTAGCTGTCGCCAAAGGCTTCCACATCGCTTTCCCGGCACGGGAAAATGTCCACGGTGGATAGAAATGCGGGATTCGGCGCATTCAGCGTAATGACAAGAGTTCTGTCATCCTCGGCAAGCGCGCCGATCTCAGAAGGTGCGGCTGCCCCGTTAAACGCCGCCTCAAAATTCACAATACTGAAAAAGTCACTGGCAAAGCTCCAGGCGTTTTTCGGGTCGGCCTCACGGCGCAGCGCATAAACGTAGTCCCTCGCTGTGACGCGCTCTCCGTCATCCCATTGATTTTCCCGCAGTGTGAAGGTGTAGGTCAAACCGTCGTCCGACACCGTCCAGCTCTCTGCGCCCGCCGGGGTGACGATCCCGTTTTCAATGCGGGTCAACGGCTCAGTGATGGAGTGGAGGATATTGCGGTCGATAATGCCGAGAAAGCGGGCACAGTCCAGTGTAGAGGGGTCAGAGGTAATAAGAGCATTGATCGTCTGCCCCTCGGCACCGGCTCCGACGGGAATCGCAGCAAAGAGGCTCAGCACCACTGTCAGGGTAAGGACAAGGCGGATGGTTTTTTTCATATTGGTTTACTCCTTTCGGGGTCAAAAACGTTCTTCCTTTGGCATGTACACCGGCGCTGTCAACAGGCTCAGCAGTTCCGGTGTCAGATAGTCTTTTCGGATGACGGCAGAGAGAACAAAGGCGTCAAACCAGGCATCCGTCATTACATAGTGTCCGTCCGGGCCGGTTTCCAGGCCGTGGCTGTCCTGTACCCTCCATCGCCCGTCCGACGCCCAGCCGTCTATACTCATCACATGGCAGGCGTTGATCTGTCGATACGCGATCGCCTCGACTTTGGGCAAGCGCCGCGTTTCAAGCAGGTTCAGCTCTCCCCTGCTCCGGCTGCTCTCCCGGCGTACATCCGCGCCGATCACCACTTGTTCTCCATTTTGCAGCTGTCGCAGCGCCAGCGTTTTGATCGTCTCCATGTCCACGCTCAGCAGCGTGAGGAATGGATCGCTTGCCGCCTTATCTTCATGATAAGCGCAGGGACTCGGCCAGCGCGGCGACGGATGGTGAATCAGCGTGATATAGTCATGTAAGTCGATCCCGCTCGACCGGTAATATTCCAGGGGTGCGTACACTTCGTTATGCAGCTGAAAGCAAGCCGGCGGCTGCCCAAGATATTCCCGAAGAATACTGCCGATCCGTCCCATAATGTCCGCGCTGTCCGTTTTCCCTTCCCGAAGCTCCCACGCGCCGTATCGCAGCACGTCCTGCAAAGCCCGTGTAAGGGAAAGGCTGTTTTCCGCTGCGGCGGTATCCGGCATGGCCTCCAGCGGGACAAGGCCATGAGCGGAGACGAGGGATGCAAAGTAACACCACTGCCCGACCGTCGAGATCGGCTCTCGCAGCAGCGCAGAGAGCTCCGGTTCATTCAGCTCCCGGTCCTTCCATTTCTTGATCTTTGCAAGAAATGCTTCCGCCTTTCGCATTTGATCGAAATAATAGACATAGTTTGTGGAAAGCTGCACGCCGAGCTTTTGCCGAAAAGGCGCCAAAGAGGCATAGATCCAGCAGCGTCCGTTCTGTTTCTGGTTGCAGAGCAGGCCGGTAAACAGGTCAATGTCAAACGTTCGGGAAAGCATCAGTCCCCCATCCATTCAATGGCCTGCACAGGGCAGTTTTCAAAGCAATTGCCACACTGGAGGCAATGGTCATCATTGATCACAAAGGGCGTCCCTTCGGTAATGACATTCTGCGGACATACACTCTGGCAAGTGGCGCAGCCGATGCATGTCTCTGTGATGCGGTAGCCCTTTTTCTCCCGCTCAGCACCGCCTACCTCGAAAAACTCTCTGGTGATGGGATGAGTTTTCAGCGTGAAATACTCCATGCCATAAACCGGCACGCGGTAGAGCACGTCGATCTCCTTGGTCTCGCCGGGGTAGACATTTTCCAAATACGGATAGACCTCATACATTCGATTCCGGTAAGCGACCTGCTCACTGTCCGGCACGCGCTCCGCCTTGCCGCTCAATCGCACCATGTCGTTTGCCGCCTCGTCAAAGCCGATCACCGCAATGTTGGGATTGTGTTCCAGCTGCCGGACAAAGGCTTTGCCGCGGGCCGTGAGGAATACCATGGTATCTCCATCAAAATACCTCGCGGAGATCACACGGACGTGCGGGAAGCCTTCGGCGTCCACCGTGGCGATCTCCAGAGAGTCGATCTTCATGAGCTTCTCAATGCAGCCTTCAAGTGTCATTTTCTTTTCTCCTTATACCGTAACCACGACTTTGCCGTTTATCTTTCTGCTGTCCTGCGCTGCCACCGCGTCCCGAATATGCGCAAGGTCAAAAATCTGACCGACGCGGGGCTGGAGATCATGTGCGTTCAGAAAAGCAAAGATCTCGTCCATGATCTCCTGTGTGGGGTAATTGGAGAAAAAGCCGGTGAGATAAACGCCGTTCGGGATCTCCTTGATGGGATCAAAGGCATTCAGTTCAAATACGCCGCCCAGAATGCCCGTATTGCAGACGATGGCCCCCTTGTCCACAGCAGTCAGGGTATCCCGCAGATTCCGCGGGCCGATCAGATCCAGCGCTTTGGTGACGCCGCTGACCTTTCCGTTTATTACGCCCTCATCCAATACGACCTCGTCCGCACCCGCTTCTTCAAGGAGGCTGAACTTGCTCTCACGATGGGTCGTGCCGATCACCCGGCAGCCCAATGCCTTTGCAAGCTGGATGACTGCGTAGCCGAGAGCACAGGTCGCGCCGCGCACAAGCAGCGTATCTTCGTGCTTTAATTGCAGGCATTCAAACAGTGAGCCCCAGGCCGTGAAGTAGGTCTCCGGCACCGCGCCAAGCTGCTCCCAGGGAAGTTCACTCTCTACGGCGAACACATGGTGCTCCGGCAGCAGGGCAAATTCCGCATAGCTGCCGTCGAAGCTGCGGCCCATCCCGCCCATGAGGGCACATACCTTCTGGCCCTTGATAAACCGGGTGTCTCCGGGATCGGCCACTTCACCCACACACTCGATGCCGGGGATAACCGGCTTCTTGATATAGCTCTCCTCGATCTCCAGTGTACGGAGAACCTTCTCCGAATGGTTCAGGCCAAAGGCTCTCACCTTTACCAATACCCAGCCGGGTTTGACCTGCGGCACCGGGACCTCTGTCAACTTGATTTGTTCAATGGGGGTAACCTTTTCCAATACAACCGCTTTCATGGTTCAGCCCTCTTTCTGTTCGTTTTGTTAATTCAGAAGCAACATGTCTGCAAGGCGGTCATTGAGCACATTCCCCAGGACTGTTCCCACATACCGCACCTCTCCGCAGCAGTTGATCTCTACTGTGTTTTCTTCGTTTCTCGTCCCCTCTTTGCTTTTATATGCCGACTGTTCCGGCTCGCTCAGGATAGAGAAGGTCACTCCCTCCTCGCGGAGGATATCCAGCACCGTCCACAGCTCAGGATGATGGATCGCGTCCGTCCCGGTCAGGAAAAAGTGAGGCTCAAGATGATAAAGAATACTGAAATCCAGGCAGTTGAAAACTTCATCTTCCAACTGCTGACCTGCCGGACGATTTCTGCCTTCGCCCATGTCCAGTTCAAATGTAAACAAATTACTCGTCTTTATCACCGCCTGATTCATTATATTTTGATTATACAGGAAATTTGCATATGCACAAGTACGCACCTTTTTGTAACTATGGATTATTGGTCGTTTTTCTCTGTGTCATGGAATCTTGCCGCAATGTCCGTGATGCTCTTCGCCATGTCGGCGTTGGTGCTCAGAAGGAAAAGCTTCTTGCCCTTGAGTGCCTCCAGCAGCGTTTTGTGCAGCGGCGTCACATCCAGATCCGCTCCGGCAAGCAAGGCCTGATGACTCCAGTAGCCCCACTTGCTCTCCTGATCCGGGAAGGGATAGAAGCCGGCGGAGTACATGTCCTGCATATACGGCCCCTTGCCGTACAGCTTCTGAAACTCGGCAAAGTGCTCCTCAAAGAACTTTCCGCCGTACTCCGCGCCCGCCGCCGTACTCATCCCGGCTCCGGCACCGATCAGGACATAGTCCGCCTCACAAATGAGTCTGGCCGCGCGTTCGATCTGCTCGGCATAGGGTGTGTCTTGATTGATATAGTCCCGCGCGTAATCTCCGGTCAGAAAATCCGAAAAGCGCGTTATCTTCTTTGTACTTTTGTTGAGCATGGGTCTTGCCTCCTTGGTTTTACTGACTATAATATAAAGGAAGATAGCCGCCTCCACAAGCAATGTCATTAAGATAAGATGACGAAAAGAACACCTCGTACCAAAAGAAAAGGTACGGGGTATTTTTTTTGAAAGAATTATAGAAAAAAGCTTGACAAAACAGGCAATCTGTGCGGCCTCTTTGCTGACTATGTTCAGCAAAGAGGCCCTTGTAGTGAAAAGTGCAATGCCCGTCAGGGACACTACAAGGAGGACAGACAATGAAATCCCAGAAAGCAATAGCGCTCCTTCAAGGAGCAATACAAGACCTCACAGATTGCAAATGTTTTTTCTCGCATAATCCACAAGCAGACTTTTCACGAAAACGAAAGTTATCTTTTGAACAGATGGTGCAGGCAATTCTATGCATGCGAGGCGGCTC
>JAFTFT010000003.1 GCA_017458335.1 Oscillospiraceae bacterium
AAAAATAGATAAGGACAGGCTGTGGAAATTGGGTGGAAAGGCTAACATCATAGCGATACTTTTGATGGCTCTTGTAATATGGGGAGCAGCGCAGATACTTAACACGCCGGTTGTTGTGGTTTATCGGTTTGGATATTACGGAGCTGCTTTCTTGCTTGGCTACTTTGTGTTTTCACATGATGAGGTCATTGCGACACTAAAAAAATATTTTGTATTGCTGCTTATTCTTGGTGTAGGTGTTGGAACAGCCTTCTGCATCATGTACTTTGGTGACAACTATGCGGATGCTCCTATCAACAGATCGATCCTGTTTACAGCTTTCGGATGGTTGGCAAGCATGGCGATTCTTAGCGGTGCAGCAAAGTATGCTGATAAGCAAAACGCTTTTACGGTATGGATGAGTAAAAACAATTTTGGGTTATATGTATTTCATTACCTTGGGATATCAACAGCAGCACTGCTTCTTGGAAAACCAGGTAATCTTCCGGCAGCTATGATTTATATTATCAGCTTGATTGCAGGCTTTGTGGTGGCATATGCCTTGAACGCCGTCATCTCAAGAATACCATTCTTCAGATGGGCGGTGCTCGGAATAAAGAAAGAGAGAAAAAACGATGTTTCATGACAATCTGATAACACTTAGAAAAATGAGAAACATGACGCAGGAAGATATCGCTGATATAGTTGGCGTTTCCCGGCAGTCTGTAGCAAAGTGGGAAACCGGAGAAACTGTTCCCGATTTGGATAAGTGTAAAATACTTGCGGAAATATTTAAAGTGTCGCTTGATGATCTGGCTAATTATGAATCGGAGGATAGCATGGGTATGCCGCTTCCACCAAAAGGAAAACATCTCTTCGGAATGGTAACTGTAGGTGATAAAGGGCAGATTGTGATTCCTGCTAAAGCAAGAAAGATATTTGAGATTTCACCTGGAGATCAGTTGGTGGTACTTGGCGATGAAAGACAAGGACTTGCTATCATGAAATCAGAAAGCATCTTAGCCTTTGCCGATGCAGTCAGGAACGGAACAGTCGTACAGTAATAAATAACGAGGCAATATCAACATTGCCATTATTGTATCGAATTATAACTTACTAAGGAATTGATAAATCATGCCCAACATCATTCTAAAAGAACTGAATCGAATATCGCGCGCTGAAGAGAGATTAAAGAAGCAGGCTCATCAGGACGGTCCCAAATGGCAGTCTGAATTGGAGAAAAAAGTGCCAGAGAAAGTACTGAACAACTTGCAGACGGTGTTCCGGAAGGCTTTTCAAATCATCTTTGACAAAGGTACACCACTGATTGAGAAGACTTACAAGAAGGAAGACATACAAAAAGAGTTTCTTGTACATGACTTTGCGATTGATCTGGATATGAGCCCAAAAGACCTTCTGGTTCTGAAGGCAAGTTCTGAACTAAACAATCTCATCAGTCTCTCCGCAAGCGCTGTTGAGGGTGTCAGTCTCGGTGCTCTTGGTATTGGACTTCCGGATATTGTGCTTTTTATCTCTCTGATTCTTCGCGGCTGTTATGAGACTGCGCTTCAATATGGTTTTGATTATGACACTCCTTCTGAGAAATACTTCATTCTCACGGTTCTCGAGGGCTCAATGCTGAAGGGCAATCTCTGGAACACCTGCAATGAGCTGGTGGACTCAATGATGTCTGCCCCGTCAGTTCCTACGGAGGAAGAATTAAAGCTGCAGCTTGGAAATACTTCAGATGCTTTCGCTGTCGACATGCTGCTTGCAAAGTTCATTCAAGGGCTCCCGGTTGTTGGCATAATCGGTGGACTTATGAACCCTGTTTACTATCGGAAGATACTGAGCTATGTCAGGCTGAAATACAGGAAACGTTACCTGCTGACTAAGTCCACTGTCAGTCCTCAATAATATAGGAGTATCGTTATGTCTTCGATTTATGAAATATTCGGAAGCGATGCGTATCAGATGACGATTTCTTTGATGGAAGCAGCTGGAGTTTCCAATATGATTCCGAAGCTGAACAATGGGGTGCCGGATCTGCAGAAATTGGGGACATCATCGCACTGAATGCTCCTCAGGATGGAACCACATATCCCGTGGCGAACGGAATCGTAAAACAGCTGACCAGAAATGTAATTGCTGACAGCGCCTGTTCTGCGTGCTTTGCCGCTCTTGTGAGAGGGCTTTATGTGGCACAAAAATCACGGCTCCAAGTTAATCAGAGGATATCAATCGTTCAGGATGTCAGCAAATAATTGTTGGAAAACTATGTTGCGTTCCCCCCGCAACCACTAAAAGAGGCCGGTTTAGGACAAATCGGCCTCTTTTCATATTTTTTACTCTGTTGGACTTCTGCATAATTGAAATAGTTCAACAACAATTCAACCAGCTTTGATAATCACGCGTTTTTCTTTCTGATCTCCCAGTAGTACTTTCTGACGGATTCGGGGAAATCCTTCATTATCCCGTGCTCAGGGTCATAGAATTCACCTTCGCAGTACAGTGACCAATGCCAGCAGCGCGGTGTCTCCAGGCTGAGCAGGCAGAGTGCCGGCAGCTCTTCCTTGCGCATAACCGGAATGCGTTCTTCCGCCACCCAGACGTCGTGGCTTCTGAGAAAGCTCTTCATCTCCCTGAGATTCGTCTCCCGATCATTTCCCAGTTCCCTGCACACCTGCTCCGCGGTCAGGCCTGTCACCATGGCGAGTACCGCCTGACCGCACTGCAGCTCGGTGGGCTCATGGATATATTGGATCACTTCTTATATTCTGCGTAGGCTTTCGCTGTTTTCGGGTAACCGCGTTCTGTCAGTATCTCATAGACACAGTCTCTGACATCCTTCGTCGCGATGATCTCATTTTCCTTCGTCAGTCTGGAAAACACGTTATCCGCGATGTTGACAGCTACAGCCCTTGTGATCTCTTCCCCGCTGATGTCCTGATTCGCCTTGAGGATACTGTTTACGACCTTCTCATCGTCATACATCGTCATGTTGCCGTTTCTCTTTGTGATCTTCATGATAATTAACCTCCTCTTCTGTATACCGATTGTAAACGAAAATGACGTAAATAGCAAGAAAAACAAGTTCGGTCTACCCGGCTCATCTCATAATCGTATTGAAATCTGCGGATTTCTATTGTATATTTACAAAACAATCAATATACTTCCTGTGTGATTCTTTTGTGAAAATGGGCATGGTATATTGATCATGCCGGTGTCCGGATGAGGCGATCGTAACACTCGTTCCGATTCCGGACAGTGCAGGCTCATACCGCGACATGTTGTAAGAAAAGTTTCAGCGTTGAACAGAACGAATTTAGTTTGAAGGTGTAATCATGAAGAAACTGCTTCCCATTTTGCTTTCCATACTCCTGCTCTCCGGCTGCGGTCAGAAGCCATTCTTCGGCGTCAGCACGGAGGAAGATAACCGCATCAGCATCACGGCCGATCGCGCACCAAAGGACAGTGCGGGTATCGGCTATCTCACCGTCTCGGAAAACGAACAGATTGTCATAGACGCTGCAGGTTTGAACGGGGACGGAAGAATACGCTGCCGTTTTATGCGCGGTGTGCTTGGCTCCGATGATTTTCCGGACGAACCGTTGTATGAAACGACGGTCAGCGGCGGCGATTCCAGTTCCTTTACCACGGAGCCGGGTGAATATACGGTAGGCATCATTGCAGACAGTAAAGTTACCGGCAGTGCGCTCATTTTCGCAGAACCGGCAGACGAGATGGCTCTTCTCGGCTATACCCCCGACAGTCTGATCGGTTCCTGGTCGGAAAAAATCGCCGGTCGCGGCTATATTACGATCGCAAAGGCGTCTGATGATCGATATAATGTCCAGGTCAATTGGGGAAACGGTGCATCTGAAATGTATGTCTGGACCATGACCGCCTCTCCTGCCGCAAGCAATATTCTTCATTATGATGACTGTCGGCACAGTATCATCACGTTTGATGAAGAAGGTTCTGATACAGAAACCGTGAAATACGAAAATGGTACCGGAGAATTCACGCTGCTCAGTACGAATGAGCTGATGTGGCAGGATGATGTTGAGGAAGCCGGGAAGGATTCTTTATTTGTCAATGAAGGTTAAAATCCAACAATTGCAAACGAGTGATGTGATCAGCTTGTAACATGTTATTGCTCCCTTTATGTCTGACCGTGCTTTTATTGCGCTGCCTCTCATGGAGGGAGCATATCAGTTCCTATGAAGACGGGCTCCTTGAAATGCCATTTCAGAATATCATGATATTCATTATAATCACTGGCGAAGGCATTTCAGATATGATATACTTGAATTGTAAGGAAAACCAAGGAGGAACATATGAAAAAAGTATTGATCGTATCGGCAAGTCCCCGCGCGAACAGCAACTCCGAAGCTCTGGCAAAAGCCTTCGCTCAAGGGGCACAGGAAGCGGGGCATGAGACGGAGCTGATCTCCCTGCGCGGCAGGACCGTCAACTTCTGCCGCGGTTGCTTTGTCTGTCAGGAGAAGCTGCGCTGCGTGATTCATGATGATGCGGATGAGATCTGCCGCAAGGCGGTGAGCGCCGATGTGCTGGTATTCGCCACCCCGATCTACTATTATGAGATGTCCGGCCAGCTCAAAACCCTGCTCGACCGGCTGAATCCGCTCTTCCCCAGCGACTATGCCTTCCGCGACGTCTATTTGCTGACGGCCGCCGCCGAGGATGAAGAGTATGTGCCCCAGCGGGCGGTAAGCGGAGTGGAAGGCTGGGTGGAATGCTTTGAGCGCGCAAAGCTTGCCGGAACGGTTTTCATGGGCGGCGTCACCGCGGCCGGAGAGAACCCGGAGCATCCCGCGCTGGATCTGGCATACAAAATGGGAAAGCAGATTTCGTGACGGCATACTATCACCTTCCGGGGCTTTTTGAATTCTACGACTTATATCGCGTTTTCCTGCCGCTGTACCACTGTCACAGAGAGTATTTCTATGACTGGTGCGAGATCGGCTCCATCTACGGCGCTCCCGCCGACTGTCTCTGGGGCGGCGGGCGCGTCGGCTTCGGTGACAACAGGCCGGAGGATGTGGCGGCGCTCATGCGGGATCATGGGATTTCCGCCCGCCTCACCTTCAGCAATTCCCTGCTTCGGTCCGAACATCTCTCCGACAGACGCTGCAATGCGCTGTGCGCCCTGTTTGAAAGCGGCGGGCCTGTCCGGAACGGTGTGATTCTCTGTTCGGACCTGCTGCTTGCTTTCCTTCGGGAGCGGTATCCAGATTTCTATTTCGTCTCCTCGACAACAAAGGTTCTGACGGAATTCGAGGAGCTGACGGCAGAACTGAAGCGTCCGGAATTTCGCTATGTCGTGCCGGATTTCCGCCTGAACAAGGCATTTGACCGTCTGTACGCACTGCCCGGTGCACATAAGCGGAAGCTGGAGTTTCTCTGCAACGAATGCTGCTGGATCGGCTGTCCCGACCGGAAGGCGTGCTACGAGACCGTCAGCCGGAAGAACCTCGGGGAAGACTGTCCGGAGCATGTCTGTGCCTCCCCGCAGGCAGAAAGGGGCTACCGTTTTTCCGATGCCATGCGGAATCCGGCTTTCATCGGGATTGAGGAGATTCAAAACCTCTACCTGCCGAACGGCTTTTCCCACTTCAAGATCGAGGGCCGAAGCCTCGGCAGCGCTCTCATACTGGAGTTTCTTCTCTACTACATGACAAAGCCGGAGGCCCGGCTGAAGGTCCGGGAAGAAATCTATCTGGACAGTTCCCTGGATCTGTTTTAAGCGCCCGGCTCGTCCCCATATCCTTTCGTTTGCTTCCGATCGCTGCAGAGAAAAACATGACGGCAATGAAAGCAGCGCTCCGTATAAAGCTCATGTCGAAAACGAGACATCCCCCTCTGAACGGGAGATGCCTCGTTTTTATTCTGCAACGCTATTCTGTATAGCGGTGTTCCGGTCAGTCCTTCTGCGGAGCGAAGTAGTGCTCCATGGCGAAGCGGAAGTGCTCCTCAAAGCGCGCAAACGCCTCCCGGACCACTCTCTTGGTCGGGAAAAAGATATCATAGGCATGGAACCAGTCCTGGTACACATCCACATGGGCGTCGATCCCTGCCTCCTGCAGATGCCGGACATAGTCCAGCGTCTCGCAGTAGAAGGGTTCGATATCCCCGACATAGGTATAACAGGGCGGCAGACCCCGGTAATCTTCGCAGCGGGCCGGAGCGGCATAGATCGGCACAAGATCGGTTCCGTAGGCGCTGCGCAGATACCGCTTCCACGCTTTTCGGTTGCGCTTTGTGTTCCAGTTCGGCGCGTGGTTGTCCCGTGAAGACGGCGTATCCCGATCGTCCAGCATGGGATAGAGCGGCATCTGGTAGGCGATGTTCACTTCCCCGCGGTCCCGGGCCAGCATGCAGAGGGCGGCCGCCATTCCCCCGCCGGCGCTCTCGCCCCCGACCATGATTTGATCGGAGCGGATGCCAAGCTCCTGCGCATGCTCCTTCAGCCAGAGCAGCGCCGTGTAGCAGTCCTGCAGGGCGGCGGGATACGGGTGGTGTCTGGACAGGCGATAGTTGGGTGCGATCAGAACCGCTCCGAATTTCACCACCAGAGACAGCGCCCGCGTACCGAAGATTTCCTCGGCGGATCCGGACTGATAACCTCCGCCGTGAACCCAGAGGACCCCGGGCACCGGGTGCGGGTGCCGCTCCAGCGGCCGCAGGACCAGCAGACGGATCTTATGGTCGCCCACCGGAAGGCTGTGCTTTTCCGTAAGAAACAGATGTTTTTTCATGGGCGTTCAGAAGAAGAAGCGCCGTTCCAGCTCATGGCGCATGGACGGAATGATCCCGCAGAGCAGCAGGAAAATGCCCGCCGCCGCAAAGCCGCTGAGGGAATACAGGCTCCATAGAAACATCGGCGTCCCGAACGTCAGGTGTTCAAAGAACTCCACCAGCACCGTGAAGCCGCCCAACACGATCAGGAAACCGCCGAAAATGAAGAGCCTTCCGCCCCTCACATACTTGAGCAGGCAGATCATGCTTGTAGAGATCAGGCAGCTTCCGATCACGACCGGCAGCGCGAAGCTCAGAAACCAGCGTCCTCCGGTTGCCGCACAGATATAGAGCACGTACAGCGCAACCGCCGCATGGTCCACCGGCACAAAGATCTCTCCTTTCGGTTCATGGAACCACTGCGGCAGAAAGGCGATGATATAGAACAGGCCAATGCCGCCGATGGCATATCCGCCCCAGCGCAGTTCGCCGTAGAGCCGGAAACAGACGATCATCACGACAATGATTTCCACAGCCGCCAGGATCGTCATCCCCAGCGCAAGGGTTCGCCCCGACTCGCGGTGCCGCTCCGGCAGACTGTCCGGATAGCTTCTCTCCCGGACGATCTGATCCGGGTTCCAGACGGGGGTCTGGCAGAGGGGGCAGGTCTCGGTCCCGTCCTGCAGTTTTACTCCGCATTTGACACAATACATTTCTATCTCCTGTTGCTTTCGATCTCCACCGCGATCCCCAGATCCACCAGTCTGGAAAAGAACCGGCGTTCCAGCTCCGACTCGCGGATGTTGCGGATCATGTTGATGTAAGTTCTGCCGCCGTAGCTGAGCACCGAGCAGTTATTCGGGTAGCTGCGCTGCGGTCCGATGATGAACTCCATGCGTTCGATATAGGGGCGCATCTCTTCGGGGAGATCCACGTTTGTGATGTTCGAGATATTCAGGCAGCCGAAGCTCTCTCCGGTGCGCCGGTAGACCGCGTTCATCACGATGTTCTTCAGCAGCACCGGCGCCAGGCGCAGCACGATCAGCTGCTGTGGCTGGACATTGGCGGCGATCATTCCGGCCATGTGCTGCGGCGTTGCGTAGGCCCGCAGCTGATGGTAGATGGTGCTGCAGAGCTCCTCCAGGCTGTAATCGCCGTATCGGGGATCCACCCCGATGTTCAGCACCAGGGAGAAGTTGCGCAGCGTGCTGCTGCCGTAGAGGCGCCTCAGATCCACCGGAATCGTGATCTTTACGGGGCGCTGTCTTCGTCTGGGGCACTCTTCGTTCTGCATGGAAATGATGCTCTCCGCCATCACCGCCGCGAGAAACGCCGTCACGGAGACATGGTACCGGTGCGCCGCCGCGAGAAGGGCCCCGGTCTCCACGATGCCGGTCGTCAGCGTGCGAAAGCCCTTCTTCTCCGGTGTGCCGTGGAGGCGGTAGCTGACCTCCTCCGTCCGGTCCGCCTGAACCTCCGCCGCGTTTTTGAGGAAGCTGTCCTCCAGTTCCTCCGCCCGCGGCGGCTCCGCTGGATCCCGGATGAGCTCCGTGCGCGGGATAACGATACCGTGCTTCAGTTCCAGATACCGGGCCACCAGGTTCGCGAGGAAGATGCTCCCTCCCCTGCCGTCTGTCAGCGAGTGGAAGAATTCCACCGCGATCCGATTGCGGTAGTACAGAACCCTCAGGCAGTTGCGCTTCAGTTCCGCACCGGACATGAAGGTCAGCGGATAGGCATAGTCTTCCCGGACCAGCACCGGTGAACGGCTCTCCTCCAGATAGTACCAGAACATCCCCCGGCGCAGCGTCACGAAGTAGGACGGAAACCGCTTTCTCAGGTCGTCCGTCGCCTGCTGCAGGACGGCGGGGTCTACCGGCTCCGTCAGTCCCGCGGACAGCCGGAACACGTTGCACCAGTCCCGTCGGATCGTCGCCGGGAAGATGAGTGCCGCCGTATCCAGGCGGTACCAGTTTTTCTGCATAAGCTTCCTTTCCGCTGTGAAACCCTCCCGAAGTCTCTTCCGGGAGGGTTCTGTCAGTCATTTTCAGTGGTCTTGAGGCCGTTCTTTCTCTCTCAGTCGAGACCCTGCTCTTCTTTGAGCTTCAGATAGAGCGCTGCACGGGTGCTGTACATGTACGGCTCGGTCCAGAAGATAAACCCGAGTCCGAGCGTGACCACGCCGAGAAGCATCCATCCGATGAAACTCAGATCCAGCACGAACGCACGCCATTTGTGTCCGTTCATCATCTCGCGGGAGCGTGTGATGACCTCCGTTGCCGAAAGTTCCGGATGCTCCTTCAGAATAAAGGGAACCATGCAGTAGGAATAGCCTTTGATCAGAGCGGGGATGATAAAAAGCAGCGCCCACAGAATCAGAAACAGGTCTCTCAGGAGCAGCGTGGCGAAGGTATGGCCGAAATCCTGAAACCCCGTCTTGATGAGGGCGAACGGCGCGCCCGGTTCTTCTGCGTTTTTCCTGAAGAAGTGGTATCCCCCGACTTCCACGGGATTGGCGATGAAGATCTTGACCAGGATGCTGACGATGCTCACGACCGCGAACCCGATCAGAATCCCCGCGACAGCCTCTGTCTGACCGGACTCAAGGGCGTTCTGCAGCTCGGTGCTGTTCCCCTGCGCGCCGGAAGAAAAAGTTGTCCCCCCGGTGAGAACGCTCATCAGCAGTCCCACACCGACGCAGGGCCAGTAGTTTGCCTTGAACGCGGCTTTGCCTTTTTCCTTTACTTCCTGAATTGTCCACATGTCCGTGCACCTCCTGTGCAAATTATTTTGTCATCATACGAAAGACCGATATCAGAAAAATCTGACCTTCAGCGGACACCGTGCGGTGTTCGCCGAAGGCCGTCTTTGGTGGAGATGAGGGGAGTTGAACCCCTGTCCGAAAGCACTTTAACAGAAACTTCTCCGGGCGCAGACGGTAATTTACATTCCCTTGCCCCGGCGCATGCCGTCATGCTCAGGGACTTGGTAGCTTCATGATTCATGATATGCGCAAAGCTTAGCATATGCACGTTCACCACTAGTCGACGCCCCATCCCGGGCCGTGGTCCTCCCGGGTGGGACGCTCACTGCTTAAGCAGCGAGGAGAACAGCGTTATCGTCGTTCTTTAATTTATAAGAGTGCCCATTTTAAAGATGGTAGGCGCATCTGCCCGCTGTTTCTGCCTCCACACCCCCGTCGAAACCGGTACATCCCCATAAAAAGGGGGGGTGTAATCATTATTGGAAATAATGATTACAGAATCCCCGTCGAAACCGGATTACAGGTGAAAGATGAACTGTACCTGAAGATGATGTCAGGTTGTTCTCTAGCGAGTATCTGTTGAAAATGAACGATCCTGTCAGACCTTTTCGGGTTCCGGATACTCCACGCCGAAGGTCTCAACCGTGACCTTCTTCATGACCTGGGGGATCCGGGGTTTGTCATTGTAGTCCGTTCTGACCGCCGCCACATGGTCGACCGCCTCGATGCCCTCGATCACCCTGCCGAAGCCCGCATACTGGCCGTCCAGATGCGGCGCGACATCATGCATAATGAAGAACTGGCTTCCGGCGGAATTCGGATCCATCGCTCTCGCCATGGACAGGACGCCGCGGTCATGCTTCAGATCGTTCTGGAAACCGTTGGCCCGGAACTCGCCTCTGATGCTGTAGCCGGGTCCGCCGATGCCGACGCCCTTCGGGTCGCCGCCCTGGATCATGAAGCCGGGAATCACCCGGTGGAAGATCAGGCCGTCATAAAAACCCTTCTTCACCAGGGAGATGAAGTTGTTCACCGTGTTCGGGGCGATCTCCGGATAGAGCTCCGCCTTGATGATATCGCCGTTTTCCATTTCAAACGTCACAACAGGATTTGCCATCTTAACGATTCCTTTCTTTCATCACTCGATCAATCTCGCGTCTGGACTCGCGCTCGGCATCGCTTTCTCTCTTGTCATGGAGTTTCTTTCCCTTGCACAGTCCCAGCTCCACTTTGACCCGGCTGTCCTTAAAATAAAGCGACAGCGGGATCAGCGCGACACCGTCCTGCATCACGCGGGCCTGAAGCTTCAGGATCTCCCGCTTGTGCATCAGCAGGCGGCGCGCCCGGACCGGATCCCGGTTAAAGATGTTTCCGTGCTCATAGGGGCTGATGTGCATGCCCCGGACAAAAAGCTCGCCGTCCTTGACGGTGCAGAAGCAGTCCTTCAGGTTTACCTGACCGGCGCGGATGGACTTGACCTCCGTACCCGCCAGCTCGATCCCGGCTTCGAAGCGTTCCAGGACAAAGTATTCATGAAATGCCTTGCGGTTGTCCGCAATTTTCTTGATGCCCAGCTGCTTCGGCAAGATCGTTCCCTTCTTTCTGCCGTATCATACCACATCAGCGCCGAATTGAAAAGAGTTTTTTACCCCGGAGACTTTACTCACGGATTTACACCTTAACGAAATGCCTTGCCCGTATATCTCCCCGCCGGAGGCGGGGACATAGACGGTATGCGGTAAAGACTCCCGTAAACCGTATGCCTCCCGGATTTACTCACGAAAAGGCGTTCTCCAGCTGAAAGACGCTGCAGTTCTCCTCCGTTCCCTGCGGCGCATAAACCTCGATCACATCGAACCGCGCCTGCAGATCCTGGGCCCAGGGTCTGGCGGAAAGATAATACTCCGCCGTCAGAAGGAGTTTCCGCTGTTTGGCGGCTGTGACGAATTCCCTCGCTTCCCCGTGAGAAGCGTCTTTCCGCAGCTTGACCTCGGCGAAGACCAGCTCGCCTCCGCGACGGGCAATGAGGTCGATCTCCCCCATCCTGCAGCGGAAGTTCCGCTCCAGAATGCGGTAGCCCTGCCGCTCCAGGTGCTCGGATGCAAGGCGTTCCCCCAGTGCGCCCAGAGCCGCACGTTCCGCGCCTCTGTTCATCGGCCTCACTCCTCTCCGTGTTTTGAGCTCGTTTCCCGGTTCCCCCATGACAGATCGTCCGCGGCCGGCGCTGCAGCTTTCACAGAACCCTGACCGGGACAAAGCCCACGGCGTCCGCGCTGACCAGTCTGAATTCCGTGCAGCCGACCCAGCCGTTGAAGGCCAGCGGGATCCCCCTTCCGTGGATATGGCCGTAATAGCAGCGACGTACTTCATACTCCTGCAGCAGGCGCAGAATCTCTTCACAGCGGTAGTTCCGAAACACCGGCGGATAGTGCAGAAAGACAATCTTCTCCCTATCTCCCCCGGCCTTCAGCGAGATCTCGAGGCGCTGAATCTCGCGCAGCATCATCTTCCGGTCGTGCTCGGTGCCGTGGTCCTCTTCATAAAACCAGCCTCTGGTGCCGCACAGGGCGACATCGTTCCAGATGACTGCGTTGTTATGAAGGATCTCCAGGCTGTCAAAGCCCTGCTCACCGAAAAACTTATAGGCCTTGGTCGCCGTGCTCCACCAGTAGTCGTGGTTTCCTTTCAGGATCAGCTTTTTCCCCGGCAGCTCGTGGATGAAGCGAAAATCCGCCTCCGCTTCCTGCATGTTCATCGCCCAGCTCAGGTCACCGCAGAGCACGGTAAGGTCATCCTCTCCCAGGGTCGAAAAGCCTTCCCTCAGTTTTTCCGGGTGATTCTTCCAGGACTCTCCGAATTTGTCCATCGGCTTGTCGCCGGCGAGGGAGAGATGCAGGTCTCCGATGGTGTACAGCGCCATCACAGAAAACTCGGCCGGTGCGCCGGGCAGGGTCCGTACTCGCGCAGCGCGGCATAATGGGCCCTGGTTCCGTAGCCCTTGTGCCGGTCAAAGCCGTACTGCGGATATTCCCGGGCCAGTTCGACCATCAGGCGGTCACGGCTCACCTTCGCGAGGATGGATGCGGCCGCGATGGAGGCGCATCTTGCGTCGCCGTGGACGACGCAGCGGCTGGGCACCTGGATCTCCTGATTCCGGTTTCCATCGATGAGGGCAAGCTCCGGTTTGAGGCTGAGCCCGGAGATGGCGCGGTTCATGGCCAGCATGGTGGTGCCGAGGATGTTCCGCTCCTCGATCTCTTCCACCGAAGCAAAGGCCACGCTCCAGGCCAGAGCAAGCCGCTGGATTTCCGGGAACAGCTGTTCCCGCTTCTTCTCCGAGAGCTTTTTGGAGTCGTTCAATCCCGGCAGTTCCGCCTCCGGAGGCAGAATCACCGCCGCCGCGCAGACAGGTCCCGCAAGGGGCCCGCGTCCGGCCTCATCCACACCGCAGATCAGCCCGATGCCCTCCGCGTGAAGTTCCCGTTCCATTTCCCAGAGATCCAGCTTTTCCATCTTCCTCCCCGGTTTCCTTCCTCATTTCTCATTTCTCATTTAACATTTAACATTTCTCAAAGTTTCGGCGCTTCCAGCGTAAGCCTTCCCAGCTTGCCGCCGTGGTACTCGGTGAGCAGGGTGTTCGCCATCCGCTCGAGATCGGCTTCCCCGCCGGAGATGAGAAAACCTCTCTTTCGTGCCGCGCGTTCCAGCAGCTCCCAGGGCGCGGCCGAAGGATCCGGCTCCAGCTTGTAGCGCTCGCGCACCGCGTCCGGATACAGCGCGCAGAGGCGCTGCAGGAAGCGGGCGCCCAGTGCCTCCCGGTCCACGACCTCGGCCTTGATGGCGTTGGTCACGGCCAGCAGCTCGCCGACCGCGGGGTCTTCGAACTTCGGCCAGAGGATGCCGGGGGTGTCCAGCAGTTCCAGCGTGTTGTCCACCGCGATCCACTGCTTTCCGCGGGTGACGCCGGGCCTGTCCCCCGCCGCCGCGGCCTTCCGGCCGGCAATGCGGTTGATAAAGGTCGACTTGCCCACATTCGGGATGCCGGCGACCATGACGCGGAGCTTCCGCCCGGTCTGGCCCTTTTCCTGCCACTGTTCCAGGCGCTCTGAAAGCAGGCGTCTGACCGCGGGCGCAAACGCGCCGCAGCCCTTTCCGCTGCGTGCGTCGCAGTCCAGAACCGCAAAGCTCTGCGCCTCATAGTACTGTTTCCAGCGTTTTGTAAGCGCCGGATCCGCCAGGTCCGAGCGGTTCAGGACGATGAGGCGCGGCTTTCCCGCGGCAAGTGAGTCAATCTCGGGGTTCCGGCTGGCATTCGGGATCCGGGCATCCAGGATCTCACAGAGGGCGTCCACCTGGTGGAGGCTCTCCTCCATCATGCGGCGCGCCTTGGTCATGTGGCCCGGATACCACTGGATATTCAGTTGATCCATCCCATGTCTCCGGAGGGGAAGGCCACGTAGAACGCCCGCCCCAGAATCATCCGCGTGTCGACCATGCCGATCTCTTTCTTGCGGCTGTCCGTGGAGGCGTTGCGGTTGTCCCCCATGACAAAGATGTGTCCTTCGGGCACCGTCTGCGGTCCGATGAAGTCCAGCTTTGTCTTGGTGAGTTCGGCGATATAGTCCTCTTCCAGGGGCTTGCCGTCGATGTACACGACGCCGCGGTCAAAGTCCAGGCTGATCTCCTGGCCTTCGGTGGCGATGACCCTCTTGACCAGGGCCTTGTTCGGGTCATAGGTATCGGTCTTGAAGACGATCACGTCGCCGTATTTGGGCTTGTAGAACAGGTTGGAGACGATCATCTTGTCGCCGTTGTGCAGCGTCGGGAACATGGAGGACCCGCTCACGTCGATCACGCGTACCACGAAGATGAACAGCGCGATGCAGATCACCAGCGCCACCATCAGCGACTGAATCCAGTCGTACAGGTCCAGGCGCATCTGTTCATCGGGTGGGAGTTTTTCCTTTTCTTCGGTCTCTTTCTTCTTCATGATTTCAACGGCCTTTCCTTTTGCTGTTCAAGTCGGTCATCAGCCTTACCGCGCGCCAGTCTCCCCGGCAGATCGCATCCGCGAGAAGGCGCAGGCGCAGCGGCGCATGACGGACATAGGAACATTTTTTATATTCCGGGAAGCGGCGCAGATAGTCATCGCGCAGCTGCCCCTGAATGTCACTGTGGGGATCGATCCGGTTTACCCGGGTCACGGAGGCCAGAAGCTCCTCGTACCAGAACTTGTACGTGAGCTCCGGGAGACAGCGCTCGAAGGCGCCCTCCTCGCGGTAGTACCGCTCCACCGTCTCCGCCACCGAAAGCATGTCGAGGTTTCGTGCGGCCTGGGCGGCGCTCATGATGGAGCCGGGGCGCTGATAGTAGCGGTACCACGCCCGCCGGACCGGGAGAATCCGCTTCAGCTGGAGGCAGAGCTTCGGCACCGTTGCCAGATCCTCAAACCACATCCGGTCCGGAAACCGGATCCCGGTGTCGAGAAACAGCTCCCGCTTCCAGAGCTTGTTCACCGCGTTATGCGGCGAGAAGAGGAACGTCGGATCGGAGGCGAAGGAGAATTCGCTCTCGTGTTCCGTTCCCCGGACAAGACGCAGCTCATTGCCCGCGTCATCCACATACGCGAGGTCAAACACCGCAGCGTCGACGCCCGGGTTCCGCTTCAGCAGATCCAGCATCTCCTCTACCGCGCCCGGCGCGAGCCAGTCGTCGCTGTCGACAAAGAGGACATACTCCCCCTTCGCCGCTTCCAGGCCCGCGTTCCGGGCGTGGCCGAGGCCGCCGTTCGGCGTCTCGATGAGGGTGATGAAGGCCGGGTACCGCCCGGCATAGTCCCGCAGGATCGCGCCGGAGCCGTCCGTGGAGCCGTCGTTGACGCAGACGAGTTCCAGCTCCGGCCGGTGCTCCGAATCGGCACCGCTTCTTTCCGCTCCCTTCGGCAGCATCGAGTCCAGGCACTTTGGGAGCCAGCTTTGGGTGTTGTATACGGGGATCACGATGCTGAGCTTCATGGCTGTGCTCCTTCCCCGGCCGCGGCGGACGCATCCACGATCATGGTGCGGTAGTTGCGGTAGATGACCTTCCCGGGAAGCGCCCCGGAGGGCTTCTTCACATTCAGCACCATGGTGTAATCCACCGCGGTGCGGCCGCTGTCACGGGCCTGCGAATAATAAGCCGCCAGTTCCGCCGCCGCGCGGACCGCCTCTTCAGAGGGTTCCAGCCCTTCACAGCGCAGAATCACATGACTGCCGTGGAGCTGCTGGACATGGAACCAGTAGTCCGTCCGCCGCGCCTCACGCGTGGTGAGCTCGTCGTTCTGCAGATTGTTCCGTCCCACAAGGATCTCCATGCCGTCCGGACTCTCAAAACGCAGCGGCGCCATCGTCTTCGCGGCGCTCCGCTTCTTTGGATTCACGCGGCGCTGGGAACGGATCCAGCCGGTGCTCTCCAGCTCTGCCCGGATCTCGTCCAGTTCCCGGGTACTTCCGGCCCGGGAGAGTTCGTCCAGCACGCTGTTGAGGTATTCCAGCTGCTTCTCGCCGTCTGTGATGAGCTTTGTGAGGTGCTCCTTTGCGCCCTTGAGCTTGCGGTATTCCTTAAAGCGGGCGTTCAGGTTCTCCTGCGGCGTCTTCACGGCGTCCAGCGGGATCGTCACCAGAGGCAAATCCTCTTCGTAGTAGTTTTCGCACTCCAGAACCCGGTCGCCGCGGCGTACGCGGTAGAGATTGGCCTGGAGCAGCTCCGCCTCGCGGCGGATGTCTTCAAGCTTTTCGGTCCGGCGCAGCTCCTCGCTCTGGGCGGCGAGCTTGCGCTGCTGCCGGTCGCGGGCGCGCCGCACGGACTTCACCAGTTCCTGCGCGCGCCGTCGCTGAAGCTCCTGCCGTTCCATCGCGCCGTAGCGGCGGTCCAGAAGCTCGCTGACGCTGCGGCGTTCGGGTTCTTGGGTGGTCGTGTCGGTCTCGGTCGGTTTCGCTTCCGCGGCCGTGTCGGTCTCGGCCGGTTTCGCTTCCGCGGCCGTGTCCGCCCGCGTCTTCGCGAAGCCTTCCGGCACCGGCGGCAGTTCGTAGCGCAGGCCGGGGAGCAGAGCGCGCGTCCCGTGTTCCGAGAGCGGGATGCGCCGCAGGCAGTCGAGGATACGCCCGTCCGCCCCGACGAGGACCACGTTCGCCGCCCTGCCCATCAGCTCGGTGATGAGGCTGAGTTCGGCGCTGTCGCCCAGTTCATTCCGGGTCTCCAGGCGGAAGACGATCAGGCGGTCGCCGTTCGGCTGTTCGACGCTGCGCAGGCGCGCGCCGGTGAGGTATTTGCGCAGCAGCATGCAGAACATGGGCGCTTCTTTCGGGTTTTCAAAGCTCTGCTCCGTGAGATGCACGCGGGCGTTGGGTCCGGCGGCGCGGATCAGAAGCTTCCGGTTCTCCCCTTCCGCGCGCACCGTCAGAAGGATCAGGTCCTTCTCCGGCTGCTGAATTTTTTCGATTCTGCCGTCTGCGAGGCGTTGGGAGAGTTCCTCCGCCAGCGCCGAGACGGTCGCGCTGTCCAATGCCATTGTGCTTCAGTCCTCCGTCACCGCGTCGAACAGTTCCCGGATCCGCTCCTGCCTGCCCGTGAGATACAGCCAGCCCAGCAGGGCTTCCAGGCCCGTCGCGCTGTGATACTCGCCCGGGTTTGCGTGAGCGGGTACGCCGTGAACATGGCTGTTGCGCCCGCGCTTATAGACCGCGGTCTCTTCTTCGCTCAGCAGCGGAAGCAGGCGTTTTACCGTCTGCGCCTGGGCTTCCGCCCGGACATAGGCGACAGTCTGCCGGTGCAGGTCGTTCACGGCCGCCGGACCACGCGATGCCAGCATGCTGCGCACCAGCAGTTCATAAACCGCGTCACCCACATGGGCCAGAGCCAGACTGCTCATGGCGTTGGCCTCCTGGACGCTGATCGGCTCAGAATTCTTCATCCTGATCCTCAATCGACGCTTCCTCCGCTTCCGGTCCCGGATCGAGATCCAGAGGACTGTCGGCCGGAATCCAGCCCATCTTCACCTGAAGGTCGTGCCAGCCCGCCTTGTCCACGGTGACGCTGCGGGGTTTGGCGCCCTCATAGGGTCCCACGATGCCAAGCTCTTCCATCTGGTCCACGATACGCGCCGCGCGGGAATAGCCGAGCTTGATGCGCCGCTGCAGCATGCTGACCGAGCAGGAGCCCATCTCGATCACGACCTCCGCCGCCTGGGGCAGCATTTCGTCGTAATCGCCGGCGGGACCTTCCGACGCGCCGGACTTCTCTTCCGAAGCGCTGTTTTTGTCCTTTGTGGCCTTGAGCATATAGTCTTCGATCTCGGCGTTCTTCTCCGCCTCGATGTTGTTGTGTTCCTTGATAAAGGTGATGACGTCCTCGCGCTCCTCGTCCGAGACGAAGGAGCCCTGGATGCGGGTCGGTTTTCCGCTGCCGATGGGCGAATAGAGCATGTCGCCGAAGCCGATCAGCTTCTCCGCGCCGCCCTGGTCGAGGATAATGCGGCTTTCGAGCGCGGACGACACCGCAAAGGCGATGCGGGACGGGATGTTGGCCTTCATGAGGCCGGTGATGACGTCGGCGGAAGGACGCTGCGTCGCGATGACCAGGTGCATGCCCGCCGCACGGCCCATCTGGGCGACGCGGCAGATGCTCTCTTCCACATCCTTGGAGGCCACCAGCATCAGGTCGGCCAGCTCGTCGATGACGATGACCACCCGCGGGAGCGTCTCCCCGCCCTGTTCCTTCTGGATGCGGTTGTAGGCGTCAAGGTCTCTCACGCCGATTTCGGAGAAGGCGCGGTAGCGCTTGAGCATCTCCACCACAGACCACTGCAGCGCGCCGGCGGCCTTCTTCGGGTCGGTGACGACAGGGACATAGAGGTGCGGGATGCCGTTGTAGATGCCGAGCTCGACCATCTTCGGGTCGATCATGATGAGCTTCACCTCATCCGGCCGCGCCTTATACAGCAGGCTCAGAATCAGCGAGTTCATGCAGACCGACTTACCGGAACCGGTGGTACCGGCGATCAGCAGATGCGGCAGCTTGGAGATGTTGCCCACGATGCAGTTGCCGCCGATGTCCTTGCCGAGGGCAAAGCTCAGCTTGGATTTGGCGCCGGAGAAGTTCGAGGAATCGAGGATGTCCCGCAGGAAGACCGTGCTCACGGTCTTGTTCGGAACCTCGATGCCCACGGTGGAAATCTTGTCCGGGATCGGGGCGATGCGGACGTTCACCACGCCCAGGGACAGGGCAAGGTCGCCCGCCAGATTTGTGATCCGTGCAAGCTTCACGCCGCGGTCCAGCTCGATGTCATAGCGCGTGACCGTGGGTCCGCGGATCACGCCCGATACCTGGGCGCTGATGCCGAAACTCTGGATCGCCTCTTCCAGACGGATGCGGTTGAGGTTCACCTCATCCGTGGCGTCCGCGGTCACACCACTGCTTTTTCGCAGAAGCGTGAGCGGCGGGAATTCATAGTCGCCGAGATCCGTATTTGTGCCGGCGATCTCTTCCTCGATCTTCTGGCGTGCCTCGGAGATCTCGTCGCGCCTGACCGTCTCGACTTTGCCGGGCTCCGGCTTCGTGGTTTTCACGCCGCCGCGCTTCGGCTGCGGCGTGACGGTCTTCGGCGGTTCCGCGGCCGTCTCTCTCTGTGTCGTGCGTTCCGCGGTCTGCCGCGCGGCCGTGGCCTTCTCGGGATGGAGCGGCGTCTGCATCATGGCCTCCACCTCGGAGAGCACCGAGCCCTGGGATGAAATGGGAGCCGCCAGCGGCGGGGTCAGATAGTCCTCGTCCGTCAGCGAAAAATCCCGGATGATTTCGGTCTTTGTCGTTTTCCGCGCGGAGGGGCGCGGGGCGGCGGTCTTCTTCACCTTTCCGGCCGCGGCGTTCACGGTCAGCTCGTCGTCCTCATCCCCCAGCGGGATATCGACGTTGAACATTCCCTGCCGCGTCCCCTGTACGATCTTGGTCGGCTGCTTCTTTGCCGGCGTGCGGAGATTCGCGATGCCGCGGGCCGCCGCCTTCTGCTCGATCTTCTGATGTTCCTGCTCATAGCGCACATAGGCGTTGTGCGAGCGGGTGATCACCGCGACGAGGCCGCGGAAGCTTCCCCAGCAGCAGACGATAAAACAGTACAGGAAGCCCAGCACCAGCAGCGGCAGGGTTCCGTACATGCTGAGCGTCCGGTTCATCACGTGCGCAATCAGGCCGCCGATCACGCCGCCCGACTTCATCACATTGCCGAGGTCGAAGAGGTCGTTCACCGCGTCGCTGATCGCCGTCCCCTCGCGGATCTCCGGCCCCAGCATCAGGGCCGAAAGCGCCGCCAGCAGCACGGGCAGCATCACCGTCGCGAATACCCTCGCGCCGATGGGCCGGTCCCCGCAGGTGAACAGCATCACCGCCGCGACGGCGAAAGCCGGGGCCGCCAGATAGAAGCCCCAGCCAAGCAATCCTCTCAGCCAGGTGGAAAAGAAATTGACAAAACTGCCTTCGGTGTTGAAGTAGCTGATCGTGGAACAGATCGCCAGGACCAGAAAGATGACTCCGCCGATGATGTTGCTGCCGTAGGCCGGACCCGGTTCCGGCAGGCTCTGGGCCGAGTTGCGCTTCGGCGGCGGGGGCGGAGCCGGTTTTGTTGTGGATTTTTTGGATTTTGTCGTGGGTTTCTTGCTTGTTGTTGCTTTTCTTGCCATGAATTCTTTCCTGTTCTTTGGGTACAACCAGTAATAAAAATAGATCGATGATGTCTCCCCGCCTCCGGCGGGGAGACAGTATGGTTTTTCTGTTCTTCGGGTATTAAAAAATGAGTGTCAGGATAATGGTCAGCACGCCGATGACCCAGCTGTAGTAGGCCAGACCGCCGTAGCCGCGTCTTCGTACCAGGCGCCGGAAGCCGTATACGGTGAAAAAGCCGGTAACCAGCGCGGCGCCCGCCCCGGCGAGATAGGCCGTCATGTAGGCGGTGTCGATCCCGGCGATCGCCGCGTCCGCCAGGCTCAGGATGAAGGAGCCGAACATCGCCGGAATTGCCAGAAGCATACCGAAGCGGATACAGATCGGCTTCTGAAAGCCCTCCGCCTCCCCCGCCGTGACGGTCAGGGCCAGCCGGGAGAGCCCCGGAATGACGGCGACCGCCTGGCAGATGCCGATGATCAGCGCGTCGGGAATCTGCATTCTGCCGAGGCCCTTCTTTCCGGGGAGCATCCTCTCGCAGATGTACAGCACCGCGCCGTTCAGGACAAACATCACGCCCACAAAGGACGTGCTGTTCCAGAGACTGAAATAGTTCTTCCGAAACGGAAGCATGATCAGCAGCGGCAGCGTCGCAATCACCAGCATGAACAGCAGCCTCGCTTCGGGGAAGCGCTGTCCCTTCACCGGTTTCCGCCGGGAAAATCCCGTCAGGCCCGCCGTGTCACGGATCATGTCGCCGATTTCCTTCCGGTAGGCCAGAATCAGCGCGATCATCACCGCCAGTTCCGTAAAGGCCTTGAAGAGCAGATGAAGCTCCGTGAGATGCAGGTCAAACAGCGTGTTCACAACGGCCAGATGTCCGGACCCGGAGAGCGCAAGCAGCTCCGTCAGCGCGTAGATGATCCCCGCGACAACGGCGTTTGTGATCGACATGACTTCATCTCCTTTGGAAAGCTCCATTGTTTCTGCATTGATCGCGAAATATCTTTGCCTGGCTATTTCCCCGCCGGTGGCGGGGGAATAGCCTTCGCATGGCATCAGCTGTCTTCACACCTGTTCCTCGTCCGGGTCGACCAGGTCTTCCGGCAGAACCTTGATGAGATCCTCCTTGCCCGGGTTCTCCATCCCGGCGACGCGGTTGGACTGCCTCACGACCATGTCTTCGAAGCAGTTGCGCACGTCGCGTCCGTTGCCGAAGTTCTCATCGCGCTCCTCATAGAGCCGGGTGAACATCTTCAGCGCCGCCTCGTCGGCCTCCGGGGTCAGGGTGTAGCTGTTCTTCTTGCACTGCATGCGGAAAATCTCCGTCAGCTGGTTCCCGTCATAGTCCGGGAAGAAGAAGTAGCGGTTGAAACGGCTCTCCAGACCGGGGTTGGAGTGGATGAACTTCTCCATCGGTCCGGTATAGCCCGCGACGATCACCACCAGGTCGTCGCGATGATCCTCCATCGCCTTCAGCAGGGTCTCAATGGCCTCGCGTCCGAAGTCGTTCTCCCCGCCGGAGGAGAGCGAGTAGGCCTCGTCGATGAAGAGCACGCCGCCCAGCGCGGACTGAATCACTTCCTGGGTCTTGAGGGCGGTCTGGCCCACATAGCCGGCCACCAGGCCGGAGCGGTCCACTTCGATCAGCTGGCCCTTGCTCAGCACGCCGATGGCCGCGTACAGGCCGCTGATCAGGCGGGCGACGGTGGTCTTGCCGGTGCCCGGGTTGCCGAGGAAGACCATATGGAAGCTCATCGGCGGAACCGGCAGGTCATTCTCCTGGCGGAGCTTGCGGACCTTGACGAGGTTGATGAGGTTCTTGACCTCCTTCTTCACGGTCTCGAGGCCAACCAGGCTTTCCAGCTGTTCCATCAGCTCGTCGAAGTTTGGCTTTTCCGGTTCCTTCTCCTCCGGTTTCGGGGCGTTGGCGCCGCCGCCGGAGGTCTGGACCTGGGCGCTGTGCTTCTCCACGAAGCTGGGCTCGCCGCTGGTAACAAAGTCCAGCGGGTTCAGGCCCTCGCGGGACTTGCGCACGCCGGTGGTGTCGCAGATGGCAGCCAGCCGGTCGGTGCACTCGGTGATGAACTCCGCCTCCGAATAGGTCACGTCGTCATCCACCGCCGCGAGATAGAGCAGGATGTTGGTGAGCATTCGGATAAAGGTTCTGGAGGTCTCTGTGCCGCGCTTGGCGTCGGACTCCGCTAGATTCCAGAAAAAAACGGGCGGCAGGAAGACGTCTTCCTCACACACGGAGCTGGTCAGGTTCCAGAGCAGCCACTTCGGCTGCTGGCGCCCGCGGGAGTAGATCTGGTTTGCCATCTCGACATGGCGCTGACCGATGCCGCCGGCTCTGCTCCACAGGGAGAGGGCGCACTTGGTCATGAATTCATCCAGCTCCGGGGCCAGGTTGGCGCTGCCGATCCGATAAAACGCGTCGGTGTTGGCCAGATAGATTTTATGGAATTCTTCCGGGCTGCGGCTCCATGTTGTGGGCATAGCTGCATAGCCTCCGTTCTGATTCAATAATGGCGCTGCGATATGCGCATGCGGAGTTTATTATAGAACAGTCTGCCCGATCCGTCAAGAAAGGAACTTGCAAACAGGGGGAAAATATGCGATAATAGGCGGCATGGAAAGGAGCGATGCATCATGGCGCGTTTTTTCATCGCCGGTGCGAATTTTCTGGGCGGGGCCCGGGCGATCATCCGCGGACGGGACGCGGAACATGTACAGGTCCTGAGGATCCGCCCCGGAGAGGACGTCACGATCTGCGATACCCAGGGCTCGGACTATAAGTGCCGTCTGGTCCGTTCCGATAAGGAAGAGGCCGAGTTTGAGGTCGTCGAGGTTGTCCCCTGCAGGGGCGAGCCTTCCGTGGAGGTCACGGTTCTCTGCGGTCTGCCGAAGGGCGACCGGGTGGATTATATCATCCAGAAGTCCGTGGAAGCCGGCGCCCACGGGATCGTCTTCTTCCAGTCCGCGCGCAGCGTCGCGAAGCCGGATGATCCGTATAAGAAGCTGGAGCGCTGGAACCGCATCAGCGAAGAGGCCGCCAAGCAGTCCGGCCGCGGCATCATCCCCAAAGTCACCTGGGCGCCGGATTACGGCGAGGTGCTGAACACCGCGGTTCATCACGGTCTTCCGCTCTTCATGTACGAGACCGGCGAGCGGGAAGCGCTCAAAGACGTGCTGGAAGCAAACAGCTCCGTCTCCAGCGTCTCGATTCTGACCGGGCCGGAGGGCGGCTTTGAGCCCTTCGAGGCGGATCTCGCCCGGATTGCCGGGCTGCACATCTGCTCCATGGGCGAGCGGATTCTCCGCTGTGAGACCGCGCCGGTCGTCGCCGTCACCGCGGTCATGTACGCCACAGGGAACCTGTCCTGATCGTTGATGATTCTGCTCCCCGCCTCCGGCGGGGAGCTGTTTATTCTCTCTGCTTCACGAAAAACAGCAACTGCCGTCGGAGCGTGCTCTCGACGCAGCTGCTGTTTTCTTTCGGATTTCGGAATTGCCGCAGAGAAGTTCAGGCCACATTCACAACGGCATAGATGCCGTTTTCCTTCGCCTCGAAGCGGATGCCGCTCGTGGCAATCTCACGGAAGTCATCTGCCCGTGCCACGATGTTCACGGTGTTGTCATCCAGGATCTGCAGCACCAGGATATGATCCGCGGTGTAGTTCCAGGAGGTCGGATACAGGCGGAAGCGCATCGGCTTCTTCGCCTCCACGGTGTTTCCGAACTGATCGTGCAAAAGGACATGGAGGGCACGCGTCTCCAGAACCTCGCCGTCCGCCGCGCTCTTCACCAGGCCTTTGATCTGGTTGCCGTTGATGGGGCTCAGCGTCCACATCGTATCCGGCGGGACGGATCCCGAGCCGGCTTCAAGGTAGATTGTGACGCCGCTCTCATTTCCCGCAAAGCCGGCGACCAGGACAAAATCATCTTCTGCTTTTGCCGGCGCGGCGTATGCCCCTCCCGTGGTATTCCCTGTGGTTTCTCCTGCGGGCTGGCCGGGCAGCTGGCCGGATGTATCTCCCGCCTGCGGCTGGGCCGCGACCGGTGCGTCCGGATTGGCCGGAAGGGAAACGTAGCCCATGATATATTCGGTATCCGGGGCGTATCCGTAGATATCCACCCTGCCGGAGCGTCCTCCCTCTATGGTATTGACCGCACCGGTCTCCCGGTTCACTTCAGAGACGATGCCCATGCGGTCCGCACGGCCGTCGCCGTCCCGGTCAAAGAAAATCAGGTCGCCGGGCGCGGCAGTGTAAGCTTCCCGCTCGTGATAGAGTCCCCTGCCCGTCAGCGTGACCGCCCATCTGCCCGGATCGCTGTCATAAGGGACCGCGTCGCTTGAAACACCGGCATAAAACAGGCAGAAGGAAACGAACATGGCGTTCCACTCGCCGTAGGGTTCACCGTACCAGGCGCCGTAACGGTTCCAGCCGTACAGGTCATAGGCGTTGCGGTCTTCCGCGTAGACCGCCTTGAAGTTCCGGATGCTCTCGGTATAGCCCAGCTGGCTTTTTGCCACGTTGACCAGGTCTCCGGCCCAATTCCCGCTGAGCGACAGGTTCGCGAACAGTTCATCCCAGTCCGCGCTTGTCTCCACATCCGCCAGAAGGTCGCTCTCCGGCGGTTCCGGAATCTCCGGGGATGCTTCCGTCTCGGCAAAAGCGCCCGTCCATCCGGCGCTCATCACCATGACGAAACAAAGCAGCATGGCAATGGGCTGCTTCCATGGGCTTATACTTTTCTGAACTCTTCTCATAACCGCGACCTTCCGTTATCTGCCTGATTAATTGCTGTTCTATCGCTTCCGCTTCTTCGCTTCCGCTTTCTGCATAAAGCGCTTATTCTCTGTCACCAGCCCACCGGCGGAGCCGGTGGGCTTTGTTCTGTTCTATCGCTGCTGCTTCTTGGCTTCCACTTTCTGCATGAAGCGCTTATTCTCTGTCACCAGCCCACCGGCGGAGCCGGTGGGCTTTGTTCTGTTCTATCGCTGTTGCTTCTTCGCTTCTACTTTCTGCATAAAGCGCTCCTGCGAGACAATGAAGCGCGTATGCGTCCCCTGTCCGATGATCTCATCGCCCGAACGGGCCAGAACGCGGAAGCACAGTCTCCGCCGGTCCACCTCGGTAAGCTCCGCCTCTGCCGTCACGGGAAACCCCAGCGGCAGCGCCGCGTCATGGGTGACGTGGATCTCCGTCCCCACGGTGCTCTCCCCTTCGGCCAGATACGGCATGACGGCGTCCATCGCCGCCTTCTCCATCAGGCCGATCATCGACGGGGTGGCAAACACCTCCAGGGCACCGCTTCCGACGGCGGCGGCGGTGTTCTCATGGACAACGACGGTTTCCGCGCTGCCCTTCAGTCCGGGCGCAAGACTCATGCCTTCATCGCTCCCTTGATGACGTCCGCCAGGCGGTGCACACCTTCGACAAGGCGCTCGTCCGTGGCGTTGGAATAGTTGAGGCGCATGCAGTTCTTCACCGCGCCGGAGGGATAGAAGCCGTCGCCGGGCACAAACGCGACCTTCTTCTCCAGGGCGATGGGCGCGATGTCACGGGTGTTGATGTACTCCGGCAGCTCGCACCAGGTGAACAGACCGCCGTCCGGATCGGTGAAGCGGCACTCCTCCGGGAAGGTCTCTCGCATGGTGTTGATCATCAGCTCACAGCGGTGCTTGTAGACCGGGAGGATCTTCGCCACATGGGCGTCGATGTCGAACATATCCAGATACTTCGAGATCGCCATGGCGTTGATGGTGGCCGTCTGCAGCACCGCGGCCTGGGCGATCAGGTTGACCTTGCCGATGATCTGCTCGCTGGCGGCGATCCAGCCGATGCGCATGCCGGGTGAGAGGATCTTCGAGAAGGTGCCGAAGTACATGATCAGTTCCTTGGGGTCCATGCTCTTGAGCGCGGGAAGATACTCGCCCTTGAAGCGCAGGTCGCCGTAGGGGTTATCCTCGATGGCGGGGATCTCATACTTGTTGATGATGTCCATGAACTGCTTCCTGCGCTCCAGCGGCCAGGTGCGTCCGCTCGGGTTCTGGAAATCGGGGATAATATAGATGAACTTCACATTCTCCGTCGTGGCGAGAATGCGGTCCAGCTCTTCCATGATCATGCCGTTTTCATCCGTCGGAACCTCGACAAACTTCGGCTGGTACTGGCGGAAGGCATTGATCGCGCCGAGATAGCTCGGGCTCTCCAGCACGACGACGTCGCCCGGATTCAGGAAAAGCTTGCCGATGAAGTCCAGGCCCTGCTGGCTTCCGGCGGTCAGGATGATCTGCGCCGGGTCAATGGTGACATTGTTCTTTTTCAGCATGCGCTCGGAGATCTGCTTTCTCAGCGGGGCCCAGCCGTCGGTGGCGCCGTACTGCAGCGCGGTCGGGCCCGCCTCCTCCAGCACGGCGTCATAGGCCTTTTTGATATCCTCGACCGGAAACAGCTCAGGCGCCGGCAGGCCGCCCGCAAAAGAAATGATCTCCGGCTTGGACGCAACCGCAAGCAGCTGACGAATGTCGGAAGCTTTGATGCCGCCCATTCTTTCCGCAAATTGAACCATCTGAACAACCTCCTGTAATCATATTTTTGTGATACCGCGGGTAATCTCCACAGTATTCCTGTCTATACTATAGCACAATTCCCGGCCCCTGTAAAGCACAATGCCCGGCCGGCGCCGCCGTGTATTCTTTGTTTTCAAAGCCGGCGGGTCACACGATCCGCCGGCTTTGGCACGTCCGGGACAGAGTCCCTCACTTTTTCAGCAGTTCCTTAGATGAGGTCATAATAAGGCATAGGGAACTAAAAACTCGTCATTCCTGTTTTCCTTTTCTTCTCCTCAGCGCTGCAATAATGTCACTAACGTTGTCCGTGTTAATCACACCTGGTTTCTTTTCTTGGTACTCCAGGAGATTCTCTTTGTTTTCTGCTTCTGCCTGACGAACTCTGTTATACATTTTTTCGTAATCGCCGTCTTCAAGAGCACGCTCTATGAACAGCTTCACACCATCCGTGAGAACGTCATAAGAGCCGTAGAGATCAGCGACAGCCTGCCTTATCCGGCTTAATGTCAAAGGGTCTCCTCTTTCCTCATGTTCCCAGAGAATTCCAATCACATCAGATCGATCGTATTTGTATTCTCTTCCGGATTTCAGCTTCATGGCAATCAGGTATTCCCCGGAGACTGTGCGAAAAGTCACAGCATTGGAATATGTCCGGTAATACTTGGAAAATGCTGCAATCTTTGGCGTATAGGAATCCGTCCTCATGAAGTCATCGTTTATCCAGCCATTCGGTAGATTATATTTATCACCAATATAATTGATTGAATCCTTCATGGATGACGCAGCGTTTATGATCGCGTCCATATCATAAGTCATCTCGCGAAAGCCATAGTTGATCAGAACCGATGCTCCACCGATCAGTATGATTTCAGCCGGAACTGACTTTCCATTTCTTTTTCTAAATTCTTTTGCCAACTCCTTCAGATACTGGTCCAGATTCTCTTTTGTAAAGGCCTGGTCAGACAACGTTCCTCACCTCGCTCTCGATGATGTTGAAACGTCTGAATTCCGGGATTGCTTCCTGTTCTGCTTTGTGCAGAGGCGCTTCCGACTTTAACACTTCACTTGTCATTAGTATGCCGGTCGGATATACAGGCTTAGCCAGCCTCCTTGTACGGATGTCATCATATTTCGTACAGATCGGAATGTTGTTTTCCCTGGACAGATAGTCAAGCATTGCCAGCAGGTACAGCGCCTCCGGATACCATTTTCGATTGTATAATGTTCTGATCTCATCTGTCTCCAGCAGCTGTATCATGAAGTCCACATCGCCCATATCCTTTACATGATGGCATGTATTGCTCTTAAAAGTTTCAAATGAGGCGCGATGGTCTGAAACTGCAGATTCAAGAATCTCCTCTATAGACACGCCGAGGACTTTTGTAAGCCGATAGAGTGTCCCCGCAGAGCACTTCTCCAAATCAACCTTGCCGCTGCAAATATCGTTAATCGTAGCCTGCGGCACGCCGCTCACTTTGCTGAGCTTATATTTCGTCATCTGTTTCCTTTCCAGCTGTTCTGTGATCAGCATCAGCAAGCATCCCCTCTCCAGAATATCTTACAGCTAATTATAACGGTTTGCCGAAGTAATTGCAAGTCTGATCAGTGTCTAAACTTCAAAAAATATGTGAAGCACTGCAGCACGTTCCTACCCCTCTGAAAAGCATCCGGAAACAGCAACTGTCATTTTTTGCCCCACTTCTCAATACCGCGGACAACAGTTTATTATAAGCGGTTGATTGTTGATGAGAAGTCTATGCTGTTTTCAAAGCCGGCGGAGTCACACGATCCGCCGGCTTTGGGTATTCCGGGAACAGAGTCCCTCAGTTTTTCAGCAGTTCCAGAATCTCTTCAACGGTCTTGCCGCTGGCCGCGATGGCCGCGTCGATCTTTTCCTTTCCGGCGCCGCAAGACTCATTTATCGGTGAACTGACACGCAGATTTCAAAATCCGTTTTACAGTCTGATGTTCATTTTCCTCATAAAATAGAACAAGTTCTCGCATTGTACGCCAAAATGCTCTGCAACATTAGGGATCTTGGCGTTTTTGCTCGGATGTCCTGGCGTAATTGGACCCGAGCTTTTTTCATCTGTAATAATCACCGCATTCGTTTCAACTGCTGCCGCAATCAGCCAGGGGTCTGCTACCTGCATATTTGCCCAAGAGCGCAAGGCAGCCTCTTGATAGCAGCCCGATTCCTGCAAATAGTTCAATACTTCGCTATATCTCTGAATGATTTCCGGCGTTTTCACTGTTGTAACCCGCAGGTCATTGATTGATTTCAGCCAATCCGAAAGTTCATCTTCTAATCTCGTCAGCTCCGAAACTACAACATCCAAAAGAATAACTTTCTCGCATTTCAGTGTCTCTTCCATCTGTTTCCAAAAGCTTCCGGCAAGGTCAAAGGGGTAATACTGTCTAAAGGGTGTAATCAGCGCACTCGAATCAACAATAAACTTATCCAACTTCATATCCTCCGACAGCTTCAGCCAGTGCGGCAAATGTTTTTCCCGTCGTATTTGTCATCAGATAAGCATCTCGATACTGCGTTTTCCCGTTTTCAGCACTGCTGCTCAAAGCTTTGACGAAATTAGGATCCCATCTGCTTCTCAGTGTGCTGTAGAAATCTCCTCCGCTGCGCTGCGCGCCGGTTTTCTGAGTCTCCCGAAAACGCTTTTCATATAGACGCACCAGGCCGGCATATTCTTCTTTGGATAGTATATTACACTCCAGTCCTCTTCGAAGAAGAACAAAGCTGCTGCACACAAAGTATTTATGAAGCTCCGCAATTCGCTCCTCAGTTGTTCCGGAAAGTTCGTCCCATCTTGCCATGAACAGCTTCCTGGGGACCAGGATCTCTGCTGCCACCGCATTACAGAATCGCTCCTCTTTTTTCTCAGGCAAACTCGTTCCAAATTCATCATTATAAAAGGAGTTTTTTCCACGCCAGACATGTACGAGTTCATGAAGCAGAGAGAAGAGCCTGCCATTACCGGTGTCAGCAGAATTGATAAAGATCAGCGGCGCATAGGGATCAATCAATGTGAATGCTCTGAACTCATTCGTACTGAGTTTGCGGTGCGTGTTGTTCCCGACTACACCATTCATCATAACCAGGATACCCAGGTCTGTTATTTTGGCTCTTAAGGCCTTAAACGCGGCATCCGCATTGCGATAGATGCGAAACCAGTCTTCTCCAAGATCCAATGCAGAACGAATATCATCTGCGACAACATCTATATCAAGACCCTTTCCCGCACGACCGACAAAAGGATTGGGTCCCATCCCCCTGTCCTGGTTATATTCCGCCATCCATTCCTGTGCAGTTGTCATTGTGTCAAGTGTATCAAGCAGTTCCCTGCTTGGTTTCACTACTGCCAGACTGTCAATTGTCCGATAATCGACAATATCGCACTTTTCCATGGGTGGCTTTTTTAGGAAAAAGTATCCGAAAGGAACATGTGTCTTTTTGCCCAGGTTTTCCAGCTGATTAAATGTTGGCTGCTGTTCTCCGGCTATCCAGCTATTAATCTGTTCAATCACCTCAGAATCATTATGTTGTTCTTCCGCTAAACGCAGAACCCATCGAAGAATCTCCGGCTCCACGGTGATTCTGATCACGGACATTCAAACACCCCCTTTATCAATCACTATGCCTATTTAATATATATAGTATACTACTGATTCTTTTTGACGGTCAAGAGCCATTCTGATTGATGTCAGGGTTGTTTCACGAAGGTGAGAGAAGGACATTTGAAATCCACACGGGCAGAGATGAGCAGATGCAGTCTCGGCGGATAAAAGTAATGAAGGAAAAACGCGCAAAACTCCCCCTTGAATTACACAAGGTTTTTCTTTTTAGCCTGGTTAACCTGGCGCATGGGATGAAAGGTTTAGTTCAGCGCTTCTATCCCATCAAAGATATATTTCCCGAGCAAATCCAGCGTATCAGAAAAATAAAACATGAGATCCGTGATTGGAAGTTTAATATTCTGCTGCAGAGTGGCAAGGCGAAGGATATTGTATGCAAATTTTCGGATAAGCGCCAAGTTATTCTTTGACTTTTTCGCAGGAGACCTGTCTTCTCCTAAAGAAACATCGAGAACATGGTGCAGGGAATTCTCGATGCGCCAGTGAGAACGCTTATATTTACCAATTTGCTCTGCAGACAGTTTCAAATCTGAGACCAAACCAACAATCTGGAAATCGGAAGATTCTGAATCACCAGTGGCGGGCTTAGGTTGCCTTCGGGTCCCTGATTTCAGGAACTCTGATTCGCTCGGTGTTATGTCATTCCCGTTGTCGTCAGATATTCGCAGAATTCTCAGTTGTTTACACAGGCCAATCGTCTTAACAAACGGCCACTCCTTGTGCGTTTTGGTAACGTAAGCAGGATCATGACAAACCTGGTAAATGCGGGTCTCGATTCGATCCCGATTTTTCTCTTTCCGTCTGAAGACATCGACTTTGCCCAGAAGGTCATAATGAAGAAATCCTGTTTTTCCCGCAGCGCTGATTTCAGCATCCCGATTCACCTCCTGAAACAATGCTTTGAGTTCATCATAAGCGGTAGGCTGATTTCCTTTGACCATCATCACAAAATGTCCACCCTGTGCGATAATTGTCTGCATAATACTGGTTTGAGTCCCAATGGCATCCGTTGTAATGATACTGTCCCGGATATCCAGAAGTTTAAGCAATTCCGGGATCTTTGTGATTTCGCAATCCTTATTCTCAATAGGAAGCTGTGCCAGTACCAGCCCTGAAGCCGTTTCAATGGCATTCAACAGCATTGGTGTTCTCCCGCCTTTGACCTTTGAAAGAGCCGCCTTGACTGCTTTCCCATCAATAGAAATGTGGAGTCCCCGTGTCTTCAGCATTTCACCAATCCATTCCATGAAAGCGAAGAGAAACAACTCCTCGTCTATCTGGGACAGCATCCGAGATATTGTGGCTATTGACGCTATCCCGTTTTTCAGCTTCATCCCCTTGCGGAGCCACTTCAGGTGCCTGCAGCACCATGCAATACACGAGCGGAGCGTATCGTGACCAGTCACATAGCCTGCAACCAGATATGTAAGAATCTCTGCCAAGACATGCTTTTTTGCTCTCGAACATCTTGGATCCGGGACTGTCTCCATGTAGGCAATGAGAGGTTTAATTCTTCTGTTATCCGTCAATCTCCCATCTTTAGTCCGAGGCGTTCGATTAGTTCCTGCTGCTCCGGACTAACTACAGATATAGCATTATTCTTTTCGATGCGGACAAGGTAGATTGTCTTGAGAATCTCCAGTTCCTGAAATCCTATGCCGTATTTGTTAAAGATTCTCCGGCCCAAGGAAGCTGCCTGGGCTTGAAATTGATAATGTAAATCTGCTTCTTCTTTATGAAGTACGCGATCTTTCAAATAAGATTCCGGTGAATTCCTTGTTATGATAATGCTGAGGACATCTTCCCAATCCTTTCCGAGAGGTTTTTTCCAATCTTGGGGACAAAGCTCCCATAATGCATGCGAAAATCCATACTCTCTGACTTCGATGTTGCTCAATGTTACTTTTTTCTTGTCGCTGTATACAACTCCGTTGGGTGTAATTAGCCCAACATAAGTATCTACAGGCTGTGGATATTTTTTTCCGGGAACACGTTTCGATGTTCGTTTGTAAAGGTAGTATGCATCTCCCTTCTTTTTTACTGTCATTCCGCGTGTTCTGTACTCTTGCACCCAATCCGGGTAAGTCTTAGCTGTGGCAGGCATAATGTCCTCCTTTCAAGTATAGGTGCCGTATACCCCTACTCAAGTGATATTATACCTCTACAGCAGCAAAATGTCGAGGATTATTTTGCGCTGCGTATAGCGCTCATAATCCTCGATCTTCTTAAGCTTTTGCCTTATACCGTTTTTTCTTCATGAAACAACCCTGGATTGATGTGGCATGGGAACCTCAGCTTAATCAAACTGTTTTGCAAAGATACAGCAAGAATATAACGGCAAGCCTGACGATCTACACAAAGGAGATTATACATTCCGGTTCTTCCGAAGAGATGCAGCATCCTTTGAAATATGTCACCGGAACTGTTCCGCGCTACGAGCCGAGCTTTTCTTAGTATGCTATATACACCCGCAGGGCACTCGTAGCGCTGTGACGATCACATTCCCTGTTAAATTTACCATAATTCTAATTATGTTAACTCTTCAAACCTATTTAAAGCCGGAGGCAGTTTCGCCTCCGGCTCATTTTTTCAGCAGTTCCAGAATCTCCTCGACGGTCTTGCCGCTGGCCGCGATGGCGGCCTCGATCTTTTCCTTATCCTCTTTGGCCTTCTTCTCGGCGGCGATCTTCGCCTCTTTCTCTCTCGCCTTCTCCAGCACGCGGCGCTCTTTTTTCTTCGCCTTCAGCGCGGCATTCAGTTCTTCGATCTCCTGCTCGACGGCGGCGATCCGCTCATCAACCGGAACGGTGACGGTGACTTTATTCTTCGACCCTTTGGGACGCGGCATATGATGAACCTCCTGTAAAAGAAAGATGATGGAACCATTTTAACAGATGAATTCCGTCGCCGCAAGAGGCATTTATCGTGCCAAAAACTTTAGATTTTTCCCGCTATCGACTTTAGATTTTTTCCACTATTGACTTCAGATTTTTCCTATCTGGATCTGCGAAAGGACGAAAATGCCAGAAACGCTGTTTTTTATCTTGGTGATATCTCCATGACAATTAATGGCACCTCTTGCATCTCCTGGCGTAACTGGGGAGAATATCTTTCTTAATGCCGCATGTGCCAGGAGAACCGTCTCTCTGACACACACTTAATCTTGGCGCGCTGAAAATTTTGCTCATATTTGCAAATAGTTTTCATCAGTACTGAAAACTTTGCTTGACTTCTTCAATAGTTTTCAGTACAATGGGTTCATCCAGTAAAGGAGGAGTGCTTTATCATGATTATCCGAAACCATTACATTGATCAGATGCGTCCCTTCTTTGAAAGTGACCTCATCAAAGTAATCACGGGCATTCGCCGCTGCGGGAAGTCCGTTATTATGTCTCAGATTGCCGATGAGTATCGTTCTGCGGGCAAGCCTGTTCTGTTCATAAACTTTGAATCGATAGAGTTCTCCTCTTCCATCCCTGATGCTCCGACACTGGTTGCCTTTGTAAAGGAGCGGCTTTCCGGGACCGAGAAGCTCTATGTCTTTCTGGATGAGGTGCAGCTCGTCAAGGAGTGGAATATAGCCTGTCGTTCACTTAGGTTGGAAAATCTGTCGCTTTTTATCACCGGGAGCAACTCCAAACTTCTTTCAAAAGAATTTACCAAGGAACTCAGCGGGCGTTATGTTTCCTTCGGTGTTCGCCCCTTTGTTTATAAGGAAATTGCAGAGTACGCCACACAGCTTGGCAAGAGCTACCCCATTTCAGATTACCTTGTCTACGGAGGCTTTCCAAAAGTGATTGAACTGCCGGATAAAGAATCGGTCACCCAGTACCTGAACGATCTGAATCAGACAATCATCATCAACGATATTATGAACAGATACCGAATCAAGAAGACAGAGCTGTTCAAACGCCTGGTCAATTACGTCCTCATTTCCAACTCCAGAATATTCAGTGCCAATTCCGTTCAACATTACCTTGCCTCAGAAAAGCTGAACTGCTCGATTAACACGGTGATGAAATATCTCTCTTATCTGGAAGAAGCGTATGTGATCCGGAAAGTTCCCCAATACTCAACGAGGGCAAAACGCGAATTAGCCTTTTTCGCCAAAATCTATGATGAGGATGTATCGTTTAATACAATTCGGCAGCACAAGGGAAGATTTGACCTTACTCACAACCTTGAGAACGTCATTTACAACGAACTCATTTATATGGGTTATGAAGTCTCCGTTTTCACCAAAGGGACCCAGGAAATAGATTTTCTTGCAGTCGATGGAGGAAAGGAATACCTGATACAAGTTGCATATTCGATCGCTGAAGACAGTACCTACAACAGAGAATTCGCTCTTTTTAATACGCTTGACCAGTCACGGAAAAAGATCATCATAACAAACGATGATATTAACTATTCAACCAGCACGGTAGAACACATTTCTCTTTCCCGCTTTCTCTCTATGACAAGCCTCGACGGATAAAACCGTTGAAGATCTTCTCGAAAAATAATGGTTTATCTTCCGTCCTGCCTGCTCATTTCCGATGGGCAGGTTTTTTAGGCCGCCATTATCCTCAGCATCCTTCACTGTACCTGCAGCCGCCTCAGGCCCAGCACAAGCAGGACACCGACAGCAATCCCAAGGGCATTATGAATCACAGCATCGATCTCAAACAGACCGCAGCACCCGGTGCCACTTCTTACGCTTCTGTTGCAAAAGCATATCATTTCCGCAGTCGGATTGAAACCACGGTCCAAAAACCCGGCAATTTAGTTAACCATAAAAATTTTATGTTAACCTCTTTCCCATTTTCAAGGCCCCTTCTTTCGGACAGGGGCCTGTTTTCAGGAGATAAGCTGCGGTTATTTATCACTACGTGAAACTTTATATTTTCCCCGCTGTTGACTTTAGATTTCCCCTGCTGTTGACTTTAGGTTTTTCCGATGAAAGCTACATCGACACCTATGAAGAGATCTATCGTGCAGCCATTATCCTCAACATCTTTTCACCATTGCAGCAGTCGCCTCATTCCCAACGGCAAGCAGATAATAAATCAGCTCAATATTGCTATGAGTTCCTGTATTCCAATCCGCGAAGTCTTTCCAGTAATTCGTTCTTCGGAAGCCGTCTTCCATATGTTTGCTGATCGAGCCAGGCCTTTAAGCAACCTTGGTATTCCTCTTGTTCGATTCTTCCCTCAGTCCATAGCTGGTCGAGTAATCCAATGGTCCCCATAAGAGAAACACCTTCGGTTAAAGCGGCTTTCCGCAGTGCTTTATCTCCTGTCAGAAGAATTATACTTCTCTTTTTGGCAATGGCCAGAGCAATCCTATCATAGCGGGATAATTGCTTGTACATCCTGCCCAGGTCTTCCGCATAAAGGAATTCTTCTATCGTGATATCCACAGGCTGTAAACCTAGCTCCACAAGTTCTCTTCCTAAGCCTTCCGGAGATAAGACCTCGTCCTCAATGGCATCACTATTCATTATGTAAGTATAGGGTAGCCTGAATGGGAGATGTGTTCTCCCAACAGCTGAAAAGTCCAGCCATACGTTCGTATCACTGCAAATGTACTCCATCCATTAAACCTCTTGATAAGAGCACATATCTACTAATTCTTGGTATGGGCAATTCAGAAGCTCAGCTCCTCGTTGGATACTGATTTCATCTTCAGCAATCGCACGGCACACCAATTGGCTAAACAAGGATGGTTCCTCCAACGGAATCCGGGTAGGTTCTGTCGAGTTGGCACCTCGCCATCCATGCTGACCAGCTACGATGTAAAAGTCACGGGCCGCCGACTCGCGGATAATCCCACAGATTTCTGCCCGTTTCACCAACAGCATCATAGAAATACCGTATTCTTTCGCAACGATTTTCATATCTGCGGTAACTGCACTCCGCCGAATGCCGAGTTCGCGTTGGGCATCTTTCTTGGGGAGGAGAAATGCACCACTTATTGCAGTAGCCTTTTCTTCAGCCGCCCTTACCTCCATATCTTCTGGCCAATTAAACATCAGGTGAGCAAGCTCATGTCCAACAGTGGTTCGATTCCGTTCCGAATGATTTGTCGGATTGTATACGATAAACGGGCGATCATTTACGAAACCATTCATGCCAGAGAACTTAGTGTTACCAGGATTGCACGGATATACAAGAATACCTTTGTTCTCGAGTTTTCCAATTAAATCTTCAATTGGTCCATCAGGTGCAAAGCCTAAATGCCGACGAAGCGCAAGTGCATTCTCTTCATCATTATCTGAAAGTGGTAGGACATGGCAGTCTGGTGCGTCAGGTAACACATCTCCGCCTAGGATCTCGACGATTGTCATAAAGCGGCCGAAGTACTCCTCAACACATTCACGGATAAACTCCTGCTGTGCTTGACTCATAGATGCGTTTTTGCGGAATTCCCCATGGGTGAATACAAGGTGTTCATTCCGCACGGCAAGGAAATCAGAAACGCGAACATTTAAGGGCTCAGCCAAACGCTTCATAATATCCATACTGGGCATCCGTTCGCCATTCTCGTAATATGTTATGGCCATCGGAGATACTTTAGCTTTTTCCGCTAACTCTTTTTTCGTCAAACTATTCTTCAGACGGAAATACTTTAAATTTTTGCTAAACATAGTCCACTCCTCCTTTCTGTTTATATATTACCACATTTTTTAAAAAAATAAACAGTTAATTGTGAATTTTAGAAATTATCCAACAATTGCTCATAAGCAAGGCATGCAGCAGGGCATTGCGCAAGAAAAATTCAACAGCATCAAAACGCTGATGAAAACCATGAACTGGAATCCCCTTCAGGCCATGAACGCCCTGATGATTCCGGAGGAAGAACAGCAGAAATACGTTCAGCTTCTGAAACAATAACACCCTATAACAAGTCCATGACCGCCAAAAGGCGGTCATTTTCTTTTTCGGTCTATTACTTTTTCAGCAGTTCCAGAATCTCCTCAACGGTCTTGCCGCTGGCCGCGATGGCGGCGTCGATCTTTTCCTTATCCTCTTTGGCCTTCTTCTCGGCAGCGATCCTTGCCTCTTTCTCTTTCGCCTTCTCCAGCGCACGGAGTTCTTTTTTCTTTGCCTTCAGCGCTGCATTCAGTTCTTCGATCTCCTTCTCGACAGCGGCGATCCGCTCATCAACGGGAACCGTGACGGTGACTTTATTCTTTGACCCTTTGGGACGCGGCATGGTAAAACCCTCCTCAGATTATTCTGTTTCGTGATCTCACGGATATTGTACCAGAATCCGTCTTACGCCGCAAGAGATATTTCCTGATTCTTTTTGATGGTCAGAAGCTAGGAGAAATTGCAGCTTTATTCAGAACACGCCGAGCTTTTGCTGCAGCGCGTAGAGATTCTTCCCGGAGTCCAGCTGCTTCCGGATTCCGGACGGGTGCAGGACATACCGAAAGCCCAGTTTCACCCAGCGGCAGAGCTGATACCCCCAGGCAAACGGCCGCAGAACGGGATAACGCCGGGCCGCTTCCCAGTGCTTCAATCCCGCGTCCTGCAGATAACGGAACAGGCCGCCCTTTCTGCGGACATTCACACCCACTCCTTCGACGCGCCGCTCCTCCCCCAGCTTCCGCCCGAAATTTCCGCGGGCAAAAACGGTCTCCAGCAGTTCCAGCGCGGTCTCGGGATCCGCGTTCCGGTCCCAGGTGATCGAATCCGGAAGCCCGAGCCACTCCCGGCACATGCGCGTCATCGTACATGCCAGGGTTTCGAGTCCGTATTCCGCCGCCATCTCGCGGAAGCCGTTTTCCCAGGCTTCATCGTCCAGACAGCGGTGCACATACATCATCCAGTCGATCACCTGACGCAGGCCGAGGCGTCCGGACCGCAGATGGAAACAGACATGTGCCAGAAGCACCAGCCCGTTCTCACGCTCCGGGAGCATCGGGAACGCCTGGCCGCACAGGTTCTTTGTCTCTGCCCGGGCAAGCCCCGCGATCAGTGCCGGCTCCACCTCCAGGCCTTCCGTACTGAAGCGGCGGTGCAGCTCAAACTCCACCCCGTCCTTCATAAACTCCGCGTGCCGCTCACCCTCACTGAATTGGCGATACCCCTGCTCCGTCATCAGGTGCAGGCCGTCTTCATATCTCTCCCGCGGCACCAGGAAGTCGACATCCCCCATGGCACGCCCTGCGGGATCGGGATAATAAACCGCAGCGGCAGCCCCCTTCAGGATCACGAGCGGGACCCCCGCCTCTTCAAAGGTCTTCACCAACCGGGTCTGCCCATGCAGCACCCGGATAAAATTACCCCGGCTCCGCAGAACATCCTCCTGCCAGAGCTTTTGGAGCGTAGCCGGAACGGCCTTCGCCGCCAGGGCCGCAACCGTCTGAGCCCGCGCTTCTTCCAGGACGGCAGCCCAGTCCACGTTGTCCGGAAGCTCCGCCTTCTGACCGAACAGGGATTCTTTCAGCAGTTCCAGCAAGGCAATATGATTTTGATCCATCGTATCGTTCCTCCCGCCGCAGCAACAGCAGATAGCCATCATTACCGCCAGTGATTCCATTATTTCGAGATAGAAACCTTTCCGATCACACGTATAATTCGTCTTGTTTTTCTTAGCCGAATCTTATATAATTATAATGCAAGTGAGCGCATCAGGATCAAGAGAAAGGAGCACCATATGCAGTATATTATCGGAGATATCTTTGAAAGTCCTGCGCAGACTATTGTGAATACCGTAAATACTGTTGGTGTCATGGGGAAAGGTCTCGCTCTGCACTTTAAGCAGAGATATCCGGACATGTTCAAAGCTTATCGGGATGTCTGTGAGCAACACCGGCTTGCAACCGGAAATCTGATGATCTATTCCGCCCCAGATCACAGAATTCTGCTGTTCCCAACCAAGGAAAATTGGCGGAACCCCTCCAAGATTGAATATATTGAACGAGGCCTTCAGAAATTTGTAGATACCTATTCCGACTACGGTATTACTTCCATTGCTTTTCCGCGACTTGGCTGCGGGAATGGGGAACTCGACTGGAACGATGTCAGGCCGGTCATGGAACGTTACCTGCAGAATCTTCCCATTGACGTTTATGTGTATCTTCGGATCACGCCCAATCCCGAACCCGAACACCTGAATCCCAGAAAAACGATGGCATGGCTCAAACAGAATGCAAAGGATCTGTCGTTTGACGCAGTATGCGATGATATTTCGATTTCAAGTACGTTCTTCCCTCTGGAATTTCAGCTGGGAGGGGTCGGATATCATGCTTCCCTGCAGGATAGTCTGACAATCACAAACGAAGCGGGAGACACTTTTCTGATTTCTCGCGATGAATTCTACGAAATCTGGGACAAAATCCGATCTGAATCGATATTCGCTTTCTCTGATCGTCAGGAAGAGAACCTGATCTATGCTTTACTCTGTTCCCTGCATTATCTGGATCCAATCATGATTTCCGACAGCAATAACGATCAGGAAGTTCTTGGCTATCAACTTCGTGCCGGCATTGGCCGCGTTTTCGCCCTGAACGGAGCTGCGGTATGACATACGAAGAAATCATCGATCAGAACTGTCGGAATTCCACAATCCATTGGTGGCCCAGATATGCCTATCATTACACGGACATCAGAAACGCTGTCAGCATTCTTGAATCAGGGCTGCTTTATAGTCGGTATGACGCATCTCGTCTTGGCCTCATGAAAACAGATAATGCAAGCAGTCAGGTCATCGATAACACCGATTCAAGTGTCATGAAGAGCGTCCGTTTTTTCTTCCGGCCCATGACTCCGACGCAGTACCACAACGAAGGCTATAAACATCCTCAGTTACGATATGAGCGGGACAGCTCCGGGAACTGTCCTGTACCGGTTTTCTTTGCTTTTAACCTCGTCTCACTCCTGAAGCAGCCTGAAGCCAGCTTTTCCCCCAGCTCCAGAGCAGGGTTTTCGCCCACAATGCACACCGGGATAGATGAATTCATCAAGCTTGATTTCAGCCAGATTTACAAAAACAGTCCGATGACGAATCCAGTTGAGGAAAAAGCTTATAGGCAGGCCGAAATCGCCCACTCCAGTCCGTTTCAGATTGACAGTTGTCTTGAAACTATTCTTTGCCGAAATGAATTTGAGCAAAATATGTTGCTGTCAATGATCGCTCGAAAGAGTATGGGCACATATCGTAAGTATCGGGATAAGATCAAAGTCTGTCGGCAGAACATGTTCCAGTACAACGGGCTTTATATTTCCAACTGTATTTACTCAGAGAATAAACTGAGCATTGTCTTTGCAGACACTTACGAAAAAAGGAGATACACAAGGATACAGAAATCACATAACAGTATCTCCCAACTGACCCCCGTCAATTGTCGGATCATACTGGAATGGTATAACAGTATGGGCCAAGTTTCTTACACAAGCAGAGCGATCAGCACGATTGATTATGAAAGGCCTATGCCTCTCAGGCTTTCTCTTCCACTGGTTGAGGACGCGAAGCAGCTGGCAATCCGGCTCTATCTTGAGGATTCTCTGATTGGATTTAAAATGCAAGTACTGGAAGAAGCTAAAAGAGTATTCTGACCAGCTCTTTCGCCAAGTTCCTTGACTATAATACTAAGCTTCCCCTCATGACCGCCGGCAGGCGGTCATTTTATTTTCCGCGGCAACGGATCAGCCGGGTCGGCTCAATCAGCTGGGAATCCCCCACCTTCAGCCCAAAGGATTTTTGATTTCATCTGCATGATCCGGCAAGGTAGGTTTGAAGGCTTCAAAAAGGACATGATTTCATCGTAGGTTTTATCGCTTTCGGCAAATGCCTTGAGGAGTTCTTTCAAAGCCGGCGGATCACACGATCCGCCGGCTTTGGGTATTCTGGGAACAGAGTCCCTCACTTTTTCAGCAGTTCCAGAATCTCCTCCACGGTCTTGCCGCTGGCCGCGATGGCCGCGTCGATCTTTTCCTTTCCGGCGTCTCATGAGAAATTGTCAGCTTTATTCAGAACACGCCGAGCTTTTGCTGCAGCGCGTAGAGATTCTTCCCGGAGTCCAGCTGCTCCCGGATCCCGGACGGGTGCAGGACATACCGACAGCCCAGTTTCACCCAGCGGCAGAGCTGATACCCCCAGGCAAACGGCCGCAGAACGGGATAACGCCGGGCCGCTTCCCAGTGCTTCAGTCCCGCATCCTGCAGATAACGGAACAGGCCGCCCTTTCTGCGGACATTCACACCCACTCCTTCGACGCGCCGTTCCTCCCCCAGCTTCCGCCCGAAGTTTCCATGGGCAAAAACCGTCTCCAGCAGTTCCAGCGCGGTCTCCGGATCCGCGTCCCGGTCCCAGGTGATCGAATCCGGAAGGCCGAGCCACTCCCGGCACATGCGCGTCATCGTCACCGCAAGCGTTTCGAGCCGGTATTCCGCCGCCATCTCGCGGAATCCGTTTTCCCAGGCTTCATCGTCCAGACAGCGGTGCACATACATCATCCAGTCGATCACCTGCCGCAGGCCGAGGCGTCCGGACCGCAGATGGAAACAGACATGTGCCAGAAGCATCAGCCCGTTCTCCCGTTCCGGGAGCATCGGAAACGCCTGGCCACACAGGTTCTTTGTCTCTGCCCGGGCAAGCCCCGCGATCAGTGCCGGCTCCACCTCCAGGCCTTCCGTGCTGAACTGACGGTGCAGCTCGAACTCCACCCCGTCCTTCATAAACTCCGCGTGCCGCTCCCCTTCGCTGAACCGGCGATATCCCTGCTCCGTCATCAGGTGCAGGGCGTTTTCATATCTCTCCCGCGGCACCAGGAAGTCGACATCCCCCATGGCCCGCCCTGCGGGATCGGGATAATAAACCGCGGCGGCAGCCCCCTTCAGGATCACGAGCGGGACCCCCGCCTCTTCAAACGTCTCCACCAGCCGGGTCTGCCCATGCAGCACCCGGATAAAGTTTCCCCGGCTCCGCAGAACATTCTCCTGCCAGCTCTTTTGCTGCTCCGCCGGAACGGCCTTCGCCGCGAGCGCGGCAACCGTCTGGGCCCGCGCTTCTTCCAGGACGGCAGCCCAGTCCACATCATCCGGAAGCTCCGCCTTCTGACCGAACAGGGATTCTTTCAGCAGTTCCAGCAAGGCAATCTGATTTTGATCCATCGTATCATTCCTCCCGCCGCAGCAACAGCAGATAACATCCCCAGCCCAGCAGCGCGCCCAGCGTATTATGCATCAGATCATCCAGATCGAACATCCCATAGCGGGTCACAAGCTGCAGCAGTTCAATCATCAGGGACGCCGCGAATCCGCAGAGCAGGACCTTCCACCAGCGGTCCGCCCGCTTCCAGATCAAAGGAAGCAGATACCCGAAGGGAACAAACAGCAGGATATTCAGAACGATGACCTTCAGCTGTGACCTGCTGCCGAGGACAAGCCCCTTCTCCGTCACCCGGATGACATACCTCCAGGCATGAAAGGGATCCAGGAGATATCTCGCGCTGCGATACGGACGGCGCATCAGGAACGTGAGATAAACCACCGCCGCGGCATAGACAATCATCACCGGCCACTTCAGCTTCGGCTTCCACCGCAGCAGCCCCAGTGAGATCACAATAAAGGCAAGTGCATAGTAAATGCGTTGTGTGTAGATCATATGTCTCCGCTACCGATGCCAGCCATTCGTGCATCCTTCAAACAGCGCTGCTTTCATCGTACCGGAACCCCGGAATAGTTGCGGTCTCCGATAACATCAAGGAAATCAGCGTCACTGATCTTCCCCTGCCGATACCGATACGCCGCCCGAATCAAATCCACTCCAAACTCCACCGCTTCCTCTTCAAAAGACTGAAAACCGCTTAGATCCATATTGTCGCATTTGTGATTCCGATAAGAGACGTATGAACGTTGACCCGGCAGCAATTCCAGAACCCGGTTCAAAAGGCCGGACTGATCTTTGGCAATCCAATAATAAAGCTTCATGTGCCGATACCCGATCCGGAAGTAATTGTCTCGCCAGTCATAGACCGTCTCCATCGCCTGCTCCGCTTCCGGTAAGTCCGGATACTTCGTGAACAGCTTCATGATATCTTTCGGCTCCCGTCCGCTGCGCTCCAGTTCCATCATATCCAGCGTCCGCTCCATCGCGCAGTGCATGCCACGCCGTTCGGCAGCCAGGCTATTGATATAGGGATGTGTCCTGGAATCCAGGGCAAAGTGGCAGAGAAAGCCCACCAGATAAGAAAACATCTCGCGGCTTTGCGAGCACTTCGCCAGTTCCAGCAGAAAGGCATTCACATTTTCCCTGTGCATCATCGTGCCTCTTCTGTGTACGCCCCGGCGAAACCGGCCCGGCAGGAAAAAGCGATAAACCAGATAGGGATCCGGTCCCATGACCGCGAAGCGAAAGATCTCATAGTCTATGGCCGCGGTAATCTCAACAGGAAGACGAATCAGCACAGCATCTCCCATTGCATTATGAATTGCAATATCCGGCATAACTCCTCCCGCATCTTTATCAACGATACATCTTCAAAATACTGCCCAGAGTCATTCTGGTTAAATATGATGGGTTTCAGACTTGAATTCTTCCCAAAACCTGTGTAATGTTGAAATGCAAAAACATAAAGAACCTTACAGCAACTAAGGCAACTTGTTGTCTCAGCATAACATCTCATACTATAATCTACATATCCGAATCTAAAACAGGAGGGCAGAAATGGCACTGTCCGTATCTGAAATATCGAGTCTTGCCGACGAAGCTTTGTCTCATCTTTCTTTCAAATATGAAAAGCTCATAGAGGCAATATACACGGTAAAATCCGGCGAATACTATTACACTTTTGACGCATCAAGCATGCTTCCATACGAGACAAATCTCGATGAAGACAGCTTATCAGAGTTCTATGGCAAGCTGCGTCCTTATTACAAAAACATGTGTTACAAGCATCCCAGAGACTATCAGGAATTAACTGAGCGCAGAGTGCTTTTCCACTACCTCGTGGAAGGTAATTCAGAATACAAGGATTACCAGATCAAAAAAACCGAGCGCCCTGATTTCACGCTAATAGGCCTGAAAAAGGTCGGTATTGAGCTTGTAGAGCTAACCACACCTATTGATCAAAATTTATTCTCCATCACAAGAAGTCAATTCGGCGAATCAAAAAGCCTGGATGAAATCAAAACGTTTGCCCTGAAACATCACAAAACATTTGCAAAGCAGTTCAGCTTTTATGATTTGGATGGGACCCCAGCGATTGCTGCCGGTTTATTCAATGTTAATGAGCGGCAAGACCATTTTGCAAACCTGCTATGTCGTAAATACAAGAAATATGAGGAAATGCTGCCTGAATTTGACGAATTCATCATTCTTGGGAATACAGCTGACGGTTCCGGTATAGAAATCAGCTGTGAAAGTGATGTGGATTGTGTATTACACGGTCTTCAGAAAAAACTGCCCGAAATCAAAGGAGTCACGATCGCCATACTGTGGGAAGATGCTTATTCCAGGCGTCATATGACACATAAAAGATTTTGATTTTTCGAATCAGCGTGGGCGGTTTCTATACGCACGCGAGCTTCTCTTTCTCTCAGCTTTGGTCAGGATCAGGAGAGCGATCGCTGCCGCAGCTGCTATTGCGGCGAAGACCGCAGCAGGAAGGAGCGACCGCGACCCGGGAAGGGTGTTTTGTTCCTCTTCTGCCGCTGTTATCTCTGCAGTCTCCTGCTCAATTGTTTCCGTGCCGCTCTCTGCCTGCTTCTTAGGCATTACCGCTTCCGGCGTACTCACGGGCGCTGCCGTTCCAAAGACTTCGGATTGTGCTTCGTCAAACTCGATTTCTTCGGAATACGGATCCATTTCGTCCACCTGAATGGTACCGGAATCGGTCAGTCCGGAGGAATCCGTGGTTACGGATGAATTCTCTTTCTCCGTATTGATTGTCGTTGTGACTCCCGTCACAGATGTTGAAGTCTGTTCTGTGGAAGCATATTCTCCTTCTGTCCCCGTGATAACGGCACTTGTTGCAGTTTCACCTGTGTTCTCATAGGTTGCCGGAAACGAGACGGTCTGCAACACATCCTGGGTGGTATAAACCACGGCCTGTCCCTCGGAAAACGCCCCTTCCTGAATCTCGGTCACCGTATCCGGAAGTGTCACACTTGTAAGCTTCTCCGCCGCGGAAAAAGCCCCTGTGCGGATCACGCTCACCGGATATCCCGCAATCCGGGCAGGAACCACCGTCTCGGTCTCTTCCCCGAAATAGCCGGTGATCTCTACCCGGCCGTCATTTAGCACGTATTGCAGGTAGCCCTCGGTATAGTCCGCGGTGGCCACCGGAAAGGTGCTAGCGGCAGAAATCAGAAGCAACAGCGCAATGAACACCCAAATGGTTCTGATATACAGGAAGAGGTTTTCGCCTCTCCCCGTTTTCTTTCCCGTCCTCATGGTTCAGCTCACCAGATCCGCGTAGCTGGCAGAGGCGATGGGCGTGTAAACTTCCGTCTCCGCTCCCTCTTCATCGGTCACCAGCATATAGCCTCTTGCGTACCAGATTGCCGCGTCATCGGCGGTTTTTTTGTTCACCGTGAAGGTTCCGGTGAGCCCCCTCACGGTGGCAGCCGCCTGCGGAATCCCCTTTCCGATCAGCATGCTCTCTTCCGTCGCCATGTCCCCGTCATCCGTGATCATCAGCAGAAGCCGCTGAAGCGTATAGCCCTCGGGGATGGACCGGGTCAGGCGGAAGGCAATCCGGTGCAGTGATCCATCGCTGACCGCATCCATTCCTGTCATGGCGAGGACAGGCACCGCTTCGACATTGGTCGTACCTGCGTCGGCATATACGGCACGCAGGGTCCGGTCCCCCGCAGCCATCAGGCGATACGTCATCTGGGTTCCCAGAAGCGTCCCGTTTTCGTCCTCCCAGCGCAGGAAGGTCCGGCCCGCAAGCTCTTCGGCCGTGAGCTTGACGCTGTTCCCGCGCGGCACACTCAGCGTCTCGATCATTCCGTCCCTATCCACCGTCAGCGTGCAGATCTCTCCGGTGACACTGTAAAGCGGACGCATCTGGAGCCGCCGGCTGCTGCCGTCAATGAGGGCGAGAATCCCCGCGGCATCCGTCGCGCTGTAACCGTCCGAGCTCCAGGAACGGAAGCTCCTTCCTGTTCTGACTGGACCGGAAGGGAGACTGTGGTCCTCGGGCGCGTCCAGGCTGTTCCAGACAGAAGCGGAGATCACCTGGCCATAGTCCGAGACAAACTCCACAAAAGCCTCGTTTCCTTCCGCGCTTCCTGCGACATCGGCATCACTGACAACAGCCCGCAGCGTCATGTCTCGAAGCAGGTTTACCGTGATCATCGGCTCGGTTCCCACGGTCAGGCCGGATTCGTTGCACCAGCGGACAAACTGTGTTTCATCGCCCACATACTGCACCGTCACCTCAGAGCCGCGCAGGAAGCGCTCCATGATTTCCGTCCCCGGATAGGGTTCGCCATTGATCGCAGCCGTGCAGTTGCCAACCCGGAGCGTCGCCATTCCGGTGCCCTCATACCGCGCAATCAGGTGGACCGTTCCCTGGGACGAGAAGCGGACCGTCTTGTTCGTGCTCCAGAGGCTGCCGTTATAGTACCAGCCCAGGAAGGTATAGCCCTCCACATCCGATGCCGTCGCCGTGATCGTCTCACCGGGGCTGTAGCGGCCGCCGCCGCTGAGCAGACCAACCGACTCGCCGCAGTCGCCTTCCGAAGTGAGCACCACCAGGATCGTGACCGTGCCCGCGTTTTCCTTCTGCACCAGGGTCAGCTCTTCCGCGGTGAAGTTCCCGGTCGTGGCCTCGTCATAGACATAGCTCACGGAGCTGCTGCCGCAGAGGAAGTCGTATCCCTCCTCCACATTTCCGGAATCATAGCCGGTGAGGAAAAGCTCCGTCGGCCAGCCGACACTTTCGTCATCGCAGTTTGTCACGTCTGCCATATAATTTCCGTCGCTGAGGCTCACAATGTTCCACATGTGCGCCCCGCCGTTCATTGTTCCGCTGACCGAGATGCAGCGCACCGGTTCCGGGAAGTCCGACAGCTCGCAGAGATACTGAAAGGCCTTGGAATAGCCTTCGCAGACCACGTTCGTATCCGGATCTCCGTCAAACACATAAATGAGCTGCCAGGGATCCCCGTAAGCGGTGTTGGTGCTTTTGTCCGCCGCAGCGTGGTTGTAAGTCACCCGGTCGCAGATCGCCGTCCGGTAATAATCCAGTCTGTCCATGGTGTCGTAATTCGCCGCGCTTTGGACAATCTGCTGAGCCGTCGCGATGACGGTGTCAATGAGCGCCGCGTGCTCGCCGGAGACGGTGTTCGGCTCCGTGCCGGCATAGGCCCCGGCGATCGTGAAGACATATACATATCCCGTCATCTCGATATAGCTTCCGTCCGAGGCATAGCTGTAGGAATATCCGTACTGGCTGCCAACCGTCTTGTCATACCAGTACAGCTCATACGGGCAGTCCGCCAGCAGAGCGCGCACCGCGGGCCGGATGCCGCCGTCCAGGCCGGTCTGTTCCCGGACCTTGCTCTTCGCGGTCTCCAGGTTGTCCTCGTTGATGATTTCAAGACCGAGCTCTTCCGCGGTAAAGCGGACCTGGGTCGGCGCACCGTACTGCGTGATGTCCGTAATCGGGCCGGAAAAATACGTGGAGGTGCGGGTTCCCGCCGCCACTTCGGTCACAAGTCCCTTCAGCAGGGCATAGACGGAGCGCATAGCCGGGCTTTCGATGTTCCGCCCGGCATAGGAGGACGCACGAAGCAGCGGTCTCGCCGCGAGGCGTTTGGCCGCGTATCCCCGGAACAGTTCTTCCCCGTCATATTCTCCGTCCTCATGCTCCCACGTCAGTTCATCCATGGTCGTGAGGACCTGAACCTCTTCCTCTTCAGAAGCTTCGTCCTCCGGAACGGTCTCCCCCGGCTCCGAATCAGGCTGATCATCCTCTTCCGGCAGTCCGGCCTGATCCTCCCCCTCGCCGGGTTCGGATCCAGCTTCGTCTACGGTCCCCTCTTCGGGTTCTCTCCCATCGGTGCCGGGCTCACCGCCGTCGACGATGTCATCGGAGCCGCCCGCATCGCCTTCACCCGGCACGTCCGGCACATCCGGATCGCCCGCGGGAGCTGCTCCATCCGGGGCGGGATCCTCCGGATTCTCACCGGATTCTTCTTCCACAGTCAGCAGCGTCTCCATCTCTGAGTCCACCGTTTCTACGACATCTGTGCCGCCTGTTCCTTCGTCCGACGCGGGCTCTTCCTCCTGAGCAAAAGCCCCAAGAGGAAACAGTGCTAGCAGCATCAGCCCGCATAAGAGCAGGGCAAGGATCTGTTTTCCGGTCTTCATTCTCGCGTCTCTCCTCCCAATTCACAGAAGGTATGGGCACGACCCGGGTGAAAGGATCCGGGTCGTGCTTTGCTGTTGTTGCGTTCTCTGCCGAAACCCCTTATTCGGCAGGCTCTTCATACACCGGCTCTTCGTACACGGGTTCCTCGTAAACCGGTTCTTCGTACGCCGGTTCCTCATAGACCGGCTCCTCGTACACCGGTTCCTCGTATACGGGTTCTTCGTACACCGGCTCTTCCACTATCGGCTCTTCGTTCACGGTTTCCTCGTTCACAGGTTCTTCCTCAATCTCTGTCACCTGTACGGGTTCAATCGTCTCTTCCTTCAGCATGGAGTCCGCTGTGAGCACCGAATCCATGCTGATCTCCTGGTCATTGTCGAGGTCAATCTGCTCCCACCGGGCCGCAAGTTCAAGATGGTCAGTCAGTTGAATCATATCGCCGGCGTAAACCACCGTCGTACCGTCCGGCATCAGCCAGCCCGTGAAGTTGAATCCGGCTCTTGTCGGCATAAGATCAGAGATCATATAGTCCCCGGCAGGAACACTTTCAGACCAGCTGTAGACCCCCTCTTCAAATTCGCCGCCCTCGCCGCTGTAGCTGACGGTATAAGTCTCGGTCGGCATACCGGAACCGTTGGTGTAATAACTTACCGTCACGACATTGGAACTGACACCGTTCACGGTCTCACGATAATAGACCGTCTCGACCGCGTTGGTCTGCGGATGGTAATGGAAACTTGTCAGATCCGCCATGTCATCCGCTTCCAGCATGACCTCGTACCATTCTGTAAGATCTCTGCTTTCCTCCCAGATCCAGGTCATGCCGTCATAATCTTCATTACTGACGCCCTGGATTTCACTGTAGAGCGTGAGCGTGGCGCCGCTCTCGGGATCCGTGCTGATGTAGACCGTATCATCGTCATCGCCGTCAAAGTAATCCGCCGTGACGACGACGCCCGTCGGTCTGGGGCTCCAGTGTGCCGTCAGGGTCACATAGCCGTCCGCTGTGATCACATCGTCCGGTCCGACCTCTGCTCCCTCCGGCAGGTACCAGCCCGTGAAAGCGTATCCCTCACGTGAAACGTCATCAAACTGATACTCCACCAGATAGTTTCCGGAAGCCGCGGAGCGCATTTTTACCGTGTCTCCCGATCCGTCGGTGAACTGGCCGCCGTTTGCGTCATACGTCACAATGACCACTCCGCTCAGCGTCGTTGTTGTGCCGATTTCCAGCAGTGTTTCGCCTTCGCCGCTGTATTGGATATACTGCGGTCCCTGTTCCGGGGTGACAATCTGAGGCGTTGTGCCGGTTGCCAGGTTCCACAGGGCGGAATTGCTGTTCAGGTACACCGTCACCAGCTGTTCACTTCTGCAGACCAGCTTGAACAGGTCCGGATTCTGCGAGACATCCAGAGAGGCAAACGCGCTTCCGTTGCATTCGAAGCGCCTCAGCCGGCTCATCCCGGACAGATTAATCCCCTGCAGACCGCAGGCGTGGCACATCAGATTCTCCAGCGGCAGACCGTTGATGTCCGTAAGATCAATTCCGCTGTTGCCGGCGCATTGAAGCGTGATCAGGTTCCGGAATACATGGATTCCCTGCAACGTGGCGATGCCCATGCCGTTGAGTTCCATGGTTGTCACCGGGCTGATCTCGCCGTCGCTCAGGTATCCGTCGTCGTTTGTATCGATGTTATTGAGAATATAGCTTCGGAAGTTTGCATCCGGGAAACTATTTTCATCCACCATCAGCGTGTTGTCAATCGTGAAAGAGGAGCCGTTATAGCTCAGGGTTACGGTACCGTAGCCGATTACCGAAAGCTCCAGATAGTCGCCGTGGTCCTGGGCCGCCAGAATCTCATCCCCGCTCTGAGTCAGCTGGTCGAAGGCAACGACCGTCATGCTGTCCGTGAACGAACCGTTTTCCGCAGTTCCATAGACAAATCTGCCGAGGTAGCTCTCGCCCTCTGAGAGATGGGCAACCGTGTCAAAATAGCTGTACCATTGAAGCGACTCTTCTCCTCCGTCTTCACCAGACACCAAAGCACGCTGGAAGTACAGGGCTGGGCTGGCGTTTCTCACGCTGATGCCGAAGGTGTAGTCCTCAAGCGTTTCTCCGTTTGCGTTGGTTCCGCTGATCCCAAGAACGATCTGGCTGCTGTCAAACAGGCTGTTGAGCTGAATCGTGGCCACCGTCCCGTCGGCAGACAGACTGATGTCCAGGCCGCTGCTGCCCGAGGCAGTAATCTCCGCAAAGAGATCACGAACATCGGTCATCACGGCGCCGTTTTGGGCGATCAGATAGATCGTGCGGTTCTGATCCGTGTACGCCCAGATCTGAGACTGGGGGAGGTAATATTCTTCACTTGCCGTCGGCGCGGTATAGAAGGCAATATCCGGCAGCGTGGAATGGATGGTAACGGTCTCCCCCATGTAAGACAGAGTCGCTGTTCCTGTACCGCTTACATGCAGCTGGACGAAGTTCTCACCCTGGTAATCGAGAATCAGAATGCCGTTTTCGTCCTCAACCGTCAAATCCGAATACGAGACCGTCTCCATGGACACGCCCGGCGTGCCGTAAGTGACAAAGCCTATGAGTGTGCTGTTTGAAGGAACAGTGATCTCCTTCATCAGTGGGCTCTCGTCCGGAGTGAAGGTCTCTTCCCCTGTCTCGTAGCTGATCGTTCCAGACTTCCAGTAGAGATGCTGAGCCTGGTCGTTCAGCTGGACATGGTAGGAATTGTCGAACGCCGCGCCGTTGCCCCAGGTTCCGGCCGCCTGAACCTCGATCCAGTTGTTGTTGAGACCGGTCCAGGAGATCTCGGCATAGCTGCCGTCCTGCGCCAGCGTGATCGTCAGATCGTTCCCGCAGCGGTTCGTCACCGAGTTCAGCGACGCGCCGTTGGTCGCGACAAGATAAACGGTCTTCACCGAGCCGTCATAATTCCACGGGCTCATGATATAGGTATCCTGGCCCACATTCGTGCTGCTTGTGTAGAAGGCCACATCCGGGATTCTGGAGATGATCATCATCTCGACCCCTTCATAGGTCAGAGTGCAGTCGCCGTAGCCTGTGATATACAGCTCCACACAGCCATCGTTCAGATTTCTGCGCAGCTCGAGGATCTCTCCGTCAACCGTAAGATCAGCAAAGTCGACCTGTGTCAGGTTATCCGCCGTGCCGTAGAGGAATTCACCGACACAGTAGCTGCCCGGCATCATCTGCACCACGAAGTCCGGCATATTCTCCGTCCGACGGACCGCGACACCGTTTTCCATATCCGCCCAGCGCCAGCCGAGGATGATCTCATCAGACGACTGAACTTCCCACTGTGCGGTAAGCGTGAGGCTTTCTGCTACCGGGAAGCTGTCTCCCTCATTCACAACGCTTCCATCCGGCATCATCCAGCCGTTGAAGACGGATCCTTCCTTCTCGGCACCGAAGACGACTTCGCCCATACCGGACGCGTACACGACATCATACTGCTCGACGGTTCCATGCTGGAACTGTTCGCCGTCCGCCGTCAGGGTTCCGCCGTTCGCGTCATAGGTAATAACAAAGGGCACGCCCGTGATCACCGTCTCCGCGTCGACCTCCAGATGCTTATTCTCCAGATCATAGATTGTATATTCTCTTCCGCTTCCGCCCGTTCGGGTTTCCGGGGCCGCCGTGTTCACCGCCCCTGCCAGCAGCGGGCTGCCGCTGAGGTCCAGGCCGGTCATCGCATTGTCCTGGCACACAAGGCTTCGAAGGGACGGATTCTGAAGCAGGTTCAGTTCCGTCAGACTGTTTCCGCGGCAGCCGAGGATTTCAAGATCGCCGAACGACGATACATCCAGGGCCGTGAGTCCGCAGTCGCTGCAGTACAGCTCCGTAAGCGGCAGGCCGGAAATCCCGCTCAGATCAATCCCCGGATTCGCGGAGCAGTCCAGCACCGTGATGGGAAGTCCGCTCAGCACCGAAAGATCCGTGATCCCGTTTCCGTCACAGGTCAGACTTGTGAGTGACGTGAAATACTGAATCCCGCGAAGCGAGCCGATACCCGCGTCGCTCATGCGGATGGATGTGATCTCCGCGATCTCCTCCGTGCTCAGATAGCCGTTTGCGTCGGTGTCATAGAGCTGGGCCACATTGTCACGGAAGTTTTCATCCGGGAACAGGGCAGAAGTGATCGCGATCCCCTCCGGCGCCTCTTCCCATTTTGCGTAAAAGTGGATGGTGCTGCTGCCGACCGTCGCCTTGGTCACAAGCTGGTCCGAGCCGGCAAGGGTCCAGCCCAGGAAGCGGTATCCCTCCCTCGCGGGTTCGGGAATCGCCCAAGAGCCTGTGGTGCTGATATAATATGTTCCGACATCCGCCGGCGTCGTGTCATACCAGGTCTCAGCCTCATTCGGGAATACGCCGCCGTTGCCGTGGAACAGGATATCCCGATAGGTGAAGGTATCCGGGCTGTCGTCTCTGTTGATGATCTGGATCTTCACAAAGTCAGACGCGACCCCGTTGACGACCAGACGGTAATACTCCGTACTGCCGCCCATGACATCCATCTGATACACGCTCGGGTCCTCAGACTCGGAAGCGCTCAGGGACTGCCAGTCGTTTCTGTCATAGCTGACCTGCCAGACATAGACCAGGTTCTCCGGGTCACTGACGCCGGTGACACTGCTTGTAATGATCAAGGTATCGGATGTTTCATTCTGATTGCTGTAGTAGAGTTTCGTTTTGTTCGGCGAGATCGTGACCGATGTCGGCCGCTCCGTCAACGCGTTCACGGTCAGCGTCGTCACGGTGGAACGGACTTCCTGGTCACCCAGCCGGAAGAGCACATAGTACCGGCTGCCGTCATCCGCCAGACGCGCCCTGAAATCATACCAGGGTCCGCTCCCGTTGTTCTGCAGGAGAACCGTCTCGGTTCCATCCGGCGCGATCCGAATCAGGGAATACGAATCCGTCCAGCTGTTTGCGTCAACGATGAGGCTGACCTCTTCCCACTCGCGCACTTCCACCGTTTCCGGCAGATCCGTCACAATCGTGAGAACCTTGTCCACTTCCAGTTTCGCCGCGGCGGATTCCGCCTGCCGATTGTCAAAGCTTGCGATCGCCCGGTACGACCGCTCGTCCATGCCGTACTGGGCAATGACGCTGTAAGTGTCATCATATGCCCCCGGAATGTCGAACCAGCTGTACGAGGACGAGGGTTTATACTGCCACCGGAACCGCACGCCGCCTGAGGGCAGAGGGACAACACCGTCACCGGTATCGATTCCAACCTCAGCATGGAAACTGACGATATTGTTTTCAACGGTCCGGACCGCGGCCGGATTCACGGTAAACACAAGGGTACCGTCCACCGGTTCCACCGCCCTGATCCACTTCGCGGTGATGACCTCCGGTCCTTCCAGTTCCACAACATCGGACTCCAGCAGCACCCCGTCCATCATCCAGCCGTCAAAGACATAGCCGTCCCGAACCGGCACCGCATCGGTCAGCACGTATCTGCCCGCGGCCGCCTGTACGCTGACAGACGCCTGTCCGTTCAGAGTTCCGCCGGCCGCGTCATAGGTCACATCATAGAAAATGTCGATCGGTTCCCAGGCCGCCGCAACCGTCGTATCCGCATGGATCTCCGCATAGGAAGCAAAGGGAGCTCCGTTCAGAGTCCAGCCCGCGAAGGTATAGCCGACTCTCACCGGCACGTCATTGATGGGCGACACATAGCCCTCCAGAGCCGTGACCGACCTGGTCGCGTTCCCGTCCTGGAACTCACCCTCTCCGGCATCATACAGGATCGTCACTTCCTCAAAGGGCGTGCCCGTATAGACGGCGCTCCTCGCGGAGTAATCCGAATCAACGGTCGTCTCGTTATCCCCGACGGCACAGCACTCAAAGGTATAGCTTCCCGCCGGGATGCTGTCGGGGTTGCTGAAGTACGGCATAGCAATGAAGTCACCGTAATCCTGGTAGCTCGTTGTGGATCCGTAGCCTCTCCGGACATCATCTCTATAGCCCTGATACTTATAGTAAGATGCATTGGGCACCGGATCCCAGACGATGCAGATTTCCCCGTCAACCGGCATATACCGGAGATTGGTCGGCGCAGGAAGCTTGTACGCATTCGGCGTATAGTGCCAGGGAACCGCGATGCTTGTAATCTCGGACCCCGGCGCGGCGCTTTCGTTCAGGGCGGCGGAAATGGAAATCCAGTAATCCCCTTCCCCGAGGCCGGACACCAGATCCAGCACGGAAACCTCAGCCCGTGTGGCCGCTTCGCAGGTCAGATGCAGGGTCTTACCCGCCTGGGCCCCGGTCGCCCGATTGACGACGCGGACATAATACCAGGCGTCCGGATTGTCGTATCCGAAGCTGAACTTGCCATACGTCCCGTCCACAAATCTCGTGTTGTAAGGGGCATAGACATCGCTCGCCTGCGGCGTGATATTCGATATGTTAAAGCGTTCGCTGGCAGAACTGTTGTTATACCCCTTCGCATACGCCGTGACCGTGAAATACTCATGATAAGAATTACGGGCGGTTGCGTTCAAACTGGTATATGGAATCGAAGTGCCATATATATCGTCTGTATACACACCGTTTCCATAGTAGTTCTGGCAGCATACTTCATAATATTCCGCATGCTCCACCGGATCCCAGGACAGCGTCACCCCGTCAAAGTTCAGCCCGGTCGGCTTTGCCAGCGTGTTCCTGATGGTCTCCTCTTCGCTGAAGGCTGAATACGCGCTGTTGTATGTTTCATCGTACGCGACCGCCTGAACCCGGAACTTCAGCACGCGTGTGCCGGAATCCGAAGTCACCGGAGTAGAGAAAGACAGTCTCCCGTTATAATACGCTTCGCCCTCCGTCTCGTAAGTTCCATAGAGCGCATCATTCAGATACAGCTCAATCCGATAGCGCACCGCGTTCTTCACCGGGCTCCATACCATGGTGCTGCCGGACATGAAGATGGTTTTCGGCGCTACCAGATAAGCCGGGACAGGCGTCACCGACACCTGGCACTCAGCGGTCAGGCCGTTGGAAGAAACCGCGGTGATCACGGCCGTGCCGTAGGAAACCGCCGTGACATGACCGTCCTCCACCGTGGCGACCGAGGGATCCGACGAGGTCCAGGTCACGGAAGGATCGGTCGCATCCTCCGGCAGAACCTCCGCGGTGAGCTCCGCCGTGGCGCCGACGGTCAGAGACAGGGCAGCCTCATTGAGCGCGACGGAAACGGGGTAAACGGTGTCGTCCAGTTTCCATACCGCGCTGACGCTTACATCATCCGTCACCTGAATGGCGGTGACCCTGATCCCATCCAGGGACCAGCCTTCAAAGAAGTACCCCTCCCAGGCGGGCTCTTCCCCGAACAGGGTATACAGGCCGGCATGGGAAGTACCGAAGCGGCTTGAACTCCCGTCCTTGAACATGCCGAGGCCGGCGTCATAGGTCACGGTGTATACCGGCACCCATGCCGCACTCACATCACTGTAAGGCCAGAGAACTTCCTGGCCGCCGTCTTCATCCGGCACAATGGCCGCAGCTTTGAAGGTCCATTCCGCACCGCGCTGGGCAGAAAGAACCGACTGAAGATCCAGACGCGTTTCCGCCGCCTGAAGGACCGAACCGTACTGAACGCCGTCACGGAACAGGGTCACCTCATACTTCGAGGCACCCTTCACCGCGCTCCACGCCGCCTTGTATCCGTTCCAGTATACCGATGCCGGCGCATAGGGAGTAGTCTTCCATTTTGCCCTTACGGTCGTGTCCCCGGAAACCGTAATACTGGTAACAACTTCGCCGTTCAGCGTCCACCCGGCGAAGACATAGCCATCCCGCACAGGTTGATAAGATCTGCATTAAATTGAATTCCATCTTTTTTTTCAAATACAAAACATACGCATCTTGCACCGTGATAAACAGCCAATACTTCAACTTGCCGTTCCAGGAAATATTCTCGCAAGTCTGAACATTTTTCCAAAGTGCCCTGGCTTTATTAATCAATTCTTCATATAATTCAGAGTTCTGATAATTTGCCAGTCGCGCATTTTTATAGTTCTTCCTGCATCTCATGGCCAAGGCCGCTTTGAAATCAGTCTGTACATCATCCGGCTGGTCAGAAAATAGATTGCAGACACGTTCCCACGCAGTAATCTCACTAGCTGTCTCTAAGCTATACTTTGCATGTGTAAGAGAATCATTGCGATATCTGTAATAGTATCAAATCATCTTCATCCTGATGAATCACGCAAGGTAATTCATCCTTCAAATTCAGATACATTCCTCTATTAGACATATATCTGTCATAATCATAAGCATAGCAATACATGGGTTTGTGTGTCACAGAGAAATCGAAATAAATACTCGAATAATCTGAAATCAACGCATCTGCTACAATCATCAGCTCGTTAAGATCTGGATAAGAGGACATATCCAGAAACATCGAATATCCATCAACATTCATATGTTTTGCTACTTCATAGTGCGCCCGGAAAAGGACTACGAACTTGTTCCCAAGCTTCTCTTTTCTCTGCTCATAGGTGAAGTAACATCTTTTATGTTTCTCGTTCCAGTTGAACTCATCAGTGGAGATCACAACAATCAAATAATCTCCAAGTGCTTTTGCGCGTTTCAGCAAGTTGATGTGTCCATAATGCAGGAGGTCAAATGTACCGTAAGTAATCACTCTTTTCATAAATTCACTCTTCCCTTAGCTTATTGTTCCCATTGTCGCGCGATTTCTTCCGCACTTTCCGCTCTCAGTTTTTCGTCATCATAATCCACTACTTCAGTCTGTTTAGTGCCTGTAGTTCCGCCTGCCGCGGTTACTTGCCCGGACTCTATTCCCTCTGTGCTCTCTTTAGAGAAGAGGATACCAAAGGTGGCAAACATGAGCTGAAGATCGGTGATGACGGACATGTTGTTGATATACATCAGGTCGAATTCCAGTTTTTCATAGGGATCCGTGTTGTACTTTCCGTAGACCTGGGCGTAACCGGTGAGGCCGGCTTTGACCTGAAGGCGGAGCTGGAAATCCGGAAGGAACTCGTAATATTTTTTCGCGATTTCCGGCCGCTCCGGTCTCGGTCCCACCACGCTCATGTCGCCTTTCAGGATGTTCCAGAGCTGAGGCAGTTCGTCCAGGCGGCACTTGCGGACGAAGCGGCCGATCGGCGTGATGCGGTCATCCTTATCGCCGGTGGAGAGACGGGCCACGCCGTCCTTCTCGGCGTCCACCCGCATGCTGCGGAACTTATAGATGGTGAACTCTCTTCCGTGCTGGGTGAGGCGCACCTGCTTATAGATGGCGGGGCCGCCGTCGTAGAAATGGATCGCCGCCGCCGTGATCAGAAGGACCGGGCTCAAGATCACAAGCGCCGCGCCGGACGAGAAGATATCAAAGGCCCGCTTGATGATGGCGTATTCCGGGTTCAGTTCCGACCTGGTGACCGTGAGGACCGGCGCGTCGAAGGACTGGATGTGCCTTGCTTCCTGCATGATGACGTCGCCGATGTGCGGCAGGAAGAAGCCCACGATGCCCTCCTCCTTGCAGTATTTGGCGATGCCGTTGCGGCAGCGGCTATGCACCCCCGCGACGAAGACGGCGTCGTATCCTTCCAGCTTATGCCGGATGCTCTTGAAGCTGTATCCGTCGTAGCGGAACTCCTCTTCGATGTGATAGAGGCGTTCGCTCGGCTTTCCGCGGAGGGTGCCGAAGCGCTTCTTATCCAGTTCGTTCCGATAGATCAGGATCGTCCGCTTCATCGGATACAGGCGGAAGTAGAGCCCATTGGCGAAGTAAGACCAGATGGTATCCAGGACCAGCTGAATCACGAGCATTCCGAAAAAGATCCACGGCGCGTTCCACTTCTTCCAGGCGACGCAGACGATAAACCACATGATCCCCGCGCTGAAGAACTGGGAAAGTCCTTGGGCGAAGATGAGGGCGCGGATCCGCGTATAGCCCAGGAGGTAGCCGTTATAGGTGCGCAGGAAGAAGAACAGCACAACGCCGTATCCGAGCGCCACATAATAGTTATATCGGAAGCCGTAGTGCGGCAGGTCGGTGAGCCGGCCGAAGCGGTACCATAGCCAGAAAACATAAAAAAGCAGAACACTCAGCCCGAGGTGCGCAAGCTTCATGCACATCAGGTCAAAGCGCTTTCTGCTTTCATTCTTTCTCAATTCCATGGTCACGGTCACCCTGCTTTTGTTTCATTCATGCCTGTGCGGCGGTTCCGGTGTTCGAGTACGCTCTTCTGCGCCTGAGTTCTTTCGGCTGCGGGTCCCAGATCATGCCGAGCGCGTCCAGGCGCTTCTTCCGCTCCGGCTTCATCTTCCCTGCGCGGTACTTCTCTCTCTGATCCGCGACCCAGTCGCCCAGCTTATAGCCGTCGGCGCAGAGATAAGACGGCGACACCGGAAGGCGGCGGTGCTCGACGTAGTATTGTTCCGCGTGGGAATAGCCCTTTTCCCACTGAAGGTCGTTCCGGTTGCCCCAGATCATGCCGAGGGCATCCAGGCGCTCGATCTGTTCTTCGGTGAGCCGGCCGCGCTGGGTCTTCCCTGCCCGGATGCGGCAGAGCCGTCTGAGCCAGGCGCCGAGCTTCACCCCGTCCGGAGTGACATAGGCGGCCGGCACGTCCAGGTTCCCGTGGGTCCGGTGATACTCCACGGCCGCGGCGTAATTTCGCTCGAAGAGGTAGTCCAGCACTTCCCAGCACATGCCGAGCTCGTCGAGGGCTTTGATCCGCTCATCCGTCAGATAGGCATTCCGGATACCGTTGCGTCGGTTCATGCGCATGTTTGCGATCCAGTTGGCAAGCTCAATCCCGTCTTCGGTTACATAGCGCCAGGGCACCCGAAGGTCACCGTGCTCGTCACGGTACTTTTTCGCCGCGGTGTAATAGCGTTCCCAGCTCAGATCCGTTGCGCTTTCCCAGCGCATGCCGAGCTCGTCCAGCTTCCGGATCTGATCCGGGGTCAGGGTTCCCTTGACGGTCCCTTTGCGGATCTTGCGTTGGGTGTCGATCCACTGGCCCAGGGAATAGCCCTCTCGGGTCACGAAGCGGACCGGCACTTCGAGATCGCCGAATTCATCGCGATAGGCCTTCGCCACGTCATACATGATGTCCCAGGATGCCGTGAGCGTGTCGTTCAGGCGGTCGAAGAGCTCGAGACAGTCATGGACTTCATCGACCACTTCGAAGCTGTCCGTGACGATCTGATCCGAGATGCCGAGAGAACGGTAGTAGGTAACGGCTGCTTCGATTTCTTCCTGAACGGAGGAAATCGAGTACAGGTTCTCGATGTTGAGAACAACATCAAATATTACGGGACAATGTTCAATGTTATGGCTCGCGGAGAGGGCACGGCCGATCTGCTGCTTGTATACTATTGGGCTGACGGTGGGGCGGAGGAGGATCACGCCGCTTATGTTGGGGACGTGGATTCCCTCGTTCAGCATGTCGATGCAGAAGAGAAGCTTCAGGTGATCCGAGGTGTCGGCCTTGAAGTCCGCGAAGTCGCGGTCGGTCTCCGGGTCCTCGGAATAGGCGGAGTAGACATGCGGATGTTCATCCACCTTATAAAACCAGTCCGGGACCCGGGAGATCATGTCACGCATATGCTCGGCATTGGCGCAGAAGACCAGGTACTTCCCTGTCCGCTCGGCCATATGCCGGTCGAAGATGTCCTCCAGGCCCTCGGCCAGATCCAGGGCGCGGCGCAGCTTCTCCAAGATCTCTTCCGCGGCGTCGCGGGTTGCCTTGCTCTTCGCGCGGCGGGCGCGGAGCTCGTACTTCGCGAGGTCGTCTTTATATTTGAAGATCGAGAGAACATACTTGGGTGCCGGAAGGACACCGCGGACGATGGCCTCGCCGAGGCTCATCTCCGAGGCGATGTGCCCGTCGAAGAGCTCCTGGGCCATGTCGCGCTGGCCGTCGAGATAGCGGACCGATGTGGCCGTGAGGCCAAGGATTGTTGCGGAAGGGCACACCTTCAATAAGCGCTGCAGGCCAAGGCCCCAGTGCAGTGCGCCGGCGCGGTGAAACTCATCCAACACGAACAAAGTGGAAAGTGAAGAGTGCAAAGTGGAATTATTATTAATGTTTAATTGAGAGAGTTCCTCTTCGGTCATGATCGAGAGCTTGGCGTAGGTGAGGAATGTTATGTTGGGGAGAGCTTCTCCGCCGGCGGAGAACCAGTTCTCCATCTGAGTCTTGAAGATATACTCCGAGGGGGCGAGCCAGAGAACCTTGGTCTCGGGATGGTCCGCGGCGTATTGGAAGCCGATGAAGCTCTTCCCGGTGCCGGTCGGGTGAATGACAGCGGCTTTGCCTGTTTTTTCCAGCATGGCGCAGACGTTTTCATACGCCGTCCGGTTATGCGGAAACAGTGAAACAGCCACTTTTTCACCTCCCTGAACGCGAAAAAATCCCCGATGTAACAGACTAAGGAGTCTGTTAATGCCACAGTTAAAAAATTATAGCACAGGTACTGGATACTTTACAAGTCCTAAAATTGATTGATAAATTGATTACAAGCGTTATCAATCGCGAATGATCAACTGAATAGGGAACATTCACAAATCCCCGATGTAACAGACTCCTTAATATGTTACATTATGCCTATAGGGCGCAATTTCAGCGTGATTTTATCCAAATGTAACATGGAAAAGGAGTTGTTTTTTATGTCTGTTGCCACCGATCCGATCCGGGACCAGAAAGAACTCAGGGCCCTGGCGAATTTTTTCCTGAAGCGCGGGGAGCTGCGGAACTACTGCCTTGTGGTGCTGGGGGCGCACACGGCCCTGCGCGTCAGCGACCTTCTGGCCCTCACCTGGGAGGACGTCTATGACTTTGAACACGGCCGTTTCCGGGATCACCTTGTCGTGGTCGAGCGGAAAACCGGCAAGACGCGCTGCATCGCCCTGAACCGGGAGGCGGTTCACGCCCTCGCGGTCTACTTCCCTCACCATAAGGGGAAGTATCTCTTCTCGAATCACCGCCGTGACGAGAAGCCCATCAGCCGGGTTCAGGCCTGGCGGATTGTCCGGGGCGCCGCGGACGAGCTGGGGCTCAGCGGGCATATCGGCTGCCACAGTCTGCGGAAAACCTGGGGTTACAACGCATGGTCCCGGGCAAAGATCCGTCCGGAAGTGATCATGATGGTCTACAACCATTCGAGCTTCGCCGTGACAAAGCGCTACCTCGGCATTACGCAGGACGACCTGGACCAGGCTTACTGCCAAATAAAATTATTTGGCAGTAAGCAATGGTAAATGTTAAATGAGAAATGAGAAATTATTTATCCGAGGAGGGTGAGGATTTCTTCCACGCACTTGTCCAGGCCGAGGGTCGAGGTGCAGATCAGGCGGTCATAGTTGTGCATGTCTCCCCAGGTGCGTCCGGTGACGTATTCATAGCTGGTGCGTCTGCGGCGGTCCATGTCGGCGATCTTTTTGACGGCCTCGTCCTCGCTGATGTTCTCGGTCTCACAGATGCGCCGCACCTTGAAGTCCTTGTCGGCGTAGAAGAAGAGATGCAGCGCGTTCGGGTTGTCCTTCAGATAATAGTCCGCGCGGCGGCCGGCGATGACGCAGTTGCCCTCCTCCACAAGCTGGACGATGAACTTGCCCTGCTCGCGGAAGATATAATCCGCGTTCTCGTTCTCGGTCCGGGTGAAGACCGGGAAGCCCTCGTGGAAGATGTTCTTCTTTTTGAGTTCGGTCTCCTCCGTCGCCGCGACGAAGGACTCGGGGATCAGGAACTTGTCCGCGATATGGGCGATGAGCTCCTTGTCATAGAACTTATAGTTCATGCGCTCGGCGACCCGGCGGCCCACCTCGTATCCGCCGCTGCCGTATTCACGGCTAATGGTAACGATGTTTTTCATGCCTGTCTCCTCCCTCAGTAGCTGAAGGTGTGGGGCAGAAGCTCCGAGAGCTTATAGCTGACATAGCGGGCGCCGGCCTTGGCGCAGAGCACCTCCATATCCGGCGAGAACTCCGCCAGGAACTGCCGGCAGGCGCCGCAGGGCGTGCACCAGTTCTCGCTGTCGGCATAGATGGCGATACGGCGGAAGCTGCGCTTGCCCTCGCTGACGGCCTTGACGCAGGCGGTCCGCTCGGCGCAGATGGTGCTGCCGAGGGCGGCGTTTTCAATATTGCAGCCGGTATAGACGCTGCCGTCCATGCACTCGAGGGCCGCGCCGACGGCAAAGTGGGAGTACGGGATATAGGCGTTCATGGATGCCTCGCGTGCCATGTTCATCAGTTCGCGATCGGTCATAGGGCAACACTCCTTCTTCACAGTAATATAGCTTGTTTTGTGTATCTTTTCCCCGTCTGCGGCGGGGAAAAGATACGGTCAAGGTAGCTTCTACTACGAGAATTAACTGCTTTGCGGATCAGCCTTCCAGGTTGATCGTCCAGTGCTGGAAATCATACAGCGGATTTCCGATGTTGGGATTCAAGCCCTTCACCACGCCGCGATGGGTGATGAGCTGCTGCTTTTCAAAACCAATGGAGACCAGATTGCCGGAGGTCCGGGTCAGATACTCACAGAGGTCGTTATACGCGATGGGCCTGGCGGCCTCGGTTGCACGCAGGTAGTTGTTGATCCGATCCAGAATCGTCGTATCACGGGAGCGGCTCCAGTTCAGGTTGCTCTTCTCGTTGTCCTTGGTGCGGACCTGGAGCAGCTCGGTCAGGTCAAAGTTGTTGCGCAGCTTTACCTCGCCGTAATACATGTCCCAGGTCACCTCGCGGTTGGCCGAGACAAAGAAGCCGTCCTGCAATGCCTGGAGATAATCCTCCCAAGTGAGTTCCTGGACGTTGACGTTGATGCCGATGGACTTCATGTCGTCCTTGAAGCGGTTGACGATACCGGCCTTGGCGCTGGAATCGGCACAAACGATGATGACAAACTCGAAGCGTCCGTTAGAACTGCCGCTGTATTCCATGCGTCCGTCCCCGTCCATGTCCGCGATCCCGGCCGACTGAAGGACCGCCTTGCAGGTATTGAGGTTATAGTGGATGGCATCCGCGAGTGCCCGAGGATAATAGTCCACGGTCGGATAGAGCGGGACCGCCGAGGCCACAGCATCGCCGCCAAGCAGCTCGACCAGATAGTCACGGTCGAAAGCGTATTGCATGGCGATGCGGAAGGCATTGGACTTGCCGAAGGTCGACTCCTCATTGAACATGATGAAGTGATAGTTCGTCGTGGCAAAGGAGTGGATCTCATTGGAGCTGGCATAACCCAGGGAGGTATAGCTCGACGGGTCGTTCACGGCCACGTCGATGATCCCGTCCTCAAAGGCGTCCAGGGTTCCTTCGGCGTCGGTGTACTCCTGCAGATAGATGGTCTGCAGCGGGAGCTTGTCCGAGTCGGGATAGTGCGGGTTGGCAAGCAGGGTGATGCGCTCCTCGTCATACATATACGGTCCTGAGCCGATGGGCGGCACATGGGCTTCCACCTCAAAGGTGCCGGTCTTGATGACGGGGATGTTCAGGAGCTTGATAAACTGGCTGTCGCCGATGCCGAGGGTCACGGTCATGCCGTCGTCCGTGTAGGAAGCGCCCTTGAAGCTGGCAAAGCGCCCGCGGTAGCGGTCGTTGTAGATGGCGTAGCCGATGGAATAGACCAGGTCCTTCCCTTCCACGGGAGTTCCGTCAGAGAAGTAGTGGGTGTGGTCGCCGTCCAGCGTGAGGGACCAGACCGTGGCGTCGTCATTCGCCGACCAGGAGCCGATGACGTTCGGGACCGCGTTGAAGTTCTCGTCCACCTCGACCATATGCTCATAGACCAGATCGCAGACCAGCTGGTTGGAGTGGTTCGTGGCGACGAAGGGGTTGAGGGAGTAGTTCGGGTTGGTGTTCAGCGAGAACACGTTGTCCACGGATTCGGCCCGGGCCAGGTCTTTTCCCCCGGTGGATTCGGGGATCTCGTTCTCGTCCGTTCCGCCGCCGTGCGTGCAGGCCGTGAGCGAAAACAGCATGACGACGGTCAGGAACAGGGCGAATAATCGTCTCATGGTGTCTCCTCCCCTTCCGGAATCATGATGCAGGCGGCCTGGCCGCCGCGCAGGCCCTTTGTGTATCGGTGGGACCAGTACTTGTCATGGCTGCAGAAGGTGCACTCCTCCGAGATGTCGATCTGATCTTCCGGGAGGCCGAGCTGGCGCAGGCGGCAGGCGTTGGCTCCGCGCAAGTCCACGAGGAACTTTTGTTCAAAAGTGGAATGTGCAAAGTGAAAAGTGGAATTAGAAACAGGGCGGAAGTATGGGGCGGCGGCTTCTTTGCCGAGCCAGGATTCTATGGCTTCGGGGACTTCGCCATGGGTCTCGAAGCAGCAGGCGCCGATGGCCGGGCCGATGGCGGCACGGATGTCGTGGGGTTCGGCGCCCAGGGTGCGCATCGCCGCGACGGCGTTGCCGAGGATATCCGCAACCGAACTGCGCCAGCCGCAGTGGACGGCGCCGACGACCTTGTGCACCGGGTCGCAGAGCAGCACGGGGACACAGTCCGCCGTGAAGCAGAAGACGGGCAGGCCCGGCTCCGCCGTGACAATGCCGTCGGCCTCATAGGGGACCTCCGACAGGCAGACATGCCGGTCGGCCTTTGTGACGATCCGGACAACGTTTCCGTGCACCTGCTTCGTCACGCAGCAGTCGTCCGGTCCTTTCCCCAGCAGCGCCGTGACACGGCTGAAGTTTTCCCTGATGTTCTCCGGCCTGTCGCCATGGCCGCCGATCAGGTTCAGTGAGGCGAGATGACCGGTGCTGACGCCGCCGTACCGCGTGGTGAACATATGCCGGAAAGGCAGCAGGTCGGAAGTCATATAAACGAGGCCGTTTTCGTTGTTTTCGTTAAACACAAATTTCTCCAAATATGAAATACTTTGTTCTATCCCCGCTGCGCGGGGATAGAACAATTATTACTCATTTCTGCCGCAGCATTCTTTGTACTTGAGTCGGCGGCTTCCGTCGGCCTTCATCTTGCCGCAGGGGCAGGGATCGTTCCGGCCGGGCTTCGGCGCCTTCTTGACCGGGGTCTTCTTTACGGGCTCGCCGCCGACGTTGGCCGCGGCGTTCTTCGCCACTGCCTTGCGCTCGATGGGCTGCTGCACGCGGACGCGGACCGTGAACAGGCGGCGGACCGTCTCCTCGCGGATGCCGCGGACCATGGCCTCGAACATGTCGAAGCCCTCCTGCTTATAGGCGTCAATCGGCTTGGTCTGGCCGTAGCCGCGCAGGCCGATGCCGCGCTTGAGCTCGTCCATGGCGTCGATGTGGTCCATCCAGTATTCGTCCACCACGCGAAGCATAATGACCCGCTCGAGCTCGCGCATCAGGGGCGCGCCGTTGGGACCGGTGCCGAAGGCCTGCTCACGGGCGTCATAGACGGCGTTGGCCATCTCCTGCACCCGCGCGGTGACGGTGGCGGCGTCCGCCTTCTTCAGATCCTCGATCTTCACATCGCCGCGGCGCAGGAACAGTCCCTCAAAGGGCTTGAGCGCTTCGTCGAGCTGCTGCTGGTTCTCGGCGTGGCCGCCCGCGAGGCCGTCCGCCACCGTGGTACTCACAAACTCCTCCAGCATGCCGCGGATCTGGGTCTGCAGGTCCTCGCCGTCGAGGACCTTCCTGCGCTCGCCGTAGATGATCTCACGCTGCTTGTTCATGACGTCGTCATATTCCAGGACGTTCTTACGGGTCTGGAAGTTGCGGCTTTCGACGGTCTTCTGGGCCTGCTCGATGGCGCCGGAGAGCATCTTGGCGTCCAGCGGGGTGTCCTCGTCCATCTTGAGGCTGTCCATCATGCCCATGATGCGCTCGGAGCCGAAGAGGCGCATGACATCGTCCGTCATGGCGAGGTAAAAGCGGCTCTCGCCGGGGTCGCCCTGGCGTCCGCTTCGGCCGCGGAGCTGGTTATCGATACGGCGGGATTCGTGCCGCTCGGTGCCCAGGATGAAGAGGCCGCCCACCGCGCGGACCTGCTCGGCCTCGGCGGAGGTCACTTTCTTATGAGCTTCCATGCGTTCCCGGAAGAGGGCGCGGGCCGCGGTGATGGTCTCGTCGTCGGTTTCGGCAAAGCCGGTGGCTTCGGCGATCACGGCGTCGTCATAACCCGCCTTCCGCAGGTCGTTCTTCGCGAGGTATTCGGCATTGCCGCCCAGCATGATGTCGGTGCCGCGGCCGGCCATGTTCGTCGCGATGGTTACGGCCCCGAGCTTGCCGGCTTGGGCCACGATCTCGGCTTCCTTTTCGTGATACTTGGCGTTCAGGACGGTATGGGGGACGCCGCGCCGTTTCAGCAGGGAGGAAAGATACTCGCTCTTCTCGATCGAGACGGTACCGACCAGGACCGGCTGGCCCTTCTCGTGGCAAGCGCAGATCTGGTCGATGATGGCCTTGTTCTTGCCGATGTCGCTGCGGTAGACCACATCCGGCCAGTCCTGGCGGATGACCGGTTTGTTGGTGGGGATCTCGATGATGTCGAGCTTGTAGATGGCCGCAAACTCCTCCGCTTCCGTCACGGCCGTGCCGGTCATGCCCGAGAGCTTGTCATAGAGGCGGAAATAGTTCTGGAAGGTGATGGTGGCGAGGGTCTTGTTCTCCTTCTGGACGTCGACGTGCTCCTTCGCCTCGATGGCCTGGTGCAGGCCTTCGGAATAGCGGCGGCCCAGCATCAGACGGCCGGTGAACTCGTCGACGATGATGATCTCGCCGTCCTTGACGATATAGTCGATGTCGCGCTTCATGATGCCGTGGGCGCGCAGGGCCTGATTGATATGGTGGCTGAGCGTGGCGTTTTCCATGTCGGCCAGGTTCTCCAGCCCGAAGGCCCGCTCGGCCTTCGCGATGCCGCGGGCGGTGAGGGTCGCGGTGCGCGCCTTCTCATCCACGACATAGTCCGCGTCCAGGTCCTCGCTCTCCTCTTCCTTTTCATCCACCGAGGCGTAGACCACCTTCTTCAGGCGGCTTACAAAATCGTCCGCCTGGCGGTAGAGGTCCGTGCTCTCGTCCCCCTGGCCGGAGATAATCAGCGGGGTGCGCGCTTCATCGATGAGGATGGAGTCGACCTCGTCGACGATGGCGAAGGAGTGGCCGCGCTGGACCATGTCTTCCTTATACAGGGCCATGTTGTCGCGCAGATAGTCGAAGCCCATCTCGTTGTTGGTGCCGTAGGTGATGTCGCAGGCATAGGCTTTGCGGCGCTCTTCATTGGTCAGGCCGTGGACGATCAGGCCCACGTCCAGGCCGAGGAAGCGGTGCACCTTTCCCATCCACTCGCTGTCGCGGCGGGCCAGATAGTCGTTCACCGTGACGATGTGGACGCCCTCACCCGCCAGGGCGTTGAGGTAGGCTGGAAGGACCGCGACAAGGGTCTTGCCTTCGCCGGTCTTCATCTCGGCGATGCGCCCCTGGTGAAGGACGATGCCGCCGATGATCTGGACCGGGAAGGGCTTCATGCCCAGCACGCGCCAGGCCGCCTCCCGCGCCGTGGCGAACGCATCCGGAAGAATATCGTCCAGAGTCTCGCCCTCCGCGAGACGGGCTTTGAGTTCTTCCGTTTTATGACGCAGCTGCTCATCGGTGAGCCTGCCGTATTCCTCTTCCTTTGCCTCGACCGCTTTCGCGATGGGCATGATTCGTTTCAGTTCTCTGTCGGAATAGCTTCCGAACAGCTTGGAAAAAAGACCCATTATGGTTCCTCCGGAACAATTAGAAATGATAAATGTTCAATGAGATAGTATAGCATAAACTTATGAAGAAAAAAAGCACGAATTTGTATCTTGTTCCTTTTCCTCACTTGTGGTAAAATGATGAGCTGATTATAATGCTGTTCGTATGCCCGGAGGCCAAAGGGGCGGTTTCGGGCGGAACGGCGCCAGGACGGAGGACGCTCATGACCAGAATCGGTTTCGACAATGAAAAGTATGTGAAGCTTCAGTCCCAGAACATCCGGGACCGGATTTCCCAGTTCGGCGGCAAGCTGTATCTGGAGTTCGGCGGCAAGCTCTTTGACGACTATCACGCCGCCAGGGTTCTGCCTGGCTTTGAACCGGACAGTAAGGTAAAGATGCTGCTGGAGATGAAGGACGACGCGGAGATCGTGATCGTTCTTTCCGCGGACGACATTGAGCGCTCCAAGCGCCGCGGCGATCTGGGGATCACCTATGACGAGGACACGCTTCGCCTGATCGACGCCTTCCGGGGCATCGGCCTCTACATCGGAAGCGTCGTCATCACCCACTACCGCGAGCAGAGCGCCGCCGAGAAGTTCATCAAGCGCCTTGAGATGCTGGGCATCCGGGTCTTCCGCCACTATATCATTCCGGACTATCCGTCCAACGTTCCCCTGATCGTCTCGGACGAGGGCTTCGGCCGGAACGAGTACATCGAGACCTCCCGGGGTCTCGTGGTGGTGACGGCCCCCGGTCCCGGCAGCGGGAAGATGGCCACCTGCCTCAGCCAGCTCTACCACGAGCACAAGCGCGGGATCACGGCGGGCTATGCAAAGTTTGAGACCTTCCCGATCTGGAACCTGCCGCTCAAGCATCCGGTGAACCTGGCCTATGAAGCGGCCACGGCCGACCTGGACGACGTGAACATGATCGACCCCTTCCACCTGGACGCCTACGGCAAGACGACGGTCAACTACAACCGCGACGTGGAGATCTTCCCGGTGCTGGAAGCCATGTTCAAGCAGATCTACGGCGAGAGCCCGTACAAGAGTCCCACGGACATGGGCGTGAATATGGCTGGCTTCTGCATCTTTGACGACGAGGCCTGCTGCGAGGCCTCGAAACAGGAGATCATCCGCCGCTGGTACACGGCCGCCTGCGCGGTGCGCGAAGGCCTCTCCGACGGGGCGGAACAGCGGAAGATTGAGCTGATCCTCAACTCCATGGGCGCCGGCCCCGCCGACCGCCCGGTGGTGGCCGCCGCGCTGCAGCGTGCCGAGGAGACCGATGGTCCGGCCGTGGCCATCGAACTACCGGACGGGCGCATCATCACCGGCAAGACCACTGAGCTGCTGGGGGCGGCTTCTGCATGCCTTATGAACGCGCTGAAGGCCCTGGCCGGAATCGACAAGAAGCTCAAGATCATCACCCCCAGCATCATCGAGCAGATCCAGCACCTGAAGGTCGAGCATCTCGGGAATCACAACCCGCGGATGCACACGGACGAGCTGCTGATCACGCTTGCGATCTGCGCCGTGACCAACCCCATCGCGGGCCGGGCCATCGAAGAGCTCACGTCGCTGCGCGGCTGCGAGGCGCACTCAAGCGTCATCCTCTCCCACGTGGACAGCGATCTGTTTAAGAAAATCGGGGTCAACATGACCTTCGAGCCGCGATATCAGGTAAAAAAACTCTATCATAAGTAACAAGTGAGAACCGACATGCAAAACGACAAGAAACAAGGTCACATCAAACACGAAGACATCGACATGGACACCCATGACCGCGCCGTCCGCCGCAACGCTGGCAGCCGCAGTCAGGCCCAGTCCTCCAGCGCGCCGCTTTGGCTCATCTGCATCCTGATCTTCGTCGGGGTGGTGGGATTCTTTCTCATACGCCTCTCCTCCAAGATGAAGCCGGCCGAGAACGCCGAGGTGGACCTCAGCACGCCGGTACCCCAGGCGACGGAGGAATCCGTTCCCGAGGCGGCGCCGGGCTCCGATCCCGAGGTACCCTCGGACAGAGGCGGCCTGCTGATCGTGGAAGGCGCGGAGAGCACGGCGGAACCGGCGGGTGCGGCGGGCGCGGAAGCGGGCAGCGCGGACATTCTGCTCACCCAGGAGCCTGTCCCCACGCCGACGCCCACGCCAAGCGTCCATGTCCACAGCTTCGTGAAGGGCGTCTGCTCAGAGTGCGGCGCAAAGCCGGAATTTCTGACCGGATGGCTGCCGGACGAATTTTATCAGGAGACGGAACACGCCGGAACCGTGACCGCGGTGGAATACGACACGAAGGCTTTCGCCGCCTATGATCAGCTCACCTATCACAAGCGGATGAACGTCTACCTCCCCTACGGCTATGACGAGAGCAGGCCCTATAACGTTCTGGTCCTGATTCACGGCCAGGGCGACAACGAGAACGACTGGCTGGTGAAGACGCACGAGAGCGGCGGACACGTCATGTGCGGCAGGGTCATTCTGGACAACATCTTTGAACAGGGGCTTGCCGAACCCTGCATTGTCGTGACCCCGGTGACGGAGACAAAGTTCGTCCAGGGCCTCACCGCCGGCATCGTCCAGATGCAGGACGAACTGCGCGAGACCATTCTCCCCTATATCGTGGAGCATTACAGCACCTACGCCAAGGACGGCAGCGAAGAAAGCCTGCGGGCGGCCCGGAGTCACTTCGGTCTCGGCGGGCTCTCAAACGGGGCGCTGTTTACCTATGAGGGCGGCATGCGGAAGGACTTTGACCTCTTCGGCAGCTACTGCGCCTTCTCCGGCAACGGTGAACCCTGGAAGACGGTCGCCGCGATTCAGACCAAAGACTTCGCGGCGCTCCCGGTGGACTGCCTGTTCACCGGCGCCGGCGCGCTCAACGACTGGCAGCAGAACTACACCAAGATCGGCTTTGAATACTTCCTGGAGAAGGACGAGCGCTTTGTCGAGGGCGAAAACGCCTGGCGCGTGGACGTTGACGGCGGCCACGAGTGGAAGGTCTGGTTTACCGGGCTCTACAACGCGATGCAGGTCATGTTTCAGGAAATGTGAAATGTATACCGCTTAACTGAATATCTCCCCGCCTCCGGCGGGGAGATATTCAGGCAATCAATTTCATTATCAATTAGGGGAGTTTTCTGATGCTTACCGTAAATGACCTCAGCATGCAGTTCGGGCCTTCGGTGCTGTTCAGCCGGGTGGACCTGCAGTTCACCGCCGGCAACTGCTACGGCATCATCGGCGCCAACGGCGCCGGGAAATCCACCTTTATCAAGATTCTCTCCGGAGAACTGGAGCCGACGAGCGGCTCGGTGGTTCTGGCGCCCAAAAAGCGCATGTCCGTCCTGAAGCAGAACCAGAGCCTCTATGACGACTGCGTCGTGCTGGACACCGTCATCATGGGCAATCAGCGCCTCTATGACTGCGGGAAGGAAAAGGACGCCATCTATGAGAAGGAGGACTTCTCCGACGAGGACGGCATCCGCGCCGCCGAGCTGGAGGAGGAGTTTGCGGAACTCGGCGGCTGGGAAGCCGAAAGCGACGCCGGAAGGATCCTTCAGGGCCTGGGCGTGCCGGTCGAGCTGCACGGCCAGCTGATGCGCGACATTGATCCGCGCCTGAAGGTCAAGGTCCTGCTGGCCCAGGCGCTCTTCGGGCATCCGGACGTCATCTTGCTGGACGAGCCGACCAACAACCTGGACCTGCAGAGCGTGGTCTGGCTGGAGGACTTCCTGATGGATTATGAAGGAACGGTGCTGGTGGTGAGCCACGACCGTTACTTCCTCAACAACGTCTGCACCCACATCGTGGATATCGACTACGGCAAGATCAAGATGTACGTGGGCAACTACGACTTCTGGTACGAGTCGAGCCAGCTGATCCAGAAGCTGATCCGGGACCAGAACAAGCGGGCCGAACAGAAGATCCAGGAACTGCAGACCTTTATCGCGCGCTTCTCGGCCAACCGGAGCAAGTCGCGCCAGGCCACCAGCCGGCGCAAGCTTCTGGACAAGATCACCGTGGAAGAACTCCCCGCCTCCGGACGGCGCTACCCCTGGGTCGGGTTCAAGGCGGACCGGGACCCGGGCAAGGACCGCCTGTTCGTGACGGAGATCTCCAAGACCGTCGACGGGGTGAAGCTGCTGGACAAGGTCAGCTTCATCGTGGGCAAGGAGGACAAGATCGCCGTCATCGGCAGGAACGAGCTTGCCGTGACGATGCTGTTTCAGATCCTGATGGGTCTGGAGGAGCCGGACAGCGGCAGCGTCAAATGGGGCGCCAGCATCCAGCCGGCCTATTTCCCGAAAGACCACAACGCCTTCTTCGACGGCTTCGACGAGGACCTGATCGAATGGATGCGCCAGTTTTCCGAGGACAAGCGGGAGAGCTATCTCCGGACCTTCCTCGGAAGGATGCTCTTCTCCGGGGACGACGTATACAAGCCGGCCAAAGTCCTCTCCGGCGGCGAGAAGGTACGGTGCATGCTGAGCCGGATGATGCTATCCGGGGCCAACTTCCTCGTGCTGGATCAGCCGACCAACCATCTGGACCTGGAGAGCATCGCGGCGCTGAACAACGGCCTGGAGGCCTTCAAGTACAACGTGATCTTCTCCTGCCACGACCACCAGCTGACCCAGACCGTGGCCAACCGGATCATCGAGATCAGGGAGGACGGAAGCATCGTCGACCGCCTCTGCACCTATGACGAGTACATGGATCTGGTCCACGAGTAAACGGTTTCTTTTTACCCGGCTTCATGGTATTCTTTACCATCTGACGTATATCTCCCCGCCGCAGGCGGGGAGATATACGGGCAATGTATTACGCCAAAGATTATCATTTATCATTTATCATTTAACATTTAACATTTAAAGTTGGGGGTACGACGTGAAGAAAGCAATCGTAAGCGTGTTTGCCAGGGACGCGCGGGGCATCACCGCCTATGTGACGGCGCTGCTGGCCGACCGGGACATCAACATCCTCGACATCAGCCAGACGCTGATGCAGGAATACTTCGCGATGATCATGCTGGTGGATCTGGAGGCCTGCCCCCTTCCCTTCCACGAGCTTTCGAACTGGCTGAAGGAACAGGGCGAGAAGCGCGCCCTGGACATCCACATTCAGCGGGAAGACATCTTTGAGGCGATGCACCGGATATGAGCTACCTGATGAACAGCAGTGAGATCCTGCAGACCATCCGCATGATCGACCAGCAGCACCTGGACGTGCGCACCGTCACCATGGGCATCAGCCTTCTGGACTGCGCCGCGGATACGACGGCGCGCTGCGCAGAAAAGGTGTATGATAAGATCTGCCGCATGGCCGAGCGTCTGGTGCCGGAGTGCAAGATGATCGAGCAGGAATACGGCATCCCCATCGTGAACAAGCGCGTGTCGGTGACACCGGTCTCCCTTGTGACCGCCTCCTGCGCTGAGGAGGACTTCAGCCCCATCGCCCTGGCGATGGACCGGGCGGCGGACGCCGTCGGGATCAACTTTATCGGCGGATTCTCGGCCCTGGCCCAGAAGGGCTTCACCGAGAGCGACCGGAAGCTGGTTCTCTCGATCCCGGAGGCGCTGGCCGCGACCAAGCTTGTCTGCTCCAGCGTGAACGTGGGCTCCACCAGGGCCGGAATCAACATGGACGCGGTCCTGCTCTGCGGGAAGATCATCCGCGAGACCGCGGAGAAGAGCGACATGGGCTGCGCCAAGCTGGTGATCTTCTGCAACGCGGTGGAGGACAACCCCTTCATGGCGGGCGCCTTCCACGGGGTCGGCGAGCCGGAATGCGTCATCAACGTGGGCGTCTCCGGCCCCGGCGTGGTGGCCGAGGCGCTGAAATCCTGCAGGGGCGAGCGCATCGACGTGGTGGCCGAGACCATCAAGCGCACCGCCTTCAAGATCACCCGCATGGGCCAGCTGGTGGCGCAGGAGGCCTCCCGACGGCTGGGCGTACCCTTCGGCGTGGTGGATCTGTCTCTGGCCCCGACGCCGGCCATCGGCGACAGCGTGGCGGAGATTCTGGAGCTGATCGGCCTGGAGCGCTGCGGCACCCACGGGACCACCGCGGCTCTGGCGCTGCTCAACGACGCGGTCAAGAAGGGCGGCGTCATGGCAAGCTCGCACGTCGGCGGCCTCTCCGGGGCCTTCATCCCCGTCTCGGAAGACGCCGGGATGATCCGCGCGGCCGGCGAGGGCGTTCTGACCCTCGACAAGCTGGAGGCGATGACCTGCGTCTGCTCCGTCGGGCTCGACATGATCGCGGTGCCCGGCGACACGACGGCCGAGACTCTCTCCGCCATCATCGCGGACGAAGCCGCCATCGGCATGATCAACAACAAGACCACGGCCGTCCGCCTGATTCCCGCCATCGGGAAGAAGGTCGGCGACCGGGTGGACTTCGGCGGCCTGCTGGGCAGCGCCCCGGTGATGCCGGTACACGGCGAGAGCGCGGCGGAGTTTGTCTCCCGCGGCGGGCGGATCCCCGCCCCGCTCCACTCCCTGAGAAACTGACAATAAAAATCTCCCCGCCGATGGCGAGGAGGTTTTATGCGGGGAGGTTTTCGGTTTATCTCTTGACGGAGGTATAGATCGTGAGCTTCCGGCCGATGCGATTGATAAGTGAAGAAACGCCCCGCCGAAAGGCGGGGTGTTTCTTCACGGTGAGCTTATCTCTTGACGGAGGTGTAAATCGTGAGCTTCTGGCCGATGCTGATGATGTCGGGGTTCTTGATGTTGTTCCACTGGGCAATCTGCTGATACGGAACCGCGAAGCGCTGGCCGATGCCGCTCAGGACATCACCGGGGGCCACGGTGTAGACGATGTAGCTGCCGTAGTCGACATAGCTTCCGTTTGCGTACTGCCAGCCGCCGCTGACCTGACCCAGATCCTTCTCATTGATGATTTCAGACATTTTCTTTTCTCCTTTTCTTTTTTTCAGATATGTGGTTTCTTCCTGCTGACGGGTACAGGATAGCACAGGAACTGTCACACAAGTGTCACACAATAAAAAACCCCGGCAGGAACCTGCCGGGGTGTAATTCTCACTCCCGAAGAAACGGGAAGCCGATGAATCTTTTTCAGGCAATGGCCTTCTTCGCCATGTCGCAGAGAGCCGTGAAAGCGGCGGGATCGTGAATCGCGGTCTCGGAGAGCATCTTGCGGTTCATCTCAACACCGGCCAGCTTCAGGCCGTGCATGAAGGTGGAATAGTTCATGCCGTTCATCTTGCAGCCCGCGCTGATGCGGGTGATCCAGAGCTGACGGAAGTCGCGCTTCTTCTGCTTGCGGCCG
>JAFTFT010000004.1 GCA_017458335.1 Oscillospiraceae bacterium
GAGGCCCAGGTGGTCTATGACGGCAGCTGAACGGAACAGAATCAAACAGGAACCGATTCCCCGTCCGGGTCCGGCCCGGCCGGGGAATCTGCGTACGGGGATCAAGCGGGTGATTGACGAAAACGGGAATTCTGTTATAATAGCAAAGTTAGAACAATAAGCCTGAAAGGATGATTTTATAAAAATGGCAGAATGCAATCACGATTGTTCCAGCTGCAGTTCCAACTGTTCCGAGCGCAAGCCGGAGAGCTTTCTCAAAGAACTGAATCCCTACTCCAGCGTCAAGAAGGTCATCGCCGTGGTGAGCGGCAAGGGCGGCGTCGGCAAGAGTCTCGTCACGAGCCTTCTCGCCTCCGAGATGCAGCGCCGCGGCCACAGCTGCGCCGTGCTGGACGCGGACATCACCGGCCCCTCCATCCCGAAGTCTTTCGGAATCCATGAGCATGCGACCGGCACCGAGCAGTATCTGATCCCGGTGACCACACAGACGGGGCTGCAGCTCATGTCCATCAATCTGATCCTCGAGAACGAGACGGAGCCGGTCGTCTGGCGCGGACCGGTCATCGCCGGCGCGGTGACACAGTTCTGGACCGACGTGCTCTGGAGAGATGTGGACTATATGTTTGTGGATATGCCCCCCGGAACCGGCGATGTGCCCCTGACGGTCTTTCAGTCTCTTCCCATCGACGGAATCGTCATCGTAACGACGCCCCAGGATCTGGTCGGCATGATTGTGGCGAAGGCCGTGAAGATGGCGGAGATGATGAACGTGCCGGTGCTTGGCCTTGTGGAGAACATGAGCTACTTCACTTGTCCGGACTGCGGAAAGAAGCATGAGATCTTCGGCGCCAGCCAGGCGGACAGCGTGGCGAAGGAATTCGACATCGCCCATGTGGCCCGCCTGCCCATCGACCCCAAAATCACCGCCATGGTGGACGCCGGCCAGGTCGAGCAGGTGAGCGGCGACTATGTTTCCGCGCTGGTCGACAGCCTGGAGCAGGACCTGCCCCTGGAGGGAGAAGCCTGAGATGAGAGTTGCGGTTGCCTATCAGGACGGAGAAATCTACGGCCACTTCGGCCACTGCCCGATGTTTGCGGTGTATGAGTACGGCGAATACGTCAGCGACTGTACCAAGAAGCTGGTGGACAGCTCCGACCGCGCCGGCCATCAGCAGATGGCGGATCTCATGAAGGAGCTGAACGTGGACGCGGTGATCGTCGGCAACATGGGCGGCGAAGGGAAAGCGGCTCTGCTCAGCTACGGAATCGTTCCCATCGTCGGTTACAGCGGAGACGCGGACACGGCGTCGGATCTGCTGGTCACAGGACAGCTCCCGACGAGCCCGGCCGACGGCGGCTGCGGCGGCTGCAGCGGAAGCTGCGGCTGTGCCGGGCACGAGGAAGGCTGCGGCTGCGGCGGAGCTGAGGGCGGCTGTTCCTGCGGCTGCTGACAGGCGGGCGACAGAAACCGGGATCAGACAAGGCAGAAAACAAAGCAACAATTACAGGACCGCACGGCGGTTCAGAAATCAGGAGGAACTATCATGCTGGAAGAATTGAAACAACAGGTTCTGGAAGCGAATCTCCTGCTTCCGAAGTACGGTCTTGTGACCTTCACCTGGGGCAATGTCTCGGGAATCGACCGCGCAAGCGGACTGGCAGTGATCAAACCCTCCGGTGTCCCCTATGACGGGATGAGCGTGGAGGACATGGTCGTGGTTGACCTGGACGGCAAGGTCGTCGAGGGAAAGTGGAAGCCGAGCAGCGACACCCCCACCCATGTGGAACTGTACAAGGCCTTCCCGGACTGCGGAGGGATTGTCCATACCCACTCCCGCTGGGCAACCACCTTTGCGCAGGCGGGGAAAGAGATCCCGGCCATGGGCACGACCCAGGGGGATTACTTTTACGGCGCGGTGCCCTGCACCCGTCCCATGACGGAGGAGGAAATCAAAGGCGAGTATGAAAAGGAGACCGGAAAGGTCATCATCGAGACCTTCGAAGGGAAAGACCCCGCGGCGGTCCCGGCCGTGCTTGTCTATTCCCACGGCCCCTTTGCCTGGGGCAAGGACGCCATGAACGCGGTCCACAACGCGGTGGTTCTCGAAGAGGTCGCCTTTATGGACTGGCACGCCATGATCCTCAATCCCGCGCTCGGCCCCATGCAGCAGACACTGCTCGACAAGCACTATCTGCGCAAGCACGGGAAGAACGCCTATTACGGACAGTAAGGCGGGAATCGGTCAGAAATGAGTTCTCTCCCAGCCGACGGCGGGGAGAGAACAGCTGAAAGGACGGGTTCGTCATGGGCAGCAAGGTAACCATCGATCAGGTCGCGGCGATCTGCGGCGTGTCAAAAACGACGATCTCCCGCTATCTGAACCACAAATATGAGAATATCTCCGCGGAAACCCGCGGGCGTATCGAGCAGGTGATCGCGGAGCTTGACTACCGTCCGAATCGGACCGCACAGCGCCTCAAGGCCAGCCGCAGCATGCTGATCGGCTGCTGCATCGGCGACATTGCGAGCCCCTTTGCAGGGCTGCTGCTCAAGGGCATCACCGAGACCTGCGAGAGCGCCGGATATCAGGTCCTGTTTGCCGACAGCAAGGAAAACGCCCTGCGGGAGCAGCGGGCCATCGAGGGCTTCCTTGAAAACCGTGTGGACGGCCTGATTGTCAATACCACCGGCGGGAATGACGAATTCCTGATCCGGGTGCAGAATGAACGAGGCGTTCCGGTGGTGCTGGCAGACAGAAGTCTGCAGCTTGAGGGGAAACTGGACACCGTCATCAGTGAGTACCGGCACAGCACCATCGACTGCGTCGAGCTGATGCTGCGCTACGGCTATCGGAAGATTGCCTTCTTCACGGAGCGCGTCCAGAGCGTCATGCCGCGTATCCAGCGCAGAGAGAGCTTCTTTGCGGCCTTTTCGGGAAGGCGGGATGAGGCGGAGCCGTTTTTGTATGAGTTTTCCAGAGAGACGGAGGGAGACTGTCTGCGCTGTGTCAGGGATTTCCGTCAGCGCTTCCCCGAGGAGCGGATCGCGGCCCTGTCCGTCAACGGCGTCACGGCGATGGATGTCCTGCGCGCCATGCAGCTGGCGGGGATTTCACCGGGCTATGACTTCGGTTTTTGTACCTTTGACGACTGGAGCTGGTTCTCCCTGATCTCACCCGGCATCACCGCTGTCCGGCTGGAGACAAAACAGCTGGGGGCGAGAGCGGCGGAGCTTCTTCTGGAGCGCCTCCGCGGCGAGCGGGAGGAGAATGCCCCGGCCGTGAGGGTGGAACTTCCCACTGCCTTTATCGAACGCGGTTCCCTGGTGCCGCAGCGCTCGACCTGACAGAGGAATGATCTCCGACATACAAGAAAGAGACAATACGGCAGGCACTTCGGCTCCGGATCGGAGCGCCTGCAAAAAAATTGCAAAAATCTGACAAAACAGGAAATTTCGTCTGGTCGGTCTCTTGACAAAGGGATGACAAGATGGTAAGATATTTTCAGTTCAGTGCAAGACTGACTTTTTGTTTACAGGTTTAGTAAACCGGTTTCCGAAACTGATTCCCTGACAAATACGTGTTTTTCCGTCGAATTATATAAAAAGCAAGAGCCTTTTTTAGTAAAATTCACCAAGAGAATGTCCTGCAGCAATGCTTGACATATAAAAATTACTCTTAGGAGGAACAAACATGAAGAAACTCATCGCAATGCTCCTGGTTCTCGTCATGGTCGTTGCCCTCGGCACCACCGCGTTCGCGGATGATGCCAAGGTCGGCGAAACGGTTCTGAAGTGCGCCTTCAACCAGACCATCACCAACCCCGAAGCACAGACCCTGCTGAAGATCAGCGACGACCTCTATGATGCGACCGAAGGCCGCTACTCTCTGGAAGTCTACCCCGATGCTTCTCTCGGCGACCAGGCCCAGACTCTGGAGAACGTCATGATCGGCGCCCTTGACATGTCTCTTGTCGGCAACGCCATCATCGAGCCCTACAGCTCCGACTTCTCCATCATCGCGACCCCGTATATCTATGACTCCATCGAGCATCAGCAGAAGGTCTTCGAATCCGATGCTGACGCCCTGAAGGCCCTTTATGCCACCACCGAAGAGCACGGCTTCACCGTCCTGTGCACCTACTCCCTCGGCGCCCGCAACCTCTACACCCGTGACGGCCCGGTCACCAATCCTGACGAACTGAAGGGACTCAAGATCCGCGTTATGGGTTCTGACACCTGCCTGAACATGATGAACGCCATGGGCGGTGTCGGTGTTGCCATGGCTCAGGGCGATGTGTACTCCGCCATCCAGACCAAGACCCTTGACGGCGCCGAGAACAACATCATCACCTATGTCGACCTGGTTCAGTACGAAGTTGCTCCTTACTACAACTATTCCGGCCACCTGCTGCTCCCCGATGAGCTGGTCATCTCCAACGAAGTGCTCGAGAGCATGAGCGAAGAGGACCAGGCTGCCCTGCGCAAGGTCTGCCAGGAGTCCATCCCCTACTGCTTCAACCTCTGCGATGAGCTGCGCAGCGATTATCAGGCCAAGGCTGAGGAAAAGGGCGTCACCTTCTCCGAGTGCGACATCCCTGCTTTCCAGGCTCTCTGCCAGGATCTCATTCAGGAAAATGCCGCGAAGAGCGATGTTACCCAGGGCATGTATGATCTGATCATGTCTCTGCGTGAGACCGAGTAATTCATAAGCGAATATCTACTTTTGAAGTAAAGCAGGATAGCGGCCCACAGCATGCTGTGGGCCGTTGTTCATCAAATGGAGGTTCCCATGAAGGCTCTTGAAGGCATCAAGAAAGTTTTTGATAAAATCCTCGAGATCCTCGGAACGATCACGCTGGGCATCATGACGATCCTGGTCGTCTATCAGGTTGTCACCCGTTATGTATTTAATGCTCCCAGTGCGTTTTCCGAGGCTCTCGCCCAGTATCTTTTCGTCTGGATGATCATGTTCGGCAGCGCCTATGTCTACGGCTCCAAAGAGCATCTGACCATTGATCTGCTGAAGGACAAGTTTCCTCCGAAGATGAACATGGTAGTCGAGATCATCACAAACATCTGCCTGTTTGCGTTTATTCTGCTGGTCTGTGTGAAGGGCGGTTATGACTATACCATGTCCCAGGTCAAGCGTATTGATCCGTCCCTGCACATTTCCATGGCAACGCTGTACTTCTCTGTCCCGTTCACGGGCGTCATTACGCTCTATTACGCGATTTACAACATTGTGCGTACGGTTCAGGACTATAAAGAAGGCAAGCGCAAGCTGAGCGACCCGCTTGGCGGAACCGCATGAGAGGGGGCAGAACGATATGACAACAACCGCATTAGCCGGAACCGTAATGATCGTACTCATCTTTGTGACACTGGCCTTTGGCTTCCCCATCGGCCTGAGCATCGGGATGGGTTCTGCCGCCGCGCTCTACATCATTATGCCCAACGCCAAGGCGCTGATCATCGCCGGACAGAAGATGTTCCAGAGCGTCAACTCCTTCTCTCTGCTGGCAATTCCGTTCTTTGTCCTCGCCGGTAACCTGATGAACTCCGGCGGCATCGCCCGAAGACTTGTCGGCTGCGCCAAGCTGGTGGCACATCGTCTGCCGGGCGCCCTGGCCCAGACCAACATCGTCGCGAACATGCTCTTCGGCGCCATGTCCGGCTCCGGCGTTGCCGCGGCCGTCGCCATGGGCGGCATTCTCGGACCCCTCGAGAAGGAAGAGGGCTACTCCGACGAGTATACCGCGGTCTGCAACATCGCCTCCGGTCCGACCGGCATGATGATCCCGCCGAGCAACATCATGATCGTCTACTCCACGGTCGCAGGCAGCGTCTCCATCGCCGCTCTGTTCATGGCGGGCTATATCCCCGGCATTCTCTGGGGCTTGGGCTGCATGATCGTGGCCGGCATCATGGCCAAGAAACGCGGCTATACCAACACCGAGCACTATAACGCCAAGTTCGTTTTCAAGACGCTCTGGGAGGGCATCCCGAGCCTGCTGATGATCGTCATCGTCATCGGCGGTATTCTGGGTGGCGTCTTCACCGCCACGGAAGGCTCCGCCATCGCGGTGGCCTATTCCCTGATCCTGAGCTTCATCTATCGCAACATCAGCGTGAAAGATCTGCCGGGCATCATCTGGTCCAGCGTCAAGACAACGGCCGTTATCGAATATCTGGTTTGCGTCTCCGGTATTATGGGATACGTCATGACCTATACACACATCCCGGCCCAGGTCGCATCCGCACTCCTTGGCCTGACCAGCAACAAGTACATCATTCTGCTGATCATGAACATCATTCTGCTCATTATCGGCTGCTTCATGGATCCGACACCGGCGGTTCTGATCTTTACCCCGATCTTCCTGCCCATCGTGCAGACCTGGGGCATGAGCCCGGTTCACTTCGGTCTGATGATGATTATGAACCTCTGCGTCGGCACCCTGACCCCGCCGGTCGGCGCCATCCTCTTCGCCGGCTGCCGCACGCACCAGGTGAAGATCGAGCAGATTATCGGCATGCTGATGCCGTTCTTCATCGTGATTCTGGTATGCCTCCTGCTTGTGACCTATGTACCGTGGTTCACCATGGTGATCCCCAACGCACTCCATCTTGCCTGATTGATATCCATCTGTCTCACTGCAACGGACGGGGCGGGTTACCCCGTTCCCGTCCGTTTACTTTCCGCGTTTGCGAACCAAAAGGAGAAAGCATATTATGGACATCCGTTATTCCACCGGTCCCAATGATGTCAAGCGCTATACCACCGAGGAACTTCGGAAGGAGTTCCTGATCACCGGCCTCTATCAGCCGGATACCGTCCAGGCCACCTACTCCCATGTCGACCGCATGGTCGTCCTCGGGATCATGCCGGTCCATGAAGTCCTCCCGATCGACAAGGGCATCGACGTCTGGGCCAACTTCGGCACCGAATACTTCCTGGAGCGCCGGGAAGCCGGTGTTTTCAACCTGGGCGGCCCGGGCTTCATCCAGACGGATGAGGAGCGCTTCGAGCTTGGCTTCGAAGACTGCCTCTACATCACCAAGGGAACCAAAAAAGTCTGCTTCGGCAGCAAGGATCCGGAGAATCCGGCCCGCTTCTACCTCGTTTCCGCCCCTGCCCACAAGGCCTGCAAGACGACCTTCCTGTCCTTCGCCGACGCCAACAAGCGCCCCTGCGGAGACGCCAAAACCTGCAACAAGCGTGTCATCAACCAGTTCATCCACCCGGACGTGCTGGAGACCTGCCAGCTCAGCATGGGCCTGACCCAGCTTGCTGAAGGAAGCATCTGGAACACCATGCCCGCTCACACTCATGAGCGCAGGATGGAAGTCTATACCTACTTCAATATTCCGGAAGGCAACGTGGTCTTCCATATGATGGGCCAGCCGCAGGAAACCCGCCACATCGTGATGCAGAACTACGACGCGGTGATCTCGCCCTCCTGGTCAATCCATGCCGGCGCCGGCACCGCCGCCTATACCTTTATCTGGGCCATGGGCGGAGAGAATCAGGCCTTTGACGACATGGACAACATCGACATCCCCGACATGAGATAAACGTTCCCGAAAAGCACAACCACCCGCTGACGCGGGTGGCTGTGAGAGGGAATGAACAACATCGATATCCCGGTATGAGATAAGCCCGGGTCAGATCAGTCCCTTGATTTTCAGCATCGGCGAGGGCCGGAAGATGTGAAGATAGTTTTGCAGGTCCTCATCCTTTACCTTCTGATAATCCTCCTTGATGATGCAGTAGTCCATCAGATAAAGATAGAGACAGACCTCGAAAGGGGAAGCGAGAAAGGCGGGGACAAAGTCCGTCTGAATCAGAAAGAGGGGAAGGGAACTCTGCAGCAGCGGGGAGAGACGCTTCTCAATCCACTTGTTGCCATAGACGATGTGAAGCTCCGGCGGAAGACCGGGCATGGCGCAGGCCATGATGTTCCGGTCCGATTCCGGCAGCGCGGTTTCGGGAAACTCCGGATGGCTGTGGCAGACGGACTCATGAAAACTGAGCCGGCCGCTGCGGCTGCGTTTGAAGCGCTTCGGCACGAAGACGACGCGTTTGCCGCGCTTGACCTCCTGGTAATACCAGTCGGCCATCTTCGCCTGATCCAGGTGAAAATCAAAATCCAGACCGCCGTAGTCACAGTGAATTACCACGACGGAGTCAGAATCGAGAGGGAAGTATTCCTCCTCGCTTACACTCGCGGGCTCCAGCAGCGCGTTCCAGCCGCGGCGGAAATCCGGATAATACTTCCGGTCACGGATGGCATTGTCCTGATAAAGCGCTTCGAGCTTCTGAAAGGCTTCCTGGTTTCGGGTCATCGGTTTTCCTCCCTGCGTCAATCAGTCGGGAATCATGGCAGAGCCAATGCTTCCGACAGAATTATAGCGAATCATTTCATAAAGTGCAAGTTTATAAAAGTTTTGAAAAGGAGTGTTCTAACATGGATGTATTAAGCAGACTGGCGGCCGCGGGCATCGTTCCCGTCGTCGTTCTGGACAAGGCCGAGGACGCGGTCCCGACCGCGCGCGCAATGCTCGCCGGCGGGATCGATGTCATGGAGATCACCTTCCGCACCGCGGCCGCGGCGGATTCGATCCGTGCGGTATCGAAGGAAGTTCCCGAGATGCTGGTCGGTGCCGGTACCGTCATCAACCTCGAGCAGTGCAAGCTGGCGGTTGACTGCGGCGCCAAGTTCATCGTCTCCCCCGGCTATGACGAGGAGACCGTGGCCTGGTGCGTGGACAACGGCGTTGCCGTGACGCCCGGCTGTGTCACCCCCACCGAGATCATGATGGCCAAGAAGCACGACCTCAAGGTTCTGAAGTTCTTCCCGGCCAACGTCTACGGCGGCCTGAAAGCCCTGAAGAGTCTCTCCGGCCCCTTCCCCGGAACCAAGTTCATCCCGACCGGCGGCGTCAGCAATGAAAACATCGCCGAGTTCATCTCCTCCCCGATCATCCATGCGGTCGGCGGCAGCTGGACCGTTCCCAAGAAGGACATCTCTGAAGGCAACTTTGAGAAAGTCACCCAGCTCTGCGCAGAGGCCCGCAAGGCCGCGATGGGCTTTGAAGTCGTGCACGTCGGCATCAACAGCGCCGACGCCGACACCGCCATGGACATCGCCGAAGCGTTCCAGAACGCCTTTGACTTTACGGTGAAGCCGGGCAATTCCTCCAACTTTGCCGGAACCGGCGTCGAAGTGATGAAGAGCCAGTACCTCGGCACAAACGGCCACATTGCCGTCCGCACCAACAGCATGGCTGTTGCCATCGGTGAGCTCGAGAAGCGCGGCTTTGAAGTCGACATGAGCACGGCCAAGTACAAGGGCGACCGTCTGAATGCCGTCTACCTGAAGAACGAGATCGGCGGATTTGCCGTCCATCTTCTTCAGAAATAAGAAACGTAACTACGGCCCGCTCCCGCCGGCGGCGGGAGCGGGGGACATTCAAAATGAAAATGGAGGAAACTGTTATGAAATTCCTGACCTTCGGCGAAATCATGCTCCGTCTTAAATCCCCCGGTTTGGAGAGATTCTTTCAGAGCCCGATGCTTGAGGCCACCTTCGGCGGCGGCGAGGCGAACGTAGCGGTCTCTCTGGCCAACTATGACCAGGATGTGGCCTTTCTGACCGTCCTGCCGAAGAACGTCATCGCGGACGAGTGCGTGAAAGAACTGCGCAGGTTCGGCGTGGATACCAGCCGCATTGTCCGTTCAGACAAGGGCCGTCTCGGCATCTATTATCTCGAGACCGGAGCCAACGCCCGCCCGAGCAAGGTCGTCTACGACCGCGCCGGATCCTCCATCGCCGTTGCCGCACCCGGCGACATCGACTGGGACAAGGCTTTTGAAGGCGTCGAGTGGTTCCACATCACCGGCATCACCCCGGCCATCTCCGAGAGCGCGAAGGAGCTCAGCCTTGAGTCCGTGAAGGAAGCCAAGAAGCGCGGCATCACGGTCTCCTGCGACCTGAACTTCCGCAAGAACCTCTGGAAATACGGCGTGCGTGCAGCCGAGGTCATGAGAGAGCTGGCCAATTACGTGGATGTGGCCATCGCCAACGAGGAAGATGTGCAAAAGTCCCTGGAGATCACCACCGATGTGATCGTGGAATCCGGCGAGCTGGACCGTGCCAAGTACAAAGCCCTCGGCGACAAGGTCCTGGCCGCCTATCCCAATATGAAGATGATCGCCATCACGCTGCGCGAGAGCAAGAGCGCCGACTGGAACGGCTGGGCAGCCTGCCTGAACGACCGCGAGCACTTCTATGAGTCCAAGCGCTATGAGATCCGCGACATCGTGGATCGCGTGGGCGGCGGCGACAGCTTCGGCGGCGGCCTGCTCTACGGTCTGACCCACTATGAGGATCACCAGAAGGCTCTGGAGTTCGCGGTTGCGGCCTCCTGCTTGAAGCACAGCATCCCCGGCGACTTCAACCGCGTGACCGTCGATGAGGTCGAGAAACTCATGGGCGGCGACGGCAGCGGCCGCGTGCAGAGATAAAAACAACTAACACAAATATAAGAATCTGATTCGGAGGAATATGCATCATGGACATGAAAGCCTTTTCCCTGGAGGGTAAAGTCGCACTGATTACCGGCGCCGCCTACGGCATCGGTTTCGCCATCGCCGAGGCCTTTGCGGCCGCCGGCGCAAAGATCTGCTTCAACTGCCGCGGCGAGCATCACATGGAAGCCGCCATGAAGGCCTATGCCGAAAAGGGCATTGACGCCCACGGCTACTTCTGCGACGTGACGAAGGAAGACGAAGTCAAGGAAATGGTCGCGAAGATCGAGGAAGAAGTCGGCGTCATCGACATCCTCGTGAACAACGCGGGCATCATCAAGCGCATCCCGATGATCGAGATGAGCGCGGAGGACTTCCGCCAGGTCGTCGACATTGACCTGAACGCCCCCTTCATCGTTTCCAAGGCCGTCATCCCCGGCATGATCAAGAAGGGCCACGGCAAGATCATCAACATCTGCTCCATGATGTCCGAGCTCGGCCGTGAGACCGTCTCCGCCTATGCGGCGGCCAAGGGCGGCCTGAAGATGCTGACCCGCAACATCTGCTCCGAGTACGGCGAGTACAACATCCAGTGCAACGGCATCGGACCCGGCTACATTGCCACGCCGCAGACCGCTCCGTTGCGTGAGCGCCAGCCGGACGGCAGCCGCCATCCCTTTGATCAGTTCATCGTCGCGAAGACGCCTGCAGCCCGCTGGGGTACCCCGGAAGACCTGATGGGACCGGCCGTGTTCCTGGCCTCCGACGCCTCCAACTTCGTCAACGGCCACATTCTCTATGTGGACGGCGGCATCCTGGCCTACATCGGCAAGCAGCCGTAAAGAAACCGTACTCCCCGCCGGAGGCGGGGAGTACGGGGCCAACCCTGCATCTGACGGCAGTATCCTGGCCTGTAACGGCAGGCAACCGCAATCCTATTCCACTACCTTGAACAGAAAGAAGGCACAAACCTGATGAAAGCAGCTGTATTGAAAGACTGGTTCCAGCTTGAGCTCACCGACGTTCCGATGCCGGTGCCGGGTCCGGATGAGGCACTGATCAAAGTCCGCTACGGCGGCGTCTGCGGCTCGGACATGGTCGTCTACCGGCACAAGCACATGACCGCCACGATTCCCCGCGTGCTCTGCCATGAAATTCTCGGCACGATTGAGACTCTGCCGGAAGGCTATGACGGACCCTTCCATCTGGGCCAGCGGGTTCTGATGAACCCGGTTGTCTCCTGCGGTCACTGCTCCGCCTGCAAGCGCGGTCTCGGCCATGTGTGTGAGAACCTGGAACTGCTCGGCATCCACCGGGACGGCGGCTTCGCCGAATACACCAAGGTCGGCGTGGAGAAGCTCGTCGCCATTCCAGACGACTTCCCCGATGAGGTCGCCATTCTGGGCGAACCCTTCGCCGTCGGCTATCATGTCATGGTCCGCAGCCAGCTTCAGAAGGGCGACACCGTGTTCATTTCGGGCGGTGCGGCGGTCGGCCTGTATATCGCCATCTTCGCGAAGGCTTACGGCGCCGGCCGGGTCATCATTTCCGAGGTGAATGAGCCGCGCCGCCAGTTCGTCGAATCCATGGGGATCGAGACCATCAACCCCACCAAGACCGACCCCATGGATCTCATGCGCGAAGTCACCGGCGGCGGTGGATTTGACATGGTCTACGATACCTCCGGAGCCAAATCCGCGACCCTGCAGATGCCCGATCTTACCCGCTGCGGCGGAAAGATGATGAGCCTGAACCTCTCCGGTGACATCTATGAATTCATCATCGGCAAGGTTTCCTTCAAGGAAATCACGCTCATCGGCAACCGCCTGTATTCTCAGGAGGACTTCGAAGGCGGCGTCCGTTTCGTCGAAGAGAACTGGCGCAAGCTGCATCTGGACCGCATGGTCAGCGATATTCTCCCGCTCAGCGACATCGACAAGGCCATCAACATGATGATCAACGGCGACAACCTCTGCAAGATCATCATTGACTGCCAGAAGGTCTGAGCGAATCCCGGAAAAAGGGGAGCTGTGCTCCGCACAGCTCCTCTTTGCGCATTCTGAAACAACAGGAGGAACAAACACCCATGTCACAGAAACTTTATCCCTCGGCCCATATTCTGGAGATGTTCATGCCCTATCTGCATGATGAAAAACGGCTGATTGAGGTTCTGAACAGGATTGTGGAGAAGGACTTCTACCGGAACGTAGAGCTGCCTTCCTTCCCGACGAAGGAGCACCGGGATACCGTACGGAAGATCCTGAAGGACAACGATCTGACCGCCATCACCTTTGTCGCGCCTTTTTTAAATGAGCAGAAGATGTCTCTCTGCGACCTGGATGACAGACGGCGGGAAGAAGTCCTGGATTTCCTGAAGATGCACGCGGACTTCGCTGCGGAGAGCGGATACACGACCTTCGGCGTCCCCAGCGGACCCTATCCAGGAGACGAATATCACGATGAGGCCATGGCGGCTCAGGCGGATACCCTTGCCCGGATCGCAGATTACGCGGCCGCTCTCGGCATGAACTGCAGCATCGAGCCGCTGGACCGCTATGCCCACAAGAAAGCCCTCATCGGACCGATGGATGAGGTGGTGGAATGGTTCCGGCCGCTGCACGAGGCGCATCCGAACCTCTTTCTGCACTGGGACAGCGCGCACGAACGCCTGGGCGGCCTCGGCATCTTCAACACCCTGGAGATGGCGGCGCCGTTTCTGAGCCAGATCCACCTCTGCGACTGCATCGACGATCCGACGCACCCCTGCTTCGGCGATCTTCACATGGATCCGGCTGAAGCGCCCGACTGGAAGACAGAAGGCTTCCTGACACCGGAGATCGGGGCCGAGATCATCCGCCGCGCGGCGTCGTTTGACAAACCGGAAGGAGTGAAACGCTTCTGGGTGTCCATCGAAGTGCTCGGTCACAAGGGAGACAACCTCTGGCGCAAGGAGCGGATCGCGAGAGAGTTTCTGACCCGCTGCTGGGAGCTCTCCGGCGTGGAAATCAGCCGCTGAGCCGGGACGGAGAGACGAGATGCATTATTTTATCGGTCTGGATAACGGCGGGACGGCGACCAAAGCCGCGCTCTTTGACAGAAACGGAAAAGAGATCGGCAAGGCGGTTGTCGCGACGGCTTCCATCACCCCGAGGCCCGGCTTTGTGGAGCGGGATATGGAGGAGATGTGGGAGGCCAACTGCAGCGTGATCTCCCGGGTTCTCCGTGAAACAGGCGTCGACGCGAAGGAGGTGGCGGGAATCGGAATCGCCGGACACGGGAAGGGCCTGTATCTCTGGGGCAAAGACGGAAAACCCGCCCGCAACGGCATCATCTCCACCGACAACCGCGCATGGGCTTATCCGAAGCATTGGGCGGAGGACGGAACCGAAGAAAAGGCCTTTGCCCGTACCGCACAGCATATTCTGGCCTGCCAGCCGGTTTCGCTGCTGGCCTGGCTGCGGGATAACGAGCCGGAGAGCTACCGGAATATCCGCTGGGTTTTTGAGTGCAAGGATTATGTCCGCTTCCGCCTGACGGGGGAAGCAAAGGCGGAGATCACGGACTACTCGGGAGCCAGCCTTATGAACCTCCATACCCGGGACTATGACGGGGAACTGCTGAAACTCTTCGGCCTGGAAGAGATTGCCCAGGCGCTTCCGCCGCTCTGCAGGGCGACGGAGATCTGCGGCCGGGTGACGGAAGAGGCGGCGGAGCGCTGCGGCCTGCTCCCGGGAACCCCGGTGGTGGGCGGCATGTTCGATATCAACGCCTGCGCCCTGGCAGCCGGCGTGACCGATCCGGAGCGGCTCTGCATGATCGCGGGAACCTGGAGCATCAACGAATACGTGCGCAGGGAGCCGGTCACAGACGGAAGCGTCCTGATGAATTCCCTCTTCTGCCTGCCGGAATACTATCTCATCGAAGAATCGAGCCCGACCTCGGCGGGCAACAACGAGTGGTTCGTGCGGGAGCTGCTTCCGGAGCTCGGCGCGGAATGCAAAGTCCGGGGCGAGAGCGTATACGAAGTACTGAACCGCTGGGTGGATGAGATTTCACCCAAAGAATTTGTGCCGGTGTTTCTGCCGTTTCTGATGGCGTCGAACGTCCATCCGAACGCGAAAGGAAGCTTTGTCGGCATGTCGCTGAACCACAGCAGGAAACACCTGGCACGGAGTGTATATGAGGGCATCGCCTTCTGCCACCGCATGCATCTGGAGCGGCTGCTGAAAAGCCGGAGCGAACTGCCGGTGTGCATCCGTCTGGCCGGCGGTGCTGCACGCTCAGCCGTCTGGGCGCAGATGTTTGCCGATGTGATGAAGCTTCCGGTGGAGACCGTCGAAGCGAACGAGACCGGCGCGCTGGGCTGCGCCATCGCGGCCGCCGTGGCGACCGGGGAGTATCCGGATCTGGAGAGCGCCGTAGAGAATATGACCAGTGTCTCCAGACGCTTTGTGCCGAATGCGGCATACACGGAACTCTACGACAGAAAATACAGGCTGTACTGCAGAACCATTGACTGCCTGGACGGACTCTGGTCGGAGATGCAGGCGATGATCGAGGAGGAAGCGAGATGAAAAAGGCCTATTCTCTCGGCCTGTATGAGAAGGCCATGCCGGATGTCTCCTGGAAGGAAAAGCTGCAGATTGCAAAAGAAGCCGGCTACGACTTTGTGGAGATCAGCATCGATGCCACGGAGGCGCGGATCTCCCGCGTTTACAGTTCAAAGCAGGAGCGGCGGGACCTGGTGAACCTGTGCTATGATCTGGACATGCCGATCCGCACGCTCAATGCCAGCGCCCTGACCAAATACTCCCTCGGTAATCCCGATCCGGCGGTCTGCGCCAGAGGGATGGAGATCGCGGAGCGGTGCATCGACCTGGCGGCGGATCTGGGCGTCCGGATCGTGATGATCCCGGGCTACGACGTGTATTACGAACCGCATACCGAAGAAACGGAACAGCGCTTCGTGAAGAATATCCGCGCGCTTACGCAGAGCGCGGCCTGCGCCGGTGTTCAGCTCGGCTTTGAGACCATGGAAAACGAGTTCATGAATACGGTGGAAAAAGGACTGCACTATATCGGACTTGTCAACTCCAATTACCTGAAGCTCTATCCCGACATCGGCAACACCACCAATGCCGCCGTACTGTACGGCACGGACCCCATTGAGGACCTGAAAAAAGGCCGGGGACAGCTGCTGGCCCTGCACCTGAAGGAAACCTGCCCGGGGCATTACCGGGAAATCCCTTACGGGACGGGACACGTGGACTTTGAAGCCGCGGTGAAAACGGCCTGGGAGCTGGGCGTGCGCCGATATGTGACGGAATTCTGGTACAAGGACGGCGGAGAGACGCCGAAGGAGGTCTGCGCCCGATTCACGGAGCTGCTGGACCGGCAGGCATGAGCGACAGGACGCGAAAGGGAAAAAAAGATTATGAAAATCAAGAAAAAAGTTCTGGCACATCTGAACAAGTGCTATGCCATCGCACCGCTTTTCTACCAGGGAAAGAGACAGTTTCTCGTGGCGGCGGAGAAGGCGGATCCCTGCTATCTCTTCGACCAGGACGGAACGCTGCAGGATACGCTCTGGACCGAACCGGGCGGCGTCATGACCATGGTTCAGGTTCCGGGCACGGACGGACAGCTCCTGTCCACGGCCAGGTTCTATTCGCCGGACGAGTCGCTGGAGGCGAAGCTTGTGGTGGTAACGCCGAAGGGAAAGGGCGACTGGGAGATGCACACCCTGACCAACATCCCGCATGTCCACCGCTTCGACATCCTCTCCCGGGGCGGTGTGAACTGGCTCATCGTGTGCACGGTCAAGTCTGGACAGGACCATCCGGAGGGCGACTGGAGCTATCCGGGAAAGGTCTATACGGCGATTCTTCCGGAGAACCTGAGCGTCTTTGACGAAGAGCATCCATTGGAGCTTCATGTTCTGAAGGAAGGCCTGCACCGCAACCACGGCTATACCCGCTGTGACCGGAACGGAATCCCCGCAAGCCTGATCGCGGCGGACGAGGGGGTCTGGCGCCTGACACCGCCGGAGACGCCGGAGGGGAGCTGGAAGGAAGAACAGCTGCTGGACTGCCCGGTCAGCGACGCGGTGCTGGTAGACCTGGACGGGGACGGAGAGGACGAGCTCTGCACGCTCTCGCCCTTTCACGGAGAGAAAATCTCGGTCTGGCACCGGAAAGACGGAGCATATATCCCGGTGTGGCATTTTGAGGAAGACGCACCCTTTACCCATGCGATCTGCGGCGGTATCATCGCCGGGAAGCCGACCTTCGTCGTCGGACACCGCGCCGGGAAAAAGAACCTGATGGCGGTCCGTTATGACCGGGAAAAAGCCGACTATACCGTGACGCTGATCGACGAGGGAAGAGGCCCGGCAAACGTGATGCACTATCTTAACGACGCGGGCGTGGATATCCTGATCGCGGCGAACCGCGAAACCGACGAAGTCGCCATGTACGAAATCACAGAATAACGGAGGAAAGAAACCATGATTGTTGCGAAACTGAAAGACGCCGCGGACTACCGCGGGATTCACCCCATGCTGGACAAGGCGCTGACGTATCTGAATGACGAGTTCATGAACACGGTGGGAACCGAGGCCACCCACATGGAAGGGAACGACCTCTATGCCACGCTGAACCTGTTTGAGACACAGCCGGATGAGAAGGGCTTCTTCGAAGCGCATCAGAAGTATCTGGACATCCATGCGGTCCTCTCGGGTGAGGAGCGGATGGATATTGCCGAGACTTCGACGCTGACGCCGGACGACGCGGCAAGCAAGCCGGAAAACGACTTCTACGCCTTTACGGATAAAGCCCCGGCTCATCAGAGCATCGTCCTGAGACACGGGGACTTTCTGGTGGCCTTCCCGCAGGACGCCCACCGCGTCAAGGGACAGGTGAGCGGCCCCTGCGACGTGCGGAAAGTCGTCTTCAAAATCCGGATCGCTTAATGCAAGGAGAGAAGCCATGAAAAACGTTCTGGTTCTGATGCCCGTCGAGGCACGGCACAAGGAAAAAATTGAAGCGGCCGGGAAGGGCTGCAGCATTGTCTACAGCAGCCCGGATCAGGTGACGGAAGAGATGATCCGCAGTGCGAATGTCATTTTCGGCAACCCGAAAGCGGAGATGATCGGCGCTTCCGAGAATCTGGAATGGCTGCAGCTGGAATCCGCGGGAACCGACGCCTATATTGTCCCCGGCGTCCTGAACGCGAAAACCGTCCTGACCAACGCCACGGGAGCCTATACCAAGGCAGTTTCCGAGCATGCATTCGCCCTGACGCTGATGCTGCAGAAAAAGCTCTATCTCTACCGCGACGAGCAGAAAAAAGCCTTCTGGAGCGACCACGGAACGGTCGGATCCCTGTCCGACTGTACGGTCGCGGTCGTGGGTCTGGGAGACATCGGACAGGCCTATGCCAGACTGGTCAAGGCCATGGGCGCCTATGTGATCGGCGTCAAACGCCGGGCCACCAATCCGCCGGAGTGCGTGGATGAGCTGGTTATGACACAGGATCTCGACACGGTTCTGCCGAGAGCGGACGTCATCATGTCCGTCCTGCCAAACACCGCAGCGACCCGCTATATCTATACCGCGGAGAGCTTTGAGAAAATGAAGGACAGCGCCCTGTTCATCAACTGCGGACGCGGCAACGCGGTCTCCTCGGAAGTGCTGTATCAGGCACTGAGCGAGCACAAGATCGCCGCGGCGGCAATGGATGTGGCAGAAGTGGAACCGCTGCCCGCCGACAGCCCGCTCTGGGGTCTGGAAAATTTGGTCATCACCCCGCATATTTCGGGCGGCTTCCACCTTCCGGAGACCTTCGAGCGCATCGTCGATATCGCGGCCGGAAATCTCGCCGCTTTCCTCGAGGGAAAAGGACTGCGCAACGTAGTGGACTTTGCGACGGGATATAAGAAATAACAGAACCGGTCGCAGATGTCCATCCATGCAGGAAAACAGGCCCGCGCCCCGGAACCCGAAAGGGCTCCGGCGCGGGCTTTGAAGATTTTGAAAGAACAGAGCCAAGAGTGGGAGACATGAAGAAGCTGATCCATACCGCGGCACAGGTGATTCTTGCGCTGCTCATCATTCCGTTTGTGCTGGAAAAACCGGTGCACAGCCTGCTGGAAGGAGCCGGTATGACAGGGGAATACAGCTATGAAATCCTGCTGGGGTTCACGGCGCTCGCCGCCTTCCTGATCATTGACCGGAGGCGGATCCGGGCCCGCCGGCGTCGCCGGAGAGAGGCGCGGGCGCAGTGGCGGGAACGGGAGAAACTGCGAAACAGCTACGTCCTGAATCTCAGCCCCTATGAATATGAGGAGTATGTGGCCGAGAAGCTGAGGCGGGAAGGCTTTACCGATGTGGATACCACCCCGAAGAGCGGAGATTTCGGCGCGGACGTGCTGGCGATGGACGGCGAGCGGCGTGTCTGTGTGCAGTGCAAGCGCTATGCGCCGGGACACCCGGTGGGCGTGAAGGCGGTGCAGGAGATTTACAGTGCGAAGGACTATTACGGCTGTGACGATGCGTATATCTACACGACGAGCGACTATACGAAGGCTGCGGTGGACATGGCGGGGGAGTTGGGCGTCATCCTGGTGAGGACGGAAATCTGAGGAAATCCCGCTCCGCCCGGAGGATCATCCTTTGATTCCGGCAGAAAAAGGGAATTGAATCAGACGGTGGATTCTGCTATACTATAAAAACACAGGCCGATTCCGTACCATGCAAACACGGGAAACAGGAAGTCAGGCGATACCGGCGCTGAGAAGGAGTCCTTATGAAGAAATACAAGAATCTGGTAATCGGAGGCATTCAGCAGAAAGTCTTCAATCTTGTCCTGGTTACCATCCTTTTGCTGGTTGCAGCTTATACCGCGGTGATACTCTATCAGACTTCCAGCCTGAAAACGCTCACCGGGGAGACAAATCTGCGGCAGAAGGAAGCCATTACCAAGATCTCGGGGACTACGATGGACGCGGTTGTGGCCGATTCGCTCACCTCCAAGACCGAGATGGCGGCAATGCTGGCCGATGATCTGTTCACGAAGCTGTCCTCTACGGTGCAGATTCTGGCAGACAGTGCGGAAACTATGCTTCAGGCCCCCGAGCTCTACCCGGCGCGTCCCTTTGCCCTTCCGGATGCCTCGATGGACGGGACGATCACCCTGCAGCTTGTGGGTGAGACGGGCAGCATGCCTGAAGATCCGGCAACCATGGAGAAGCTCGGCCTGCTGGCGAATCTGTCCGATCTGATGACGGCCCTGTACCGAAACGCAGGCACCAGCTCCGTCTACATTGCCGTGCCGGAGGGCTATATGCTGTGCGTCGATGACAAGTCCGGCGCCAGGGTAGATGAGCAGGGAAATATCCTTACGATCCCCATCCGGGAGCGGCCGTGGTATGTGGGGGCGGCACAAAGCAATTCGATCTTCTTCACGGATGTGCTGCAGGATGTATTCACCGGTGAAATCGGCATCACCTGCACCATTCCCATCCGGCAGAACGGTCGCCTTGTCGCTGTGGCCGCGGCGGACATGTTCCTGGATCAGATGGCCACGGCGGTTTCCGGCTCCGGCGATGTTGTGCATTACACCTGCATCATCAACAATCAGGGACATGTGGTGTTCTCCCCTCAGAATCAGGGCACGCTCCGCGCCCGCAATGCTGAGGACGCGGAAGACCTGAGGTTCTCTGAGCAGGAGAATCTGGCGGCCTTTGTCCGCGATGCTCTGAACGGCACCACGGGAGTCCGGGAGCTGGATATGGACGGCGACCGTGTTTACCTCGCCGGTGCGCCGGTGGAGACGCTGGGCTGGGCGGTGGTGTCACTGGTGGACAAGGCGGCGACCGAGCGCCCTGCCGTCATGATGCAGGAGCAGTTTGACAGCGCACTGGACGAAGCGGCGGCCGTTTTCAACCGGGGCTTTGCCCGTTCGAAGCAGATCATCGTTATTTCGGTTCTTGCAATCCTGGTCATGGGCAGCGCAGCGGCGCTCACGGTCTCCAAACGGATCGTGAAACCGCTGGAGACCATGACCCAAAAGGTGCGCTCACTGGGCGGGAATAACCTGCAGTTTATGATGGAGGATGATTACCGCACCGGGGATGAGATCGAAATCCTGGCGGAGTCCTTTGCGACACTCTCGGCGAGGACCCTGCAGTATGTGGATCAGGTGCAGCGAGTTACGGCAGAGAAAGAGCGGATCGGGGCCGAGCTTACCATGGCAAACGCGATCCAGCGCAGCCAGCTGCCCAGACTTTTCCCACCCTTCCCCAACCGGCATGAGTTTAACCTCTTTGCCACCATGAAACCGGCCAAGGAGGTTGGCGGAGACTTCTATGACTTCTTCATGGTGGACAACGACCACGTCGCCCTGGTGATGGCCGACGTTTCCGGAAAAGGAGTCCCGGCAGCGCTGTTCATGATGGTCACGCGCATGCTCATCAAGTCCCGCATCCAGAGCGGCGAGAGCCCTTCGGAGGCGCTTACCAACGTCAACCGGCAGCTCTGTGAGAGCAATGAGCTGGGCTTCTTTGTGACGGCGTGGCTGGCGGTGTTGGAGATCTCCACCGGAAAGGGCGTGGCTGTGAACGCCGGACACGAGCATCCGGTTCTGCGCCGGAGCGGCGAGAAGTATGAGCTGATCCTGTACCGCCATTCTCTTGCCCTGGCGGCCCTGGACGGCGTACAGTTCAGGCAGCATGAGTTCCAGCTCTGCCCCGGCGACAGCATCTTCGTCTACACGGACGGCGTGACGGAAGCGACGAGCAGCGAGAAGGAGCTGTTCGGAACAGACCGCATGCTGGAGGCACTGAACAAGGCGCCGGACGCGGAGCCGGATGAGATTCTGGCAACGGTCATGGGCGAGATCAACCGCTTTATGGACGGAGAGGAGCAGTTCGACGACATCACCATGCTGTGCCTGAAGTATAATGGCCCGGTCCAATAAACTGTTTGCGGTGAACATACGGTGCACCGTTTCAGAAATGATATATCATAATCCATGGAGGTAGAGAGACATGAAAGTGCTCAAACTGGTAAAGAGAGCCGCCCTCGGGGTCTTCGGCGCCGGCGCCGTCAAAAAGAAGGCGGAGAAAAAGGCAAAAAAAGCCGCGAAGCGGACAAAGGTAACGTTTACGCTGATGACGCTGTCGTTCTGCGCGGGCGCGGTGCTGACCGGATATCTGGCCTATCAGAACCGTCAGAAGCTGGCGGTTATGACGCTGGGCAGGCGTAACATCAGATGGGGAAGACTGAAGAAACTCAAACGCTGAATGCGGCGAACACATTGTCAGTATCGTACGGATCCAGCAGCCCGGAACGAGGAATAAGAATCCCGTTCCGGGCTGTTTCCATATTGATTATGATACAGCGGTTGATCCAAACCTCGGAATCTTCACAAAAAAGCCGTGAATACTGACAGAGAATCAGGTAAAATAGAAACAGAAAAGAGGGATGAACATGTACTACTCCGATATCTTCTATCTTCTGACGATAATTCTGTTCTTCGTGAGTATGATTTGCTCCGGAATTGTGAGGAGCCGCTTCAACCGGTATTCGAAAGACCGGACTTATAACGGCATGACCGGGGCCATGGCGGCGGAGCGCATCCTGCGGGCGAATGGTATTACAGATGTGACGATCGTGCAGACACAGGGAACACTTACCGATAACTATAACCCCGCCAATCACACGCTGAACCTGTCACAGCCCGTATACGGTGGACAGAACGTCTCTGCGGTGGCCGTGGCGGCGCATGAATGCGGCCATGCGATCCAGCATGCCCAGGCCTATCCGCTGCTGATGCTGCGCAAGGCGCTTGTCCCGATCTGCAACATCGGGTCCATCGGCTCATATATCGCGATCCTGTTGGGGATCTTCTTCTCCCGGAGCGGACTGATTACCCTGGGAGCGGTTCTGTTCTCGGGCATCGTGCTCTTCAACCTGGTGACGCTGCCGGTGGAGGTGGACGCATCCCGGAGGGCGATGGCGGAAGTGGACCGGCTCGGCCTGCTCACCGATGAAGAGAGAATCGGCGGACGCAAGGTCCTGTTCGCAGCCGGGATGACCTACTTCATCTCGCTGATGACCTCCATCGTCCAACTGCTGCGCCTGCTGAGCATTGCAAACAGCCGGAGAAGATAACAGATAAGCGTCAGCACCCCGCCTCCGGCGGGGTGCTGAGAAGTCTATAGGACCGGCTGCTGCGCCTGTTGAGCATTGCAGACTGCAGGAGAAGATAACAAACAGGATAAAAGACAAGAATCAGCCCCCCGCCGAAGGCGGGGGCTGAAAATTCAGCAGGTTTCCGTGCTGAGTATGAATTATTTCTTGCGGATGATATTGATGCTCTTCTTCGCGACGTTCTTGAGGAGCGGACCGACCTTGTCTTCGCAGCGGATCATGGTCGAGGCCTCCGGAACATCACGCTCCAGGTGGATGGCGTCGAACATGCAGCGGGTGGTGCACAGACCGCAGCCGATGCAGCGGTTCGGATCGACAACGCTCACACCGCAGCCCAGGCAGCGGCTGGCTTCCGTTTTGACCTGCTCTTCGGTGAAGGTGAGGCGGTCATGCTCGAAGGAGCGGGCCTTCTTCGCGTCGTGCAGAATCGGCTGGCGGGCGGGACGGTCAAAGCTGTCGATGCCGAAGACCAGTTCGTCCTTGTTGAGTTCGTAGAACTCACGGAGGTTGCGGCCGACCGTCAGGCTCTGGCCGTCATTGACGAAGCGGTGCAGGGACTCGGCGCCCTCACGGCCCGCGGCAATCGCGTCGATGGCAAACTTCGGTCCGGTGTAGACATCACCGCCGACGAAGATGTCGCTCTGCGCGGTCTGATAGGTGACGGCATCGGCAACGGCGTTGCCTTTCTTGCCGGTCACGAGCGCGCCGACATCGAGCGTACCCCAGTCGATGGCCTGGCCGACAGCGGCGATGACCGAATCGACCTCGATGGTCTCATACTTTCCGGTGCCTACCGGGGCGCGGCGGCCCTTTTCATCCGGCTCGCCGAGCTCCATAAGCTCGACCTTGAGGCCGCAGACCTTGCCGTCCGCACCAAGAACCTCGACCGGTGCGTTGAGGAAGCAGAACTTCACGCCCTCTTCTTTTGCCTCGGCGACTTCCTCCTTGTCGGCGGGCATCTCATCCTCGCCGCGGCGGTAGACCACATAGGTCTCGGCGCCAAGGCGGAGAGCCGTGCGGCAGACATCCATGGCCACATTGCCGCCGCCGATGACGGCGCACTTTTTGCCGACTTCGGGCTTGTTGCCCAGATTGACCTCACGCAGGAAGTCCACACCGCCGAATACACCCTGAAGCTCTTCGCCCGGAATGTTCAGCTTGGAGCTCTTCTGTGCGCCGATGGCCACATAGAAGCCCTTATAGCCCTGGGTGCGGAGCTCTTCGATGGTGACGTCCTTGCCGACCTCGGTGTTCATACGGAAGTGAACGCCCATCTTCTCCAGAACCTCGATTTCGCCCTTCAGAGCAGTACGGTCCAGACGGTAGCTGGGGATGCCCATGACGAGCATGCCGCCCGGCTGCGGGTTGCGGTCGAAGACCGTGACGTTTTCATATCCCATGCGGGCCAGATAGTAAGCGCAGCTCAGACCCGCGGGGCCGGCGCCGATGATGGCGACCTTCTGCTCATAGGGCTTGTCGATGGGCCGGCGGTACAGACGCTCGGGAATGTAGCGCTCTTCGCTCTTGAGATCCTGCTCGGCGATGAACTTCTTGATCTCGTCGATGGCGAGGGCTTTGTCCAGCGCACCGCGGGTGCAGGCGTCCTCGCAGCGGCGGTTGCAGACATAGCCGCAGACGGAGGGGAAGGGGTTGTCCTGCTTGATGAGCTTGAGGGCGTCAAGATAGCGGCCTTCTTTGGCGAGCTTGATATAGCCCTGGATGGCGATGTGGGCCGGGCAGGCGGTCTTGCAGGGGGCTGTGCCGGACTCGTGGCAGTTCTTGCGGTTGTCGACCACATAGTTCGGGTTCCACTTGTCCTTGCCCCATTTGAGGCCGGGCAGTTCCTGCTTCGGATACTGAACGTCACCGTTTTTGGTGCAGAGCTTCTGGCCGAGCTTCACGGCGCCGGCCGGGCAGACCTCGACGCACTTGCCGCAGGCGACGCAGTTCTCTTTGTTGACGTGGGCGCGGAAGGAGGATGCGGACATGTTCGGGGTGTTAAAGTACTGGCTGGTGCGCAGCGCGAAGCAGACACCCAGATCACAGTTGCACAGACCGAAGATCTTGTCCTGGCCGTCGATGTTGGTGACCTGGTGGACATAGCCGTTGTCTTCCGCTCTCTGGCAGATTTCCAGCGCTTCCTGCTTGGTGATGGGACGGCCCTTTCCGGTCTCGACCAGATAGGTGGCGAAATCGCCCAGACCGATGCAGCAGTCATCCTGAATCTCGCCGGAGCCTTCGCCGTAAAGACGGCGGGCATTGCGGCAGGAACAGTAGCCGACGGAGAGACTGCCCTCGTATTTGTCCAGCCAGTGGGAGATGTGCTCGATGGAGATGGAGGTGTTGGTGGCGTTGATGGCCTTTTCCACCGGGATCACGTGCATCCCGATGCCGTTGCCGCCGGGAGGCATGAGGTGGGTCTTGCCCTCCAGCGGGAGGAAGGTCATCTTGTTGAAGCTCTCGGCGAGCTCGGGGTACTTTTCAACCTGATCCAGAACCATGTTCGTCATCTCGGCGATACCGGGGACGAACAGCTGAACGTACCACTGCTTCTCATGCTGGGGATTCTCCCAGTTGTATTCCACGATGCCGTGCATGGCGGCGTCGGTGAGCAGCTCGACAATACGCTCTTCGGATTTGCCGGTGAGTTTCGCGATTTCGGCCGTGGTCTTCGGCTTGCGCAGGCCCATCTTCAGCATGACTTCCGCGATTTCGTCATTGGAACATGCGCGGTCAAGAATGATGTATTCCGGGTCTTCCTCCGTCAGCCTCTTAACGCCGAACTTATAGGGAAGGCGGTCGGTAATCATTTTACCGAGATCGAACAGGATTTCTCTAGCCATGGTTTTCCCCTCTCTGTGTTAATCATGGTATTTTAATATGTATTTTTGCATGCTCGTCATGAGTTTATCATAAGAACAGGAAAAAGTCACTATACAAAACGGGCATTTCTGACATGTTTTTGTGCGGTTTGACAGAGTTAACCGTGAAAAGAACTCCGGCTGTGGGAAAATAAAGAGCAAAAAGCCCGGAAAAGAAATTGACAATTCGCTCCTTCCTGTGTATAATCATCCAAATTTCTTTTTTAGGAGGGAATTATGAAAAAAGCAAGTAAAATGATCATGATGGTTCTGGTTGTGATGATGTTCCTTTGCATCAGCGTCAGCGCCAGCGCCGAAACCGTCCTGCAGTTCGGTACGACCGTCAACGAGCAGGATTCTTTCCAGGTCGCCGCAGAGAAGTTTGCGGAATTGGTCAATGAGCGGACCGACGGCGCTTATGTCATTGAGATTTATCCCAACGGCACCCTCGGCGGCGAAGCTGACATGCTGGAAAGCATGAGCATGGGGATGCTCGATATGGGTATCATTACTGCCGGCCCGTTCGTCAACTACTCTTCCATGATGGGCGTGCTGGATATGCCCTTCCTTTTTGCCAACAATGAAGAAGCCTATAAGATTCTCGACGGTGAAGTCGGACATGAGCTGCTCGACACCCTGGAGGACGCCGGTCTGAAGGGCCTTGCCTATGCAGAGCGCGGCTTCCGCAACATCACCAACTCCGTGAAGCCGGTCGCCAGCGCGGCGGACGTTGCCGGTCTGAAGCTCCGCGTGATGGAGAACGAAGTTTACACGGCCACCTTCAAGGCGTTGGATGTCAATGCCGTTCCGATGAACTGGCAGGATACCCTCACCGCTCTGCAGCAGGGCACGGTCGAAGGCCAGGAGAACCCGATCAACGTTATCTGGTCCTACAAGATGTGGGAGTACAACCAGAAGTTCTGTGTGCTTGACCGCCACTCCTACTCCACCGCGATCATCACCATGAGCCTCGATCTCTTCAACAGCCTCGATGCCGAGACCCAGCAGATCTTCATCGATGCTGCACAGGAAGCGGCCGAGTATGAGCGCGCCTGGGTTGCCGAGCAGGAAGCCGGCCAGCTCCAGGAGATCAAGGACAACGGTATCGAAGTCGTTGAGGATCCGGATGTTGACTCCTTCCGTGAGGCCGTTCAGGTCGTCTACGACGCCTATCCCCAGTACGCGGATTATATTGCCCGTATTCAGGCTGAACTGGCGAAGTAATCTTCCGACGGTTTCCGGCCAATAGGATTGCACAGGACATTGAAGTCCGCCTTGATCGGCATCTTCGATGTCCTGTCTTTTCACTTTCAGTAGGGTAGGAGTAAGAGAGTATGAAAGTACTTCAAAAAATCAGTTCTGTTCTGGACAGCATCTTTGGGTTCCTCGTGGTGATCATGATCGGGGCAATGGTGATCATCACCACGGCCCAGATCATCTGCCGTGTCTGGTTCACGGCCTTGTCCTGGTCGGAGGAGGTTACGCGATTCCTCCTGATCTGGGCGACGTTCCTCGGAGCAACCTGCGTCTATCGCCGCAGCGGCAACATCGCGATTACGGCGGTGCAGACAATGTTCCCGGAAAATGTACAGAAGCTCCTGCGTGTTCTTGTGCACCTGATCTGCTTCTGCCTGTTTGCGGCGCTGCTCTATTATGGTGTTAAGTATTGCAACAAACAGGTTCGCACGGCGGCGGCGCTGCCGATCAAGATGAAGTATATCTATATGTGTCTTCCCATCGGACTGGGTGTGTGTATGTATCACGCCTTCGTGATGATGCTGGAGGAGATTACCGGGAAAGGAGGGAAAGACTGATGGGCGGAATTCTGTTCGGCGTCTTTATCGCCTTGCTGATCATCGGTGTTCCCGTTGCGTTTTCCATCTGCACGGCCGCCGGCGTCACGGTGCTCTCCGGTCTCGGATCGGGCAAGCTCCTGATCCTGATTCAGAGAATGTTCGAGGCCTGCAACTCCTTTTCGCTGATTGCGGTGCCCTTCTTTATTCTGGCGGGGGATCTGCTTTCCAAGGGAAAGATTTCAAAACTGCTGGTGGAGTTCTGTGAGTCATTCCTCGGGGTGATCCGAGGCGGCCTGTCTGTGGTTTCGGTTTTTGCCGGCATGTTCTTTGCCGCCATCTCGGGATCCGGCGCGGCCACGACGGCGGCGGTGGGCGGCACGCTGGTGCCGGAACTGCGCCAGAGGGGTTATCCGCCCGCACAGGCGGCGGCGCTCATCGCGGCGGCCGGCACCATCGGCGTTGTGATTCCGCCTTCGGTACCGATGGTCCTGTACGCGGTCATCGCCGAAGAGAGCGTCAACAAGCTGTTTAAAGCGGGGTTCATTCCCGGCATTCTCATGGGCATCGCGCTGATTGCGATTGCGCTTGTACAGGCGTATCGGGACAACTATCCGAAAGGCTCTGGCTTCTCACTGAAGAATGTTGGGAAGACCTTCCTGAAGGCCATCCCGGGCATCCTGATGCCGCTGATCATCCTCGGCGGAATCTTCTCCGGCTACTTTACGCCGTCTGAGGCCGCCGCCGTGGCGGTGGTGTACGCGGTCCTGGTCTCGGCGTTCATCTATCGGGACCTCACGCTGAAAGGCCTTTATGAGATCATGAAGGGTTCCGCCCGCACCAGTGCGGTCATCATGATCATCATCGCCTGCTCAGGACCCTTCGGCTGGGTGCTTGCAAACTGGAAAATCCCGGAGACCATTGCAAGTTCGGTCCTCTCCATTTCGCAGAGCAAGTACGTCATTATGATGCTGATCTCAGTGATCATCCTGATCGCCGGCGTGTTCATGGAGACTTCTTCCGCGATTATCATCCTGACGCCGGTCTTTCTGCCGCTTATCAAGGCGCTTGGCGTTTCCACGCTGCACTTCGGCATCCTGTTTGTCGTCGGCATTGCCATCGGCATGATCACCCCGCCCGTTGCCATCAACCTGTTCGTGGCCACCGGCATCTCCGGCCTGCCGATTGAAAAAATCGCGAAGGCGGTGGTCCCGTATCTGATCGGCCTGATCGTCGTCTTCCTGATGATCGTCTTTGTGCCGCTGCTGATTCCGGGGCTGCTGTAAGCGCCGGAGGATTCAATAAAGAGAAGAAAGGAAAAATGAATATGCAGTCTGATCTGATCAAGAAGGGCGTCGAACGCGCGCCCAACCGCAGCTTGCTCTATGCCCTGGGCCTCACGGATGAGGAGATCCAGCGCCCGATCATCGGCATTGTCAGTTCCTACAACGAAATCATCCCCGGTCACATGAACATCGACAAGATTGCCGAAGCCGTCAAGGCGGGGGTCCGCGCCGCGGGCGGCACGCCGGTAATGTTCCCGGCCATCGCCGTGTGCGACGGGATCGCCATGGGGCATATCGGGATGAAGTATTCCCTTGTAACGCGCGACCTGATCGCCGACTCCACCGAGGCCATGGTGATTGCCCACCAGTTTGACGGCCTCGTGATGATCCCGAACTGTGACAAAAACGTCCCCGGCCTCCTGATGGCGGCGGCACGTCTGAACCTTCCCACGATCTTTGTCTCCGGCGGCCCGATGCTGGCCGGCCACCTGAAGGACGGAAGAAGAACCTGTCTCAGCCATATGTTCGAAGCCGTCGGCGCCTATCACGCGGGAACGCTGGACGAAGCGGGCGTCCGGGACTATGAAGAGAACGCCTGCCCCTCCTGCGGTTCCTGCTCCGGCATGTATACGGCCAATTCCATGAACTGCCTCACCGAGGCCATCGGCATGGCGCTGCCCGGCAATGGCACGATCCCCGCGCCCTATTCCGCCCGCCTGCGGCTGGCCAAGCACGCCGGCATGCAGGTCATGGAGCTGGTGAAGAGGGATCTGCGTCCGCGGGACATCATGACCGCCGCGGCGATCCACAATGCCGAGACGGTGGACATGGCGCTCGGTTGCAGCACCAACACCATGCTGCATCTGCCCGCCATCGCGCACGAAGCCGGTGTGGAGATCGACCTGAACACGGCAAATGAAATCTCGGCCGCGACGCCGAACCTCTGCCATCTGGCACCGGCGGGGGACACTTTCATCGAGGACCTGGAGCAGGCCGGCGGTGTATATGCCGTGATGAAGGAGCTCACGAAGAAAAACCTGCTGGATCTCTCCGTGATGACAGTCACCGGAAAGACCATGGAAGAGAACCTGGCGGAGGTCAGGAACCTCGATCCGGAGGTCATCCGGCCCATCGACAATCCCTATTCCCAGACCGGCGGCATCGCGGTGCTCCGTGGAAATCTGGCGGAAGACGGCTGCGTCGTGAAGCAGTCCGCCGTTGCGGCGGAAATGATGGTCCATGAAGGACCGGCGCGCGTGTTCAACTCCGAAGAGGAGGCCATCGCGGCCATCTACGGCAAGCAGATCAAGCCCGGCGACGTGGTGGTCATCCGCTATGAAGGGCCCAAGGGAGGCCCGGGCATGCGCGAGATGCTGAACCCGACCTCGGCGATCGTCGGGATGGGTCTCGGTTCCAGCGTGGCGCTGATTACGGACGGACGTTTCTCCGGCGCAACGCGCGGCGCGTCCATCGGCCATGTCAGTCCGGAAGCGGCTGCCGGCGGGACGATCGCCCTTGTGGAAGAAGGGGATCTGATCGCCATCGACATCCCGAACCGCAGCATCAAGCTCCAGGTCTCCGACGAGGAGCTCGCCGCACGGCGCGCCAAATGGGTCTGCCCGGAACCGAAAATCAAGACGGGATACCTCGCACGCTATGCAAAGCTGGTCAGCTCCGCGGATAAGGGCGCCATTCTGCAGTAAAAGCATGTCAAATAGAAAAACAGAAAAGGAGCAACTGCCGACAGAATGAATCAGAAAGAACTCGGCGAGATCCGCCGCCGCATCCGGCCGGAGCACAATGCCATCCATCATTTTTACGGATGCTATGTCAATACAAACAAAGAGATTGTCTCCTCATTTGATGAGTCTCTCGGTCTGCTGACCCAGGAAGAGACGGAGAAGTATTTCAGTCTGCTGAAAAAGACGCTGTCCGGCGCACTGGGGAAGAACCTGCTGGACATCTCGTTTGCCACGAAGCAGGTCATGGACAGCGAGGAACACCGCCTGCTTACCGCCCTGCGCAAGAGCGAGCTGTCGGACGTGGCCCTGCGGGAAGAATTCTACCGCTGCATCATTGACCACATCGACATGGAGGATCAGAACTACCTGATCCTGATGGCCTATGACGTCTATGACGTGCCGCACTACGGCAAGGACGGGCAGGAGGACGACCGCGGCGACGTGTACAAGTACATGCTCTGCTGTGTGTGCCCGGTGAAACCGGGAAAGCCGGAGCTCGGCTACGTGGCGGACGAGAAGCGCTTCCGCAGCTCCATCATCGGCCAGGTTGTGGCCGCGCCGGAACTGGGCTTCCTGTTCCCGGCCTTCGACGGGCGTGCGACGAACATCTACAACGCTCTGTTCTATTCCAAAAACATCAACGCCAGCCACCAGGACTTCGTGGACGCGGTCTTCCGCACGCCGGTGCCGATGTCGGCCGGACGGCAGAAGGAGAGCTTCAACGAGGCGCTGACCGGAGCACTCGACAAGGACTGCAGCTTTGATGTGATTCAGGCCATGCACGAACAGCTCAACGAGCGCATCGCGGTCTACAAGGAGACCAAGGACCCTGAACCTATGACGGTGTCTCTGGAGGAGATGGGAGAGATCCTGGAAAACAGCGGCGCCACCCCCGAGGAAGCCGAAGCTTTCTGCGCCGGCTGCACCGAAGCGATGGGGGAGAACGCGGTGCTGCGTCCTGGAAACCTCACCAACACCAGCCGGATGGAGATCGCCACGCCCGAGGTGAAGATCAGCGTGAACCCGAAGTTCAGCTATCTGGTGGAAGCCCGGGTGATCGACGGAAAGAAGTACATCCTTGTCTCCGCGGACGCGGGCGTCGAACTCAACGGCGTCGCGGTGGACATCCGCGACTGAAAAATCGCTGACGCCTGTTTTCGTCAAATCCGTCACTTTTTGTTTTACACCGGGCGAATGGTGTGGTAGAATCAAAGCACGGAAGGCTCCGGACCCGATCCGGAGGACAAACACGGAGATGACAAAAAGGAAGGAGCTGCAGCCATGGGTATTTCAACGTCACATCTGCGGGAACAAACGCACAGCATTCCGCTTCGGATTGCCAAGGGGCATTTCGCCACCAACAAATGCCATGTAAACTATTATGTTGACATGACCTATACCAAACACCGTCTGGCCGAGGCGCATGAAGCCGCAAAGGAACTGGTGCAGAAGCTGGATAAGACCTCTCCGATCGACAGCATTCTGTGCCTGGAGGGGACAGAGGTTCTCGGAACCTGCATCGCGGAGGAACTGATCCAGGCCGGCATCCGCATCACGAACGAGCACGGGACGATCTATGTCGTGACGCCGGAGCTGACCAGCTCGAACCAGATCATTTTCCGCAGCAATACCGCGCACCTGATCCGCAACCGCCACGTCCTGATTCTCGCGGCGAGCGTCGCCACCGGCGCCATGGTGCTGGACGCGGTCAACGCGGTGAAATATTACGGCGGCATGCCGGAGGGCATCTGCGCCATCTTCTCCGCCGGACAGAAGTGCGCGGGGCTGCCGATCACGACCATCTTCGGCTCGGACCTGCTGGGTGACTTTATGTGCGCGCCGGCAACGGACTGCCCGCTCTGCAAGGCAGGAGTAAAGCTGGACGCGCTGGTCAACAGCTACGGCATTTCCAGCCTCTGAGATCCGGAGCCTGCCGCAGCGGCACAGCCGGCCGGAGACCCGGCGGAAGAATGAAACCTGTCCGGAAAGGGCAGAGCGATGAGCAGAAAGCGTAATTTTAATAGAAAGCGCACAAGAAAAACGCGCAGTTCTGTGCATAAATTTGTATAAGTTAAGATATTGTAAACGAAAAAATCCTTTGCTATAATACGGGACGTAATAAAAGTAGAGGCGCGTATTGCCAAGAGTAGCACAGCTTAAGACGGAGACCGGCAATCTCTGAGCTGTGAGAAAGGGGCATACGCCGAAGGGGGACGCAGCCTGAGTCCAGCCTGGGCATATGCAGAAGATGCATATGACTGTCGCATCATTGCGGAGAGCTAATTATTACAGAACATCGGAATCGTCACGCCGGAGCAGGACGGTGGACGGGCGGTTTCCATGATTATGTGTGATTATCCACAAAGCAGTTGGTGTGACATGACACCAACTGCTTTTCACTTTATTCAGTAAAGGAGTAAAAAGTATGGAATCCGTTTATGTTGGTGCATGGTCGCTTGTCCCGCCCGTTGTGGCGATCGTACTGGCGCTGATTACCAAGGAGGTTGTGTTCTCCCTGGTGGCCGGCGTACTGTCCGGGACGCTGATCTATGCTTTTGCCGGCGGGATGAACCCGCTGGTAGCCCCCGTGAATGTGATGTTCGAGCTGATCATCAACCGCGCAGACATGTATATCATGCTGTTCTGCTTCCTGCTGGGTTCTCTGGTCTATCTGATCAACGCCTCCGGCGGTGCCAAGGCCTACGGGCGCTGGGCTTCCGGTGTGATCCGCTCCAAGCGCCAGTCCACCCTGCTCACGGCGTTTCTGGGCTGCCTGATCTTTATCGACGACTATTTTAACGCCCTTACCGTCGGCTCCGTCATGAAGCCGGTCACGGACCGCTATCAGGTGAGCCGCCCGAAGCTGGCCTACCTGATCGACTCAACCTCCGCCCCGATCTGCATCCTGGTTCCGATTTCCACCTGGGGCGCGGCCGTCGGCGGCTACATGGTCGACACAGGCGTGTTCAAGTCGGGTATTGCCGGCTTCATGGCCATGGTTCCGTATAACCTCTATGCGCTCCTCTGCCTGCTGATGGTGGTGCTGATCTGCGTCTTCTCTTGGGACTTCGGCCTGATGCACCGCTTTGAGAAGAAGGCCGCGCGCGGCAACCTCTCCGCCACGGCGGATCAGGACTATGAGAAGATGGAGACCGCCGGCAACGCGACGCTCTGGGACATGATCCTGCCGATTCTGGTGCTGGTTGTTGTCTCGATCCTCGCCATGATGTACATCGGCGGCTTCTGGAGCGACGATCCCGCCGTCGCCGGTCAGTTCGGCCCATCCCTCGGCAACAGCGTCTCCGGCCAGGCCCTGACCTGGGGCTCCTTTGCGGCCCTGCTCTTCACACTGCTGCTCTATGTCCCCCGCAAGATCATGAGCTTCCACGAATTTTTCGACGGCATGGTGAAGGGCATGGAGCCGATGATCACCGCCGGCGTCATCCTGCTTCTGGCCTGGGCCATCGGCGGCGTCTGCCGTGAGCTTCTCGGCACGCCCGAGTATGTCAGCAACCTTTTCCAGACCCTGGGCGTTCCGGGGGCCGTTCTTCCGATGATCGTCTTCATTTTCGCGTCCTTCCTGAGCTTCTCCACCGGCACCTCCTGGGGCACCTTCGGCATCCTGCTGCCGATCGTCGCGCCTGTCGCCCAGGCCATCGCACCCGAGCTGACCGTCGCCTCCCTCGCCGCCACGCTGGCCGGCAGCATCTTCGGCGACCACTGCTCTCCCATCTCCGACACGACGATCCTCTCCAGCACCGGCGCAAGCTGCAACCACTTGGATCACGTGAACTCCCAGATGCCCTATGCCCTCACGATTGCCGGCTGCAGCCTGGCGGGCTATATCCTCATCGGCATCACCGGTAACGGAACGCTCGGCCTGATCGTCTCGGCCGTCCTGCTGGTCGCGGTGGTCTACGTGCTGCACCGCGCGGCGGAAAAGAGCTACGTCGAGCCTGCCGAAGCGTAACTATTCCACGATGTTCAAAGAAACGCTTCTTCTGCCGGACGGTTCCCTCATGCCCCGCCTGGGGCAGGGAACCTGGCAGATGGCAGAAGACGACACGAAAGTGGAACGCGAGATCGCCGGGCTGCGGCACGGCTTTGATCTCGGCTTCCGCCTGATCGACTCGGCGGAGATGTACGCCGACGGCAAGTCCGAACTGCTTGTGGGAAAGGCCCTGAAGGGTTACCGCAGGGAGGACTTCTTCCTCGTCACGAAGGTCCTGCCGGAAAACGCCAACCGGAAACGCATTTATTCCAGCCTTGACCGCTCGCTCACGCTGATGGGGACGGACTATGCCGACCTCTATCTGCTGCACTGGCGGGGAGATGCGGACCTCGGCGAGGTCGTGGCCTGCATGGAGGACCTGAAACAGAAGGGAAAGATCCGCCGTTGGGGCGTATCCAACTTCGACGTACAGGACATGGAAGATCTCTGGCGCGTTCCGGACGGTCGGAACTGCTGTGTCAATCAGATCCTTTACAACCTCGGAAGCCGGGGAATAGAATATGACCTGATCCCCTGGCAGCGGGAGCGCGGCGTTCCCTTCATGGCCTACTGCCCGGTGGGGCAGGCCGGCGCGCTGGTGACCCAGGACCGTGTCTCCAAGGAGATGATGGTCCGGGATGAGAATGTCAGGGCTGTCGCAGCGCGGCACGGCGCGTCCATTGTTCAGATTCTGCTGGCTTTCGTTCTGCGGCTGGAGGACTTCGCCGCGATGCCGAAGGCGGTCGGCTTTGATCACATTGAAGAGAATTACGCCGTGAAGGGAATCTCTCTGACGGAGGAGGACATCGAGCAGCTTTCACGCTCGTTCCCCGCACCGACAGAGAAGACCCCGATGGAAAAATACTGAGAGCCCCAGCACGTTTGAGCCGGAACGGATTCCGGAAAGGAGATTAAGCGATGACAGACAGAATTCAGCGCATGAGAGAAAAGTACTTCAGCTCCAGACCCTGCATCACGGCAGAGCGCCTGGTCCTTCAGACGGAGGCCTATCAGCGCTTTGCAGGGGACGCGGCGCCGGTCTTCCGCGCAGAGGTCGTCAACTACATCATGGAGCATATGACGACCCTGATCATGGAAGACGAACTGATCGTCGGCACGCCGACCAACAGATACCGCGGCGCCAACCTCCATCCTGAATTCCAGTCTGCGGAAAAGTTCTATCTCCAGGACATCGACGAGTTCCCGGTGAGAAAGTGCGACCCCTATGACGTGGCGCCGGAGGACCGCGAAGTCATCGTGCGCACCCTGAAGGATTACTGGATCGGACGCTCCATGGAGGACGAGGCCGGCCGCGTGCTGCCGCCGGAGATCGAGAAGGCGAGACGCGAGGACCTGATCTCCGTCGGCCTGCGAAACGGCGTCTCCGGCGAGACCACCTGCGACCATGAAAAGCTCCTGCGGGTCGGGCTTCGCGGCTATATGGAAGAGTGCCGTGCGAAGATCGCCGAAACCCGGAGCCAGAGCACCGGAGACCAGGCGAAGATCGATTTCTGGAACGCCTGCATCATCCAGTGCCGGGGCCTCATCACCTATGCCCGCCGCATGGCCGAGGAGGCGGAGCGCCAGGCCGCTGAGTGCGCCGACCCCGAACGCCGGGCGGAGCTGCTCCAGATCGCGGAAAACTGCCGCGTTGTCCCGGAAAACCCGCCTCAGACCTTCTGGCAGGCGCTGCAGATGGTGTGGTTTGCGCATGTGTATTTCCACATCGAGGTTTGCACCACCGCCTGCGGCTTCGGCCGCTTTGACCAGTATATGTGGCCGTTTTATGAGAAGGATGTCATCGTCGAAAAGAACATCAGCGCCGGACGGGCGCTGGAACTGCTGGAGTGCCTGTATCTGAAGGCCTGTGAAGTGTATGAGGTCCGGGACCGCTGGTACGCCTCTTCCTTTGCCGGATACCCGATGTGGCAGATTCTGGTGGTCGGCGGCCAGACCCCGGACGGACGGGACGCGTCCAATGATCTGAGCTATCTATGCCTGGACGCCGCGGCCGAGATGCAGACCACGCAGCCGGTGCTGGCCCTGCGCGTATGGAAGAACACGCCGGAAGCGCTGATCCGGAAAGGCTGCAGGATGGTACAGGCCGGTATGGCAAACCCCGGCTTCTTCAACGACGAGGCAGCCATGAAGATGTCCCTCGGGAAGGGCTGCTCGGAAGAAGAGGCCAGAGACTGGACCATTGTCGGCTGCATCCAGCCGGGCCCGGGCGGCGGAACCACCGACGGCTCCCCGGACGCGGGCTATGTCAACGCCCCGAAGGTGCTGGAGCTGGTGCTGCACAACGGCGTGGATCCCGCGACGGGAGACCTGATGGGACTGCAGACCGGCGACCCGAGGGAGTTCAGGAACATCGAGGAGCTGAAGGATGCGGTCAAGAAGCAGCTTTTGTACTTCTATGACAAGATCCGCATCGGCTACAACATGATGCAGCCGTATCACGCGATGCGCTACCCGGTGATCTTTGCCTCCATGGTGACGAAGGGCTGCGTGGAGAGCGGACGCTCGGTTCAGCAGGGCGGAGCAAAATACTCCACGGCAGGCATGTTCGTGACCGGCGCAGCAAACCTCGCCGACTCGCTCGTCGCCATCGAGAAGTGTGTTTTCGAAGATCACGACCTCAGCATGGATGAACTCATCCGCGTGCTGGACCGGAACTTCGAGGGAGAGGAGAGAATCCGCCAGCTGCTCATCAACAAGCCGGCCAAGTTCGGGAATGACGACGAGCATGTGGACGCGGTCTATAAGGAGATGCTTCAGTTCATCGCGAACAACGTCCAGTCCTGGCGTGATTCCCGCGGCGGGTATTACTCCTTCTCCAACCTGTCCCAGACGGTGAACATCTCCCACGGCGCGGTCTGCGGCGCGACCCCGGACGGCAGACTTGCCGGAGAGGCCTTCTGCGACAACGCGTCCCCGATGATGGGCCGCGATCTCAAGGGCCCCACCGCCACGGTCAAGTCCGTCGCCTCCACCGGGATGGAGAACTTCCACGACGGCGCGCTGTTCAACATCCGCTTTGATCCCCAGGGGGTCAGCGGGGAGAAGGGCCTGCAGAGCATCGAGGGCATCATCCGGACCTTCTTCCAGTACGGCGGAGAGCATATTCAGATCAACGTGGTGGACGACGAGACCCTGCGCGCGGCACAGGAGCATCCGGAGAACTACCGCGGGCTCATGGTCCGGGTCGCCGGGTACATGGCCTACTTCACCGAACTGGACCGGGAGGCACAGAACTCCATCATCTACCGCACCACCCACTTCCGGGAGGCCGGCTGAGTCATCATGAGCGAACAGGAGACGCTGCGTGCGCTGGTCGGGGGGATCCAGAAGTTCTCCACCGACGACGGCCCCGGGATCCGGACGACGGTTTTCCTGAAGGGCTGCCCGCTGCGCTGCCGCTGGTGCCACAATCCGGAACTGATCTCTCCGATGCAGCAGATCATCCGCATGCCCAACAGCTGTATCCGCTGCGGCTACTGCCTGGAGCACTGCCCGCAGAAGGCGGTCTTTGTGAATGCGGAAAAGGAGATCGACATCGACCGCTCCCGCTGTGACGGCTGTATGAGCTGCGTGAAGAACTGTTTTGCGGAGGGCCTGCGCGCGGTCGGGAAAGAAATGACCCCGGCCGAGGTGATGGCCGAGGTCGTGAAGGACAGACAGTTTTATGAGAATACGGGCGGAGGACTCACCATCAGCGGCGGCGAGCTGCTGAGTCACCGGGAATTCGCCGCGGAGTTGGTCCGCCTCGCCGCGGAGGAAGGAATCCGGGTCTGTCTGGATACCTCCGGCTGCGGAGACGGGGAGGCACTGATGCAGCTGGCATCACAGGAGAACGTGACAGAGATCCTCTACGATATGAAGTGCATCGACCGGGAGCACCATCGGGAACTCACGGGCCTGGACAATGACCGGATTCTCCGGAATCTCGTGATGCTGGCGGAAAACGACGACACCCGAGCGAAGCTCCACATGCGTATGCCCCTGATTCGCGGCCTCAACGACGACCGCGGTCTGATCGAGCGGACGGCGGACTTTTACCGGGCGCATCGGATCGGGAGAGTGACGCTGCTGCCGTACCACAGCCTCGGCGTGAGCAAGGCCAGGCACATCGGCAGCGGGCAGGAGAAATTTGAGGCTCCGCCGGAAGAGCTGACGGAGGAATACCGCGCGATGTTCGAGACGGCCGGCATGCGGGCAGAGATCTCGGGCATCGGAAGAAAATGAACGAAACAGGAAAAGAGAACGAAATGAACGAAGGCATGGCGATTGAGACCCTGGCGGAGGTCTACCCACAGCTTTATCTTGACCCCGGGCGGGAAGAGAAGGAAGCATACAGAAGAGTTGTGCTGCAGGGGGAGACGCCCGGGAGCAGAGACCTTTCCCATTTCCTGGGGGATCCGCAGGACCGGAGTGAGACCGTGGAGACGCCCGCGGGACCGGTCGTGGTGGTCTCGCTCCGGAACCGGGCGGATTATGAGATCTTTGTCCGCTGCATGATGGCGGCGAAGGAGGGGCCGAAAGCGCAGATCCCGGCCAGTCAGGGCGCCTCGACGCTGGTCGCGTTCAACTGGCCGCGGATCTACGCGCACAAGAGGCAGTTCATGGAAGAACAGCACGCGGCGGGTGTCACGGAGCCGGACTGGTCCGCGGAGTTCAGCCGCTTTATCTCCGTCCCGGCAAACTATCAGGACCTGCTGGTGGTGCTCTCCCGGGGGCCGTACAGCAATGTCAGCGCGGCAGAGGCAGGGCAGACAGCGGACACCTGGCTGGAGACCTCCTATGCGATCCGGAAGTACCATGAGCTCACGCATGTGATCTGCCGCAGACTGTACCCGGACCGCATCGAGGCCGTATGGGATGAACTGGTGGCGGATGCCGTCGGAATTTACGCGGCCCTGGGTCACTATGACGCGGCGCTGGAAAAACGCTGTCTGGGTATCACGGGAGACCGATATACCGGCGGGCGGCTGGAGAACTACTGCGGCAACGCCGCACAGCTGGCAGGACCGGTGAGCGAGATGCTCGGACGCTTTTGCGGAATCATCGGCGAACACCCCGATGCCGCGCCCTTTGACCTCATCCCGGTTCTTCAGGAATACCAGGAGTGCTTCCATACCATGCTGCCGTAAGCCGGCAGGATTCAGAAAACAAAACCATCAGCCCCGCACCCGGCCGTTTCCGAATCGGTCTGTCAGGGGCTGATGGTTTTTAATTTGCCGTGTCATCGACCATGGCGGAAGCGGAGAGCGGAGCGTGGCCGCCGGGGATGGATTCCCGGGCCGTTATCCCGACACCTCGGCGATGGGCCTGAGCACCATGGCGGTGCGGGGGGGAAGACAGAGCCGGAGCGCCGGGCCGCTGTATCCGGGGACAAAGGCGGAACACAGTTCATGTCCGATGTTTCCGAAACCGCCGAATTCCTCATCATCCGTGGTGAAGAGTACCTCGTGATCGCGGCCGGTGCTCACGGGGATGATATAGTCCATGTGTGTGTTCTGCGGGTCAAAGTTGAAGACAAAGACCAGACCGCCGCGCTCATAGGCCAGCATATGGTCGTTCTGGCGGAGCAGCTTCAGCTGCGGGGCCCATTCGCGGAGAAGGCCGGAATCCCGGATTGTGTGGATCATGCGCCGGTCGAAGGCATTCAGCTGGCCGTACTTGAGATAGCCGTTTTCCACCAGACTCCACTGGCGGCGGCAGTACTGGTAGCTCCAGCCGTTGCCCTCGCGGGGGAAATCGATCCACTCGGGATGGCCGAACTCGTTGCCCATGAAGTTGAGGTAGGCGGTGCCGCCGGCGGAGGCGGTGAGCAGACGCAGCATCTTATGCAAAGCCATGGCGCGGTCGATGACCTGGGTATGACAAATCCTGTCCATGTCGGTATACATGCTGGCACCGGCCAGACGGAACATCACGGTCTGGTCGCCCACCAGGGCCTGGTCGTGGCTCTCCACATAGGCCACCGTCGGCGCCATGCGGACCGTGAGTTCATGCCAGATGGCATCGAGGTTCCAGGCCTCGTCCTTCTGCTCCTTGATCAGGCGGATCCACATGTCCGGCAGCCCCATGGCCAGGCGGTAGTCAAAGCCGATGCCGCCGCCCTCGATGGGGACGCACATGCCAGGCATGCCGGACATGTCCTCGGCAATGGTGACGGCGTTGGGGCGGACCTCGCGGATCAGGGCGTTGGCCAGCTGCAGATAGGTGATGGCCTCGGTGTCGGTGTTCATGGAGAAATACATCCGGAGATTGGTAAAGGCGGCGCCCAAACCGTGGTTGTGATAGAGCATGCTGGTGACGCCGTCAAAACGGAAGCCGTCGAGGTGATACTCCTCCAGCCAGAACTTCAGGTTCGAGAGCAGGAAATGGAGCACCTGGGGCTTTCCATAATCGAAGCACTTGGTCCCCCAGGCGGGGTGTTCGCCCTCCGGCCCGGCGTGGAAGAACTGATACTCCGTGCCGTCAAACATGTTGATGCCCTCGACGGTGTTCTTGACGGCGTGGGAGTGTACCAGATCCAGCAGGACGGAGATGCCGAGTTCATGGGCGCGGTTGACCAGGTACTTGAGATCCTCGGGATAGCCGAAGCGGCTGGAAGCGGCGAAAAAGCTGGAGACCTGATAGCCGAAGGAACCGTAATAGGGATGCTCCATGACCGCCATGAGCTGTACGGTGTTATAGCCGAGATCTTTCACGCGGGGCAGAACATTGTCCGCAAACTCACGGTAAGTGCCCGGACGGTATTCCTCGGTCGCCATACCGACGTGCGATTCATAGATCAGTGGAATCGCGTCCGGGTGAAAGTCCCCGTCGGTCCAGGGGTAGGCTTCGACAGGATCCCACACCTCACAGAGCCAGTCGAAGCTGACCGGATCCTGTACCACACGCCTGGCGTAGAGCGGGATATGAGCGGTGAGGGCGTCGCCGTTTCGTACCACCGTCCGGACCCGGCTGCCGTCGTGCAGGGCTTCTTCCGGCAGGCGCAGCTCCCAGTTGCCGTTTTCCAGGCGCGTCAGGGGATGAGAGGTCTGATTCCAGCCGTTGAAGTCGCCCATGAGATAGAGCGCGTCGGCGGCCGGCGCCCACTCGCGGTAGACCCAGCCGTCCAGCGTGTGGTGGAAGCCATAGTATGTATGGGCGTTGGCGAAATCGCTCAGATTCCCGTTCTGAACCAGCGTATGACGCATGCGCCGGTAGTTGTCCATACGCAGTTCGATGTCCCTTCTGAACGGAATCAGCGCCCGATCCTGCTCAAAAATCTGAAGCATGAAACGAAATCTCCTTCTATGTTAAGGTCTGCCGGAGAAGCTCAGGGAAGCTCGTGCGCGAGGGAAGAGTTGAGATAGCGGGGGTCGCCCGTGACCTCGCGGATTACGCGGATCTCCGGCGGAAGAAGGAATTCCTCCTCCTCGCTCTGCAGCTCCACCTCCAGCACCGCCTGATCGCTCCAGAAGGGATAGAGGTCAATCTCCAGAACATGAGAGCCGCAGGGAACGCACCAGCGGGTTTTCTCCAGTGGATGCCGGGCGGGATCGGCCTCTTTGAGAAGGGCGAGATAGTCGGCTTCCGAGAGCTCATCCTCGACCTCGACGCGGGTGCGGTCGGAGACGGCCCGCTTGCAGGTGCGGATATAGGCGGTGCGCCCGGCCTCCGTCCAGGAGCGGACACGCCGCGTGCTGCTGCCGTCGGAGAGCAGGTAAGTCTGGACAATCTCCACCCGGCGGCTGCCGGGCTGCTGCCGAAGCCAGGAGAGGTCCGGGTATTCGATCAGGAATTTCCGCTCGATCTCCAGAGGCTCCTGCCCGGAGAGCGGAGAGACGGGATGGCTCATGGCGGTCTCCTTTCGTGACGAACCGGCGGATGCGCTTCCACGCAGAAGGGGGGAATGCGGCTTCCCGCCGGGTTCCTTCGGATTATACCATATGGAAAAGCGCCGCGGCAATATACAGAAAAGCAAAAAAGACAGGAAACTGGGGCATGATTTCCATTCGTCAGAAGACCGTGATTCCCGCTTGTGTGCCGGCCGCCGGCGTGATAGAATAGACCATCCCATGATCAAGGAGTGCTTCATGAAGGCGGAATCCGTCATCATCCCGGAAAAACTGAAGATTCTGAGCGGCAGTGCCCTCAAATGCATCGCGCTCTTTACGATGATCGTTGACCATGTTGGCCTGCATCTGCTGCGAAACAGCGGGATTGTGCTGCTGCATACGGGCCTGGGAACGCTGACGCTTTTTACGCTGATGCGGAAGGTGGGGAGACTGGCGTTTCCGATCTACTGCTTCCTGCTGGTGGAGGGATTTCTGCACACCCGTGACCGGAAAAAGTACGGGCTGAACCTGCTGGCCTTTGCGCTGATTTCGGAGATCCCCTGGGATCTCGAACATAACGGAAACCTGCAGTACCCGGTTCAGAACGTGTTCTTTACCCTGTTCCTGGGCTATGCGGGGCTGTGCTGCATCGAGGAACTGAGAGACAAACCGTGGGAACAGCTGATTTCGCTCGTCGCCGTGGCACTGGCGGCGATGAACCTGAACGCGGACTACGGGCTCGGCGGTTTCGCGTTTATCCTGGTGATGTACCTGCTGCGGGAGGAGAAAATCCTGCAGGCCGTCGTGGGCACCTGCATCGAATCCGGAGGCTGGGCCGCCGGTCTCGCCTTTATTCCGATCAATCTCTACAACGGAAAACGCGGCTTTATCAAGGGAAAAGTCATGAAATATGCGTTTTACGCCGCGTATCCGGTGCATATTCTGATCATCTACCTGATCCGGAAAAAGACGGTGGGGTTCTGAGCGCAGCCGCGCGACAGAAGGGGCGGGCAGAGACTTTCTGCGAACGAGGACGGCCCTCCCGCCTCGAAACAGCGAGAGAACCAACCGATCAAAAACAGGCAGCCCCGGAGCATTTTGTTTGCTTCGGGGCTGCCTGCTGCAGCAGATGAGAAACTGCCTTCCGGCCGGGACTCACTCGGCGGAGATCATGTAATAGTAGACCGGCTGGCCGCCGTTGACGACGCTGACCTCGGCGTCGGGGAAGTTCCCGATGATCGTTTCGGCAGCGGTGTTGGCTTCCTCCTCGCGGACATCCTCGCCGTAATACACGGTGATAAACTCCGGATGGAAGTCGTCGATGGCCCAGCTGAGCTCCTTGAAGAGCGTTTTGGTGTTGGTATAGCTTCCGATAAGGCTGCCGTCCAGCAGGGCAAGATATTCGCCCGCATGGATGGTGTGTCCGTCAAAATCCGAGTCGCGCGCAGCGTAGGTCACCATGGCGGTGTGGACGGTGCCCATGGCTTCGCCCATGGCGCCCACCAAGCTTTCTTCGCTTTCATTTGGGTCAAAGTTCAGCAGCGCGCTGATCCCCTGGGGAACGGTGCGGGAGGGCATGACGATGACCTTCTTTTCAGTGAGGCCGATGCACTGTTCCGCGGCCATGATGATGTTCTTGTTATTCGGGAAGACAAAAACGGTGGAGGCAGGGGTGTGCTGCACTGCCTTGAGAATGTCGTCGGTGGATGGGTTCATGGTCTGACCGCCGGTGACGATGTTGTCGACACCGAGCTCGCGGAACAGGTCCGCCATCCCCTGACCGGCGCAGACCGCGACGATGCCGTAGTCCTTCTCGGCACCGGCCACATAGTCTTCCTCCTCACCGGTGAGGGCCGAAGCGGACTCCATCGCGGTGAGTTCTTTGTCGATCTCATCCAGATCGTCGGTGGTCTGGGCCTTTTTGCCGGCTTTGAGCTGCTCGGCCTGGGTGACCATGTTCTCAATCTTGGCAAGCTCCAGTGTGCCGTATTTCTGGCTTTCGTTCAGGGCGTTGCCGGGCATGTCGGTATGAACGTGAACCTTGAAGATTTCATCATCATCGCTGATGACGAGGGAGTCGCCGATGCTGGAGAGGTATCTGCGCAGCGGATCGAGGTCGACGTCAGGGCTGCTCTTGCGCACCACATAGACGGTGTCAAAAGCAAAGGTGATGGACTCCATCAGCACATCGCCGGAACTGGAGAAGAGATCGGATTCGGAATAATCCCGCTCACCCTCTTCGCCGGACATCACTTCCCCGCGCAGGGAGGCCAGAATGGCATCGAGGATGACCATGTATCCCTTGCCGCCGGCGTCGATGACGCCCGCCTTTTTCAGAACGGGGTTCTGGTTGACGGTGTCTTCCAGGGCGAGGTTGCCGGCCTTGATTCCGGCGACAAGCGCGTCTTCCAGAGAAGCGCCCTTGTCCGCGGCTTTGGATGCGGCCTTGGCCGCAAGGCGCGAGACGGTGAGGATGGTACCCTCGGCGGGCTTCATGACGGCCTTGTACGCAGCGGCGACGCCGTCGGACATGGCGCCGGTGAACTCCGCGGCGCCCGCGGTGTCAAGACCCTTGAGCCGCTTGGAGATCCCGCGGAACAGCAGGGACAGGATAACGCCGGAGTTGCCGCGCGCACCGCGCAGCATGGCACCGGCTACACAGTCGGCCGCGGAGGAGACGGTATCGAAATCTTTCTTGCGCAGTTCCGCAGCGGCGTTGTTGATGGTGAGACCCATGTTGGTGCCGGTGTCGCCGTCCGGTACCGGGAATACGTTCAGGTCGTTGATGGCCTGAATATTTTTATGCAGTGCCGCATCCGCACAGAGAATCATCTCTTTGAAGGCTGCGGCATCAATATAGTCTTTCAAGATATACCTCCGGGGGAGGGATAAACCGGAAGGGCTTATCCGATGATTGTATCAATATATACATCCACGGCCTTCACGGGAACGCCGGTGTTTTTCTTCAATTTATAGCTGACCTCTTTGATGATGCTGCGGGAGACGGCGGCAATGTTGACGCCCTGGTCCACGCCGATGTGAAGCTCGAGGGAAATGCTCTCATCGTCGTTGTAGTGAACGACGACGCCTTTGGACATCGACTCCCTGCGCAGCAGCTGCAGCGGACCGCCGTCCTTGCTGCGGCCGGCCATGCCCTTCACGCCGAAACAGCTGGTCGCCGCGTCGCCGGCAAGAAGAGTAAACACGTCATCGGTAATACGGATGCTTCCGCTGTCGTTGGTGATGTTGATCATGGTGCAAACTCCTTTCTGCAAAACTGACTGACTTCGGGCAGAAACCAATCAGCATATTATAATACGGAAAGGGGAAAAGCACAAGGGCTATTTTCTGCCGGAGGGACAGGAAACGCTGACTGAAAACAAAAATCGCGCCCCGGCCGGAAAACGGCCGGGGACGCGGACGATACAGCTGCGGAGAAAGGGGAGAACAACCCTTCCCGCAGAGAGAATCATCGAAACTCGGCCCCGGAGGTGTCAAGCTTCACACCTGCCCGGTTCTCGATATCGACGGTGTTTCCGGAAAAGACACAGCCTTGAAAATCAAGCGGAAACTGATCCGGAACGCGCAGAAGCAGGAGCGCGGTGTCGTTGCCCAGAAAGCTGCAGCCGGGAAAAGCCGGGTGGGACATGGAGGAAGAGCCGGAGTCAGACTCAAAGCCGACCCGGTTATTTTCAAACCGGCAGCCGTTCGCCGCAATCCATGAACCCTCCAGCGCGCAGGCACCGATATCCCATCCGGAGAAGGTGCAGTCCTGAAGAAAAACCGCTTCATGTGCGGTGATCCCCACCCCGCCGTCGCCCAGAAAGGCGATGTTGTGAAATTCGGCAACCTGCGGAGCGCGGACATCAACCGTGAAAGCACCCGTGAATGTCGTCTGACGCTCTCCGGCTGCGGAGCCGATCAGCTGAACACTGCGGCGGTGCAGATGGAGACCGCCCTCATAGGTCCTGGGCGGAAGATAGATGGTCACGCTGCTGGAAGTGCCGTCTGTTTCATAGATACGATCCAGCAGAGCCTGCAGATCCGCCAGCGTGTCCATCGGCGCGTCCTCATCGGTGAAGGTCAGGGTCGGGCGCCGGCCGATCTGAAAACGCTGGGACAGCCGGATCCGATCTCCGTTTTTCATGTTCAGCTCCCAGACGATCTCATTCTCGCCGGTCTCTGCGGAGTAAAGAACCGTGGCGGCAACAGCGGAACCCGGGAAGCTTTCGTTATGCTCCGGGTCGAGAATACCGGCGGCAAGCGCCTCGGACCCGGGAACGGCACGAACCCGGACGCCGGAGAGCCGCTCCAGAAAAGCGTCCTGGAGATCGGCGCCGGTCTTGGGATCCCGGACATACAGACAGCTGACGCGGGCGGCCTGATCGGATTCGGAGAGCACGGTGCTGAACACATCGGTGGGAACGGGTTCGCCGTATTTGTTCGGCATGACGGAAAGGAACAGACGATAGGTCATTTTGCCGTCGGAATAGAGAAGCTCCGGCCCGTCGGCAGAGAAGCTGCGGGAAGAACGAAACAGGGACATACCGAGTACAAGCAGCAGGCAAACCGCGGCGAAACACGCAGAGAAAAGCGCTTTCCGTCTCCAGAGCCTGGGCGCGGGAGAGAGGGGAGGCTCCTCCTGACGCCGGCCGCAGGTAAAGCAGAACCCGGAGTTGTCCGGTATCCGGTGGCCACAGTGTACGCAGGTTTTCATAAGCGGAATTCTCCCTTCAGATACCGAAACGGGCTACAACGCTTCCATCAGATGGACGACGTCAGAATAACGTTTTTTCGGGTTGGTCATGGTACAGCGGCTGATTACCCGGCCGAGGCGGCCGCCGGCGAGCTTGCGGCTGGGATGGTTGCCGGTGACCATGACGTTCAGCATCACACCCAGGGAATAGAGGTCGGCGCGGCCGTCGGTCCGGGAGAGACCGTGCTGCTCCGGGGCGGCATAGCCCGGCGAGCCGAGAATGACCGTGTCATGTCCCTCCCCGGAAGCTTCATCAGGAGAGACCTTCATAAACCTGGAGGCGCTGAAATCGATGAGTACCGCCCGGTCCCCGTGTATCAGTACGTTTGAGGGTTTGACATCGCGGTGGACAAGACCCAGACCATGCATTACATACAGTGCCTGACAGATCTGAAGGGCGATTTCCCGGGCCTTTTTCTCCGGAAGCAGTGAACAGTCCACAAGATCCTGCAATGTGTCGCCCGGAATGAACTCCTCCAGTACGAGAAGACGGCCGTCTTCCTCCGCAAGTTCATAGATTTCCGGCAGATGTGCACAGCGTACCGACATCAGACTGCGATAGACCGCGGCATCACCCGGCAGATCCAGCAGAACAAAGCGCTGCCCGCTCCCGTTGTGGCGCAGGAGCGAGATGCGGGAATCGGCTTTCTCTTCAAAGCGGCTGGCTTCCGTGAACTCCCCGGAAAGCATGCGCCGGAAATAGGCATAATAGGACTCACCCGGAATGAGTTCTTCGTCCGCCATGGTTTTGGTACCTCCTCCCGAAAGTGAGCTCTGCCTGTTTCTGCCCAGGGGCTTTCACGATCAAACTTCGAGGATCGAAACCGATCGAAAATAAAAAACAACAGGTGTAATCTGTTCGTTTTCGTGCTATAATCTCATCGGCAGCATTATAACAACAGAAACCTCATCGACGCAAGAGGTTTTCATGTTTTTGAACCCCGATCGGAAACAGAGGATAAGAAAATGGTTTCATCTATAGGAAAAAAGAGTACTACGGAGCTGCTCCGGGACCTCAGAAAATACAAGGAGTTTGACAGCTATCTCAAGCATGACGCGGATTACCTGCGGCAGACCGTATTCACAGAGAAACTCAAGGAACTGCTCAAGAGAGATGACAGAACCCGCATCGAGATAGCCCAGGAGGCCTGTATCAGTGAAATCTATCTCTATCAGATCTGTACGGGGAAGCGGGTACCGAGCAGGGAACGGGTGCTGTGCCTGTGCCTCGTCCTGCATCCGAAACTGGAAGAGGTACAGGAGCTGCTGCGCAGCTGCGGCCATGCACCGCTGCATCCGCGGGACCGCAGGGACGCACAGATTATTCACGCGCTGCTGCACAACGGCACACTGTATCAGACAGACGACGCGCTGATTGAAATGGGGGAAAAATCCCTGCTGAAATAGTATGCCGGAGGAGATCTCCAGGCGGGAAGAATTGAACGATCTGAATTCGGCCCCGATTTATTCTGCATATATGCTTAACCCATAGGGATGCCTTTCTTTTCGGAATGGAAAGACTGTGATTGACGGCAACGAAATATAAGAAAACGCCGATTATTTCTGAAATCCAACGGCAAAAATTGTTTAATTTTTACATCTCAAACTGTTTACAATTTGCGAAATAAATGATAAACTATAAACTGTCTCTTGGCGGGCATTTGCCGGCCGGAAAAGAATTTTATTGACTGGAGTGAAAGTTAGAATGCAGAGACACTTCAAAACCATGGACGGTAACAACGCAGCCGCCCATGTATCCTATGCGTTTACCGAAGTCGCAGCTATCTATCCCATCACACCCTCCAGCCCGATGGCAGACTACGTTGACCAGTGGTCCGCCGCCGGCCGGAAGAACATCTTCGGCAACACCGTCAAGGTGCAGGAGATGCAGGCAGAGTCCGGTGCAGCCGGTGCCGTTCACGGCTCCCTGAACGCCGGCGCCCTGACCACCACGTATACCGCTTCCCAGGGCCTGCTGCTGATGATCCCGAACATGTACAAGATCGCGGGCGAGCTGCTTCCCGGCGTGTTCCATGTGAGCGCCCGTACGGTTGCCAGCCACACCCTGAACATCTTCGGCGACCACAGCGACGTTATGGCCTGCCGCCAGACCGGTTTCGCTATGCTGGCCGAGGGCAGCGTGCAGGAAGTCATGGACCTCTCTCCGGTTGCCCACCTCGCCGCCATCAAGGGCAGAGTTCCGTTCCTGAACTTCTTCGACGGTTTCCGCACCAGCCATGAGCTGCAGAAGATCGAAGTCTGGGATTATGAAGATCTGAAGGACATGGTCGACATGGATGCCGTTCAGGCTTTCCGTGACCGCGCTCTGAACTCCGAGCATCCGACGATGCGCGGCTCTCACGAGAACGGAGACATCTTCTTCCAGAACCGTGAAGCTTCCAACAAGTACTATGAAGCCGTTCCGGCCATCGTTGAGGAGTACATGGGCAAGATCAATGCCAAGCTCGGCACCGATTATCAGCTCTTCAACTACTACGGCGCTCCCGATGCAGACCGCGTCATCATCGCGATGGGCTCCATCTGCGACGTTGCGGAGGAAGTTATCGACTACCTCACCGCCCAGGGTGAGAAGGTCGGCCTCGTGAAGGTCCGTCTGTTCCGTCCGTTCTGTCCGGACAAGCTCCTCGCCGCCATTCCCGCGACCGCGAAGAAGATCGCCGTCCTCGACCGCACCAAGGAACCCGGCGCACAGGGCGAGCCCCTCTATCTCGACGTCGTCACCGCGCTGGCCAACGCCGGCAAGACCGATGTCAAGGTCATCGGCGGCCGCTACGGCCTCGGCTCCAAGGATACGCCTCCCGCCTCCGTCTTCGCCGTGTATAACGAGCTGAAGAAGGACGACATGAAGCGCATGTTCACCCTTGGCATCGTGGATGACGTGACCAACCTCTCCCTCGACGAGAGCCACGCCCCCAACACCGCCGCCGAAGGCACCATCGAGTGCAAGTTCTGGGGTCTCGGCGGTGACGGTACCGTCGGCGCCAACAAGAACTCCATCAAGATCATCGGCGACCACACCGACAAGTACGTCCAGGCCTACTTCCAGTATGACTCCAAGAAGACCGGCGGCGTCACCATCAGCCACCTGCGCTTCGGTGACAAGGTCATCAAGAGCCCGTACTACATCAACAAGGCCGACTTCGTCGCCTGCCATGTTCCTTCCTACATCACGAAGGGCTTCCCGATCGTCCGTGACGTCAAGCCCGGCGGTGTCTTCCTGGTCAACTGCCAGTGGGATTTCGCAGAGCTCGAGCATCATCTGGATGCCGCTTCCAAGCGCTATATCGCCAAGAACAACATCCAGCTCTACATGATCAACGCCATTGACCTGGCCAAGAAGATCGGTATGGGCAAGCGCACCAACACCATCCTGCAGAGCGCTTTCTTCTCCCTGGCAAAGGTCATGCCCGAGGCAGAGGCCATCCAGTACATGAAGGACGCCGCCCTCCACTCCTACCTGAAGAAGGGCCAGGATGTCGTCGACATGAACTATGCCGCCATCGACGCCGGCGCCACCGCCTATGTCAAGGTTGACGTTCCCGCCTCCTGGGCCGACGCCGTCGACACCAAGGAAGTTGCCCCGAAGACCGGCCGTGAGAAGACCGTCAAGATGGTCAGCACCATCCTCGATCCGGTTGACAAGATGGACGGCGACAGCCTGCCTGTCTCCGCCTTCGTCGATCACGCCGACGGCACCTTCGAGCTGGGCGCCTCCGCTTATGAGAAGCGCGGCATCGCCGTCTCCGTCCCGAAGTGGGATGAGACCAAGTGCATCCAGTGCAACCAGTGCGCGTTTGTCTGCCCGCACGCCACCATCCGTCCCTATGCTCTGACCGAGGAAGAGGCTGCCGCCGCTCCCGCCCAGGCCAAGATCGTTGACATCAAGGCCGGCAAGGGCAAGGGCGTCTACAAGTTCACGATGGCCGTCTCCCCGCTCGACTGCATGGGCTGCGGCGTCTGCGTGACCCAGTGCCCGGCCGGCGCCATCGAGATGGTCCCGATGGAGAGCCAGGCCGACCAGCAGGAAGTCTTCGACTATATGGTCGCGAAAGTTGCCGAGAAGGAAGACATGGTTGGCACCGATGTGAAGTTCAGCCAGTTTGCCCAGCCGTATCTGGAGTTCTCCGGCTCCTGCGCGGGCTGCGCCGAGACCAGCTATGCCCGTCTCGTCACCCAGCTCTTCGGCGATCATATGCTCATCTCCAACGCGACGGGCTGCTCCTCCATCTGGGGCGGACCGGCTGCCACCTCCCCGTACACCGTCAACAAGGCGGGCAAGGGACCTGCATGGGCCAACTCCCTGTTCGAGGATAACGCAGAGCACGGCCTCGGCGTGTACCTCGGCCAGAAGAAGATCCGTGACGACCTGAAGGCCAAGGTAGAGGCCATGATCGCGGCTCCCAGCTGCTGCCAGGAACTCAAGGACGCGGCCAATGCATGGCTCGAGACCTATGACGACGGCAACAAGAACCAGGCTCCCACCGCTGCCCTGATCAAGGCAATGGAAGAGAGCGTCACCGCCATCGACGACTGCATCGCCTTCCTCGGCTCCGACATGGGCAAACAGATCTACGGCGATGCTCAGCCTGCCGCTCTGGCTGCGGCCGAGGCCAAGAAGGCTGCCGGCGGCACCACCTGCACCTGCCAGGCCTGCGAGCTCGCCTGCGAGATCCTCGCCAAGAAGGATTACCTGAACAAGAAGTCCATGTGGATCTTCGGCGGCGACGGCTGGGCCTACGACATCGGCTACGGCGGTGTCGACCACGTCCTGGCTTCCGGTGAGGACGTCAACATCTTCGTCTTCAACACCGAAGTTTACTCCAACACCGGTGGACAGGCCTCCAAGGCTTCCAACATCGGCCAGGTTGCACAGTTTGCTTCCGCCGGTAAGGAACTGAAGAGCAAGAGCCTCGCCGAGATGGCCATGACCTACGGTTATGTCTATGTCGCGCAGGTCGCCATGGGCGCCAACAAGGTCCAGACCATGAAGGCAATCGCTGAGGCCGAAGCCCACAAGGGCCCGTCCCTCATCATCGGCTATGCTCCCTGCGAGATGCACAGCATCAAGGGCGGCATGGAGAACTGCCAGAAGGAAATGGACAAGGCTGTCAAGTGCGGCTACTGGAACCTCTTCCGTTACAACCCGGATGCCGAGAAGCCCTTCGCTCTCGACAGCAAGGAGCCGGCCGGCGGTTACCGCGAGTTCCTGATGAACGAAGCGCGTTACAGCCGTCTGACCCGCGAGTTCCCGGATCGTGCCGACAGACTCTTCGAGGCCAACGAAGAGAACGCCAAGGCCCGGTACGAGCACCTGATGAAGCTGAAAGGCCTGTACGAGTAATCCCCGTACCGCTGCCGGAAGGCGCATCAGACAGCATAAAACCCCACAGGAGCTGCGAGAAATCGCAGCTCCTGTTTTACTCCGGCATGCTGTCCAGATCTCAGGATTCAGAAAAAAGACCTTGCAATTTATGGGAGGCGGTTGTATAATGCCGCCGAAAAGAGATTTTTAAGCAGCGGTACCGAGATGCCGGCAAAATCTTTGATATCGAAAGGCGCATGCGGTGCGCCCGGTTCGGAATGCAGGATCTTGCCGGAAACGGCAGGATTTTTTTGTTGAGAGGGATCAAAAGCATGCATCAGAAAGCCCAGATCATGGATGAAAACGCAATGAAGCGTGCGCTGATGCGCCTTTCTCATGAGATCGTGGAAAAGAACAAGGGTGCGGCCAACCTCGTTTTCGTCGGAATCCGCCGTCGCGGCGAACCGATTGCCGAGCTCGTGCGTGAAAACGTGGCGGTCATCGAGGGGATCCGTGTCCCCTGCGGCAGCATCGATATCAAGTTCTACCGGGATGATCTCTCGACGGTGTCGGAGAGCCCGGAGATCCGGAAAGCTTCCCTTCCGTTTGATGTGAACGGCAGGGATGTTGTTTTGTTTGACGATGTGCTCTATACCGGCAGAACGGCGCGGGCGGCCATCGAGGCCGTGTTCAGCTGCGGCCGGCCGAAGACCATCCAGCTTGCGATTTTGGTGGACCGCGGGCATCGGGAGCTCCCGATCCGGGCGGATTTCGTCGGAAAAAACCTGCCTACTTCGCGCAGCGAGCTGGTGGAGGTCCGCCTCCCGGAATACGACGGTGAGACCGGCGTATACCTGATGGACCTCGAATCCTAGCGGTAGCAAACGGCAGAGAGCGGTATCCCGCGGAAGGCCGTTTTCTATAGAAAATGCAAGCATACAGAAAAGAGAAGGAGAGAAAAAGTATGAATCTTGTCTACGGTATCAAAGACAGGCCGAAGTTTGGACAGGTTGTCCTCTTTGCTCTGCAGCAGCTGCTCGCCATCATGGCGGCGACCATCGCGGTTCCGGCGGTCGTCGGCAACGGAATGAGCGCTTCGGCAGCCCTGTTCGGCGCCGGCGTCGGCACCATCGTGTATCTGCTCTTCACCAGAAGCTCCAGCCCGGTGTTTCTCGGCTCTTCCTTCGCCTTCATCGGTTCCATGTTCTCCGCCTTCGGCGGCGCGGCTTCCGTCTCCATCGGCTACGCCGGCCTGATCCTCGGCGCCCTGATCGCAGGCCTGGTGTATGTCGTCATCGCCCTGATCGTAAAGTTCTGCGGCGTCAAGTGGATCGACAAGCTGATGCCCCCGGTCATCATCGGACCCACTGTTGCCATCATCGGCCTGAGCCTCGCGGGCAACGCCATCGGTGATCTGATGCGCAGCAACGTGGAAGGGGGCTCCGTCTATGTCGCGCTGATCTGCGGCCTGGTGACGCTGGCGGTGACCATGCTCTGCTCCACCTACGGCAAGCACATGATCAAGCTGATCCCCTTCATCATCGGTATCCTGGCAGGCTATCTTGTCGCTTCCATCTTTGCCCTGATCGGCGAGAACACCGGAAACGACGCGCTCGTCGTCATCAACTATGAAGCGCTGCACCGTGTCGGCTCCTTCGTCTCGCTGCCGGAGTTCTCCTTTACCAAGGCGGACTGGAGCGGCGTGACCAGCTCCTATCTGCTGACCGTTTTCGTGGCCTATGCGCCGGTGGCCTTTGTCGTCTTCGCCGAGCATCTGGCCGACCACAAGAACCTCAGCTCCATCGTCGGCGTAGACCTTCTGGAGAATCCCGGCCTGACCAACACTCTGCTGGGCGACGGCATCGGCTCCTTTGTCGGCGCTTTCTTCGGCGGCTGCCCCAACACCACCTACGGCGAGTCCATCGCCACCGTCGCTATCACCCGCAACGCCTCCTCTATCAGCATCTGGGGCGCGGCCATCGCCTGCATCATTTTCTCTCTGCTGACCCCGCTTGTGGCCTTCCTCGAGACCATTCCCAGCTGTGTCATGGGCGGCGTCTGCGTGGCTCTTTACGGCTTCATCTCCGCCAGCGGCCTGAAGATGCTGCAGCCGGTTGACCTCAACAAGAACCGCAACCTCTTCGTCGCCTCCGTCATCTTCATCGTCGGCGTCGGCGGCATGGTCGTATCTTTCGGCGCGGTGGAGATCCGCACGGTTGCCTGTGCGCTGATCCTCGGTATACTGACCAACCTCATGCTCTCCGGGGAAAAGGACGAGTAAAAACTGAAAGCAGTACCGTCCCCGCCTCCGGCGGGGGCAGTACTGAAAAAAACCAATGCTCTCCGGAGAGAAGGACGAGTAACCCCCAAAGGCGGTTCGATGCTGAGACACACAAAGAAAACCGAATCCACAGCCATCGACATGACCAGCGGCCCGATTCTTGGGCAGCTGGTCGCCTTTGCTCTGCCGCTCATGCTCGGGAATGTCTTCCAGATGCTGTACAACACGGTGGACTCGGTCATTGTGGGGAACTTCGTGAGCAAGCAGGCCCTGGCGGCCATCGGTTCCACGACGATGATCGTCAACATGCTGGTCTTTTTCTTCAACGGCTTTTCCACCGGCGCGATGGTCACCATCGGCCAGTACTACGGCGCTCAGAAGATGGATAAGCTCCACCGGGCCGTGGAGACCACCATGGCCGCGACCTTTCTCCTGAGCCTGCTGTTCACCGTTGCCGGTGTCCTGAGCGTAAAGCCGCTGCTGCGGATGATGAGCACACCGGAGGACGTGTTCGCCGACGCGACCGTGTATCTGAGAATCTATATCGGAGGAATCTCAGGCCTCCTGGTCTACAACATCGGCAGCGGCATTCTCCGCGCGGTGGGAGATTCCAAACGGCCGCTGTACTTTCTGATCCTCACGAGTCTCCTCAATATTGTGCTGGACCTGCTGTTCGTGGTGGTGCTGAAAACCGGGATCGCCGGCGCGGCCGTCGCCACGATCCTGTCGCAATTTCTCTCCGGCGCGCTGATCCTGCTGCTTCTGACGAAGACGAAGGACATCTATCGCCTGGACTGGAAGGAACTGAAGCTGGACGGCCTGATCCTGGGAAAGATTTTCGCCATCGGGATGCCCGCGGGGATTCAGTCGGTGCTGACGGCCTTCTCCAACATTTTCGTCCAGAGCTACATCAACTCCTTCGGCTCGGACTGCATGGCGGGCTGGAGCAGCTACAACAAGCTGGACCAGTTCATCATGCTGCCGATGCAGAGTATGGCCATCGCCTCCACTACCTTTGTCAGCCAGAACGTCGGCGCCGGCAACGACCGGCGGGCGGACCGGGGAACGGTGGCGTCCCTTCTGCTGACCTGCGGAATCACGGGGGGCATCATCGCCCTGCTGGTCGGCTTCGCCCCGGCGTCTGTGCGGCTGTTCTCCCCGGACGAAGCGGTAATCGCTTACGGCGTGCTCTTCATCCGCACCAACGTCGTCTTCCTGCTGTTTAACTGCATCAACCACGTCCTGGCGGGCGCGCTGCGCGGACGGGGGGACTCCAGGGCCCCAATGATCATCATGCTTTCTACCTTTGTCGGCCTGCGCCAGGTTTATCTTTACGTCGTAACACATTATATTGCCAACACGCCGAAGCTGGTCGGACTGGGGTATCCGGTCGGATGGGTGTCCTGCTGCGCGGTCGAGATCATCTATTATGTGATCCGCAGGAGGAAAAGAGAACAGGAACGGATTCAGAACGCATTGTCCTGACCGCGGCAGAGCGGGCGGGCAATGCGTTTTCTGCAGCCTGATGATGCAACTGCCGACAAAACAGTTGACGCCATGACGGAAACCCTGTACAATAAGCGTAATATTTCAAATACTTGAAGGAGTTGACGAATGTGAAAACCCTGTTCAAAAACGGAACCATTTTCGACGGAAGCGGGGAAAAGCCCTTTGTCGGGGATGTCTTGATCGAAGACGACCGGATTCTGGAGGTCGGCGGAAGCATCCACGCGGAGGCGGACAAGGTCGTGAATCTGGAAGGCCTGCAGATCTGCCCGGGCCTGATCGACGCGCATTCGCACAACGACTTTTTCTATGACCGGGAGGATGCCGAGAAGTTCTACAGGCCCTTCATCGAACAGGGGATCACCACCCAGATTACCGGCAACTGCAGCTTCTCGGCCTTCGGTATGGACGAGAACACCCCCTACCGGGACAAGCTCGGCGGAGGTCTCTTTCAGGCGGAGCATCCCGGCAGCTTCTCGGCCTTCAAGGCGCGGGCAAAGGGAAACCTGTTTGTGAACCTGGTCCCGCTGATCGGCCAGGGCTCGGTGCGCGCCGGCATCGCGGGTTACGACCCGACGCCCCTGACAAAGGAACAGATTGACGAGGAGCTTAAGTGGGTGCGCGAGGCCATGGAAGGCGGCGCCTTCGGCGGATCCTTCGGTTTCATGTACGAACCGGACCGCTATGCCAAAGAGGAAGAGATCCTGGCCTTTGCCAGAGAGATCGCGAAGTATGACGGCATCATCACGATCCATCCGCGGGCAAACTCCGTCGTCAGCGCCGACTATCCGCTGCTGACCAAAAAGTCCCACCTGGAGATGGGCCTCGATGAAGCGGTGGAGATCATGGAAAAGTCCGGCTGCAGACTGGAATACAGCCATCTGATCTTTGTCGGGCAGCGGAGCTGGAAGGTCGTGGACAAGATGCTGGATACCTTCTACCGCGAGCGGAAGAAGGGCTGTCAGATCGCCTACGACAACTATGCCTTCCACTACGGCGCCTCGGTGATCACGGTGGTGTTCCCGGGCTGGTACGCCGCGCTCTCCAAGGAGGAGGCTGCGAAACCCATCAACCGCTTCAAACTCTCCCTCACGATCCTGATGTACCGCAAGGTTCTGGGCATCGACTGGGAGGACATGGTCGTGGCGTATATCTCGGACGAGCATCCGGAGTATGAGGGGAAGACCATCCCGCAGCTGGCCGCGGAAGAGGGAATTTCGGAGCTGGACATGTACCTGAAGCTGGTGGAGCTCTCCAACCGCGAGGGCAGCATCTACCTCGGCAAGTACTATAACGACGAGATCGTGCGCCGCCTGATGGAGGACGAGCTGTCGATCTTTATGACGGACGCCTGGGTGGAGGAGAAGGGCCTGCAGAACATCGCGGCCTTCCAGACCTTCCCGCAGTTCTTTGAACTCTCCAAGCGCTACCGCATTCCGACGGAGAAGATCGTACGGAAGATGACCGGCGCGACGGTCGACCGTTTCGGAATCAAAGACCGCGGCTATCTGAAGCCGGGGTATAAGGCGGACATCACCGTCATCGACCTGAAGAACATCTCCGTCGATGAGACGAAGCCGGACGCAAAGCCGGGCGGAATCGTCCATGTCTATGTCAACGGCAAACCGGTTCTGGAAAACGGCGAATACCTCGGCGGTCAGAACGGCGAAGTGATTTTGAAGGAAAGAAAAAGCTAAACAGGCAGAAAGAAAACAGAAAAGAGCAGGAAGAAGGATATAATACCTGACTTTCTGCTCTTTTTCCTTTTTATTTCATCACTTTTTCCAGAAGGGATTTGTAGCTGTCCACAACATCATAGACAACATTACCTTTGGAAATGGCTTTGAAGTGTTCCCGTGCACAGTGAATCTTGGATTCTTCAATCAGCCGCAGCTGCATGGAATTCATGGACCCCTTGGTCTCTGCAACAAAGTAGATGTGTTTGACCGTCCCTTCGTAAAAGGCGATCGCCCAGTCTGGATTGTAGTGCCCCACCGGTGTCGAGATGTAGAATCCATCCGGCAGCTTCACATACACCGCTACATCCACGTTCGTATCCAGATCCGCGGCAAAGTCGCGCTCATTGCTGGAATCATAGACAATATGATCGTAGAGATGCTTTTGGGCCTTCATTGCGTTGACGCCGAGCCTGCCTTTGATTGTCGGATCCGTGAACACATCCATGCCGTAATGCTCATCCAGGAGATCGTAGGTGATGTGCTCAATGATTGCGGTGGCTTTCTGATCATTGATCAGAGCGGCGGCCTTCAGGATAAACTCTTCGGGATTATCCTTGAACTGATTGAATACAACAGGCTGGATCCCCTGCAGAATTGCAATAATTGCCTTCCGGGTCAGTCCGGTCTCGTCCACCAATTTCCCGACCAAATCATATTTCACGTTGGAACTTGCCGCGGCGGTCAAATCATAGCTGAACGGTTTATCATGCACCGTAGAAAACGCCTTGCCGGAAAGAAGTTCCTCTTTGGACTTTATGCTGTTTAACTCACCGGTTTTTACGTTGACAAATATTTTTGAGACACGGAGCTTGCTGTCCAGAGAGGTGATTGATTTCTGTATCAGTTCATCGGTATCAAAGTCGACCACATAGACGGACTTGGCATTGATCTGGGACCAGAGTGCCTTGAATTCCGGCATGGCCAGCTTCTCATCAACAACCTGCAGTTCTACATTGTTGCTGCGGGCATTCTCAGGCTGCATACTCCTGGAATCATAGACAGAATCAATGATTTGAATGATTGATGCGGCAGAGTCCGCCACTTCTTCAGCGACCTTGATCTCGCCGTTTGCCTTGTCCTCGTAGTATTTATCTGTCAGTGTACCGGCCTTGTCAATATAGCCGTTCATACGCATATTCAGCCAGATTTCCCGCGCCGTATCGGCCGTGATGATATCGCTATCGCCGTTGCGGTCTGTAATTGTCCTGCCCTCAAAGAGTTCAGGCGTAACGGCGCGCGGTCGGTCCGCCACAGCATCCGCCATCTCAGTCTGCAGCCCTTTGGCAAAAGAATCATAGCTCTCACTGGCAATGACCGTAAGAACATTGATGTTGTGAACATCATTCCCCAGCGCATTGGTATCCATGCGCTCACCATCCTGGTTGACGCACAGCCGCAGGCCACGGCCGACTTCCTGACGTTTGCGAACATCGCTGCTGCTCTGCTTCAAGGTGCAGATCTGGAACACATTCGGGTTATCCCAGCCTTCGCGCAGCGCCGAGTGAGAGAAGATGAAACGGACAGGCGACTTCTTCGGTTCCCGTTCCAGCAGGAGCTCCTTGTTCTTCATGATCAGCTCATAGGCGCTGACATCATCGGAAGTCGTTTCCTTCCGGCCGAGCTTGCTGTTGATCATTTTTCCCTTACCGTCTACGGAAAAATAACCGGCATGCGTTTTGGACGCGGGGATACTGCTCAGGTACTTGATATAGTCCTCTTCTCCAATTCCAATCTGAAGATTGCCAATGATATCTTCATATTCTTCTTCAAACATCATGGCATATTTCCCGTTTACTGGCTGACCGGCGGCATCATATTCCCGGTAATTTGCCACTTCATCGATGAAGAACAGGCTCAGAACCTTGATCCCCTTATAGAACAGCTGCCGCTCCCTCCGGATATGGGAAAGGATCGTCTCGCGGATCTGAATGCGGCGCAGCTGGTCCTCATCTACCTTGCCGAGCACATCCCCGGCATAGATTTTGATTCCGTTCAGGAATTCCACGGAGTCGTCGCGGCCGTCAATGGCCTTTACGACGTATCCGTTTCGGTATTCTTCCAGACCGTTGGAATAGTCATACAGATTGTCGCCGATCTTGACAACTCTGCTTTTTACCTTTGTGCCGGCTGCCTGCTTTACATCGAACTGCAGGGTTGCGGTGGGATCACTCTTGGAAAGGTTAATGCTCTCCAAATACAGGTAGCTGTTGGTTGCCGTGGTACCGGATTCGGTAATTCCCTTTACGGCGATCTTCTTGACCAGGCGTTTGTTGTAGGCCTCCATGGCATCCAGCCGGTAGACCATGTTATAGATGCTGTCGGATCTGTGGGTGGCGGAATAGCGAAGTGTCAGAAGGGGATGGAACTCCTTCAGGCGTTCTTTGGTCTGTTTGCCTTCCACAGACTGCGGTTCGTCGATGATCAGGATCGGGTTCGTCTTCGCAATGATATCAATCGGCCTGCGGGAGCGGAATTCGTCCAGTTTCATGTAAATACGTCTGGCATCCTTTCCCTTGGCATTGAACGCCTGGGAGTTGATGATCATGACGTTGATGGAGCTGTCGGAGGCAAAGCGGTCGATCTCTGTCAGCTGAGAGGAGTTGTAGATGAAGAAGCGGATCTTCTTTCCGTATTCCTCGGCAAAATGTTCCTGCGTCATCTCGAAGGACTTATAGACGCCCTCACGGATGGCAATGCTGGGGACCACGACAATGAACTTGCTCCAGCCATAGGCACGGTTCAGCTCATACATGGTCTTGATGTAGGTATATGTCTTGCCGACGCCGGTCTCCATCTCAATGGTCAGGTTGTATCCATCGGCGCGACCTTCCAGTTTGGCAGAAGGGGCGATCTGGTTTGATCGCTGGATTTTTTGCAGATGCTCCAGGATCAGCTGATCGTTCAGTTCGGGAATAATACGCTGGTTGCTCCAGCCTGTGAAATCACGCTCTTCATCCACGCTGATCTGCCCATAGCCGCGGTCCATCATATAAGAAGGAGTCAAGTACGGCTGGCCGGCAAAGACATCTACCACAGCTTTCGCAGCATCTGCCTGAAATTTCTGATGCTTGTACTGTATTCTCATGGCAAATGCCTCCTTTTAGATTACCTTTACCCTTGTGTCCGGAGCAAGCATCTTAAAAATTTCACCGACATTGATTTTTGCAGGGCTGCCGTTGAAGCTGCTGTCACGGAAGACGGCACGGAGCGGCTGCCGATGAGCGATTTCTTTGATAACCGCATCAGGGATATTCTCGTCGAAGCAGGCAATCAGGTCACCGTTGTTATACGTATGAACGGTGCAGCCTTCGATTTTTTCAGATTTATATGGCATGGAAAGGGGAAGGCCCCATTCCAACAGGCAGCCAAAGAGAAGATCCAGATCCGAGCGATCGGGTTTTACATTGGACTCAAGCAGGGTCAAAAGGTCTTGTGTGTATTCGCCTGCGGAGTAATACACATCGTTCATGTTGCTGTCATCCAGCTTAAAAACACGGAATCCGATATCAAGTTTTTGTGTAGTTAATGGACTGTCTTCTTTAAGCTTCGCTCCTGCACGGCGAATGCGTTCTTTAGCTATCTCAGGAATTGTTGAAAAGCCTGTTTTTTGTGCCGTACTACCTTCAGGGCATTTTTCGGGGACCTGAACCATAATGAATTTTCTTCTTCCATTGTCTTCTGCATTGATTTTCAGCGTTGCATGAGCAGTAGTTGCCGAACCCGAAAAGAAATCAAGAACAATAAACTCATTATCATCTTGCTCATTAATTCTCAAGGAAAGAAAATATTTGATTAATTCTGTTGGCTTAGGGAAATCAAAAACGCCCCGCCCTAACAAATCTTCCATTTCTTTTGTTCCATCTTGATTGAAGCAAAATGTAAGCAGAGAAAGAGGTTTTCCTTTTCTCACGACCCCATTTTCATCCCTTAAGTACTGCTTAAACCTTACACTGTATTGCCCATTTTTTTCGTTAACCACTACCTCGCCCTTGTTATATGCATCATACAAACGGCTTTTTTCCCATATCCATTGCTTATTAGGCCAGATTTCTTTTCCTTCATGAATCAGGGGATATACAAGATTTGGCCTATCATCTTTACTCCTAGTTGCCAAAGGTTGAGTAATATAGCCTCCCCTTACAGCAACTTTTTCATCCGTCATTTTGTACTTCTTCATCTCGTCATCCGACAAGGTAGCTTCAACATTTGACGGATAATTTTTTGCATAACAAAGAATAAACTCATGAAGAGATGCAACACCTTTAGTAAATGCACCAGGGCCGTATTTGTTTTTCCATACGAACGTAGATACGTGATTTGATGCTCCAAAAACCTCATTACATATCTTTTCTAAATTTGCTTGTTCAATTTCATTTATACTAATGAAAATGAGTCCGTCGGACGATAGTAATGTCCTCGCGAGCATGAGGCGTGAGTACATCATTGAGCACCAATCAGAATGGTACTTTCCAGATGTTGGGTTGTTTTCCCTTGAATAATTAATGTTGCCTTCTTCATCAAGATAGCCTGTGCCATCATCATAATCTTCATCATTCATTTTAAATGAATCAGGATATACAAAATCATGCCCGGTATTATAGGGAGGATCTATGTAGATTATCTTTATTTTCTCCAAATAGCTTTCTTGAAGCAATTTAAGAACTTCGAGATTGTCCCCTTCAATATAAAGATTCTCCGTGTTATCCCAATCCACGCTTTCCTCAGGGCAGGGACGAAGTGTTTTTCGGATAGGCTTGTTGGCTTCAACGATAGCGGCCTTCTTGCCCACCCAGGTAAACTCGTAGGCTTCATCGCCTTCCACCACGTCACCAGACAGCATCTGACGAAGCAGGTCAAAGTTGACTGCCTTTTTCAGCTTGCCGTTCTCGTCAGCCATCTCGGTAATGCAATTCGGGAACAGTGCGCCGATTTTTTCCACATTTGCCGCCGTCAGATCAGGTGTTTCCAGTCTCATTTTCTCCATATCAAAGAGCCTCCAAGTCTTTCTTCAACTTTTTCAATTCCGTATTCAGCTGAACCTGCTTGTTCAGCTGCTTTTCTTTTCGCACCTTTGCTTGCAGCGCTGTGATTTGCTTCTGCAATTCCTGCCTGCGGGCATCACGTTCCACGGACTCTTTCAGTGATTCCGCACGGTCTGCCTGCAGGGCGTCTCCAGCAATCTGCCTCACGAAGTTTTCATATACGGCGTCAGTATTCAGGCCGTCCACCTTCAAAGGCAGATCCTGTTCTGGAAGCCAGTCGGTATGATAATAGGTTCCGACCTTGAAGGCACCGCTTCCCGATGCGGCCATTTCCTTATATGCGGTCCACGCTTGGAACTTGCCGTCATACTCCAGAAGAAACAGGATATGATACGGAATCTCCTTATCGATCTGCTTCAGGACCGACGCATCCAGCTGCGGAGCTGCCAGCCGAACCTCAAAGACTTCGATCTCCGTTACGGTTTCACCGGCTGCAAGGTTCATGGTCGCGGCGGCAATCTTGTTGCGCCAGTAGATCACTTTGATCTGGTCAACAAAAATACGCTTCAGCGCCGGTGTCACCGACAGGTTTTCATAGAATTTCTGCTTGGGAATCCGTCGGTTGAATTCTGTGCTTTTAGGTAAACCCAGCATGGGCAGCACCTCCTTACCTAACCACAAGGAAGCAAATCAATTCAAAGTCATCCAGCCCATTGATCTCCGACATCAGGGCAGAGGTTCCGCCGGCAGAGAAGAGGCTGTCGATATCGCTTTCTTCCTTCACGTCGATGATGGAATTAATTGCGTCGTTGAGCAGTTCGGATACTTCCTGCATATTCCTTCCGTCATCCGTTTCCTCGTTGAATTTACGACACAGCGACAGGACAGGCTCCTTTTTCCCGCGGCACAGCAGGCGTACCGTATCCAGCAGTTTCTTTGGGTTCAGGTAATCGCAGACAATGTCTCCATCTACGCCGATATAAACCATATAGAACGGGTGGATCCTGTTCTGATTATCAATATTGATGCTGTTATTGATGTTTCGCAGTACGAAGATAACACCTTCGGGATTCTCCGCGTCAGCAGGAACAACCGCATGCAGGCCCTTCGGCTTCTTATCCAGGTCATCGTGGGTTTTGATGTATTCCAACAGATCCAGCCGGAACTCGTTCAGTCCCAGGTCCATGATGGAAATGCCCGAAGACATATCTTCGATATCCACGACTTCTTCCTGTAGCCGTTTCAGTTGCTGCTTCCGGTATTCCAGATCTCCCTTTTCTTCCGGATTGATCAGGTCATCGTCACCGGTCGACGTCATGACAGAGATTTTCATCCTGGTCTCTACACGGGACTTCAGGTTGATATAGTCATCCAGCGTCATATCCGGCCAGAAGTTTACCAGTTGAATATACTGGTTCCTACTTCCGATACGGTCGATCCGGCCAAAGCGCTGAATGATTCGGACGGGATTCCAGTGGATATCGTAATTCACGAGGTAGTCACAATCCTGCAGGTTCTGGCCTTCCGAGATACAGTCCGTGGCGATCAGAATATCGATCTCTGTCTTGCTGCCGGGCATCAGGACATCGCGGCTCTTGGATATCGGGGAGAAACAGGTCAGGACGTTATTCAGCGTGGGCTTCAGGCCCCTGACCGTGGTGCGTCCGTCAATGGATCCTGTAATCACAGCGGTATCCAGGCTGTAGCGCTTTTTCATGTAGCTGCTGACCTGATCATACAGATACTCTGCGGTATCCGAGAAAGCCGAAAAGATGAGGACCTTCCTGTTGCCGGCGTTGATCGGCTTTGCCATCTTCTCATCCAACAGATTGAAGAGTGTCTGAAGTTTCAGATCATGTTCCGGCGTGATGTCGGCAATCATCAGTGTCAGCAGTTCCAATGTATCCGCATCGTGCTGCAGCTCAGAACGCCAGGTCTTATAGTCCATGTCGGCAAGATCAATCCTGACCTTCTTGCCGACGGTAAAGAAGTCCGTGTTGCTGTCTTCTATGTCAAGGTCGCCATCGGCTGCCTCATACATGTCAAGATCGGCGCTGCCATATTTTTCAAAGTCGTCGATTGCCTTGATGGTGGTGCTGATCAGGTCAAGGATTCGCCCGAGCGTCAGCTTGAAGGAATAGACGGAACTCTCCAGCCGTTTGAGCAGGTTGATGCTCATGAGTCTCTGGATACCTTGCTCACGGCCGCGCTGAGTCAGGTTGTTTCCCTTGTTATGCGTCAGATCCATATACTTGGACAACTTGCTGGGGAAGATATAGTTCGATGGCGTATAGATGCATAGGGAGAGCAGCATCAGCTGCTCATAGATCTCATTGTAGTTAATGGCACTGTTCAGGTCCGTCAGGCCAGGACGCAGAGAGATCGGTTTCAGACGCTCCGGGAACTTTCCAATCTCTTCGGTGTTATAGTATTTTTCAATATGCCGACGGGAGCGGGCGATCGTCACGCTGTCCAGTACTTCAAAGAAATCGAAGTCCAGTGTCCGGAGCAAAGCATCGGTTGTCCGGGCTTCTGGTTCCAGCTTGCTCCAGGCATTGAAAGCCTTCTGTGCCTGCCGGAAGATTTCCTCAATCGGCTTTTGCGTGTCAAGTTTATCGTTGATGAATTCAGAATTCCCCTCATAAGCAAGGGCAAGCTGGTTCCTTAAATCCGTGAATCTGTTGTTAACCGGAGTAGCGGACAGCATCAGAACCTTGGTCTTTACCCCTGCGCGTATCACCTTGTCCATCAGTTTCACATAACGGTTTTCCTGCGTGTTGGCATGTGTACCTGCCCCGTTTCGGAAGTTATGCGATTCGTCGATGACGACGAGGTCATAATTCCCCCAGTTCAGGCGATCCAGATCAAGGCCGTTTGAAACACCACCGGAACGAGACAAATCCGTATGGAAAAGAACGTCGTAGTTCAGCCGATCCGAGGCAATCGGGTTGTTGACATAGTTGTCCTTGTAAGTGTTCCAGTTCTCACAGAGCTTTTTTGGACACAGGACAAGGACACTTTTGTTGCGATTCTCGTAATACTTGATGACAGCCAGTGCCGTGAATGTTTTACCAAGACCGACGCTGTCCGCCAAAATGCATCCATTGTATTTCTCCAGTTTGTTGATGATTGCAAGCACGGCGTCCTTCTGGAAATCGTACAGCATGCTCCAGATTTTACTCTGCTTGAATCCGGTGGCTTCGTTGGGGAGAACGTCTTCGGACAGATCATCCAGAAATTCGCTGAAAACGTGGTACAGCATCATGAAATAGATGAATTCAGGAGAATTTTCATTGTAAGCAGAAGAAATGTTGTCGATAATCACATCGGTTACGTCCTGGAGCTTACTGCGGTCATTCCAGAGCGCATCGAAAAGCTTTATGTACTGCGTGGAGAAGGGGGCCTCCATGCGATTCACCATGTTATAGCTGTTGTTTCCACGCTCACAGCCGATATCGACCGTGGTGAAGCCGTTCAAAGGCAGGTAAACAACTTCTTCCTCCGCAGAGGCCACTGTCATGAACCCACCCATGTTCTCTCCGGTGATGTTGGAACGGAACCGGGCTTTTTTGCGAATCCATTCCGCGCATTCCTGCGCAATGGCTTTCTGAGTCATCTCGTTGCGCAGTTTAATCTCGAATTCCGTTCCGTAGAGGCTTTGCTCACGATTCAGTCGGGGGATATAAAACTCCCGCTTTTGCTTTTCCGCGGATTCTGTGATGAAAGTCGGAGAAGTAAAGATAAACCGGAATTCATCGACAGATTCCAGTTGCTTCTTCAATACTTTATAGGCGTACATGGAAAAGCAGGCTGCCGCGACAGAGACCTTACTGCCGCGACAGATTATCTGTTGCATATCGTCACGGACGATCTCAGTGACGTTATCGAACACTTTCATGTCTGAAAGGGGCCTCCTTAGTTAAAAACAGAAGAAGTGAAGGCTGTAATCCTGCATATAAAAGTATTTTAAAGGTTAAAAAGCAATACGTCAAGGATAATACATGTTGAAACTGAGCAAAAGAGAATATATATAGCTTAAAATCTCGTACGAGAGGGGGATGGCCTCATGTACGAAGAATACACGAAAGAGAATTGCACAATTAAGAACGCAGAGAGGTGTTTCTGCGCGTGACATGTCGCTGTCTCTGGGGCAAAACAATAGCTATATTAACCAGATTGAAAATGGAAGGATGGTTCCCTCGCTGCAGGGACTGTTCTACATCTGCGATTATCTGAAGATTACACCGCATCAGTTCTTTGAGGACGACAATCCGGCGCCGAAAATGCTGGAGGAACTGATCGAGGAACTGAAAAAGCTGGATGCAAAGACCCTGGAGCTGATCACCGACCTGGTGAAGCAGCTGAACAAGGGGAAAGAATAAAGAAAACAGGCGTTGTCTCCGCAGCATGATGCTGAAGACGGTGACGACGCCTGTTTTGCGGTTGCTCGAGAGCGACATGAGAAGCGGAAAACGGCGCATACCTCGGCGGCCGGAACGGCGAAGTGATTCTGAAGCAGCGCTGATTTCTCCTTCGGTTTGACCTCCGATAGCAAAAGTGCTATAATCTGTCTGAAATAAAGTCCAAAAAGGAGGACAACAAAATGAAAAAAACCATCGCAATGCTTCTTGCCCTGCTGATCGCGCTCAGCTGCACGGCTGCCGCTTTCGCCGATGACGCCGCTGCAGAGGAAGACCCGGAAGCCTGGGCGAAGGCCAATGGATATTTCAAAGGCGAGGATTACTACATGCAGCCCGGTGTTGACGCCGTCACCTCCGCAACGGAGTCCGGCGTGGGCGGGATCAACTTCGGCGACATCGACCTGTCTGACGAGCTGAAGAAGGAACTGATCCTTGAGTATCTGAAAGGCGCCGAAAACAACTACCGCGAGATGTATCAGATCGCCACGGCCTACAACAACGTCCCGACGATCGGGAGCGTCGAATACGTCATGGATCCAGCGGATCTGTCGCTTTTCGGTTCCAGCGAGTCCAACACGGCCAAGCTCAACAACATGGCCGTCAATCCCCAGGTGGATCTGTACTGGACACGCCAGATCCGCGAGGGCGACATCTGCTCCGAGGAGATGCCCATCCTCCCCACCTATTTCATGAGCTACGGCGTTGAAATCACGGGAACCTATCGTAACATTGTTTTTGCCGAACTGAGCGAAGAGGAGATCCCTGTCTTTGTCGGCAAAGCTCGCACCTATTTTGCCACGCTGAGCAACACGGCCAAATACGCCGAGATGAGTGATGAAGAGCTGTATGATTACCTCTGCAAGTCGCCGATGAATTTTTATCAGATTGTCCCGAGCCGTATTGTCGTGACCTCTCCCTGGTTCCTGAATGTCTTTGACAGCGGATACTCCCGCCAGTTTATCAGCGAGGAGCTTCAGAACAAGCTTCTCGAGGCGGTTCAGGAGCAGTATCCCGAAGCCGAGAGCCTGACGGCCATGGGCGCCGGCGGCGCCACCGGCCTGAAAACCCAGCAGACCCTGACCTTCTGATGCATTCCCGCGCCGGAAACCGACAGGCCGGTTTCCGAAGATGCTGGAAGAGCTGATCGGAGAGCTGAAAAAGCCGGACGCAAAGACCATGGAGCTAATCACCGACCTGGTGAAGCAACTGAACAAAGAAAAAGAATAAAGAAACAGGCGTTGTCCCCCCAGCATGATGCTGGTGACGGAGACAACGCCTGTTTTGCCAGTTTGGTGGGCGGGATATTGAATCTGATCAATCGGAAATTCTCAGATACTATATGGAACTAATCGGAAATTTACGGAAATTGATCAGAAAAACAGGAAATTATTTCCGATAACTTGATAAAACTTCCGATCGGTGATACAATAATTTCCGATCGGAGGGCTGCGCGATGGAGAACAAAGGACAATATATCAGCACCACGGAAGCCGCAAAACGCCTGCATGTGACAGGACGCCGGGTGACTGGACTCTGTAATGAGGGAAAACTGGAAGGGGCAGTTCGGAACGGAAGGAATTGGAAGATCCCCACTCAGGCACTTCAGAACTATATGTTGAGAGAGGGAATATCCCCTTATGAAGTTGAGCATGAGCAGGAAGCGGAGCTTCTCCCCTGTGCTGTCGGTAATACCTCATATATAGAGATATCCAGTGAATGCTATTATGTGGATAAGACGCTTCTGATCCGTGACCTGATCGACGACCACAACATGGTCACGCTTTTTACACGCCCTCGCCGTTTTGGAAAAACACTGGCGATTAACATGCTCAAGACATTTTTTGAGAAGACAGAAGCGGATACCTCACGATACTTTACGGGGAAGAAAATCTGGCAGTGCGGTGAGAAATACCGCTCACAGCAGGGCGCATATCCGGTCATTACGCTTACGTTCAAAGATGTGAAATTCCAAAACTGGGCGGAATCAATCGAAGCGATCCGGCTGGTCATGAAAGATGAATACAAACGTCACAGCGAGCTGAAACAGAGCGCTGCACTGGAACCGGATGCAAAAGATTATATGGCGCGTTTGGAGAAGGGAGAGCTGAGCGATGTAGAACTCAGCCGCGCCCTGTTGAACCTGACCGGAATGCTTTCCAAGCATTATCAGTCCAGGGTGGTGATCCTGATTGACGAATATGACACGCCGATTCAACAGGGATACGCGAAAGGCTTTTACCAGGAGGCCATTTCTTTTATGAGAAACTTCCTGTCGGGTGGACTGAAAGACAACACCGAGCTTGCTTTCGGTGTACTTACCGGGATTTTGCGGATATCAAAAGAGAATCTGTTCAGTGGATTGAACAATCCAATGGTAAATACCGTGCTGGACAGAAAATACAGCGAATACTTTGGCTTTACGGAAGAAGAAGTGAAGGCGATGGCAAAATATTACCATCGGGAAGAGGCCATGGATGAAATTCGGAACTGGTATGACGGATACCGCTTCGGAAACACGGAAATCTATAATCCGTGGTCGGTCACGAACTATTTTGCTTCCGGATGCCAGGCCAGACCATACTGGGCAAATACCAGCGACAATGAGATCATCCGCGAGATGCTGACTCAGTTGACACCAGAGACCGCACAGGAGCTGACCGCGGTTATGCAGGGGGCGGCAATTCCATCGTCGCTGGATCTGGAAGTCATCTATCCCCGGATGCCGGATGGGAGCGACACAATTTTCAGCTTTCTGCTGTTGGCTGGATATCTGACGCCGGCCACAGTTCCCGAGGAGACGGAAATCGGAACGTTTGCCGAACTGCGCCTGCCGAATTCGGAAGTTCGAAGAATCTATAACACGGAGATATTAAGCTGGATCAAAACCGGTTCAAACAGCGGCGTGATAGCCGAGATCGAAAAAGCGGTTTACCTCAATGACGGAGAACGACTGCAGCGGGCAATCAGAAACTATATGCTGACCACAATCTCAAGCTTTGACGGAGCGGCAGAAGGGTTTTATCACGGGATGGTACTTGGTCTGGTTGCGAGCCTCTCTTCCAAGTTTCTCATCCGCTCCAACAGAGAAGCGGGGGAAGGAAGATTTGACCTGAGCCTGGAGCCGAAAGATCAGAAGCTCCCCGGAATCATCATGGAGTTCAAAGCGGTACCCGCATCGGAAAAGGCGTCGCTCGCTGACCTTGCCGAGGAAGCATTGAGTCAGATTGAGGACAAAGCGTACTTCACGGATATGAAGGATCGTGGAGTTTCTGAGATCGTGAAATACGGAATTGCATTTGCCGGCAAAAGAGTAGAAGTGAAAACAGCGTGAGAAAAGATGCGGAGGCATAACAGGACTATATGTGCCTCTGAACCGAGCTGTTCCGCTTTATTATGACGTATCCTACGGAAATAACCTTCACTTTCGATTGTGTTTTCCACAGGACGATGCTATAATGCAATCAGCCAAACCAACAAATATTTGAAGGAGGTTGTTTCTTATGGCAAAAAAGGTACTGCTTCTTTGCGGCGATTTCACAGAGGACTATGAAACCATGGTGCCGTTCCAGGCGCTGGGCGTGCTGGGGTATCAGGTGGATGCGGTCTGCCCGGACAAGAAGGCGGGCGAGACGGTCGCCACGGCGGTTCATGACTTCCTGGGCGAGCAGACGTACACCGAGCTCCGCGGTCACAACTTCGCCCTGACGGCGGACTTTGACGCGGTGAAGACCGAGGACTATGAAGGCCTCTTCATCACCGGCGGCCGTGCCCCCGAGTATATCCGCCTGAACGCGAGAGTCCTGGAGATCGTCCGCGAGTTCTTTGCCGCCGGAAAGCCGGTGGCGGCCATCTGCCACGGCCCGCAGGTCCTTGCGGCGGCGGGCGTGCTGGCCGGTTACAGGGCCACGGCCTATCCCGCGGTGGGCCCGGACGTGACGCTGGCCGGCGGCACCTATGTCCCCGTGGATGTGTCGGAAGCCGTTGTGGACCGCAATCTGGTCACGGCTCCGGCCTGGCCCGGCGACACCGCCATCGTCCGTGAGTTCGCGAAACTCATGGGCGCGAAGATCGAGATCTGATCCGGGGACAGACGGCAAAGCAGATCAGCATATAAGCTGTTTCACGGAATTGATTGCCCGCCAAGGTATTACCGGTAAAACTCCCCGCCTCCGGCGGGGAGTTTTACCGGTACTGAATATCGTGAAAAGAAAAAAGCAGGAAGACAGACCTTGTATCTGCCTTCCTGTTTTTACGGTTATGCGCCTAGCGCAGCCTGCGAAGACGCTGATCTGTGAACGCGGCGATCTGGGTCCAGAGCCGCAGCAGCTGGTTCTTATGGGCACAGAGCTTCTCAGAGCAGTTTTTACAGCCGAGATAGCCGTTGGTCGCCTCGGAAAAACGTTCGGGATACCTGTAGAAAGTGATCTCCCAGCGGGCCAGCAGGGCCACGGACAGCACCAGCAGGCTCCAGGTGTAGGACTTTCGCACAAAGAAGAGCGGTGTGAACATCATGGCGTAGTCCCAGTTATAGATCCGGCAGGTACAGCAGCATTTGTTCTTCAGAAACCAGCTCTGGAAGGGGCAGAAGAACAGAATGCAGATCATGTCGCAGACCGAATAGGCGAGGCACAGAAGAATCATGATGCCGTCGTCCAGAATACCGGACATGTGCAGCGCGCCGAAAACGGCATTGAAGGCGATCCAGATCAGGGCCACCAGCACCACGCCGTTGTTGTCCTGAATGTCGATGTTCGTCCTGCCGGTCTTGACATAGTTCCGGGCAAACTGCTTCTGACATCCAGGACTCTCCAGACGGGAGGGGAAGAAGCGCAGAATCATCTCCACCGTGAAAACAACCCAGATGAGACTGAGAATCAGGGGACGGCTCTCCAGCACGGCGGAGATCTCCGGGCCGCCGCTCAGACGGCAGGAGAGATACATCCACAGGAACGCGAGAAACAGCGCGGAACGGTAGACCAGACGAAAATAGTGAAAACTGCTGACCGCGGTCAACTTTGGCTTATGGTGCGGTTGATGAGAAACTTTTTGCAAGAAATCATCCCCTTGAAAGGATAACAAAGGACAGAAGGAATCAGGCAGCTTCGGCAACTTCGGCGGCCAGAGCTTCCGGCGGGATCATGATCTCGCCGACGGCGTCGAAGTTATAGAGCTCGGCGGAGACCGTCAGGGTGTGGATATCCAGGTTGAAACCGAGAGCGCTGAGGTCAAAGTCCTCCATCTCTGCCGCGTCCACTCCGCTCTGGGCGGCCATGGACTGCATGGCGACTTTCATGACCATGGGAATCAGGTTCTGAACGGTCTCGGTGAGATCGATGGAGCCCTTTACGATCAGGGCGTTCTCCTTGTCGAAGCCGATGGTGACGGGAATGCTTCCGAGCGCGGTCAGGTCCATACCGCTGAGATCAAGCGGCGTACCGGCGGCGGAGCCGGCAGCTTCACCGGCCGCTTCCATGGCGGAAGAGAGATCCACATCTCCGAGCAGGTCTTTCCAGAGAATGCTTCCGGAGTAGATCACGGCTTCAGTTCCGCGGACCGTCTCGGTCCCGGTTTCCTCAAAGGAACCGGCGAGCTTCTTGATCATCGCGAGGGACTTCAGGTCGGAAGAACCCTTTTCCTTCTCGCCGCTCAAAGAGGTCTCGTTTTTGGACCAGGTCTCACCATTGTCGGCGGAAGTATAGAATACAAGCTTGTCTTCCAGCTTTTCATAGTAGAGAAGCAGGGGCACGTTCTCGCCCATGAGGTCGATGGTGAATTCGGCCTTGCCCTTGTCACCCTCCAGGTCGAGGTCAAGAGGACCGGCCACGTTGATCTTGAAGGGAGAGGTTTCCTCCATCATGGTCATATCCACGTTGAGATCCAGGTTCAGATCAGCCGTCACACTGTCCAGATCGCTCATGTTGGCGGCGGTTTTGGTGATGGTGATGACGCTGCAGCCGCTGAGGGCAAAGGTCATCAGAAGGACCAGGAGCAGAGCGAGAATTTTTTGATATCTTTTCATGTTCAGACCTCCGTATAATGTTCAACCGGGTAATTGATTTCGATGTATTTTGCAAGCTGCGGAACGATGCGGGTGAAGTGCTCGCTGGTGTTGTGCGCTTCAATGGCGGCCTGATCCTTCCAGATTTCGATGAAGCAGAACAGGCGCGGGTTTTCGGCACAGCGGTTGAGCGTATAGGTGACGCAGCCCGGCTCGGCCTGGGAAGCGGCAACCAGCTCCTTTGTCATGGCCAGATAGTCTTCGACACATTCTTCTTTTACGAGACGTTTGGCAAGGATTTTGATCATGGTAAAACCTCCCGACGATTTGATGCTTTCATCTTAACAGAAAATATCCGGGCTTGCAATGACGATTCAATGAACAATTGCCCTCCGTATGCAAGCAGACACGAACGGCGGGAGAGGGGAAAACCGCCGGGGAATCAAGAAGGCGGAGCAGTTTGATAAACGGAGAAGAGCAGGAAGAAGCGAATCGAAGGCACAAAACTGTGCAAACTGTATGAAAACAGGGAGAGACGACTGTGCAGACCGACCAAAAACAGGACGGGTCAAAATGCGGCGGACCGACGGAATTATGCAGGTATCCGAAAATTTGTTAACCAGTTGACAAAACGCCCGGGATTTGTTATTTTGTTGACGATACAAGGAGGCGATCAACATGAGCAAAGCATATGAATTCATCGATACTGTTGAGAAGCTGGAAGAGGAGATCGACCGGGTCAAAAAAGCGCAGGCGATCTATGCGCATTACTCACAGGAGCAGGTGGACAGAATCTTTCTGGCGGCTGCGACGGCGGCCAACAAGGCGCGCATTCCGCTGGCCAAGGCCGCAGTGGCGGAGACCGGAATGGGAATCGTGGAAGACAAGGTGATCAAGAATCACTTCGCGTCCGAATATATCTACAACGCCTATCGGGACACCAGGACCTGCGGCGTGATTGAAGAAAACAAAGAATACGGCATGCGGAAGATTGCCGAGCCCCTGGGTCTGGTCTGCGCGATTATCCCGACGACAAACCCGACTTCCACCGCCATCTTCAAGACGCTTCTGGCGCTGAAGACCCGCAACGGCATCATCATCAGCCCGCATCACCGGGCGAAGGCCTGCACGGTGGAGGCGGCGAAGGTCGTCCTGGAAGCGGCCGTAGCGGCCGGCGCGCCGGAAGATATCATCGGCTGGATCGACATGCCGTCGCGTGACATGACGGGCGTGCTGATGAAGAAAGCGGACATCATTCTCGCCACCGGCGGCCCGAACATGGTCAACGCGGCCTACTCCTCCGGCACCCCGGCGCTGGGCGTCGGCGCGGGAAACACCCCGGCGGTCATCGATGAGACGGCGGACATTCTGCTGGCTGTCAACTCCATCATTCACTCCAAGACCTTTGACAACGGCATGATCTGTGCTTCGGAACAGTCCGTTATCGTGCATACAAAGGTCTATGACGCGGTGCGGCGCGAGTTTGCGGCAAGAGGCTGCTACTTCCTGAAGGGAGAGGAGCTGGACAAGGTCCGCAAAACGATCCTGATCAACGGCTCACTGAACGCAAAGATCGTCGGACAGTCCGCGGCAACGATCGCGGCGCTGGCTGGAATCACGATACCCGAGCGGAGCAAGATCCTGATCGGCGAAGTGGACTCGGTGGACCTGAGCGAGGAGTTTGCCCATGAAAAGCTCTCCCCGGTACTGGCGATGTACCGTGCGGCGGACCTGGAGGACGCTTTCGCCAAGGCGGAGAAACTGATCGAAGACGGCGGCCTCGGCCATACCTCGTCCATCTACCTGGATACGGTTACCGGACAGGAGAAGCTGGCGGAGTTCCAGAACAGGATGAAGACCTGCCGGATCGTGGTCAATACCCCCTCGTCCCACGGCGGCCTGGGCGACCTGTACAACTTTGCCCTGACGCCGTCCCTGACGCTGGGCTGCGGCTCCTGGGGCGGAAACTCGGTCTCGGAGAACGTCGGGGTCAAGCACCTGCTGAACATCAAAACCGTCGTGGAAAGAAGGGAAAACATGCTGTGGTTCCGCGCGCCTGAAAAGATCTATACCAAGCGGGGCTGCCTGCCGACCGCTCTGGCCGAGCTGGGAGAGATGGGAAAGACCCGTGCCTTCGTGGTCACCGGCCCGCATCTGTACAAGTCCGGCGCGGCGGCGCCGATCTTTGCCAAGCTGGAAAAAATGGGGATCCAGCACACCTGCTTCTTCGATGTGCCGAACGACCCCACCCTGGAATGCGCCAGACGCGGCGCGGCCCAGATGCTGAGCTTCAAACCCGATGTCATCCTCGCCCTGGGCGGCGGCTCGCCCATGGACGCGGCGAAAATCATGTGGGTGCTGTATGAGCATCCCGAGGCGGACTTTGCCGACATGGCGATGCGCTTCTCGGATATCCGGAAGAGAATCTACAAGTTCCCGAAGATGGGCGAAAAGGCATATTTTGTCGCGATTCCCACCTCCGCGGGAACGGGCAGCGAGGCCACGCCCTTCGCGGTCATCACGGACGAGACCAGCGGAATCAAGTACCCGCTGGCGGATTATGAACTGATGCCGAACATGGCGATCGTGGACACCGATCTGCACATGAGCGCCCCCAAGGGCCTCACGGCCTCCTCCGGCATCGACGCGGTGTCCCATGCGCTGGAAGCCTATGCCTCGGTGATGGCCACGGACTACACCGACGCCCTGGCGCTGAAGGCGCTCAAGACGCTGTTTGCCTACCTGCCCCGCGCCTATGAAAACGGCCAGACGGATCTGGAGGCCAGAGAAAAGGTTGCCAACGCCGCCACCATGGCCGGTATGGCCTTCGCCAATGCCTTCCTCGGCGTGATGCACTCCATGGCGCACAAGCTGGGCGCCTTCCATCACATTGCCCACGGCCTTGCAAACGCCCTGATGATGGATGAAGTGATCCGCTTCAACTCGGCCGAGGTGCCGACCAAGATGGGCACCTTCCCGCAGTATGACCACCCGCACACCATGGCCCGCTATGCGGAGATCGCCGCCTATCTGGGCTGCAGAGGGGCGAGCGATGAGGAACTGGTTGCGGCGCTGATCGAGAAGATCGACGAACTCAAGCGTCAGATCGGCATCAAGCCCACGATCCGCGACTATGTGCCGGATGAGGAGAGCTTCCTGAAGACGCTGGACGAGATGACGGAACAGGCCTTCGACGATCAGTGCACCGGCGCAAATCCGCGCTACCCGCTGATGAGCGAGATCCGCCAGATGTATCTGAACGCCTATTACGGGAACACCTTCCAGGAGAAGGCGACCCCCGACACCACGCAGTTGGAGAGGAGCTGAGCATATGAAACTGGATACTGTCATTGCGGAAAGAAAGACAAAAACCATCTATCGCGACGGGGACTGCTGCATCAAGGTCTTCAACAGTACCTTTTCCAAGGCGGACATCCTGAACGAAGCGCTGAACAATGCCCGCGTGGAGGATGTCGGCCTGTATGTGCCGAAGATCCTGGAAGTCACCACCATCGACGGCAAGTGGGCGATTGTGTCGGAATTCATCGAGGGAACCACGCTGAGCCATCTGATGCGGGACAACCCGGAGAAGAAGGACGAGTATCTCGACCTGCTGGTGGAAACCCAGATGCAGATCCACTCCAAGCACAGCCCGCTTCTGAGCCGTCTGAAAGACAAGATGAACCGGAAAATCCTCGCGGCCGATCTGGATCCCGTGACGCGCTATGAGCTGCTGATCCGGCTGGAGGGGCTGCCCACGCACGACAAGCTCTGCCACGGCGACTTCTGCCCGTCGAACGTCCTGCTGACACCGGACGGAAAGCCCTATATCATCGACTGGGCTCATGCGACCCAGGGCAACGCCTCCGCGGATGTGGCCCGGACCTATCTCACCTTCCATCTGTCGGGCGATGCGGCGACGGCCGAAAAGTACCTGAACCTCTTCTGCGAAAAGAGCGGCACGGACAAACGCTATGTCCAGAAGTGGATGCCCATCGTGGCGGCTTCCCAGTCCGTCAAGGGAAACCTTGAAGAGCGGGACTTCCTGCTCAGCTGGACAAACGTGGCCGACTACGAGTAAGAGGCAGCTGTTTCCGGCGGCGGGAAGCGGAATTCCTTCTGAACTGATGTGCCGATGAAGCTGAAAATCACATTGACTTTTTCATGGCGGACCCTTAAAATGTGATGGAAAAGCCTTACCCGGAACAAATCAGGAAAGGGAGAAGCCTGCCATGAATGCGAAGAAGCTGAAACCGATCACCAACAAACTGCTGTGGATCTTTGCCGTCGGCCAGTTCGGCTGGAGCCTGCTGTCCGGCATCGTGAGCAACTGGATGGTCTATTACTACACCGGGAGTCCGGATGCCCAGAACCCGAACACGGGCATCTTCGCCTCCGGCATCACCCAGAACCCCATCCTCTTTAAATTGACCCTGTTCGGCCTGGTGCTGGCGGTCGGACGCATCTTTGACGCGGTCACCGATCCGCTGATCGCCGGCTGGTCCGACAGAAGCAATTACCGGGGCGGCCGCCGCATCCCCTTTATGCGGGCCGTGGCGATCCCGTTCGCGCTGGTGACCATCGGCCTCTTCACCCTTCCCCAGACGGCAAACACCGTCGTGAACGACGCGCTGCTCTTTGTGCTGCTGCTGTTGTTCTATCTGGTGATGACCATTTTCTGCACGCCGTACAACGCGCTGATCGCGGAGCTGGGCGACACGCAGGAGCACCGGATCAACGTCTCCACCTTCATCTCCTTCACCTTTATCGCCGGGCAGAGCGTCTCTTTCATGCTGCCGAACGTGGCGGGAATGCTGCAGGGCGCGGTGGGGCAGGCCGGCTCCGTCCGCCTCGCGGTGGCGATCATGGCGACCGTCGCCTGCGTCGCGATGCTCATCCCGTCCCTCTACATCAAGGAGCGGGACTACATCGATTCCAAACCCAGCGAGACCAGGGCCTTCCGCTCCCTGCTCAAAACCTTCTCGAACGGCCAGTTCCGCCGCTTCGTCTACAGCGACGTGATCTACTTCTTCGCCCTGACTCTGTTCCAGACGGGCCTGGCCTTCTATGAGACCAAGCTCATGGAGATCGAGGATACCTGGACCTTTGTCCTGACGGCGACGATGACCTTCATCAGCGTGCTTCTGTACCCGGCGGTCAACAAGCTGGCGCCGAAACTCGGAAAGAAAAAGCTGATCATCACCGGCTTCTTCGCCTACTCTCTGGTCTTCCTGATTACCTCAATCTGCGGAAAGGGCCTGTACTGGGGCTTCATCGTGGCTGTCTGCGCGTCGGTGCCGATGGCGATCCTGGGCATCCTGCCGCAGGCCTGTGTGGCCGACGTGGCCGAGCTCAACCGCCTGGAGACCGGAGAGGACCGCAGCGGCATGTTCTTCGCGGCGCGCACCTTCGCCTTCAAGATGGGCCAGGCCCTCGCGATGGTGGTGTTCACCTCGATGACCGTGGCGGAGACGGCGGCGAGCTACCGCAGCACCGCGGTGGTGGCGACGGTCACCTGCCTGATCGGCGCGGGGCTGTTCTTCCTGTATAACGAAAAGATGATCCTCAGGAGGATCGAGGAACTGAAGAAAACGCGCTGAAGGGAAGCGGCAGGCTGCGTGCCCCGCGAGGACCGGGCCTGTTCCCGGACCGAAACCGCGGACCGGCCGGAAACCGCAGAAACCCATCCCATGAAAAATCCCCTCTGAGCAGGACGCCCGGAGGGGATTTTTATTTTCATTCCCCGCAGAAGGGCGGGAATCAGACGAGCGGAATCAGATGCTTTCAAACTCCTTCACGATCTCGTCCTCGGGCTCCTTTGTCAGGAGGCTCACCACGACGATCAGGACGCAGCTGACCAGGAAGGAGGGCAGCAGCTCATAGATGTCCCATGCGCCGCCCAGGGGGCGCACGCCAAACTTCCAGACAAAGATCATGATCGCGCCGGAGAGCATGCCGGCGATGGCGCCGTACTTGTTGCAGCGCTTCCAGAACAGGGAGAAAAGCATGACCGGGCCGAAGGTGGCGCCGAAGCCGGCCCAGGCAAAGGAGACGACGCGGAAGATGGAACTGTTGGGGTTCAGGGCGAAGAACACGGCGACAATGGCGATGCAGATGACGCCGATCCGTGCGATCAGAAGGCTCTTTTGGTCATCCAGCTTCAGCCCGCATACATCCTGCAGCAGGTTTTGCGTAATGCCTGACGCGGCGGCCAGAAGCTGAACATCCGCGGTGGACATGGTGGCGGAGAGAATGCCCGCCAGGATGATGCCCGCGATGATGGAGAAGAAGACGTTCTTCTGGCTCATAACGGCGGAGACGCGGACCAGAACGGACTCTGCTTCCGAACTGCTGGCGAAGCCGTCAATCACACCTGCGTTCACGAGCGCATAACCGACGATGCCGATGATGACGGCGACGCCCAGGGAGATGACAACCCAGGAGGCGGCGATCCGGCGGCTGGTCTTGATGTTCTTCTCATCCTTTGCCGCCATGAAATGGATCAGAATGTGGGGCATGCCGAAGTAGCCGAAGCCCCAGGACAGGGTGGAGAAGATGGCGAGGAAGCCATATTTCCCGGCCTCGGATGCCTGAATGTTTGTATTGGCAAAAAAGTCCAGATAACCGGGGACGGTCTTTGCATTCTCCATCACAGCGCCCCAGCCGCCCGCGGCATTGATGCCGAAGAACAGGACAACGATCAGCGCGAAGGTCATGACCAGACTCTGGATCAGGCTGGTGATGGAAGCGGCCATGAATCCACCCATCGTGCAGTAGGCGACGATGACGACGGCGGAGATGATCATGGTGGGAACGTAGCTCCAGCCGAACATGGTGTTGAAGAGCTTGCCGCAGGCCACAAAGCCCGAAGCGGTGTAGGGGACGAAGAAGACGATGATCACCAGCGCGCCGATGATCTCGATGAGCTTGGTGTTGTCACGGAAGCGCTTTGAAAGATAGTCCGGAACGGTGATGGCGTCCAGCTTCGCGGAATAGACGCGGAGCCGGCGGGCAACGATCAGCCAGTTCAGGTAGGTGCCGGCGGCAAGACCGATGGCGGTCCAGCCGGCTTCGGCAACGCCGCAGAAGAGCGCCAGACCGGGAACACCCATCAGCAGATAGGCGCTCATGTCCGAAGCCTCAGTGCTCATGGCGGCGACGACGGGGCCGAGCTTCCGGCCGCCGAGATAGAAGTCGGAGCTGGTACTGGTACCTTTGGAGTGCCGATACCCGATGAGAATCATGCCGACCAGGTAGATCACAATCGCGAGCAGGACAAAAATGCTGGATGAAGACATAGTGGGAAACCTCTCTTTTCTTTGCGATAAACGAAATTATAGTCCAAATCGAAAAAGCGGCAAGAGGACTTGACGCCCTTTCCCCTTGAAATTTTCATTTTTTTAATTATAATAGAAACAAAAATAATTTTGTTCATAAAAGCATGAATATAATTCATCTTGAGACAGAAAATGACAGGGGGCGAGGCACGGCATGAACCTCACAAAGTATAAGACACTGGCGACCGTCGTGGAACAGGGGAGCCTGACGCAGGCCGCAAGACAGATGAACGTGACCCAGTCGGCGGTCAGCCACACCCTGGACAGTCTGGAGAAGGACCTGGGCTTCGCGGTGCTGAAGCGAAGCCGGGCGGGGGTCTCCCTGACAGGAGAAGGGGAGCGCCTGATGCCGGCGGTGCGGAGCCTCCTCAGCAGCGCCGAGCAGCTGGAACAGACGGCCTCGGCGATCCGGGGCCTTGACACCGGCACCGTGCGCATCGGGGCCTTTACCTCGGTGGCGGTGCACTGGCTGCCGGGGGTGCTGAAGGAGTTTCAGACCGACTATCCGAACGTGGACTTCCGTCTGCTGAACGGCGACTATCATGACGTGGAGGAATGGCTTTCGGACGGAAGCATCGACATCGGCTTCGTCAATGTCCCCTGCGCGCTGGACTGTGAGTGCATCCCCCTGATGGAGGACCGGCTGCTGGCGATCCTGCCGCTGGACAGCCGTTTTGCCAGCTATCCGAAGTTCCCTCTGGTGGAGTGCGAGACGGAGCCTTTCATCAGCCTGCTGAAAAGCTCGGACCACGACGCGCGCCGCGCCCTGGAGGCCGCGGGGGTGAAGCCGAATGTCCGCTTCTATACGAAAGACGACTACGCCATCATCGCCATGGTGGAGCAGGGCCTCGGGATGAGCATCATGCCGGAGCTGCTGCTGAAGGGGCGGCGCGACCGCCTGCTGACCCTGCCGCTGATCCCGGAGGCAAAGCGCACCATCGGCATCGCCATCGCGGCGGGGGACCGGGCCGGACCGGCCACCCGACGCTTCGCGGACTATGTGGTGCGGTACGTAAAGAAGCAGGCGGCCTTACAGGCGGGATAGCGGTGTACGCCCGGATTCTTTTGAATTTCTCATAGACATTTCCGCTGTTTCAGATTAAAATAAAAGCATTCTCATACAGATCAACAGACAACGAAGGAGAGAAAAGAAATGTCAGACAAAAAAGTGTTCAAATCCATGGACGGCAACGAGGCCGCCTCGTACATCTCCTACGCCTTTACGGAGACGGCGGCGATCTACCCCATCACCCCGTCCAGCCCCATGGCCACCCATGTGGACGAGTGGGCGGCCAACGGCATGAAGAACATCTTCGGCACCCAGGTCCGGATTGTTGAGATGCAGGCCGAAGCCGGCGCCTGCGGCGCGCTGCAGGGCATGCTGGAGGCCGGGTCGCTTGCTTCGACGTATACCTCGTCCCAGGGCCTGATGCTGATGATCCCGCCGATGTACCGCATCGCGGGGCTGCAGCTGCCCGCCGTGATGCACGTGGCGGCGCGCTCCGTCGGCACGCATTCGATCTCCATCTTCGGCGATCATTCCGACGTGATGGCATGTCGCCAGACCGGCTGGGCCCAGCTGGCCTCCTCCAGCGTGCAGGAATGCATGGACATGGGCGCGGTGGCCCACCTCCCGGCCATCAAGGGGCACCTCCCGGTGCAGCATTTCTTCGACGGCTTCCGCACCAGCCATGAGATCCAGAAGATTGAGGTCCTGGACTTTGACGACATGGCGAAGCTGGTCGACCGGGCGGAACTGAAAAAGTTCCGGGACCGCGCCCTGAATCCCGAGCACCCCACCATCCGCCATACGGGCGAGAACGACGACACCTTCTTCCAGCACCGTGAGACCGTGAACCCGGCGTATGAGGCCTTCCCGGCCATTGTGGAAGAGTACATGGAAAAGATCTCGGCGCTCACGGGAAGAGAGTATAAGCTCTTCAACTACTTCGGCGCCCCGGACGCCGAGCGCGTCATCGTGGCCATGGGCTCGGTCAGCGACACGGTCCGCGAGGTGGTGGATTACCTGACGGCCCGCGGCGAAAAGGTCGGCTTCATTCAGGTGCACCTGTACCGGCCCTTCTCCCTGAAGCATTTTGCCGAAGCGATCCCCGCAAGCTGCCGCATCCTCACCACCCTCGACCGCACCAAGGAACCCGGCTCGCTGGGCGAACCGCTCTTTGAGGATGTCAGCACGGCGGTCCTGGAGGCGGGCCTGCACCTGCCGGTCCTCGGCGGGCGCTGCGGCCTCAGCTCCAAGGACACCACCCCGGCCCAGATCAAGGCCGTCTTCGACAACATGAAGACCGTTCAGAAGAACCACTTCACCGTCGGCATCAACGACGATGTGGGCTTCCACTCCCTCCCGGTGGGCGAGAACATCGTGACCTCCGGCGCCTCCATCATCTCCTGCAAGTTCTGGGGCCTCGGCTCCGACGGAACGGTCGGCGCGAACAAGAACTCCTGCAAGATCATCGGCGACAACACCGACCAGTATGTCCAGGCCTACTTCCAGTACGACAGCAAGAAGTCCGGGGGTCTCACGAGAAGCCACCTGCGCTTCGGCCATGAGCCGATCCTCTCCACCTACTATGTCACGATGGCGGACTTTGTGGCCTGCCACAAGCAGAGCTACATGCACACCTATGATATTGTGAATGAGGTCAAGCCCGGCGGCATCTTCCTGCTGAACACCCGCTGGAAGGGCGAGCAGCTGGTGCACAACCTGCCGAACCGCGCGAAACGCCTGCTGGCCGAGCGGAAGATCAACTTCTACACCATCGACGCAACGGACATCGCCGACGAGATCGGCCTCGGCAACCGCACCAGCACCGTGCTGCAGGCGACGTTCTTCAAGCTCTCCGGCGTGCTGCCCATCAATGAGGCCGAGAAGTACATGAAGGACGCGGCCGTCAAGACCTTCTCCCGCAAGGGCGAGAAGATCGTGAACATGAACCTCGCCGCCATCGAGCGCGGCCTCACCGACGCCGTGAAGATCGACATTCCGGCCGAGTGGGCGGAGCTCAAGGACGAGGTGAAGACGCCGGATGAGAACCTGCCGGAGTTCGTCCGGGAGATCCTGATCCCGATGAACCGCGCCGAGGGCGATCTGCTCCCGGTGAGCGTGTTCCAGAAATACACCGACGGCATCATGCCGACGGATACGGCCCGCTTTGAAAAGCGCGGCGTGGCGGACAACGTCCCCGTCTGGGACGCGGACAAGTGCATCGGCTGCAACCGCTGCAGTCTGGTCTGCCCGCACGCGGCGATCCGTCCCTTCCTGTTCACCGAAGAGGAAGCCGCCGCGGCGCCCCGGACCTGCGTCACCAAAAAGGCCGTGGGCAAGGGCTTTGAGGGCCTGCGCTACCGCATCCAGGTCGACGTGCTCGACTGCCAGGGCTGCGGCAGCTGCGCCAATGTCTGCCCCTCCAAGGAAAAGGCCCTGAAGATGGTCCCGCTGGACGATGTCCTCGACGAGCAGGCCAACTGGGATCACTGCCTGACCCTCTCCGAGAAGCCCAACCCCATGAGCCGCTTCTCCGCCAAGGGCAGCCAGTACGAGCAGCCGCTGTACGAGTTCTCCGGCGCCTGCCCCGGCTGCGGCGAGACCCCGTACATCAAGCTCCTGACCCAGCTCTTCGGCGACCGGCTGTACGTGGCCAACGCCACCGGCTGCTCCCAGGCTTACGGCTTCTATACCCCGAGCTATCCGCAGACGGTGAACCGGCGCGGCTTCGGCCCGGCCTTCTCCAACTCGCTGTTTGAGAACAACGCGGAATTCGCCCTCGGTATCAGCATCTCGGCCGAGCAGATGCGCGATCAGGTCAAGATGCATGCCGGGAACATCGTCGAGAAGACGGAAGACGGAGCCCTGAAAGCCGCGCTGGAAGCCTGGCTCGCGGACGGGGACGACATGGACCGGACGGCGGAGCTCTCGGACGCGGTCCGCGGCGCGCTTGCGGCAAGCACGGAACAGAGCGAAGACATCGCCTTCCTCCGTGACCGCCAGGACGCCCTGACGAAGAAGGCGGTCTGGATGGTAGGCGGCGACGGCTGGGCCTACGACATCGGCTACGGCGGTCTGGACCACGTCATGGCCAGCGGCCGGAACCTCAACGTCCTGGTCATGGACAACGAGCTCTACGCCAACACCGGCGGCCAGGCCTCCAAGGCCACCCCGACCGGCGCCTCGGTGCAGTTCGCCGCGGCCGGCAAGGGGACGCCGAAGAAGGACCTCGGCCTCATCCTCTCCACCTACGGCTACGTCTATGTCGCCCAGGTCTCAATCGGCGGCAATCCCGAGCACCTGATCAAGTGCCTGAAGGAAGCCGCGGCGTATGACGGACCCTCCATCGTCATCGCCTACGCCCCCTGCATCAACCACGGCCTCTCCAAGGGCATGGGCAAATCCATCGACGAGGGCAAGGCCGCGGTGGAATGCGGCTTCTGGCCCCTGTTCCGCTATAACCCGGACAACGAGAAGGAAGGGAAGAACCCCTTCTCCCTGGATTCCGGCGAGCCCAACGGCAAGCTGCGGGAGTACATGATGGGCGAAAACCGCTTCGCCTCGCTGACGCGCACCTTCCCGGACCGCGCGGAGCAGCTCTTTGCCGAGGCGGAGGAATTCACCGCCCGCCGCTATGCCAAGTACCGGAAACTGGCCGGTGAATAATCCCCGATGAAGAATACCGGAAAAACCAATGTCATGCGGGTCCTGGACAGCCTGAAGATCCCGTATGTCAGCCATTTCTATGAAGAGGACGCGAGCCTCAGCGGCGTCGAGGTGGCCCGGCTCCTGGGCGAGGACGTCGACAAGGTGTTCAAGACGCTGGTGACGGAGGGAAAGAGCGGACAGCACTATGTGTTTGTCATCCCGGTGCGGGAAGAGCTCGATCTCAAGAAGGCGGCGAAGGTCTCCGGCGAAAAAGCCATCGTCATGATCAAGCAGAAGGAGCTTCTGCCGCTGACGGGGTACATTCACGGAGGCTGTTCGCCCATCGGGATGAAGAAGCCGTTCCCGTCCTTCCTGGATGAGACGGCGGAGCTCTTCGACACCGTCTGCGTCAGCGCCGGAAAAGTCGGGGCCCAGGTGGAGCTGAGCCCGCAGGATCTGATCCGGGCGGCGGAACTCACGACGGCAGACCTGGTCACGGACGACAGGGATGCCTGAACAAAGGAGAAAGGAAAGCCCGGCCGCAAGGCCGGGCGTACAGAAACAATGACGCTGGAAGAAGCCAGAAGGCAGATCCCGCCGGGACGGTACCGGCATTTCAAGGGCAACGAGTACGAGGTGCTGGACATTGCGCAGCACTCTGAGACCGAGGAGCCGATGGTGGTGTACCGGGCGCTCTACGGGGGGCACGGGCTCTGGGTACGACCGGCGGAGATGTGGCTGGAAAAAGTGGAGCGGGACGGAACCGTCTTCCGGCGCTTTACCCGCGTCAGCCCGAAGGGACGCTATGTGGCCTTCGATGTGGAGACGCCCAACAGCCGGAACGACCGGATGAGCGCCATCGGCGTCACGGTCATCGAAGACGGCGAGATCGCGGAGGAGTTTTATTCCCTCGTAAACCCCGAGACGCGCTTCGACCCCTTCAACATCGAGCTCACCGGAATCACCCCGGCGGCGGTCGAGACGGAACCGACCTTCCCGGAAATCTGGGCGAAGCTGGAGCCGATGTTTACCAACGCCATCCTCGTGGCGCACAACGCCGCCTTCGACCTGGGGGTGCTGGCCAAATGCCTGCGTGCCTATGACATCCCCTGGCAGACGCGCGTGAAGTACGCCTGCACCGTGCGCATGAGCCGTGTGGTTCATCCCGAGACGGAGAACCACCGTCTCAACACCATGTGCGACTGTCTTGGCATCGAACTGGACCACCACCATGCCCTTAGCGACAGCCATGCCTGCGCCGAGATTCTGCGCCGGTATCTGGACGAGGGCGTGGAGCCCGGCCGCTTCATCCGGACCTACGACCTGAAGACCGGGCGGACAGTACGTTAGTCGGCGGCCGTGAGGCGAGGCCGGGCAAGAAACTTGATTTATGCTCTGTCCGACCGGTTCATGTCCGTGCGGTGGGATCGCCGGTCGTGCCCGCTTTCCCGATAATACGCCGCTTTCCCGGCATACATGGCGTGGTCCGCCTCAATAACGAGCTTTTCGGCCGTGATCCCCTGATGTTCGCCGACGAGGGCATAGCCGGCGGCCAGGTTCAGACTTTTGACCAGTTTCCCGGTCCAGGAAGCGGTTTCCTGTTCCAGGCGGAGCAGAGCCGCGTCGGCCTGCTCCTTTCCCATTCGTGTCAGAACGATAAACTCATCGCCGCCGGTTCTGAAGCATTCGTCGCCGGTGAAAACCTTCTCAATGCAGCGGGCGGCGCCGATGATCAGCTCGTCTCCCGCCTTGTGGCCAATGGTATCATTGACGGTCTTCAGCCCGTTGATGTCAATGGAAAATGCGGCCAGATCACCCGGGATCCCGGCGGGATCCGCGTAACGCTGCAGGGCGGTCATATAGGCATGGCGACTGAGCACACCGGTGAGAGCATCCGTCATGAGCTGGGTGTACTGCAGGCGGATATGTTCATCCGCGTGCATCTGATAGAATTCCGAGTAGTGGATAAACATCAGTGTAACACCCAGGGTCAGGGAGATATACGCGGTCCGGTACTCGCTGCCCAGCAGTTCCTGGATGCCGATGCCGACGATCACGAGAAGCAGAACGGAATAGAGAGAAGCGCGGTTCTGCCTGCGATAGGACCTTCCGAAAGACAGAAACTGAGCGGCCATCAGGATGATGACCAGAAGATAGACAAGGATATAAACCGTATAAAGCGGGCCGTGAGAATAATGGTTCTGATCGTCAATCACAAGCATCCAGCGATTGAAGCAGGCCACAATCTGGAACAGGGTGTTGGCGGCAAGCACGGTGATCAGGGCTGTTTGCCACCGATTGTGAAGCTTCATCTGCGCCGCGAGGGCGCCCCCGGCCAGCGGCGTGAGAACATAGTCCGCGCATTTCACCCCGGCCAGGACCCATTTCGGAAAACTTTCATTGCCGTTTAACTGTATTCCGGTCCATTCGGCAAGCGCAGCAAGCGCAATAATCCCATATGTGAGATAGAAGTGCCGTTTGTCCTCTTTCGGGATCCAGCTGTTTTCCCAGAGCAGGATGCAGAGTACACCCAATGCCATCCAGGAAAGGATGATCAACACTGTATAGTAGCTTAGAATACCGGATCCCTCCTCTCAGAATGAACGCGGCGGGCGCTTGCCTCCTATATCTGACGATTCACTCCCTGCATGATGCGTGCTGTGCTTCGAGCACTTCGGGCGGCGCGGGAAACTGAACGGTTTCCGTCGGGAGCGCTTCAGTTCCAGAAATCGGTGCCCGAAACGCCGTTTTTCGCCGCGCGATAGACGGGTTCCTTCCCGGCTTTGCGCTGGGCTTCATAGTCCTTCAGGGCGGCCAGCGCGGGTTTTGCCAGGATCAGGATGACCGGAACGTTGATGAGCACCATCAGAGCCTGAAGAAGATCGGCCGTATCCCATGCGAGCCCCGCCGAGATGACCGCGCCCAGGAAAATCAGCACGGTAGCGCAGAGGCGGAAGATGAGCATGAAGGTCTTGCTCGGTTCACGCTTCATGATGAAACGGAGGCAGCCTTCGGTGTAGTAATAGTTGCCGAGAAGCGTGGTAAAGGCAAAGAGGCAAACGGCTGCCGTCAGGAAGACAGGACCGAAGTCGCCCAGCACAGCGCGGGTGGACGCCTGTACATAGGCGGCGCCGGCGGCGTCCGCGGTGGGAAGCACACCGGAAAAGAGGCACATGAAAGCAGTGGCCGAGCAGATCAGCAGCGTGTCGATAAACACGGATAACATCTGGACAAGGCCCTGCTTGGCGGGGTGTGCCACATCGGCGGCGGCCGCCGCGTTGGGCGCGGAACCCATACCGGCTTCATTGGAATACAGGCCGCGCTTGATGCCCCACATGATGCAGGAGCCGGTGAAGCCGCCGAAAATGGCCTTGAAATCAAAGGCGGAGCGGAAGATCATGCCGAATACGCGGGGAAGACTGGAGATGTTCATGATCACGACGATCAGGGAGACAATAACGTAGAGAAGACCCATTAACGGGACCAGCACTTCGGTCACCCTGGTGAGGCGTTTGCCGCCGCCGAGAACGCAGATCCCGAACAGAACGGCGAGCACGGCGCCGATCACATAGCGGGTTCGCGAGCTGTAGAAAGAAAAGACGCTGAAGGTGTCCTGGGTGTTATAGGCCGCAAGCATGTTATATCCGACCACGTAGGTGAGAATCAGAACAACGGCAAAAACCACACCGAGCCAGCGCTGCCCGAGGGCATCCTGCATGTAATAGGAGGGTCCGCCGTAACTGCCTCCGTCGCGATCGCGTTTTTTATAGATTTGTGCCAGGGTGGATTCCACAAAGGCGGAGGCACCGCCGAGAATGGCCGTAATCCACATCCAGAAAATGGCGCCGGGGCCGCCGAGGCAGAGCGCGGTGGAGACGCCCATGATATTGCCAGTGCCGACACGGGAGGCGGTAGAGACCATCAGGGCGCCGAAGGATGAGGTTGCGCCGAGATTGACCGGCTTCTCCTTTACGACACGGAGGGATTCCCCGAAGAGGCGAAACTGCAGAAGCCAGGTCTGAATCGTGAAATAGATTCCGGCCAGGATGAGAAGCAGGGGAACAATGTACGGCTGGTAAAGAACCCCGCTGATAGCGTTAACGACATTGTCAATGGCTTGAATCATGATTGCTACTCCTTGCCTTTCATGCAGATCCTGTTCCGCAAATCTGCATATTTATATTTTTATACAACTTTATTCTACCATAATGAATCGGCTTCTTCAACGGATAAAATACGCATTTGTCGAAGAGCAGGAGGGCGGAGGACGGCGCCCGGCCGCTTCCAGAACGATAAGGAACAGACGAAGCAAAGATACTTGACGATGAGCCGGTACGATGATATTCTGGCTTCATCAAAAAACGGCATTGCTGATCCGCTTGAATGTCTGAAGAGCGGACCCGCTGCCACACGGCAGCAGAAAGGAGAGCAGAATCATGATTCATAAAAATCCAATCCCACACGAGACGGGACACAAGTTTATTACCTTCGGAGAGATCATGCTGCGGCTGACCCCGCCCAATTACGGGAAGATCCGTGTGGCCAACAGTTTTGAAGCCAGTTACGGCGGCAGCGAGGCCAATATTGCGCTCTCGCTTGCCAATCTGGGGGTGGACAGCACGTTTTTCAGCGTGGTGCCGAACAACTCCCTGGGGAAAAGCGCGATCCGCCTTCTGCGCAGCAATGATGTACACTGCACGCCGGTCATCCTCTCCACGCATGAGGAGACGCCGACCCACCGGTTGGGGACGTATTACCTCGAAGCGGGTTACGGCATCCGGGCCAGTAAAGTCATTTATGACCGGAAGCACAGCGCCATCACGGAGTATGACTTCAATAAGGTGAATGCCGAAGAACTGCTGGACGGCTTTGACTGGCTTCATCTGAGCGGGATTACCCCGGCGGTGAGCCCGAGCTGTGCGGAATTTACGCTCCGGCTGATGAAAACGGCAAAAGAAAAGGGCCTGACGGTCAGCTTCGACGGAAACTTCCGCAGCAAGCTGTGGAGCTGGGAAGAAGCGCGGGACTATTGCACCCAGTGCCTGCCCTATGTGGACGTGCTGCTGGGCATCGAGCCGTATCATCTGTGGAAGGATGAAAACGACCACAGCAAGGGCGACTGGAAGGACGGCGTCCCGCTGCAGCCGGGATACGAAGAGCAGGATGAGATCTTTCAGCACTTTGTGGAACGCTATCCGAATCTATCCTGCATCGCGCGGCATGTCCGTTATGCCCACAGCGGCAGCGAGAACAGCCTGATGGCCTATATGTGGTATCAGGGGCACACCTTTGAGAGCAAGTTTTTCACCTTCAATATTCTGGACCGGGTCGGCGGGGGCGACGCCTTTGCCAGCGGCCTGATCTATGCCATGATGCATCAGTATAAACCGATGGACATGCTGAACTTCGCCGTCGCGAGCAGCGTCATCAAGCACACGATTCACGGAGACGCCAACATCACCGACGACATCGAAAGCATCCGGAACCTGATGAATATGAGCTACGATATCAAGCGATAAGGCAGGAGAGGCCAAGCCGATTCACTGAGCATACGGCGCAGGCGGCCTCACCGGCAGAGCCTTGGACATATCCCCTCAAAACTGAGAAGCACCGGCTTTCCCTGAATGGGTTAGCCGGTGTTTCTCAGTTTCGGTAAGGAGCAATCCCGCTCCTGTGCTTTTGTTACGGGTGCTGTTTTCTGCGGCGATATGCCGTCAGTGTCAGGATCGCTCCTGCCGTGGCCGTCATAAGCCCGCCGAGAGCGGTGAAGAGTACGGTCCCAGTTCCGCCGGTCGCGGGAAGCTCGACGCCGGCTTCGTTCTTGACAGAGATGGACAACGAGGTTTCAGAAACCAATGCGCTGTCATTATCAAGAATGATGTCACTGTTTTCGCCAGTCAATATGTTTCCAGCCTGGTCTGTCAGACGCAGATAAGGCTGTGCCTTCTCCAGAACTGCTTTAAAGAACACGCTCCCGTTTGTAATCACATAACCCGCAGGGGCTGCGATTTCTTTCAATTCGTATACCTTGTTATACTCGAACCCACTGATGCTAGTCTCGCCTAGCGTGAAAGATGACTGAATCCCTTTTTCCTGCATGGCAGCAGCTGCGCCACCCGCAGAGACAGGCATGTTGATGATATCCGCAACGGATTTTGCAGTTAAGAGTTTTCCATCCTGCAGATACAGTTTTTCGAAACCGGTATGGATTTCAAACACTGCATTTTCCAATACCGTACTCGTATTATTCTTGTCAACCTTCTTGATATGGATTTGCTTCGTTGTGTTGGTCTGGGTCGTAAGGCCGGAAGCTACTGCTGAGTTTGTCTCCTCGCTGAAAACCGTCGTTCCCTTATCATCTTTTATTTCGGTAACCGTGAGTTTCCCATCATTGTCAGCTACCGTGACCGTAAGATTCACCGGGGAGGCAAACTGGACATTTGGCATGTTGTTGGAATTATCATACTCCGATATTGTGTAAGTATACGTCCCAGGCCTTGTATACCGAATCGTGCCGAAGGAAAGAGTGTGAACTGCCGTTGAATCATAAATCGAAACGACACTGTTTTGTGTCCCATCCGGCATAGGTGATGTACCGGTACCATCTTCTGTGTCCGTATAGGTTGCTGTTCCGGCAGTGAGTGTAAATCGATAATACTCCTGTCCCCAGGTATAATCTTCCACCATCTTTTTGACTTTAAGTTCCGCACGTGTCGCTTTACTCTCCGTCACTTTTTTGTTCGTAAACTGATTGTAATAGCGGGTATCAGGCGCTTCGATGGTACCTTCCACTGTGGTCTTATCTGCTGATAATGTGCCTCCGGTGTGCTGTACCTTTTCAATCTCATACCCCTCTTCGATCAGGTTGCTTTCGTCCGTCACAGGTGCCCTGCCGTCGGTTTTCCCGCCGGCATTGTCAGCTGGATATTTATTGACATAAATCTCTTGAATGGTATAGTTCGTTCCTGTGGGAAGGTTCGTGAAACGGATTACCTCGTCCTGCTTTAGCGTCATGTCATAGGTGATGGTATGATATCCTCCTGAGGCAGGTACCTTCCATATGATGTTACCATTCTCATCCCGTCTGGCCTTGATGACCGTTTTTCCGTTCTCGGTCACTCTGTCATATTCAATCAGAGCATCATAAACAAGGGTATTCCACGCACGGTATGTCTTGCCGCTGAACCTCTCGATATCCTCTGCAAATGCAGACTGTCCGGTCTGGTAACCAAACAGCGTGAAGGCATTGCTCTGTGTTCTCGGCACATACTCATAGCCAACGATACCCGACGGATCACATCCGTCCGGAATCTGCAGCGTCACCCGGTAGGTGAAGGTTTCTGAAGCTTCCTGTGCTTCCGTCAGAAGATTCTGCGGATCACTGATAATCTTTGTGATGTCCAATTCGGATGTCTTGTGGTTGACTCCTGTCAGCGATCCGTTGTTTTCTGATGCGACATAATAGGTTCCTGTTGCATCCGATTTGCCACTTACTACGATATACGAACTATTGTTGTCATTAAATGTATACTCCTGTTTATTTTCTGCATTCGTGTTAAAGCGGTCTTTCATCACCAAGAAAGTCGGCACGGCTGTAATGACCATCGGACGCACTGTCTGTGGGGCAAATTCATATTCATACGGATTGCCGCTCACAATCTTCTCAGAAAGTGAGTAATTATGCCCGGTCTCCAGAATTTGACCGCCCCGCATGAGGCCCGGTGCGATAAAAATCGTATCTTCCCATTTGCCATTTTTCGGAAGGTTTAGGGCAAATACTTTTGATTCATCCAGCGTATCAGACAGTGTTCCGTCTTTGTTGTAGTACTTTCCATCCACCAGCAGATAAAAGACGATTTCTTCATACGGATCCGCTTCGTTGATCAGATGGGCAAACTCTTTGCGGACAGTCATAATACTGGTGTCCAGGTTCATTTTGCCTTTTGGATCTTCTATCAGAGCGGATGCGGATGTAGGCGTTCCGGATACCCCGTTTATCGTCTTGACAGATGTATAGTCTACGGTTGCCTTGGTATTGGTCTTCAGGTAATAGACATTGTCATCGCCCAAATACACCTGATCCTTCTCTGCCTGACTGAGGCTGTCATAGGTAATTGTCTCATTATTCAGGTCGGCAATCAGATCATAAGCCTCCTGGCTGGGCCACATGGTGAAGATCATTGTATAGGTGACGCCATCTTCCAGAAGTTCTTCAGAACCCGAATTGATGTTCCAAATCACGGTCCGTGTTCCTACAGGGTATTTCTCAAGGAACTGGGCTTCTGTGAGATTTGTCAGAGAATTCAGATCTACCGCAGTTCCGTTTTTATAATATTTCGTTTCTCCGCTCTCGGACTTGACTTCCAGCAGATAGGCATCCGGTGCGTCCTCCCACTCCACTCCGTGACCATCGTTAGCTGTATGATCATACTTTTCCGAACCATCACTATTCTTGCCTCCGGAGCGGTAATACCGCAGGCTGGAGATATCTCCTCTGGCAAGCCCTGTGGAAGACAGAGCGGTGATACCGTCATTGATCGTGATATTCTTATAGCCGACAGCTGCTTGAATATCGGAGATAATGCCGTCAAAATAACCATTAATCGTGGCCGTATCATTTGCCTGCCCCAGATAGGTCCCGCCTATAGCCTGCAGATTTGCCACTTCGCCGAAAGCACCAATCGTATACAGAGTCTTGTTATTTTTAATGATCTGGTCTGCCTGGTTCTTTGCCGCTAGTGCGTACTGATATTTACTTCTTATGTTTTCATTATAATATGTACCGCCATCCCAGTCATTGTAAGTTCCGTAAGGATGTGCGCAGGAAATGGGATCGCCGTCCGTGACGAAGACAATATACGTTGGATCATTGTCATTGAAGTAGATATGATTCGCCGCATACAAAGCATCGTCCCAGTTGGTTCCGGAAGCACAGTCCAATCCGTTTATCATGGTCTTAAACGAAGTGGCGTCTGTTCCGGAATAAATCGTCCTCATCTCCTCTTCGTTCCGCACACGCTGGGCGAAATTGACAAAGGCCAGTTCGATTGTATCGCTTTCTTCCGCATTTAATGCAAACAATTTATCTGCCAAAGAACCGATGGCCGATTTTGCCACAGAGAAGCGGGACTGCCCATTCCCGGCATCTTTCTCGTACATACTCCAGGATGTATCAAGGACGATAACTACATTGGCCTTTGTGGAGGATTCCGAATTCTTTTTCTCGCCCTTGGCACTCAATGTGACATCATAGGTACCGTCGTGATTGGAAGCAACCTGCTTATCTGTCGTAGGAGCGTTCAGTTCCCCAAGATCAGGTGTCTGACCATCTCCGCTACCCCCGCTCATGCTTCCTTTTTCATAAATCACATAGATATTTTTATCTGTTTCTGCAAAAGAAACCGGCTTAGTTACACCGGTATCTGTGACCGGTTCTGATGCTGAATAATTCCAGCCGCCTCCTGTTGGATTCCAGTCAGCCTTTGACAGCTGCCTGTAACGCCATTCCGATACGAAACTCGTTGGTGCTGTACTGCTGGTATAGGATGGATAATCTGATAAATCAGCATTCTCAAAAGTATTATTAACACCTGCCCTATATGGCGGGTCCGTATTCAACAGAGGAGAAATCTCCCTTCCGGTTGTTGGATTATTTAATCTGGTAGTTACATATCTGTATTCTGGGATATTCTTCTCCAGATCCCACTGATCGCCGTACTGAGAGGGCTTTGGAACGGTAGTGCCTGCAGGTACATCACCGTCTTCGTCCACGCCGAATTCGACAAATTCATTGCCGTTCATATAACCGTAGTGAACAGTAATGCCCGGAGCTGAGCCGGAGTATACCAGATAGATCGATTCGGCATCTGAAGAATAGTAATACCGCCCGTAGTACGGAGTTCTCGTTAAAGTTACAGAAGATATTTCCGCACCGTCGTAGCTTCCGGAATGCGCATCTAGGTAAGTATATCCAGAAATCTCGCGAGCCAGATTACTTGGTGTAACATTGTATATGTACTGGTTGTTGCTCCAACTAACCGTTTCATCCGTGTTCCCATTGATGCCGTCCGGCCTTGCAATCGGATTCCCATCCTGATCGACATAATAGACTGTGATTTGAGCTCTATTACTAGTGCCCTCACGCAATCTCAGGTTTGTCGTTGTGTTTGTTGCGCTTCCCCAGGTAATCGTATAAGTGGAAAAACTCTCCGTCGTGAATTCCGCCAGAACGGATTCGGCCTGAACCGTGACTTTGCCGAGAGCAGCATCGGCTTTGACGAGGGGTTCCGCGACGGTACCTTCCTCTGTCTCTTTCAGGTGTTGCACTTCCAGCGTCGCTTCCAGTTCCTCCTTTTCCACTCCTTCGGGGATCGACTTCATGACAATCGAAACATCCACCGGAGCCATTGGTTCCACGATCTGGCCATCTTTATCATAGATTGTAATGTCCAATGCGGACATCCCGGCCGGAAAAACGCGAATCGGTCTGACGGCTTCCAGTCCGACCTCTTCCATTGCGGAATTATCGATTTCCTCTGCTTCCGAGGAACTTAGTTCTACGCTTTCCTCTGGAATTACAGAGAAATAGTCTTCCCCCGTGATCGCTTTCCAGGCATTCTGGAACTCCTGGGATTCTTCTTCCATTTCCGTTACGTTCAGTCTCGAACCTTCGGGAATCTGTGCATCTTCAGTATAGGTCACTGTGACAACAAAGGTAACATCTTCACCATCGGGTGTGGTCAGTGTGTACTCAGTTACCAGCTTCGTTCCTACGACACCAAAGACCGAGAAGGAGCTTGCCTGAAAGTCGAAGGTGCTGGCGGTGCCGTCTGCGCCGGAGACAGCCGGATTCAGTACCTCGGTCTCTTCGCCGAAGTGCACCACCTGATAGTTTTCCGCCGTCTCGGCGGGTTCCATATACTCAATCTTCACATCCACCGGAGCGGCCGGTTCGACCGGGTTTCCTTCCGCGTCGAGGATCGTGATGTCGAAGAAACGGGCCGTCGTGACGGTAACGCGGTCGGTGGTTCCGCCGGTGCTTCCTGTGCTTTCCGTTTCAACCGCGCTGTCCGTCTCTGCCGGAGCCTCTTCCTCTGCCGGAGTCTCTACGGAGTCTTCCGGCACTTCCGCAGGTTCAGCCGCTGCTTCTGCCCCTCCTGCAGCAGCGCCCGCTTTCACGGCACTCTGCGCCTGGGCAAGATAAGCTGCGTATTCTTCGCTGTCCTGCGGGATCTCTGCCACGGCGAGCGTGGCCCCTGCCGGAATCCCGGCTTCGGGGCCATAGGTCACCGTGATGGTATAGGTCTCGCCGTCCGCGGTGATATAGTTTGTGGTGATGGTTTCGGTTCCTACGAGCACATATACCGAGAAAGCATCGGATTCAAACTGAATCTCATTGTCTTCATCCGGGTTTTCCACCACCTGAACATCGGCAATGACTTCCGCCGTTGTTGCGGCGGGTGCTTCGGTGGTCTCGTTCCCGGTCGTCTCTGCCGCGCCTGTCTCAGCCAGGTGGACCAGGGCGACGTTTTCGCTCTCACTGACGAGGGCGGACTTCATGCTGACCTTGATCGGGAGCTTCGGCTCAATCAGGTTTCCGTCGGCGTCAAAGAAGCTGATGTCGACGGCCTGGGCGGTGACGAGCTTCTGTTCACCGCTGCTTTCCACGGCGCCGGTGACATTGCTGAGGGTGTCGTCGTCCATCTCGACCGGACTGACGACCATGGTGGTCCCTTCCGGGAAAGCGCCCTCTGGCGCTTCCACAGAGACGATCACACCGTCCGTCTCGCCCGTGAAGCTCTGCGCGGGCATGCTCACGCCGACAGTCTGTTCGGCTGTCTCATCGGCGGGGTCTTCGCCCGTCAGGTCTACAATTGCGAAGGGAGAGAAACTTGTGCCGGTGAAGACCGCGGTTCCCGTTTCGGCGTCGAAGAGGACATCCTTCACTTCCTGCGCGGTTCCGTCGCTCAGGTGGAAGAGTTTCGGCGCGCTCATGGTCCGGATCGCGGCGGCCCTGATTGTGACACGGATGGGATCCAGGCCGTTCAGCAACGCGGGCTCTCCGCCGGAGACAAAGCCGATGTCAAGCAGCAGCATGGAGGAGATTTCCCGCTCTTCGCCTTCGGCCGCGTTCTCATTGACAGCCTGAAGGATCAGCTTACGAGCGGTGCTTTCGTCGGCATCGCTGAGGATCAGCTGGGCGCTTTCATCCAGCGCGCCCTCGGGGATCTCGGCCAGAACGGTCATGCCGCTCTTTTCGGCGCCGCGGGTGCCGGTGTAAACCACCGTGTGGGGCTCCTCCACGATGGCAGCATCGTCGTTGTTAACGGTACCCGGATTCTCTCCGTCAGTGTTCAGATCAGTGCTGTCGGCAGCGTCGGTTTCGTCAGCGGTGTCGGTGTCGCTGCCAGTGGTGTCTTTGCTCTCGGCCGCTTCGGGATCGGTCTCCTGATTCTCAGCAGGCTGCTCTTCCTCTTCACTTGCATCCTCTTCAGGGAACAGGAAAACGAGGCCGATCTCTTCGCCTTCGGTATTCTCCGTATTGCCCGCCGCTTCGTCGTCCAGCTCATACGTCGTGAAGCACTCCGGGCCGTGGACGTGCTCGGTGACCTCCGTCATACCGCAGATCAGGAAGGTGTTTCCGTCCTCATCCACGTAGATGCTTCCGTCTTCATTCTTCTGATAACAGTCGTCGCTGTGCGCATGCAGAATGACTTCCGGCTTGTCGCAGCTGAGGTTCGTTACATACTCAAAGCAGCTTTCGTTATGATGGTGGGCGCCTTCGCCCGCTTCCATGCCGCAGGTAAGTTCTTCCGTCCAGGCAAAGCACTCGTCGGTGTGGACATGTCCCTCTTCGAGGACATTGCCCGCCTCGTCCAGGACCGGCTCGGTGGATTTCCCACAGATCAGGTCGCCCCGGACCCGGGTGTAGCAGGCCTCGGAATGCTGATGGCCGTCGGATTCGGCAAGCCCGCAGGTCTGCACCGCCGTGGTGGTGTAGCACGTCTCGTCATGCACATGGGCCTTGATCTCCGGCAGCGGGCACACCAGCGTTTCGTTCTCATCGAAGCAGTCTTCGTTGTGCGTATGCACAAAGTACCCCGCATAGCCCGGACCCACAGGCGCTTCCGCCGTGCAGGTCAGGACCGTTACCTGATACGTCTTTGCCACGGCCGGCTGATGGAACAGCCCGCCGACTCCCACCGTGACAAGCACAGCCAGGACCAGCATCACCGCCAGGTACCAGCCGTGTCTTCGCTTTGCCTTCAGGAGTTCTCTTGTTTTATCGCCCATGTTGTTCTCCTTTCAAAAAGGACAGTTGCCTCGATCGTTGTATCACTTGAAATCATCCGGGATGATCAGGTTTTTGTTCAGAAATTCCTGACGTGCTTTTGCCGCGTCTTCGATGTTTGCAAAATATCCCAGATGAACCGGCTTCCCGTCTTTGAAGCCTCTTGCGGTCCACTTGTTTGCGTTCTTCGCCCAGGAGACGCCGCGGATCCCCGAACGGTTCCTGCTGGTAAGGCGGCCTTCCAGCACCCCGCGGAGCTGGCTCTCGGTCATGTTGGTTCCCTCCACGCGGCTCTTCAGGTTGTTGAGACGCGCGGTCTCTCTCTTTTTTTTCCTGGCGCATTCGGGGCAGCAGGTGCTTTTCCCCGGTGCGACTTCGTATACGGCCTTTTCGACGATCCTGCCGCACTTGCAGCGCCATTCCCACACCGGCCGCTTCATGCCGTAGTGGTCCACGGTCTTATCGGTTTTTCGGACGCCGATCAGGTCCCCGCGGCGGACCCCGGTATAATCCCCGTGCGGATGCTGTCCGCAGCCGCACGACTTCACACGGCCGGAGCGGAGATCAAAGGCCATGATTTCCTTCACCGTCCCGCAGGAACAGACACAGATCCAGTATTCCCCGTTGTATCCCCGCCTGCCGGTCGGCGCGATCGCGGTCAACCGTCCGTATTTCTGACCGGTTGTTACTTCTGTTTTTTTAATATTATCCATTTTTCATTCAAACCCGTCTTTGCAAATCAGCAATTACCCGGTATGCTGAAGTGCCGCTGAAACATGTTGCCGGATACCGGGGCTTCGGAACTCATCGTGAGCACAGTACTGCCTATTATCCCAGCTATTATTTTCCTTCATATCAACGATCACGTCAAGAAATGGTTCCGGAATGTCACACTAATTTTTGTTTATACTTGCTATTATAGTCCTGTGCTGATAAAATATTCATCGAGAAGAACAAAGGGGGGCTGCGGCGTGAGCATGCTTTTTGCGGAGACTTTGAAGAAGCTGAGAACGGAAAGAGGGCTTTCTCAGCAGAAGCTGGCCGAACGGATGTACGTCACCCGCTCGACCGTGGCCAGATGGGAAAACGGCAGCCGCCTGCCGGACGCCGCGATGATTTCACGCCTGTCCCAATACCTCGGCGTGGGGGTCGACACGCTGCTGAACGCTTCGGCGAAAAACGACGAGGCGCCCAGGGTCATCATGGTGGACGACACGAGAATCGTCCTCACCGGGGGCCTTCCGGTTCTGGAAGAGGTTCTGCCGAACGCGACCGTCGTCGGCTTCACACGGCCTTCGGAAGCGCTTGACTATGCAAGAACAAACCGGGTCGCCCTGGCCTTTCTGGATATCGAGATGGGAAAGACAAGCGGCCTGGAGCTGTGCCGCAGCCTGCTGGAGATCAACCCCCTTACCAATGTGGTGTTCCTGACCGCGTACACCGAATACGCGCTTGACGCGTGGAGCACCGGGGCCTGCGGTTTTATGCTCAAGCCCATCACGCCGGAGGGGGTTCGGGAGCAGCTGAAAAACCTGCGGTATCCGTTTTCACCAGGAGGCGCGGGCGCATGAGCGAGCAGCTTTTCCGGTTCACATTCTTTACTGTCAGCGCGATGTTTGCGGTGATGGTACTGGGACTTGTGGACGCGATCATCCTGCCCGGCATGGACCGCTGGAGCAAGCGCTTTTTCACGGTTCTTTTTTCCGCTCTCGTGCTGTGCATGACGGCCTATCTTGCTGAACTGAGCACGTACGGAGTTCCGGACATGATGCGGATTGAAAAGGCAGCGGCTTATTCCGAATCCCTGCTGGCTTCGCTTCTGCTGCCCATGACGACAATCCTCCTGCTGCACCACTGCGGGGAGGACTGGAAAAGCAGCGTCCTTTTCCGCATCGTGGCAGCTGTCTGGTTCATCTACTTCGTCCTGCTGAATGCCGCCCTGACAACAAACCTGTTTTTCAATTACGAATCGGGGAACCTGTATCAGCGCGGTCCCCTGTACCGGCTGCTGGTCATTCCGCTGATTGCGATCATGCTTCTGAATCTGGAAAGCGTAATCAGAAGAAGGAACAGGATGCCAAAAAAAATCTATTATACGCTGTTCGCCTCCCTGCTTCCGCTTACGGCCGCGCTGCTCATCCATCTGTTTGTCTCGGTCTTTCTGCTCCTGTATGTCGGCGTCTGCGCTGCCGCGATTTCGATGTACATCATTATCCTGCAGGGCCAGATCGAAGAGGACCTGCGCCAGCAGCGGGAGATTGCCCATCAGCGTGCCAGCATTATGGTGCTGCAGATGCGGCCGCACTTTATCTACAACACCATGACAAGCATCTATTACCTCTGTGACCAGGACGCGAAAAAAGCCAGGCAGGTCACGATGGATTTCACCACCTACCTGCGCAAAAACTTCACGGCCATTGCAAGTGAAGCGCCGATCCCGTTTACGGAGGAGCTGGAGCATGCCCGCGCCTATCTCGCGGTCGAGCAGGCCCAGTTTGAGGAGAGCATCTCGGTGGAATACGATACGCCGCATCTTACGTTTCGTGTTCCGCCGCTGACCCTGCAGCCCATCGTGGAAAACTGCGTCAAGCACGGCAGGGATCCGGACGGCGCGCCGCTGCACATCCGCATTCAGACCCGGAAGACGAATTCCGGGAGCGAGCTTCTTGTGGAGGACAACGGCCCCGGCTATCACCCGGAGGATGATGACCGGCCGCACATCGCCCTGAAGAACCTCCGGGAGAGACTTGAGATGATGTGCGGCGGGACCATGACGATCCGCTTCCGCGAAGAAGGCGGAACGGAGGTCAGGATCACGATACCGGATCAGATAAAGGAAGGGAAACGCTCCAGACCGGAGAAGGATCCACGCCGGGCGAGATGATCGTACCGGGAAACTCCGGCCGGATCGAGCGAGCGGACATGGAAAGAAAACATAAAAATCCCCCGGCGGGTCATCTCGGACCTGCCGGGGGATTCTGAGTACACGCGGCTTATTCGGACTTCGCTTCGGCGGCGCTCTCCGCCGCCTTGATTTTGGCCAGCTCCTCCTCTTCGAGGACGCGGTAGGCGACCTTGCCGACCAGGGTCTTGGGCATGTCGTCCTTGAACTCGATGTCATAGGGCATGGCGTATTTGGCGATGTGCTTGCGGCAGTAGGCCAGAAGCTCTTCCTTGGTCTCGTCGGTCTGGGGCGTGCCGGGGACGAGCTTGACGAAGGCCTTGACCTTCTGCATCTTGTAGGGATCGGGCACACCGATGACGCAGCTCATCTGAACCTTCTCATGGGCGTCCAGGATGTTCTCCAGCTGGCCGGGATAGACGTTGTAGCCGGAGGAGATGATCATGCGCTTGGCGCGGCCCTTGAAGTAGATGAAGCCCTCCTCGTCCTGGGTGCCCAGGTCGCCGGTATAGACCCAGGTGAGGCCGTCGGCGTGATGACGCAGGGTCTGGGCGGTCTCTTCCGGATGCTTCATGTACTCCTTCATAACGGTGGGGCCGGCGAGCAGAATCTCGCCCTCCTCGCCGTAGGGGAGCTCACGGTCGGTGCCCGGCTCGACGATCTTGATATAGGTGTCGGGGAAGGGGATGCCGATGCTGCCCTCCTTGTAGCGGGCAGGAGGCGTGAGGCAGCAGGCCGTGACGGTCTCGGTGGTGCCGTAGCCTTCGCGGACCTGGATGACGGCGTTGTGCTCGTAGAGGAACTTGTCGAACTTCTTTTTCAGCTCGATGGAGAGACTGTCGCCGCCGGAGAAGACACCCTTCAGGCAGCTGAGATCCGCGCCGTCCATGCTGGGCAGGCGGAGCAGCGCCTCGTACAGCGTCGGAACGCCGGCGATGAAGTTGCAGCGGTACTTGGTGATGAGCTTGGCGTAGCTCTGAGCCGTGAAGCGCGGCACCAGGATGCAGCGGCCGCCCTGGGCCAGCATCGAATGAATGCAGACGCCGAGACCGAAACCGTGGAAGAGCGGCATGGCCGAGAGCATCTTGTCGCCCGGCTTGAACATGGGGTTTGTAGCGATGATCTGCTGGGAGAGGGCGTTGAAGTTCCGGTTGGTCAGGACGATGCCCTTGGTGGTGCCGGTGGTGCCGCCGGAGTAGAGAATGACGGCGGGAGCATCCGAAGGACGGCTCACCTTGTAGTTGTAGAAGCAGTGATCCGCCAGGTGCATGAACTCCTTCCAGCGGATGACCGGCGCGTCCTTGGGGATTTTCTTGATCTTGCGGCCCTCGGTGAGCATGTAGCCGGCGCGGACCGGCTTGGAGAGCGCATCCTTGACTGACGCGATGATGATGTTCACGACCTTGGTGTTCTCGCGGATGTGCTCAAACTTGTGATAGAACTGATCCAGGGTGATGGCCGTGACGGATTCGGACTCATTGAGATAGAACTCGATCTCCTTCTCGGCGGAGAGGGGGTGAATCATGTTGCCGATGGCGCCGACAAGGTTCACGGCATAGAACATATAGATGGCCTGGGGGCAGTTCGGCATGGCGATGGTGACCTTGTCGTTCTCCCGGATGCCGATGGTCTTGAGCGCGCGGGCGCAGCGCTCGATCTCCTTCACCATCTGGCGGTAGGTGGTGTGTTTGCCCATGAAGTCAAAGGCGATGTTGTTGGGGTACTGCTCGGCGATCTGCATGACCTTCTCGACCATGGAGCCTTCGAAGTAATCGAGATGCATGGGAATCTGGTCCATCTGATTCGCCCAGGGTGTTTTGGCGGTAATCGCTTCCATAGATAGTCTCCTGTCAGATTCGATTGAAATTAATCAGAGTTTTGCGTTGTAATCAAAGTTGCTCGGCTGGTTCAGCGGCAGGTCAAGCAGCTCGGGATGGGCAAAGATGTATTTCACGAGCTTCAGGCTGCGCGCAAAGTAGAAGCCGTCCGCGATGCGCTCGTCCAGCGTTGCGCCGATGTCGACCACGTCACGGACCTGGGTGCTTCCGTCGGGCATGACACGCGCTTCCTTGTGGATGGTGCCGATGGTGACCATGATGCTGTTGGTGCCGTAGTTGTTCAGGTGGTGATAAACCGCCGGCGCCTGGATGCTGCCGAGATTCGAGAGCAGCACGGAAGAATAGTTCGGGTCGCCGTCGGTGATGACTTTCGGATTCAGGCCCCAGAAGTCGAGCCAGCGGATGATCCGGATCGCGGCCATGAGCAGAATCCTCGGAATTTTCGCAAAACCGTCGACCACCGCGTCGATGCCGCCGGTGGAACTTTCGCTCTTACGGGTCTCGCGGACTTCGCCGGCGATCTTGTAACTCATGGTGTCGAGCGTCTCATCTTCCTTCGGGATGAAGAACATCAGGGCCTCTTCGCCGCTGTCCTGGAAACGGCGCTTGCAGACGAAGCTGAGGCTGATGTCATTATGCTCGTACATCCTTCGGCCCTGAATGAAGTAGTTCATCTTGGGACGTTCTTTGAGCATGCGGGCGACAGACATGATGAGCGCGTGAAACACGGTGGTCTTGTAGTCGGGATGGGTGGCGTTCTTCGCGTCCAGGTAGGGCAGCAGCTCCGTCACGTCGAAGCTGTCGTTCATGAAAACCTCGGCGTCGGTGCGATTGGGCATCAGGTGCCCCATGACGGTCTGCAGACCGGGTACATCCCTTACCCAGCGCGCGTCACGGCGGTCGCCCCAGCGGCGTTTCGGTTTTGTATCGGCCATATGATTATCCTCCCGGATCAATCTTTCAAAATTCTGAAGGGATTGTACTCTATCTCGGGCCGAAAAGCAAGATGAAACAAGACTTTTTACAAAAAAAGAGCAGCTTTCCCAATATGTCCGATACCATGACGGAAAAGTGTCCGTATGGTTTCGGCCGTCAGCTCAGAACGGGCACAATCCCGCTGGAATTCCCCGCCCCGTAGGTCAGCCGGATAAAATCCAGAAAGCGCAGAACGGCCGGGTGCGGATCCGGCCGATAAAAGATCCCGTAGGGGAGGGAGAAGGTCGGGAAAAAAGGGACGACCGACATGTTGATCAGAATGTCGTGAAAGCAGAGCGGCACCAGCTGAACATCACCTGTGAAAGCGGATTCCCAGAACATGTTCATGCCGCTGCCGAAATGATAGACGACATTTGCACCGTGGTCACGCAGATGCTTGAGCAGCTGCGTGATGGTGTCACAGGAACCGTCGTTGATGGTGATCACGGTTTCTCCGCGAAGATCCTCCGCCGTGATTACAGATTTCCGGGCGAGGGGATGCCCCTGAACAAAGGCACAGCCGAAGGGAACCTGACAGATCTCCAGAAAGCGCCAGTCCCGCATCCATGGAATGTTGCTGTTAAGACTCTCAATCAGGTCCGTGCTTTCCGGAATCTGCTCTCCGACGTTGATGCTGGCCATCTGAATTCTGCAGTCAGGATCCTCCGCGGAAAACAATACCCACAGGTCATAGAGCAGACGGCACTTTTCCAGCATGGAGGTACCGATGCAGATGCTGTTTTCCGCAGAGGCGGCGGAACGGACGCCGGCGCGCAGCTCGTCGCCCATTCGGATAAAGCTGCGTCCGTGCGCTTCGAGATATTCCCCGGCCGGGGTCAGGGTAACGCCTTTGCTTGTACGGAGAAAAAGCTCCACACCGAGATCCTTCTCCAGCGCCCGAATCTGATGGAGTACGGCACTGGGGGTCAGATACAGCTCTGCGGCGGCTTTGGAGAAACTGCCGCTTTCAATTACGGTGAAAAATGTTTTCAGCTGAGGGTTATACATGAGAGCGTCCTCCTCCCCTTAAAACAGGACAAATCAGATGACAGCCAGCTGCAGAGAGCGAGCGGGCATTTAATATTATTAAATGCCATTATAAAAGATCTGAACTTCAAAAGCAACGGGATTCTAACGTATAATACAGAAAGAAGATCCAAAATGATTAAAGGAGGAATCCCCATGGCAAAATTCATTTCCCGTCGTGATTTCCTGAAGGGTACCGCGGCAGGCGCTCTCGGCCTTGCAGCCGGCAGCCTCTTCGGCGGCAGAGTCGAGGCAAAAGCGGAGGGCCCCGGCGACCCGGCCCCGGCGGAAGTCAGCCCGAACCCCGACATCACCTGGGACGACATCTTCGCCACCAGCTATTCCCAGGCGAACCGCCGCTCCAATCCGGATGCCAAGGCGCCGGAGAACCCGGAAGAGTACATCGTCCAGAAGGGCAACGGCGACATCGGCCCCTCCTTGATGGTCGGCTCGGTCGGCGCGCTCGGCATCACCGAAGATAAGTTCATGAACAACAAGCCGGCGTGGCTCGGCGATGAGCCGGACCTCTCCGGAAAGGTCTCCTACACGAAGGAAGCGGACGTCCTCGTCATCGGCTCCGGCCAGGCGGGCACCTCCGCCACGCTGCACTGCGCGGACCAGGGCCTGAAGGTCATCTGCTGCGAAGTGCAGACCTGGGAAGAGTATGACAACTACGCCTGCGACCTCACCACCTACAACTCCAAGTTCTTCCTGGACAAGGGCGCGGAGAAGTATGACCCTAACGACATCTTCACCGAGTACATGAACAAGGCCCTCGGCCATGCCAACCAGAAGATCGTCATGGACTATGCCAAGCGCTCCGGCGAGGCGCTGGACTGGATGCTGGCCTATCTGCCAGAGGACTATGTGGCAAAGTATGCCCATGCCTGCAACTACAAGGGCAACAAGGAGTTTGACGGCACCTGCAGCGGAAGCAGATACTTTGTCGGCATGACCCAGTGGCGCGACACCGGCACGGAGAGCAACACCAACAACAACATGTGGCCGTACACGGTCCGCCTGCTGCAGCAGAAGGCGCAGGAACTCGGCGCGGAATACATCTACGGCGCGCAGGGCCTCACCCTGGTGCATGAAAACGGACAGGTCACCGGCGCCATCTTCACCGATGTGGACGGCAATTACTTCCAGGTCAACGCCAAGGCGGTCGTTGTGGCGGCCGGCGACTTCGGCGGCAACCCGGACATGCGTCTCGACCTCTGCGATCAGCTCCGCAACCTGGCCTGGTCCTACGGCCTCGACCGCACCGATGTCAACAACGTCGGCTCCATGGGCCGCGACGGTTCCGGCATCCGCATGATGCTCTGGGCAGGCGCCACGATGGAAGCCGGTCCCCGTGCCGGTCAGGCGGCGGGCATCAACTCCAGACCGAGCTTCCCCTTCGGCGGTGTGTGGCCCATTTTCGGCAACGACGGCAAGCGCTTCTTCAACGAGACCATCACCCGTCACGGCTCCGTCGGCTATCTGGACATGCTGCCGGAAGGCCTGAAGATGGCCTGCGTCACCGACTCCAACTGGGACGAGTACTGCGAGTATCAGGCCTATGACCATCAGGCCATGGACCGCAGCAACGACTATATGCTGGAAAAGGTCCGCAAGGACATGGCCAACTACGTCGCCGGTCCGGACGGATTCTCCGTGCAGGCCTTTGCCCGCTACGGCAACGACCCCACCACGCTGTATGCCGCCGAGACGCTGGAAGAACTCGCCGACATCATCGGCTATGAGGGAGAGGCCAAGCAGGGCTTCCTGGATGAGGTCAAGCACTGGAACGAGATGTGCGACGCCGGCTACGACAGCGACTGGGGCGCGGATAAGAGCCTCATGCACTTCAAGATCGAGAAGGCCCCGTTCTTCGCGGCGACCGCGGTCACCGGCGGCAAACCCTCCGGCGGCCTCTGCCAGCATGCGGCGGTCTGCACGGACGGCGAGTACCGTGTCCTGAAGGGCGACAAGAGCCCGATCCCCGGCCTCTATGCCGTCGGCAACAGCTGCGGCCAGCGCTACGGCGTGCAGTATCACACCCCCACCGCCGGCAACAGCTGCGGAAGCGCCTTCACCACCGGCTACCTCGCGGCGGAATACCTCGCGGCCGATCTGGAGAAGGGCATTGAAGCGCCTGCCGCCGCGGCGGCCGAAGAGCGCAGCACCAACGGCAAGTACTATGCCGGGACCTATACCTCTTCCAAGAACACCGGCTACAGCACGGTGACGGTCGAGGCCACCTTCTCCGAGGACGAGCTGCTGGACGTCAGCATCAAGTCCTCCGGCGATCAGGACCTCATGCCGCAGGATCTGAAGGACGCCATGGCCGCCGCCATCAAGGAAGCGGGCAGCACGGATGTGGACGCGGTCAGCTCCGCGACGCTGAGCTTCTCCCGCCAGGGCGTCATCGACGCGTTCGCGGACATCCTTGCGCAGGCGACCGCCTGATGCTATAATCTCTTCACTATGTCAGAGAAACAGTCAGTCGTCATGAAGCTGAACATCCCGTTCTGCACGCGCAAGCCGTCCTTCGTCGGCCGGGCGCTCGTCGAGACCGGGAAGACGGATCTGGTGCGCCGCTATATGCTGGCCCTGGCGCAGGAGCTCGCGGCGAACGGGGAGGAGTTTTCCGACTGCCGCGTGGAAGCGATCCGCCTGGGCGGAGGATCGGCCTCCATCATGGGCGGGGAAGACTTCGACCGGCTGTGCCGCCTGATCCGGGAGCGCTACGATGTGGCGGAGGACGCGCCGATTACGATGCGCTGCTCCCCGGCGGACATCAACGGCGCCAATCAGCCCTTTTTCAACCGGAATCATGTGAGCCGCTATGATCTGGAATTCTACTCGCTGGAGCCGCAGGACTTCATCCATCTGGACTGCCTGAACTATATGGACCAGCTGCCTTACATCTCCTCCGGCTTCCTGCGCGCGTCCCAGAGACCGGTGATGGGCTTTGTGCTGCTGTACGGGAAGAAAACCGTCTCCCGTTACGGCTTCCGGCGTTCGGTGCTGGAGACCACAAGACGCCCGGTGAGCCATGTGCTGCTGCAGAAGTGCGCGGGCGCGGATCAGATGAGCGAAGAGGAATGCGCGGCGCAGCTTGCGGAGGCGGCGGAGCTGCTGACAGAGGCGGGGTACCATGAATACCTGCCCCGGCGCTGGGCAAAGGAAGGAAGCGCGGACCGCTTCTGGACCCTGAGCGCGGCGGGAACGCCGGTTCTGGCCTTCGGCCTCGGCGCGGTTACGGTCATCGACGGCGCGGTCACGCGCAACACGACGGACCTGGAGCGGTATCTGACTTACAGCGGAGACTATGAAGCCATCACCGAGACCGTGACGCCGGTTTGAATTTCAAAGACAAAACAATTACCCCGCCGGGAAACCGGCGGGGTAAAAACGTTTTATGACTCTTTCGAATCCGGTGCAGGCATCAACCTTCAAAGTCGCCGTAGAGGATGCGGGCGAGCTCGGAGTCCTTATCCAGCATGACGGTCTTGTTGTCGCCGGTGAGGGATTCCTTCAGTGCGTCAAGGGAGCGGGTGAAGCTGTAGAAATCGGCCTTGGCCTCATTGTTGTAGGCCTCCTGCAGGATGCGCATGTATTCGCTCTCGCCCTCGGCGAGAATGGTGGCGGCCTGCTTCTCGGCCTCGGCCTGCATGACGGTGACCTTGCGGTCGGTCTCGTTGCGGATCTTCTGAGCCTGGGCGGCGCCCTCGGCGGTATATCCGGCGGCGATGTTCTCGCGCTCGGAGATCATGCGGGTGAAGACGGCGGCCTTGTTGTCCTCCGGAAGATCCAGGGCCTTGATCTCAGACTGTATGATCTCAATGCCGTAGACCTGAATGTCGGCGTTGGCGTCATCGGTGATGAGCTGGGTAAGGCGCTCACCGCGGGCGGCGATGATCTCATCCTGGGTCATGCCCGAGATGATCTTCTTCAGACTGTTGTAGACCGCGGCCTCGATGCGCTCGGCGGCGCGGGCCTCAATGGCGTTCAGGGTCTGGATATAGAGCGTCGGATTGGTCACCCGCCAGAGCACGTAGTTGTCCGAGATCATGGACTTTTTGTCCTTGGTGATGACGTCGGAGGCGGGAATGTCATAGAGAATCGTCGCGGCGGAGATACGCTGGATGGTCTGAATAAAAGGTACCTTCATCTTCAGGCCCGGCGTGTCGACGACGTTCACGATGCGCCCGAACTGACGCACGGCGACATACTGCTTCGGCTGGACGGTGTAGAGCGAATTATAGAGCACAAAGACCAGCAGAACCGCGAGGACCAGGGCGATGATTTTTTTTGTAGTCATGGCGATTCCTCCTCTCAGTCAGCCGGAGCTTCCGCGGTGAAGCTCTCCAGGGGCAGCATGGTCTGGGTGCTGCCGTCGGTGATAACAACCTTCAGATCGGGAAGCACGCTCTCCAGCGTCTCATAGAACATGCGCTGCTTGGTGATAAGCGGGTTCTGGGCGTACTGTTCATACATGGCGTTGAAGCGGGCCACCTGGCCTTCTGCCTCGGCGATACGGGCGGCCTTCTGCGCTTCGGCGGTCTGGACGATGCGGTCCGCCTGGGCCTCGGCAGCGGGGATCTGCTCGTTTTCATACTTGCGGGCCTGGTTGATCTTGGTCTCGGCGGACTGCTTGGCCGTCTCGACCTCCTTGAAGGCGGCGACGATCTCTCTGGTGGGCGGCGCCGCGTCCTGAATGGTGATGTTCACGATCTGGATCCCGATGTCCTGATCCTGCAGATCCTTGACGATCTTTTCCTTGACATCGGCCTGGATGGCGCTCTTGCCGGTAGTCATGGCCTCGTCGACGGTGTAGTTGATGACCGTGCTGCGGATGCTGGCCAGGGCGATGTTGTGGAGAATCAGCTCGGGATCATGGGAATTGAACAGATAGGCAACCGGATCGCTGACCTTATACTCCATATAGAAGTCAATGTTGATGAGGTTGAAGTCCTTGGTGATCATGATCCCGTCAAATGAGTTCGTGATGTTCTGCCCGCCTGAGCTCACGGAATAACCGATGCCGGTGCCGTGGGTGGTGATGTCCACCATGTGCACCTGCTGCAGATAGGGAATCTTGAAGTAAAGGCCGGCGGTGTTGGTGCGCAGAACCTTCCCGAACATGGTGACGACGGCGTTCTCCTGCTCGCTGACATTATAATAGGAACCCATCACCGTGCCAAGCAGCACCAGCACCAGCACGGCAATGACGACGCGCTGCAGAATCTTCTTCACATTTACATCCGGCTTGCTCCGGCGCGGCGGTGTTCCGCTGCCGCCGGGCGGGGTGCCGCCCACATCCCGGAACTGGCCGTCCCGGAATTCACGGCCCTGAAAGCCTTTGAAATCAGGCATATACACTCCTCCTTAATCATGTTGTCCGTATTCTATCATATTGTGAGAAAAAAGACAAGGATAACAGAGCACAGGGCAGGAGAGAGGGAAGGGCAGGGAGAGAACAGGCGAGGAGAAACCGGAGAGAAGGAGCTTGACCTCGGAATGGGACTGTGATATTCTGAAACAGTGCAATCCGGGACCCGGGGATCACGGGCGCCGGTTTTCAAGAACAATCACATACAGGAGAGTATGCTATGTATGAAGCTTTGAAAAAGCAATTTGCCGAGGTGTTCGGCACGGCGCCGGCGCTGCTGTTCTCCGCCCCCGGCCGGGCTGAGCTCTGCGGCAACCACACCGACCATCAGTGCGGGATGATTCTGGCCGCGTCCATCAATCTCGAGACGGTCGCCGCGGTGCGACCCGCGGCGGAACCCAGAATCCGCCTGCTGTCGGAAGGCTACCCAATGTGCGAGGTGGACCTGCGGAAGCTGGATCCCGCCGAAGAGGAAAAGGAGAGCACGACGGCGCTGATCCGCGGCGTGGCGGCAGGCTTCGCCGAAAAGGGATTCAAGCCGGCGGGCTTTGATGCCTGCGTCTGCTCCAACGTTCTGGCAGGGAGCGGCCTGTCGTCTTCGGCGGCCTTCGAGATCCTGCTGGGGACCATTGAGAACCACCTGACCGAGGCGCAGCTTCCGGCCATGGAGCTGGCAAAGATCGGCCAGACGGCGGAGAACCGCTACTTCGGCAAGCCCTCCGGCCTGCTGGATCAGGCGGCGTCGGCATCCGGCGGCGTCGTGTACATTGATTTTGCACCGGGAAGAGAGCCCGTTGCGGAGACCATCGACATCAACTTTGAAGAGTACGGATATGCCCTGGTGGTAATTGACAGCGGGGCGGATCACGCGGGACTCACGGACGACTATGCCTCGATCCCGAAGGAACTGCACAAGGTCTGCGATTTCTTCGGAAAGAACGTTCTGCGCGAGGTCGATGAGCGGCTGTTCTACGAGAAACTCCCGGAGGTCCGGGCGGCCGCGGGAGACCGCGCGGTTCTGCGCGCGATGCATATCTATGATGAGAACCGCCGCGTCCATATGGCGCGCGCGGCGCTGAAGTGCGGGGATATGGAGACCTTCCTGCGGGAGGTGAACGGTTCCGGCCGGTCCTCCCAGCTCCTGCTTCAGAACATCATCCCGCGTAAGGCTTCGGACCGCCAGGCCCTGAGCTATGCCCTGGCCTGTGCCGAGAGGCTGCTGGAAGGGGAAGGAGGCTGCCGCGTTCACGGCGGCGGCTTCGCCGGGACGATCCAGGCCTTTGTGCCTCTGAACCGCGTGGATGCCTTCTGCGCCGAGATGGACCGCCTGCTGGGCGCGAAGAGCTGCCACAGACTGTCGATCCGCCCGGTGGGTGGCGTGCTGCTGGAGGTGCTGGAATGAGTGTGAAGGTCAATCCCGCTCTGCTGGGGCTGCTGAACTATGCGGAGGAAAAGGGCCTGATCGAGGCCTGTGACCGGACCTACTGCCGCAACCGCCTGCTGCAGATGCTGCAGCTCGACGCCCCGGATGAAGGGGAAGAGGCGCTGGACGCGCCGCTGGCGGAGCTGCTGGAGATCCTGACGGATTCGGCCGTGGAGCGCGGCGTGATCGCCGACGGCGTCGTGACGAGGGACCTGCTGGACTGCCTGCTGATGGAGGCGGTGACGCCGTTTCCGCATGAGGTGCGCAGGACCTTTGCCGAGAAGTATCGGGAGAGCCCCCTCGCGGCGACGGATTGGTTTTACGCCTTCAGCTGCGACACCAACTACATCCGCCGCGACCGGATCGCCCGGGATAAAAAATGGGTCTACACCGGCCCGTACGGCGCGCTGGACATCACCATCAATCTCTCGAAGCCCGAGAAGGACCCGCGGGCCATCGCGGCCGCCAAGCTCCTGCCGCAGACGGACTATCCGAAGTGCCAGCTCTGCGCCGAGAACGAGGGCTATGCCGGACGCCTGAACCATCCGGGACGCTCGAACCACCGCCTGGTCCCGCTGAAGATCGCGGGAGAGGACTGGTTCTTCCAGTATTCGCCGTATGTCTATTACAATGAGCACTGCATCGTCTTCAACAGCCGCCACACCCCGATGAAGATCGACCGGGCGGCGTTTGAGAAGCTCTTCAGCTTCCTGACCCAGTTCCCGCACTACTTTGTGGGTTCCAACGCGGACCTGCCCATCGTGGGCGGCTCGATCCTCAGCCACGACCACTTCCAGGGCGGACACTATGAGTTCGCCATGGCGCGGGCCGAGGTGGAAGAGGCGTATTCCTTCCGGGACTTCCCGGATGTCAGGGCGGGCATCGTCCGCTGGCCGATGTCGGTGCTGCGCCTGAGGAACGCCGACCCGACGCGGGTGATCGACCTGGCCGAGCGGGTGCTGACGCACTGGCGCGGCTACAGCGACGAGAGCGTGTTTGTCCTGGCGGAGACGGACGGCGTGCCGCACAACACCATCACGCCCATCGGACGGCGGCGCGGAGAGGACTATGAACTGGACCTGGTGCTTAGAAACAACATCACCACCGACGAGTTCCCCCTCGGGGTCTACCACCCGCATCAGGAGCTGCACCACATCAAGAAGGAGAACATCGGCCTCATCGAGGTCATGGGCCTCGCGGTGCTTCCGGCCAGACTACTGACCGAGCTGGACGAGCTGAAGAAAGCCATGCTTTCCGGCGCGGATCTGAGAGCGAATGAGCACACGGCCGCGCATGCCGACTGGGCGGAGGAGATTCTGAAGAGACGCCCCTTCAACGCGGAGAACGCGGAAGCGGTCCTGCAGGAAGAAGTCGGCGCGGTGTTTGAGAAGGTGCTGGAAGACGCGGGCGTCTTCAAGCGCGACGAGATAGGCCGGGCGGCCTTCCGCCGCTTCCTCGACAGCGTGAACGGATAAGAGACAGAGAATACAGCGGAGCTTCACCCGGATGCGGGCGAAGCTCCGTTCTTAAAAGAAAACGTGGTAAACTGAAAAAAGTTTGTAACGAAATGCCTTTCCGTACGTCTAATCGGCGAGTCAGTCAATGAGGAGGTGAACATGTGACACAGGAAAACAGTGAAAGACTCTACCGGACCTGTTATATGCGGGTCTTCTCATTCGCGATGACCCTGACCGGAAACCGGGAGCAGGCAGAGGAGATCACCCAGGAGACCTTCTTTCGGGCAATCACCCGGGAGAGCGGCTTTCGCGGCGAGTCAGACGAGGTGACATGGCTGTGCACCATTGCAAGGAACCTCTTTGCGGATGAGAAGCGCCGGGAGCGCAGACATGAGGCAATTCCGGAGGAGCTGCCCTTTGACGGCGAAAGCCCGGAAGAGACCGCTGCCGACCGGGATTCCTCCTTTCGGATCCATCTGGCGCTGCATGCGCTGGAGGAACCGTACCGGGAAGTGTTCGAGCTTCGCGTCTTCGGGGAACTGAGTTTCCGGGAAATCGGGATGATCTTCTCAAAGACGGAAAACTGGGCCCGTGTCACCTATCACCGCGCCAGACTCAAACTGCAGGAAAGGATGAACAAGAAATGAAATATCAATGTGACGTAATTCGGGATCTGCTGCCGCTGTATGCGGACAGGGCCTGCAGCGAAAAGAGCCGTGAAATGGTGGAAGAGCACCTGCAGGAGTGTGCGGACTGCCGCAGGATGGTGAGCATGCTGCTGAAAACCGAGATCGAGGACACCCTGCAGCATGAGGAGGAATCCGTCCTCCGCTACGGCGCCCGTCAGTTCCGGCGCCGGTCTGCCGTCGTCGGGTCCGCCGTTTCCGGGGCGTTCGCCGTTCCGATTCTGATTCTCCTCGGTCTGAATCTTGCGATCCGTCCGACGGTCAGCTGGATCTCGATCGTGATGGCGGCCTTCTGTGTGGTCGCCTCTCTGGTCGCCGTGCCGATGCTGGTGAAAGAGGACAAACTGTTCTGGACCTTCTGCGCGTTTACCGCAAGCATTCTGCTGCTGCTCGGCGTCGCGTGCCTGTACACGCACGGAGACTGGTTTGGCGTTGCCTCCAGCGGTGTCGTTTTCGGGCTGAGCGTGGTGTTTCTGCCCTTCCTTCTCCGGGCAAAGCCCGTCCGGATGCTGATCGGGCAGAGCAACCGCCTTTTGATTGTGCTGGGCGTGGATTTCGCGCTGTTTTTCAATCTCCTGAATATGGCGGATACCCAGGGAAAAGTCACCGTCAGCAACATCCTGTTTACGGTCGGCATTATCGGAGGAATCATCAGCGTGCTGTTCGGCCTGATCCGGAACGCAAGGCGGACGGAATAACCGCGCAAAAGCGATTTGCGCAGGGCAGTGTGACTGTCACACTGCCCTGTAACGATTACTTCAGATACTGTTTGTCGTAGTTGCCCTGGATGGCCTTGACCATGACGGTGAGCAGGTCGTTGACCGGCGTGGGAATGCCGAACTGCTTTCCATACTCGGAGAGCTTGCCGTTCAGGACTTCGATCTCAGTCTGACGGTGGTTGATGAGCATATCCTGGGCCATGGAGGGATAGTAGTCGCCCATGTTGTCGATGAAGTTCTTCAGGTGGGTGTTTTCAAACTCCACGGGGTCAAAGGGAACGCCCTTTGCCGTGGCGATGGCGCAGGCTTCGCGCACGACGCCGCGGAAGAGCTCCATGCCGTAGGGATCTTCGGCAACCTCGAAGATCTTCAGACGAAGCAGCGCGCAGACGGTGTTGACGGTGCAGTTGATGATGACCTTCTTCCAGATGTTGGGGCGGTCATCTTCGTTGAACTCGGCACGGCAGCCGCCCTTGGTGAAGACCTCGGCCAGGTGCTTTCCGGCCTTGTCGGTGACGGGGCCGTTCTCCAGTGCGCCGAAGTGGACCAGCGTGCCCTCCACCTCGGTGGAAACGCAGCAGCCGGGCTCCTTCAGCTGGGTGCCCAGAGCCCCGGAGCCGCAGAGAATGCGGTTGGCCGGGAAGTGCCGAAGCAGGATGTCGTCATTGCCGAGACCGTTAATGAGGGAAACGAGAACCGTGTCCGGTCCGATGCAGGGCATCGCGCTCTGGACGGCGTTCTCCAGCTGGGTGGCCTTGGTGACGAAGATCACGATGTCCATGATGCCGATGTCATCGGCGGTGTAGGCGGTCTTGAAGCCGTCGAGATGGTAATGGGTATCGGGATAGACGATGAACTCCAGGCCGTCCTTCGCGACCTTGTCCATGTGGGCCTGATAGCGGTCCACCAGGGTGATGTCCGCGCCGCCCTTGCGCAGGTATCCGGCGAAGCAGCTTCCGGCTGCGCCGCAGCCGATCATGGCGATTTTCATGTTCAATATTCCTCCTTAATAATGTTTCAGCGGTCGAAGGCGCCTTCGGCATAGCTCGTGGTGACGGCGCCGCTGGCGGCCGAGGAGACTGTCTTGCAGTACTTCACGAGGTAGCCGGACTTTACCTTCAGAGGCGGCTGCTTCCAGGCGGCGATGCGCTTCTGGATCGTCTCGTCGTCCACGTTCAGGGTGATGCTGCGGTTCGGAATGTCGACGGTGATGGTGTCGCCCTCTTCGATGACGGCGAACACGCCGCCCTCCATGGCCTCGGGAGAGACATGGCCGATGGCCGCGCCGCGGGTGGCGCCGGAGAAGCGCCCGTCGGTCAGAAGGGAGACGGTTTCACCGAGGCCGCGACCCACGATGGCCGCGGTGGGGGAGAGCATCTCGCGCATGCCGGGGCCGCCCTTCGGACCTTCGCACTTGATGACCACCATGTCGCCGGGGACGATGTCACCGCGGAGAATGGCCTGGGTGGCGTCTTCCATATAATAGAACACACGGGCACGTCCGGTGTGCTTCATCATCTGCTCGCAGACCGCGGCGGCCTTCACGACGCAGCCCTGGGGCGCGAGGTTGCCGAAGAGAACGGCGAGGCCGCCCTGCGGGGAGTAGGGATTGTCGATGGTGTGGATGACGGTGGTGTCCTTGATCCGGTGACCGGGCAGCAGTTCCCCGATGGTCTTGCCGGCGACGGTGAGGCAGTCGGTGTTGAGAAGACCCGCTTTGTTGAGCTCGCTCATGACGGCGTAGATGCCGCCGGCGCGGTACAGGTCATCCATGTGGTGATGTCCGTTCGGACTGATGTGGCAGAGGTTCGGGGTGGTCTTGCTGATCTCGTCAAACTTCTTCAGCGGCAGGGGCAGCCCCAGCTCGTTGGCAATGGCGGGCAGGTGCAGGGTGGTGTTGGTGGAGCCGGCGATGGCCATGTCCACGCGGATGGCATTCTCAAAGGCCTGCTCGGTCAGGATGTCCTTCGGACAGATGTGCTTCTGTACCAGGTCGACCACGCGCATGCCGGCGCGCTTGGCCAGAGCAAGACGCTCGCCGTAGTAGGAGGGGATGGTGCCGTTGCCGGGGAGAGCCAGACCGAGCGCCTCGGCGAGGCAGTTCATGGAGTTGGCGGTGAACATGCCGGAGCAGGAACCGCAGCCCGGGCAGCAGTGCTGGGTCAGTTCCTCCTGCTCCTCCGGGGTCATCTCACCGGCGTGAACCTTGCCGACGGTTTCGATGCAGGCGGAGTAGTCGGAGACATCGTTCTTATAATATCCGGTGGGCATGGGGCCTCCGGAGATGACGATGGAGGGGATGTTCATTCTTGCGGCGGCCATCATGGCGCCGGGCACGGTCTTGTCGCAGGAGACCACCAGAACCAGGCCGTCCAGACCGTGGGCCATGGTCATGCTCTCGATGGAGTCGGCGATCAGCTCGCGGCTGGGCAGGGGATACATCATGCCCTTGTGGGCCATGGTGATGCCGTCGCAGATGGCAATGGCGGGGAACTCCACCGGGACGCCGCCGGCCATCAGGACGCCCTGCTTGGCTGCGTCGGCAATGCCGCGCAGATGGAAGTGACCGGGGACGATCTCATTGAAGGTGTTGACGACACCGATGAGGGGCTTGCGGCCGATGTTTTCCTGCAGGTGGCCGGTGGCGTAGAGCAGGCTGCGGGCGTCGGCGTGCTCGACACCGGCAAAGATCTTTTCGGAATTCAGAGACATGGTATTGAGTCCTTCCTGTCAGAATAGTGTGGATGATCGGAAATCGGGCGGCGGCCGAAACCGCCGCCCGCAAAGACGTACTGTAATATTTACTTGCGCGCGTCCTTCGCGGTCGCGACGATGTCGGCGACGGAGAGACCGTAGGCGTCGAGAAGCTCGGCTGCCTTTCCGCTGCGCGGATACTTGTCATGCAGTGCGACGCGGAGCACACGGCAGGGATTCAGACGGCAGGCAACCTCACAGATCGCGTCGCCGAGACCGCCGTAGATGTTGTGGTCCTCGACCGTGACGGCGCAGCCGCAGCGGGCCAGAACGGCCGCGACACCCTCGTCATCCATGGGCTTGATGGTGGAGACATCCACCAGCGTGCCGCTCACGCCGTCGGCATGCAGCTGATCGAGCGCGGCGATGGCGCGGTCCATGATGAAGCCGGAAGCAAAAATGGCCACATCATTGCCGTAGGACTTGACCTCGCGGACCTTGCCGAAGGTGAAGGGCGTGCCGTCGGGGAAGACTTCGGGCTCACGGCCGGAACCGAGACGCAGATAGCAGGGACCGTCGACTTCCATCATGGCCTTCGCGGCATAGTAAGCCTGCTGGCCGTCGGCCGGGGTCAGGATCTTGACGCCGGGCATGCTGCGCAGAATACCGACGTCCTCATAGAACTGATGGGTGACGCCCTCGCGCTCGCCGCCCAGCATGCCGCCGTTGAGGCCGATGAGCTTGACGTTCAGGCCGGGATAGGCGATAAAGGTGCGGATCATCTCGCAGGCGCGCATGGTCAGGAAGCCGGCATAGGAGACCACGATCGGCTTCATCCCGGTGGTGGCGAGACCCGCGGCAATATCCACGGCATCCTGCTCGGCAATACCGACCTCGATCACGCGGTCGGGAAACTCCTCACGAAACTTTGTCGCACGGGCGGCGGCAACGGCGTCGGGGGAGACGATCACGATTTTTTCATCTTCGCGGGCCAGCTCCTGGATGGCCAGCATCGCAGCTTCTCTGGTAGATTTCAAAGCCATTTTTCTTCCTCCCCTCAGATCTTGTCCTTGAGCGCTTCACGCGCGATCTCGACTTCTTCGTCGGTGGGCACTCTCTTGTGCCAGGCGTTGTTGTCTTCCATATAAGGAATGTTCTTGCCCTTGACGGTCTTGCAGGCGATCAGGGACGGCTTGTCGGTGACTTTCTTCGCTTCGGCGATGGCGGCCTGAATCTGGGCAATGTCGTGGCCGTCGATCTCCTGAACGTGCCAGTGGAAAGCGTTCCACTTGTCGGCAACCGGGTACAGGCTCGAGAGCTCGGTGACCTTGCCGCCGGACTGATGGTTGTTCAGATCCGCGAAGACGATGAGGTTGCCGGCCTTGAACTTGGCGGCAGCCATGGCGGCTTCCCAGATGATGCCCTCTTCCTCTTCGCCGTCGCCGACGATGGCATAGACGTAGTTTTCAATGCCCTGCATCCGGCAGCCCATGGCCATGCCGAGACCGATGGCCACGCCGTTGCCGAGAGAACCGGAGACCGTGTCGACACCGGGGATTTTATTCATATCGGGGTGACCCTGCAGGAAGGAACCCAGAGAACGCAGGCCCTTCAGTTCCTCCAGCGGGAAGTAGCCCTTGCGCGCAAGCGCGGCATAAAGAATCGGGCAGGCGTGCCCTTTGGAAAGCACAAAGCGGTCGCGCTCAGGCCAGCGGGGATTGGCCGGGTCAAGCTTCATTTCTTCAAAAAACAGAACAGCCATGATATCCGCGATCGACATACAGGGACCGGGATGGCCGTCACCTGCATCATGAACCGTTTCCACCACATCCAGACGAAGACGGTTGGCAATGCGGGAGAGTTCATCAACAGTCATTGGGGATGCACCTCCGAAAAATTTAATATCCTATGTAGGATGTTTAAATTCTAACGACTTCCGATGATTTTGTAAAGAGTTTTTATCGTAGAAACTGAGATTTCGTCGCTTTGCCTATTTTGAATGACAAAAAATGTGCAAATTCACGAAAGCATCCAAGTTTCCGGCCCGGACATGGGAAAAGAAGGGCTTGGTCGAAAGAGAGAAAAGGCTTGACAGTCCGCTGTACAAGCAAGTATTATGATAGATATTCTTATATCCTTCAAAAAATCGTAATACAGGAACAGGCAGGCACGATATGGACAGCAACGAACTTGAATTCCCCGTGATCCGCAGCACCTCGGTGGTGGATTCTGTAAAGGACTGGATCACCGATCAGATGATCAAGGGCAATCTGCGCCCGGGCAGCAAGCTCCCCACGGAGGCGGAACTGAGCCAGCGCCTCGGCGTGGGGCGCAACAGTGTCCGCGAGGCCATCAAGCAGATGGAAGCCTACGGCGTACTCTATATCAAACGGGCGGAAGGAACCTTTGTCGCAGAACAGTTCGATCCGAAAATGCTCTCGCCCATTTTCTACAGCATCATTCTGCAGAATGCCAGCTGGCAGGACTTCGTCGACCTGCGCCGCGCCATCGACATCGGGACCCTCTATGTCCTGATCGGTCGGGAACCGAAAAAAGAGGAACTGGGACGCCTCAGTGCGGCACTCCAGAACCTCGAAAAAGCGGTCAGCGCCAAAAAACTGGACGTGCAGAAGATTACGGAGGCGGACTGCATCTTCCACAACGAGATCATCAGCCTCACCAAGAACCCCCAGCTGAAGACACTGTCGGAGTATATTAACCGCATCACGGTCCCCAGCCGGGAGAAGACCACGGAGATCGTCATCGCCAACGGCGAGATCGACAAGTATGTCCATCTGCACCGGGAGCTGTATCAGATCGTCCGTGACGGAAAACGGGAGGCCATCGAGCAGGCGGTGCTGAACCACTATGTGTTCTGGGAGAAGACGAACCAGGTGTGATTTGGTAAATATGCTCAAAAAACAGGCCGGAATATTGTCAAAAGATACAATTTACTTTTGTTCGTTATAGTGTTAACATGAAATAAAGTCCTATGTAGGATGTTTATAAGAGAAATCTGATTCGCCCGGAAACAGCCTGCAGAGGAATTTGAAAAACATATGGAATTAATAACGAGGTATCGAATATGAAAGTCGGATTGATTTATACCAGCACCACACCCGAGCTGATCGCCGATGTGGAACGCGAAGTGAAGAAGCAGCTGGGCGAGGATGTAGAGATGTTCTCCCTGCAGGATCCGAGCATTCTTGCGGATGTCCGCGCAGCGGGCTATGTGACCGCGGCTCCTGCCGCCCGTCTGATCGGCATGTATATGAAGGCCGTGGAAGAGGGCGTGGACGCCATGCTGAACCTCTGCTCTTCCGTGGGTGAAGTGGCGGACTGCGTACAGGATGCGGCGAAGTATCTCGGCGTTCCCATCGTCCGCGTGGATGAGGAGATGTGCCGCGAGGCCGTCCGGCTCGGAAAGCGCGTCGGCGTGATGGCAACCCTCCCGACGACCCTGACCCCGACCAAGAACACGGTCGCCCGTGTGGCCCGCGAGATGGGGGCTCATGTGGAGCTGGTGGACTGCCTGGTGGACGGGGCCTTCGGTCTGGATCAGGAACAGTTTAAAAAGCGCCTCACCGATGCGGCGGCGGACATCATCGACCAGGTCGATGTCGTTGTTCTTGCACAGGGCAGCATGGCCTATGCCGAAGAGCATCTGCGCAGCGTGTACGGCAAGCCCTTCCTCGGAAGCCCCAGATTCGGCGCCGCGGAGCTCAAGAAGGCCCTGCAGGCCAAGGGCGTCATCTGAGCGCAGCTTCCGGCGGACTGAACGGTATTCTCGCTCTCATGAAGAGCTAAGAATAAAAAAGAATCAGAAAGGAACAGAACAAATGAAGAAGATCCTCGCACTCGTCATGGCCCTGACCATGATCTTCGCTCTGACCGCTGTCAGCGCGAGCGCGGACGACGCCATCGTCCTGAAGATCGGTGTTTCCACCGCGGATACCGACCCGCGCAACATCGCAGCCAATGACTTCGCAAAAGAAATCGAAGAGAAGACCAACGGCGCCGTCAAGGCGGAAGTTTATCCCTCCGGCCAGCTCGGCGGCGACGGCCAGCTCGTTGAGTCCCTGGCGGTCAACGACGGTACGGTTGACATCGTCATCACCGACGCGTCCAACTTCGGCACCATCGTTCCCGACATGAACATCTCCGGCCTGCCCTTCCTGTTTGCGGACTTTGACGCTGCCTTTGCCTTCATGGAAGGTGAGATCGAAGCTGCCGCCGAGGCAGAGCTTCTTGAGCTCACCGATGTCCACGTCCTGACCCACTATTCCAACGGCTTCCGCTGCGTCACCAACTCCAAGGGACCGGTCGAGACCCCCGCTGACATGAAGGGCATGCTCATCCGTACCCCGGAGAACCAGGTCATCATGGCCACCATGTCCGCTCTGGGCGCCAACCCCCAGCCTCTGGCCTTCTCCGAGCTCTATCAGGCTCTGCAGCAGAAGACCTATGACGCACAGGAGAACCCCATCCCCATCATCTACAACAACAAGCTCTATGAAGTTCAGGAGTACCTCTCCGTCACCAACCACATCTACTCCGGCCTCTGCTTCGCCATTTCCGGCAGCGCGTGGGACAGCCTGACTGCCGAGCAGCAGGAGATCGTCGCCGCCGCGGCGCAGTCCTCCGGCGAGTGGCAGAGCGAGACCATCCGCCAGCAGACGGACGACCTGGTTGCCAACCTCGAAGAAGAGGGCATGAAGGTCAACTTCCCCGACCTGGCTCCGTTTGCCGAAGCCACCAAGTCTGTCATCGAAGAGAATGCCCTGGGCATCTCCGAAGACCTGCTGACCGCTCTGGCTGCCCAGACTGAGGAAGCCGCCGCATAAATCCTTAACACGAACTTAGCGACGGGAAGGCCTTTTTCCCAATAAAAAGGCCTTCCCTCTGCTATATCTGAATTACGGACCTCTAACCCATACCACCTATTACGGAGAAGATCGAATGCGTAAGAAACTATATGATGTGCTGAAAGTCATCCAGACATGGATCGACCGGATCACGACAGGCGTTGCCTCCGTGCTGATCGGCGTCATGTTCGTGGTGATTATCGCCAATGTCATTCTTCGCGGAATCCCCGCGGTCGGAGGCTTCCGCTGGTATATGGAATTCAGCCAGTACGCCAACGTCTGGGCGATGCTGATTGCCGCCGCGGGTATTGCCGTGCAGTGCACGAACCTGCGTGTGGAAGCGGTGGATTCCATTATGAAAAAGATTCCCGGTGGAAATAAGCTCTCCAAGGTGATCATCGATGTGGCGCTGATTCTGTTCTATGTTTCCATGTTCGTCAGCGGAAAGACCTTCGCCAGGAAGTCCATGATTATCAAGGTTTCCACCATGCCATCCTTCAAGATGGGGCAGGTTTACCAGATCTTTCCCTGGGCTGCGGCGCTCTGCATTGCTGCCGGCCTGATTCATCTTCTGATCACCCTGCTTGAGAAAGAAGAATACCTCGAGGAGGTGAAGGAATCATGAGTATGGTCGCGTGGCTTCTGATCAGCTTTGCGGTCCTGATGTTCCTCGGCGTTCCCATCGGCATCTCGCTTGGCCTCTCCGCCGTGGGCGGCATGCTCTTTATCAACAACAGCACGGATCTCATGACCATCACCAAGCGCATGTTCGAGGGCATGAACAGCTGGGCGCTGCTGGCGATTCCTCTCTACACCTTCGCGGGCTACACCATGTCCAAGGGCGGCATTTCTTCCCGTTTGATGGACTTCTGCTATGCCATCGTGGGCCACATCTACGGCGGCCTGGCGCATGTGAACGTCCTGGCCTCGATGATCTTCGCCGGCATCTCCGGCTCCGCGGTCGCGGATACCGCGGGTGTCTCCGGCATGTTCATGCCGACGATGATCAAGAAGGGCTATTCCAAGGAACTGACGGTCACGGTCACGGGCGTGTCCTCCACCGTCGGCATCATTATCCCGCCCTCCATCCCGATGGTCGTCATCGCCGGCATCTGCTCGATCTCCACCGGCAAGATGTTCCTCGGCGGCATCATCCCCGGCATCCTGATCGGCCTGAGCCAGATGATCATCTCCTACATCTTCGCAAAGAAGGAAAAGGTTCAGCCGGAACCCGGCCACTTCCAGATGAGCGAAGTCTGGCGTACCTTCAAGGGCAGCTGGCCTGCCCTGCTGATGCCGGTCATCATCATCGGCACCATCACCGCAGGAATCGTCTCCCCGACCGAAGCGGGCGCCATCGCCGTTGTCTACGGCCTGATCTGCGGCGGCCTTGTCTACCGTGAGCTCAAATGGGCGGACCTGAAGTTCTGCTTCACCGAAACCGTCCGCGTCTCTGCGCGTATCTTCGTTGTCATCGGCTGCGCCAAGCTCTACACCATCATGCTCACCACGGCCGGCTTCGACAAGTGGCTCACCGGAGCCATGCTGGGCGTCAGCACCAACCCCACGGTTATCCTGCTGATGATCCTGCTGCTGTTCTTCATCGTGACGATGTTCATGGAATCCATCGCGGCCCTGACCCTGTTTATGCCCATCATTTTCCCGATCGCCATGTCCGTCGGCATCGACCCGATCGTCCTCGGCGTTCTGGTCACGGTCATGATCGGCGTCGGCCTTGTGACGCCGCCGGTCGGCATGTGCATCTATGTCGCCTGCGACATCATGAAGATCACCGTCGGCAGCACGCTGAAGTATCTGTTGTGGTACATTCTGGGCACCTTTGTGGTTATCGGTATCCTGATCGCCTTCCCGCAGCTGATCACGGCGCTGGGCGCCTTCGTTTGAGCGGAAGGAGCAGTAGCTCCTCTCATTCCGATAAGCAAACTGAATTCAGGAGACCTCGAAGCGGCGGATACTGCTTCGAGGTCTCATTTTACCCCGGCAAAAAGAAAGGCCTTTTTGGCGTATCCTTTCCCGGCAAACTCAAGGTGGGTTTTAAACTGAAAAAGTTGGTAGGACGGTCTTGCCAAAGCCGCGGAAAGTGGCTATAATCAAAACAGAATCGAGACAGTCCGGTTATGAGAAAGCCGGAAGGGACTGCGGAAAGGAAGCCGGAGAATGGGGACAATCATCTGCCTCGGAGACAGCCTGACCTATGGATACGGGGTACGAAGAGCACAGTGCTGGACGGAACTGGCCGCCGGGATGAGCGGCTGGAACGTCGTTAACCGCGGCATCTGCGGCGACACGACCGGCGGAATGCTGGTGCGGCTGCGCGAGATCCTGCGGGAAGGCATCGGAAAGCGGGAGGAGCGCTGCTTCCTGCTGATGGGCGGCTGCAACGATATTTTCTTTTCCGGAAGCAGTACTGGCGCCAGAGAAAACATGGCCGCCATGGCGCATCAGCTTTTCGCGGAGGGAGAGATGCCGCTGATCGCCGTCGGACCCGGGATCGCGAAGGGGAACTTCCCAACGATGTGGTCCGACCTGGTGGATTTCCCGGCGGCGGGGGAAGTTGTCCGGGCGTACTATGAATGGCTGGAGCGCTTCTGCTTAAGCTTCGGTGTCCGGATGATCGACTTCCGGGGGGATTTCCGCGACCGGGAAGGGAACATCAGGACAGAACTCTATCTGGACGGACTGCACCTCAACCCGGAGGGCCACCGCGTGATGGCCGAACGGGTGGCAAAGGTGCTCGGCGTGATGGACCGGGAGACGATGAATCCGTAATCCGGGCAGATTGCGGGACAGCGACGTGTGAGGAGAGAACGATATGCAGTTTGAAAAGATCCAGAACAACGGACCGAAGGTTCCCGAGCTCGTCATGGACAGCCTGCTGAAGGCGATGGAAGCCGGGACCATCCGGGTGGGAGAAGAGCTGCCTCCGGAGAGGGACCTGGCAGAGGCTCTTGGCATCTCCCGCAATTCCCTGCGAGAGTGCCTCGCGATCATGAGCTTCATGGGAATCGTGGAGAACCGGGGTAACCGCAAGATCCTGGTGAAGAACGCGGACCGCTTCCGGAAAGCCCGGTCGCTGATTGACCTCTCCTATTCCCGGGACACCTTTGAAGATTTCATGGAATTCCGCCGGACCAACGAGAGAGAAATCGCCCGGCTTGCCTGCATCCGGGCAACCGAAGAGGACCTGGAGCGGCTCCGCAACTCGGTGGAGCGTCTGGAAGCGGACGCGACGGACTTCGAGGCGGATGTGGACTTCCACGTCAATCTGGCCTATGCCAGCCACAACACGATCTTCGCCGCGATGCTGAACTACGTCAACAGCCTGATCCTGGAGCTGCGCATGCGCTTCTTTGAGCGGGAGGAGTACCACGGCAAGACCGCGGAAGCCCACCGTCGCATCTATGAAGCGGTAAAAGCCAGGGATGAGGAACTGGCCGTGTACGAGATGGGCAGACATCTGAAGATCATCGAGAATTACGACGACACATCGACAAAGCCCGCGGAGCGGTGAACCCGGCCGCCGGGCGTGACAGAAAGACACAAGATAAAGCAAATCAACGGCAAAACATCCTCTGTCCCGCGGCGCGTTTGACGCCCGGGACAGAGGATGTTTTGCTGATATCGGGATGATCGGAATATCAGGATTTTCTCGAATAATATCTCGCCGCGGGGAATTCCGACAGAAGCAGGAGCACGGCCAGAACGAATGAGTACCAGGGGAGCGTTCCCAGAACAAAGTAGAAAACGAGAAGCTGCAGCCCGGCGAGCATCCAGCAGACACCGGCAAGCCGGTGCGTTTCCCGCCAGGGAGTTTCCCAATGCAGGATGGACGGAAAGCGGAAGGCAATCTGAGAGTCTCTTGGACAGTCAAAGAAGTGTGCACCCAGCAGAATCAGCAGCAGCGCGAGCAGACAGGGAAGAAAATACGCAAACTCCGTCGGCAGCCCCGCCGCACGGCGGTGCCAGAAGGAGCAGAGCAGCACGGAGATCACCGGAATGCTCCAGCGGCCCGTGATCCGGATCGGCGCGGGCGGAAGGCGCTCGGTCTTCTGATGCAGCCAGAGCTGTCCGTGGCAGATCAGCGTCAGCACGCACATGAGCCCGGGAAGGCCGAAGACCAGCACCGCACGGGGGAGGGAGTCGTCCTCACTGCCCATCGTGGTCAGACCGGTTTCGACAATCTCCGGGATCTGCTTCCACAGATGAAGCCCCAGCAGCATGGGGGACGCTGCGGTCAGGAGGGCAAAGCACAGCGAGACCAGGGCCTTGGCCGGCGTGACATGCCGGCCGAAATACCGGGTGGCTTCCCGCTCCTGCTCACGGGTGAGTCCGTATGAACTTTTTTGAGCCTGATCATTCATGCGAACGATTATAAGCCGATTGGCGCGGAAAGTAAAGAGCCTTGGCAAATTTCCGAAAACCTGAACGGAGTGACAAACTATTCACAGATTTTTTGGTTGATTTTCACAAAAACATCGAGCGTTTTTCGCCCTTTTGCCGAACGGATAAAGCTTGAAGAAATTGAAGGAAAGAGGTAGAATAAGCACAGCAAAAGTTGGTAGGACCAAAATACCAAACGGAATGCGGCTACCGGCATTCGAAAGGAATGATGGAATGAAGATCTTTAAGAAGATCATGGATATCGTTGCCATGATCGAAAAATTTATACTGATTGTCACCGGTCTCGGCACGACAATCATCACCTTCTTAGCCGTCGTAGGCCGTAAAACAGCTCTGTACAAATTCACATGGTCGGAAGAGATCGTCATCAATGTCTTCATCATCATGATCATGTGCGGCTGCGCGCTGGCGGCCAGAGAAGGCGGACTGATCAGTCTGTCGCTGATCTATGACGCGGTGCCGCTGAAAGCGAAAAAGGTCATCGCGACGCTCAGCAACCTGGTCTGCTTTGTCTTCTACGGCATCGTCATCAAAACCGGTTTTGACAAGGTCGCGACCCAGATGGCCACGAACAAGCGGACGTCCATCCTGCTGTGGCCGGAATGGGTCTTCATGATCTTCCTGCCGATCGGGGCGATTCTGCTGGTGCTGCACACGCTTGAATATCTGTTGGGAATCTACGCGCTGAAAGAAGATCCTGCGAAGAAAGCAGGCGGGGAGGAGGCGGAGCAGGCATGATCAACTTTATTCTCTTCGGGACGTTTTTCATCTTCCTGCTGCTGAATACCCCCATTGCGGTGAGCCTCGGCATGTCCTCGATTCTGGCCATGATCTATGCGGGGGACAAGATGTCGGTGATCCCGACGAATCTTTTCTCCGGCATGGCGAAGTTCCTGCTTCTGGCCATTCCGTTCTTCGTGCTCTCCGGAAACGTCATGGCCGAGTCCGGCATTTCCAAGCGTCTGGTTCATTTTATTGACAACTGCATCGGGCATGTCCGCGGCGGCATCGCCATCGTATGCGTTGTTGTCGCCATGTTCTTCGGCGCCATCTCCGGCTCCGGCCCCGCGACCGTGGCGGCGCTGGGCATCATCCTGATCCCCGCCATGATCAACCAGGGCGGCTTCTCCGCGCCGTTCGCGTCTTCCCTGATGGCGGCGGCTTCCTCCATCGCCATCGTCATTCCGCCGTCCATCGCCTTCGTCGTTTACGCTTCCATCACCGGCGTATCGGTCGGCGAGATGTTCATGTCCGGTATCGTGCCGGGCATCATGATGGGCCTTGCGCTGATTGTGATTGTTGTGATCGAGGTCCACAAAAAGGGAATCGTCGCCTCCCGTGAGCGCGCCTCCTGGGGCGAGCGGCTGAAATCCTTCGGCTCTGCGTTCTGGGGGCTCATGGTCCCGGTCATCATCCTCGGCGGCATCTACGGCGGCATCTTCACCCCGACGGAAGCGGCGGCCGTATCCGTTGTGTATGCGCTTCTGGTCGGCCTGTTCATCTATCGGGAAGTCAAGTGGAAGCAGCTGGTCAAGATTCTTGTCGATTCCGGCAAAACCACCGGCGGCATCATGCTCATCATCGGCGCGGCGACGCTGTTTTCCTTCGTCTGCACCAAGCACGGGATTTCCAAGGCCGCGCAGGCGCTGCTGCTGAATGTCGCGGGCAACAAGTATGTCTTCCTGCTGACGGTCAACATCATCTTCCTGATCGCGGGCTGCTTTGTGGACGCCAACTCCGCCATGTACATCTTCATCCCCATCATGTATCCGGTGGCGACGAAGCTCGGCATCGATCCGATCCACTTCGGCATCATTTCGACGGTGAACCTTGCCATCGGCCAGGTGACTCCGCCTGTCGGCGTCAACCTCTTTGTGGCGATCGGCATCAGCGACAGGATGAAGGGCCTGCGGGACAAGACCAAGGTCACCATCGCATCCATGTCCGCAGCGGTCTGGCCGATGATCATCTCCTGCGTTGTGGCGCTGCTGCTCATCACCTATGTCCCCTGGTTCAGCCTGTTTATCCTCGGACGCTGAGCCTGAATCCGTACCCTAAACGCGCATGCGTTTAAAAATAAAAAACATATCAGGAGGCAAAACATGAAAAAACTACTGGCAGTAATCCTGGCACTCTGCGTGGTCTTCTCCATGACATCCGCGGTCGCGTTTGCGGACGGAGACCTTGTCGAGTGCGACGACGTCACCCTGACCTTCTGCTGCTCCGCGGCAGAGACCACCTGCTGGGCGCAGATGGCAAATGTCTTTGCAGACTATGTCAATGAGCGCACCACCGGCAACTTCGAGGTTGAGATCTATGCAATGGACCAGCTGACCAACGGCAGCCAGACCGAAGGCATCCAGGCTGTCTGCGACGGTTCCATCGATCTCTCCGCTCACTCCAACCTGATCTATTCCAACTTTGACCAGAGACTGAACGTCGTCTCCCTGCCGTTCATCTTCGACAACACCGATGAGGTTGACGAAGTCCTCGACGGCGCCGGCCGCGAAGCGCTCGCCCCGATCGTGGAGAGCATGGGCCTGCACCTGATGGGCATTGCCGAGAACGGTTTCCGTCATGTCACCAACAACCAGCGTCCTATCGAGAGCCTGGCCGATATGAAGGGCCTGGTCATCCGTGTCGCCGGCGCCCAGGTCCTGAAGGATGAATACGAAGCCTGGGGCACCAACTACACCACCGCCAACTGGAGCGAAGTTTACACCGGCCTGCAGACCGGCACCTATGAGGCTCAGGAGAATCCTCTGCCCACCGCCGATGCCAGCTCCATCTCCGACGTTCAGGATTACGTCACCTACTGGACCGGCGTGTATGACTGCATCTTCTTCACCATGAACCAGGAACTCTATGACTCCTTCAGCCCCGAGATGCAGGCTCTGATCGATGAGGCGGGCGCCTATGCCGCCAACAATCAGCGTCAGCTCGAGCGCGAAGGCGACCAGGAAGTTCTCGACAAGTGGGAAAAGGGCGGCATGAAGGTTTCCACCCTGTCCGACGAAGCCGTTCAGGACTTCAAGGATGCCGCAGCCGGCGTTCCGGCGAAGTTTGTCCAGACCTGCGTCGGCCTCGGCTTTGACCAGGCTGAAGTGGAAGATCTGGTTGCGATCTTCACCGCGGACTGATTTCAAGACACTCTAAATAATATGCCCTGCGGAATCCTCTGCAGGGCATATTTCCCAGACATATTGGTAGGACCAACAGACCAGATAACGGGAGAACCGGAATGAGCAAAGAACTGAATGCGGCAGAGGGCAGGCTCGGGCGGGTCGTGGTGGTACGGCTGGCGCCGGGGACCGATCTGCTGAAAGGAATCCAGGAGGCCTGTGAACGCTATCAGATTCATAACGGCGTTGTCATCAGCGCCATCGGCAGCCTGAAGCAGGTCCGATTCTGTGATGTGGAAGCGCTTCCCGAAAAGAAGTGCGGCTACGGATACGGAAGGATCCTCGCCCTGGATGAGACCATCGAACTCACCGGTGCGGGCGGCGTGATCTGCAGCGATGCGGAGGGGAACATCAATCTCCACATCCACATTTGTATGAGCGATAAAAACGGCAAGGCCTACGGAGGACACCTTGTCGAAGGGACCGAAGTCCTCATGACCGCGGACATCGTCCTCGGCGAAATCGAAGGAATCTCCATGCTGCGGGAGTATAACGAGGACATGGACGTGTATCTCCTCTCCCCGAAGCAATTATAATTTTTACATTTTCAGAAAGGTGTGAGAACATTGCCTGAAGTAACCAAAGAGCAAGCAAGAAAGTTCTACGAGACCATGTGCACCATCCGCTGCTTTGAGGAGTCGGTAAAGAAAGACTTCCTGAACGGCGAGATCCCGGGCTTCGTTCATCTGTATATCGGCGAGGAAGCCATCGCGACCGGCGTCTGCGCCGCACTGCGTAAGACGGATTTTGTTGAGAGTACTCACCGCGGCCACGGCCACTGCATTGCCAAGGGCGCGGATGTAAATAAAATGATGGCAGAGATCTTCGGAAAGATCGACGGCCTCTGCAAGGGCAAGGGCGGCAGCATGCACGTGGCGGACTTCTCGGTCGGCATGCTGGGCGCCAACGGCGTCGTGGGCGGCGGCTACAACCTGGCCACCGGCGCGGCACTGGCGAGCAAGATGGTCCTGAAGAACGACAACGTGTCGGTCGTGTTCTTCGGCGACGGCGCTTCCAACCGCGGCACCTTCCATGAGGCGGCCAACGTCGCGGCGGCCTGGAAGCTGCCGGTGGTGTTTGTCAACGAGATGAACTGCTGGGCCTCCACCACGCCGTACCGCACCACCACGGCCGTGGAGAACATCTCCGACCGCGCGCACGGCTACAACATGCCGGGCGTCATCGTCGACGGACAGAACGTCTTTGAGGTCTATGCCGCTGCCTGCGAGGCGGTGGAGAGAGCCCGCCGCGGCGAAGGCCCGACCTTTATCGAGGCGAAGACCTACCGCATCGAAGGCCACTTTGTCGGCGACCCGGAGAAGTACCGGAAAAAGGAAGAGACCATGCAGATCTTCCATGACACCGACCCGCTGACTCACTTCCTGGGGATTCTCCCCGAGGGAATCGAGTTTACCCAGGCGGAGCTGGACGAGATCCTGGCAGCAGCCCGCGCGAAGGTTGCCGCGGCAAAGGAATATGCGGTCGGCTGCGAGTATCCGGACGAGTCCGAGTTCTACAAAGACGTCTACGTCGATTAAGGGAGGTGCCTGATTATGCGTAAAATTACTTTCTCCGAGGCGACCCGTGAGGCCATGGCCGAGGAAATGGAAAAATACCCGGAAGTGTTTGTCATGGGTGAAGACCTCGCGCGTCAGGGCGGCATCTTCGGACAGTTCAAGGGCCTGCCGGATGAGTTCCCCGGCAGAGTGATCGATACCCCGATCTCCGAGACCTTCATCGTCGGCGGCGGCGTCGGCGCGGCACTTGGCGGCGCCCGTCCGGTGGTTGACATGCACTTTGCAGACTTCATCGGCGTCTGCATGGATGAGGTGCTGAACCAGATGGCCAAGATCCGCTACATGTTCGGCGGCCAGGCGAAGATCCCCCTGGTGCTGCGCGCACCTGACGGACTGGCGGGCGGCGGTGCGGCCCAGCACTCCCAGAGCGTCGAGAGCTTCTTCATCCATATCCCCGGCATCAAGGTCGTGGCCCCCTCCAATCCCTACGATGCCAAGATGGTGCTGAAGGCCGCCATCGAGTGCGACGACCCGGTTCTGTACTTTGAGAACAAGGTCCTCTACAAGGAGACCGGCGAAGTCCCCGAGAAGGAGGACGAGGTTCCCTATGAGATCGGCAAGGCCCGTGTCGAGCGCGAAGGAAAGGACGTCACCATCGTCTCCTACTCCATCGGCATGAAGAACGCCCGCGCCGCGGCGGACCAGCTGGCCAAGGACGGAATCCAGGCCGAAGTCATCGACCTGATCACCCTTTCCCCGTGGGACAAGGAGACCGTCCTGAACTCCGTGAAGAAGACCCATCGCCTCTGCCTGGTGTCCGAGTGCGTCAAGCAGGGCGGCGCCATGGCGGAAGTCGCGGCGACGGTCGCGGAAGAGGCGCTGGAGTATCTTGACGCGCCGATCCTGCGCTACGGTGCGCCGTTTACCCCGATTCCCTTCGCGCCCACCCTCGAGAAGCTTTACAGAGTCTATCCCGACGATCTGGTCAAAGGCATCAAGGGCGTGCTGTAAGGCAGCCCGGTAAGGAGAATGAGATATGGCAACAGAAGTATTAATGCCGAAGCTTGGCCTTACCATGACCGAGGGCACCATAGACGAGTGGAAGAAAAACGTCGGCGACACGGTAAAGAAGGGCGAAATCCTCTTCTCGGTCGAGACGGATAAGCTGACCAACGACGTCGAAGCCGAGGCGGACGGCGTCCTGCTGAAGATCCTCGTGCCGGCAGGGGAGACGGTGGCCTGCAAGACCCTGATCGGCTGGCTCGGCGCAGAAGGAGAGGCTGTTCCGGACGGAGCCGGCGCGGCCCCCGCGGCAGCGGCCGAAGCCCCTGCGGCTCCTGCGGCGGCAGTGAGCGCCGCGGCAGCCCCGGCGGCAGCGGGCACCGCACACGCGGCGGGAGCATATGTTCCCGCGACCCCGTACGCAAAGAAGCTTGCGAAGGAAAAGGGCTTTGATCTGGCGGCGATTCCCGCCACCGGCTACAAGGGCGTAGTGGTCGCGCGCGACGTGCTCGGGTTCACACCGGCGGCAGCGGCCCCGGCGGCCCCGGCCGTCAAGGCCAGCCCGCTGGCCGAGAAGGTCGCCGCGGATCTCGGCATCGACCTGAAGGATGTCAAGGCGGCTCACGGCCGTGTCCTGGCGGAGGATCTCCTGCGCTATATCGCGGAAACCCGCGAGAAGGCACCGGACAGCGAAGCCACGGCCGAGCGCGAGGAAGTCAAGCCCATGAGCGGCATGCGCAAGGCCATCGCCAAGAACATGCAGAACTCGCACATGACCTCGCCGACCGTCACCTTCAACCTGGGCATCGACATGACCGAGATGAAGCGCTACCGCGAGCAGCTCAAGGCGAAGGAAATCAAGGTCAGCTATACCGACCTGCTGGTAAAGTTCGTCTCCAAGGCCCTGACGGAGTTCCCGCTGCTCAACTGCTCGGTCGAGGACAACAAGATCATCTACAAGCACTATGTCAACATGGGCGTCGCGGTGGCGCTGGACAACGGCCTGGTGGTGCCCAACATCACGGACGCGGACAAGAAGAGCCTGACGGAGATCTCCGCCGAGGTCAAGGAACTGGCCAAACAGGCCCGCGAGGGCAAGCTGCCTCCCGAAAAGCTGCGCGGCGGCACCTTCACGATCACGAACCTGGGCATGTACGGCATCGAGAGCTTCTCCCCGATCATCAACCAGCCGGAGGTCGCGATCCTCGGCGTCAACACCATGGAGGACAAGGTCGTGGTGCGGAACGGTGAGATGTGCATCCGTCCGATCATGAACCTGAGCCTGACGGCGGACCACCGTGTGGTGGACGGTTCCGTGGCGGCGCAGTTCCTGCAGAGAGTCAAGAGCCTGATGGAGAATCCGGCCCTTATCCTGGCATAAGGAGATGGCAGAAACATGGCAACAGAAGTATTAATGCCGAAGCTCGGCCTGACGATGACCGAGGGCACGATCGACGAGTGGAAGAAAAACGTCGGCGACACGGTGAAGAAGGGCGAGATTCTCTTCTCGGTGGAAACCGACAAACTGACAAACGATGTGGAAGCGGAAGCGGACGGCGTCCTGCTGAAGATCCTGGTTCCGGCCGGCGAGACGGTGGCCTGCAAGACCCTGGTCGGCTGGCTCGGCGCGGCCGGAGAGTCTGTCCCGGACGGAGCTCCCGCGGCGGCCCCCGCCGCGGCGCCCGCAGCATCGCCTGCACCGGCGGCTCCCGCGGCCGGTGACGCGGGCAGCGTCCTGGTGGTGGGCGGCGGCCCCGGCGGCTATGTCGCGGCGATCCGTGCCGCGCAGCTGGGCGCCAAGGTGACCCTGATCGAAAAGGACAAGATCGGCGGAACCTGCCTCAACCGCGGCTGCATGCCGACCAAGGCCATGCTCCACACCTCGGAAATCTATGATGCCGCCACCCACAGCGCGGACATCGGCATCATCGGCGCCGACGTGAAGGTCGACTGGGAAAAGGTCCAGGCCTTCCGCGCCTCGGTGGTAGAGAAGCTGACCTCCGGCGTGAGAGCGCTGTGCAAGGCCAACAAGGTCAAGGTCGTGATGGGCGAGGCGAAGTTCACCGGCCCGAAGACGGTCTCGGTCGGCGGCGACAGCTACACGGCGGAGAAGGTCATTATCGCGGCGGGCTCTCATCCGATCATTCCGGGCATCCCCGGCGTGAAGGAGAGCAAGGCCGTGCTGGATTCCACGGGCTGCCTGGAGCTGGACCACATCCCGGAGAGCCTGCTGATCATCGGCGGCGGCGTGATCGGTCTGGAGCTCGGCAGCGTGTACCTGCGCTACGGCGCCAAAGTCACGGTCATCGAGATGATGCCCAAACTGCTGCCCGGTATGGACGGCGAGCTCACGGCGCTTCTTCAGGCCAAGCTCAGCGGACAGGGAATGGAGATTTATACCGATTCCGCCGTGCAGAAGGTGGAGGACACCGACACGGGCGCGAAGGTCACCGTCAAGTGCCCGGACGGCGAGAAGGTCTTTGAAGCGGAGAAGGTCCTTCTGGCGGTTGGGCGCGGCCCCGAGACCGACGGCCTGGGTCTGGAGACCACGGGTGTCAAGGTCGAAAAGGGCTTCATCCAGACAGATGAGAAGATGGAGACCTGCGTGCCCGGCGTTTATGCCATCGGCGACTGCACAGGCAAGCTGATGCTGGCCCACGGCGCCATGGCCATGGGCGAAGTCGCGGCGGAGAACGCCATGGGCGGCGACCGGTGCTTCTATCCGGAGGAGAGCCCGTCCTGCGCCTACGTGGGACCGGAGTTCGCCGGCGTGGGCTTCACCGAAGAGAAGGCGAAGGAACTCGGCATCGCTTATAAGGTCGGCAAGTTCCCGACCAGCGGCAACGGCCGCAGCCTGGTGGCCGGCCATACCGATGGCATGATCAAGGTGCTGGCCGGGGAGAAGTACGGAGAGATCCTCGGCGTCCATATTCTGGCCCCCAGCGCCACGGAACTCATCGAGGAAGCCGCTCTGGCCATCAAGCTGGAGGCGACGCTGGAGGAGTTTACCCAGACCATCCACTGCCACCCGACGGTGGCGGAAGCGGTACGGGAAGCGGGCCTCGCCGTCGACAAGAAAGCCATCCATATTCCGAACCGCAAGTAATCATTTCATCAAAACAGAATTCCCCGGAAGAACAGTTCCTTCCGGGGATTTTTGACAGAATTCAGGAGAATCGGAAAGGGGAAAGCATGCGAGGAATTGTAAAAGCGAGTGCAGGGAAGGGACTGGAGTTTCGTACCGACCTGCCGATTCCGGTGCCGGGCGACGACGAGGTGCTCATGAAGATCCGCTGCGCCTCCATCTGCGGCACGGATCTCGGCATCTATGACTGGGGCGCCTGGGCGCAGAAGCGGATCAAGACCTTCCCGCGTACCATCGGACATGAGACGACGGGCGAGATCGTGGAGATCGGGAAGAACGTCAAGGACCGCTTTGTCGGGCAGCGGGTCTCGGTGGAGACGCATATCTGGGACGGAACCTGCCCGCACTGCCGGGCGGGAAACCGGCATATCTGCCAGCACATGACGCTTTACGGTATCCAGACCGACGGAGCCTTTGCGGAGTATTCCAAGGTACGGGCGGACGCAACCTATGTGCTGGATGACGCACTCACGGATGAGCAGGGCTGTATCTTTGAACCGATGGGCTCGGGCGTCCACGGCGTGGAGGAAGCGGAAGTCGCCGGAAAGACGGTTCTGGTGGCCGGCTGCGGCGCCATCGGGCTCACGGTCGTGGCGGCCTGCCATGTCTTCGGAGCAAAACGGATCATCGCCTGCGACCTCTTCGACGAGAAGCTGGCGGTCGCGAAAAAGATGGGCGCGGACATCGTCGTCAACAGCAGGAAGCAGAATCTGGTGTCCACGATCCTGGATCTGACTGACGGGCTCGGCGTGGAGGCGGCGATCGATGTCACGGGCAGCCCGGCCTCGCTGAACGCGTCTCTGAAGAGCGTGATGGCGGGCGGGCGCCTGGTCTCGGTAGGCCTCCCCGGTGAGCCGGTCACGATGGACATGACCGAGGATCTGTTCTACCGGCAGATTCGCCTCTCGGGCATCTGCGGCAGACGGATCTGGGAGACCTGGGACGACTTCACGAAGGTGATGAAAGACCCGATTTATGACATGGATCAGGTCATCGGCGGGAAGTTCCGGCTGGAGGATTATGAAGAGGGCTTCGCCAGGATGCGCAGCGGCGCACCCGGAAAGATGTTTCTCTATCCCTGATCGGAATTATACAATGCTGTCCGCGACATCAAATCCCAAAACAAGTTTTGACTTTTGATAAAACATTTGATGGGATATGAAAGCCGGAATCTTTGCTGCCGGATAAGGGCAATAGAGGTTCCGACTTTTTCGCTTTGTGGGATTGTAGGCACCGTGGATTTATGATAAAATCAAATTCAGAATAACAGTCAGTGGAGAGTGTGACGAATGGCCAATACGAATGCTGTTCTAAATAAAGCAGGGGTCAACAAAAAGGACGAGTTTTATACGCAGTTGACGGATATTGAGAAAGAGATGCGGTATTACCGGGACTATTTCAAAGGAAAAACGGTTCTTTGCAACTGCGATGATCCCTATGAAAGTAACTTCTTCAAGTATTTTGCGATGAATTTCAATTCGCTCGGCCTGAAGAAGCTGATTGCTACATGCTATGTCACATCTCCTATTATTTACACACAGTTGTCCCTGTTTGACGAGCCGGTGCCCTATGGACAGGAGATCAGGCCTGGAAAGCCTTACAAGGTTGAGATTACAGAGGTCACGGATGAAAACGGAGATGGAAGAGTCGACCTGACCGATGTAGAATACCTGCTGAAAAACAAGAAAAATGTTCTGACATTGCTCCAAGGTGATGGGGATTTTCGCAGCCAGGAATGTATTGAACTCCTTAAGGAGGCCACGACCATCGTCACAAATCCTCCTTTTTCCCTGTTCAGAGAATATGTCGCTCAGCTGATGGAATACCAGAAGGACTTTATCATCATTGGGAATCAGAACGCCATCACCTATAAGGAAATATTTCCGCTGTTCATGCAGAACAAGATCTGGTACGGAGCATCTATCCACAGTCATGGGAGAGACTTTCGTGTACCGGATGATTACCCACTGCAGGCCTATGAGTTCCGGACGGATGAGAACGGCATCAAGTACATCAATGTGAAGGGTGTCCGTTGGTTTACCAATATTGATTATAAAGAACGGCATGAGAAGCTGATTCTGTATAAGCCATATTCCGCAGAAGCTTATCCGAAATATGATAATTACGATGCGATCGAAGTAAGTAAGACGGCAGATATCCCTTGTGACTTTGACGGTGTAATGGGTGTCCCGATCAGCTTTATGGATAAGTACAACCCAGAGCAGTTTGAGATTCTGGGGTGCAGTGATAATGGTGCAGTACCAGATGAATATAAACTACCGCACTTCAAACGGCACAATGAACCTTATGTAGCTGGGAAGAAACTTTATAAGCGTATTTTCATCCGCAGAAAGCAGGAGACAGCATGAAGATCGAACTGCATGAGATTCCGATCCGTGAAATCGTAAAGGGCTATGTCGACAGTGCGGAAAATGGCGTTGTTGCCTATGGCGGCAGACTGAATGTCCGTCCGGCATTTCAAAGGGAGTTTATCTATAAAGATAAGCAGCGTGATGAAGTTATCAACACAGTGCGGCACAATTTTCCGCTCAATGTGATGTACTGGGTGAAGAGCGATGACGGTAATTTTGAGGTTCTGGACGGGCAGCAGCGCACAATCAGTATTTGTCAGTATTACCAGGGCGATTTTTCTATCAATCATCAGGGCTTTGGAAATCTGACAAAGTCAGAGCAGGACCAGATCCTAGACTACCCGCTGATGATCTACCTCTGTGAGGGAACGGATAAGGAGAAGCTCGACTGGTTCAAGATCATCAACATTGCAGGAGAGCAGCTAACACCACAGGAACTTCGCAATGCTATTTATACCGGCGAGTGGCTGACGGAGGCAAAGAAGTATTTCAGTCGTTCCGGTTGTCCGGCCTATGGAATTGCGAGTGAATATCTGAGCGGGACTGCGATTCGTCAGGACTATCTGCAGACAGCAATCAAATGGATTTCACACCGGGACGGCATTGAAATCGAAGACTACATGGCCGCTCATCAGCATGATACCAATTGCAACGAGATCTGGTTGTATTTCCAGAGCGTTATAAACTGGGTGAAAGTGACATTCCCTCATTACCGCAAAGAGATGAAGGGACTCGACTGGGGCATTTTCTATAACAAGTACGGGCAGGGTAAATATGACCCCAAAACGCTGGAAGCAAGAATTGTCGAGCTGATGGAAGACGATGATGTGACGAAGAATTCCGGCGTGTATGAATACTTGCTGGACGGTCAGGAAAAGCATCTTAGCCTCCGGGCGTTCACGCCCAAGATGGTCCGCGCTGCCTATGAGCGGCAGAACGGAGTCTGCCCAAAATGCGGGAAACACTATGAACTCTCAGAGATGCAGGCCGACCATATTACACCGTGGAGTAAAGGCGGGAAGACTATTTCTGAGAACTGCCAAATGCTTTGTGCTGATTGTAATCGGAAGAAATCAAATTTATGAAAGAATGAGAAATAGCGGCAAGGACTAAAATATATAGTAACGGGAAGCCAGCTACAGATAGTTGGACTATAAATCCGCATTCTAAAAGGGGCTGTAGCAAAATAGCCCTGAAAAACAAGAAGCCAAGGTTGCCCAAAAGGGTCGCCTTGGCTTCTCATTTGTGGTAAAATAGTTGTGTGAAAAACAAATTACCGCAAAGAGATTATGGCACATGCAAGCGGAATGTGCAACTGTTAATTGATGAAAATTTTGCAGAAAAGGTAATCCCCGCAGATGACAGCGTACGGCTCTTAGATCAAATCGTGGAGGAGATGGATTTAAGTCAGCTGGAGAGAGCGTATAACGTACGAGGTCGGAAGCCTGCAATAGAACCGTCAACGATGTTGAAGATATTGCTGTATGCGAACATGGAGGGGATCTACAGCTCAAGGAAGATCCGGACAGCATGCCAGCGGGATATCAATTATATGTGGCTTTTGAATGGGACAGCGGCACCGAGTTATCACGAGATAGCCCGGTTCAGAAGCCAGCGTCTTTCAGAGTGTGCAGAAGGACTGTTCTTCCAGCTGGTAGAGAGAATGGCAGGATACGGAGAGATCAAGTATGAGCATCTGTTCGTAGACGGAACGAAGATTGAGGCCAACGCGAACAAATACAGCTTTGTATGGAAGAAAAGCACAACGAAATATGAGGCCCGAAATAACAAGAAACTGGAAGAAGCTGTAAAAACACTCTGCGAAAAATATGAAGAGCCCGCAGACAGTGAGGCAGAGAAATTGCTGGAAAAACTTCTGGGGAAGGTCACGGAACCCTTTGTTCACGGGAGAGGGCGTCGGAAAAGTGAGCTGCAGCGAGACATAGAGTTGCTGCAGGAACTACTGAAAAAGCGGAAGAAATATACCGGCTACCAGGAAATCTTTCAGGGCAGGAACAGCTTTTCAAAGACAGATCCGGATGCGACATTTATGCATATGAAGGAAGATCACATGCGAAATGCGCAGTTGAAACCCGGATATAACATTCAGTTTGGTGTGGAAGGAGAGTACATAACCGGTGTCAGTGTTACTTCGGAACGAAGTGACCAACTTACCCTTATCCCTTTCATGGAAAACCTGCGTAATCATGGAATCGAATATACGGATGTAACAGCGGATGCCGGCTATGAAAGTGAAGAGAACTACAGCTATTTTGAGACGATCTCAACAGAGTGCTACATCAAGCCGCAGAATTATGAACGCAGCAAAACAAAGAAGTTCGAGAGCAATATGGCACTGCGGGAGAATATGGCATATGATTCTGAGAAGGATGAGTACACCTGTCAGGCTGAGAAAAAGATAAGGGCAAAGTATGTTGGCAAGCAGAAAACCAAAAGTGGATATGAGCGTGAGGTTACCTATTACGAGTGTGATGACTGCAGTCAGTGCAAATTTAAAAAGAAATGCACACGGGCAAAAGGAAACCGGAAGCTGCAGGTGTCCAAGAAATTCATTGCGCAGCGGGCAGCATCACTGGAACGGATCACCAGCCCGAAAGGCATCCAGCTCAGGATGAATCGTTCGATCCAGTCTGAGGGGGCGTTTGGTGTCATCAAGCAGGACTATGGATTCCGGCAGTTTCTCCTGCGGGGAAACAAAAAAGTTACCACGGAAATCCTGCTGCTTGCCATGGCCTATGATGTAAATAAACTGCATTCCAAAATACAGAATAACCGTACAGGAACGCAGTTGTTCATAAAAGATTCAGCTTAGTCTACGTGAAACTGAATAGATCGTCAACATTGAGCAGGCCTGGTGTAGGTGTGCTCAGGGTTAAGGTCGCGGCAGTTCTTATCTATGTGGTGAGTTCTGCTGCTTTTTCTTTAAAAACGGGAGTAAAAAAGGAGCTGCGGCAAAAATCCATTTTGCTACAGCTCCTTTATGCATATTTTGAGATAGTCTCTTCGAATCTCTGCCGGCATGACTCAGGTCACTTTCGGTTCCGATATGGGGGTGTCGAAAAAGACCGTAGAATCTTGGAAATCCGGACACAACCATCCGGACGGTGCGGGACACCGCCTGTTGTCCATCACGAAAACTGATCCTTTCTTTCCATGCAGATCAGGAATCATAAAGGAATATAAAAGATCGTAAAAATAGTTCGGAAATATAAAGAATCATAAAAGAATATAAAAAGAGTGGTAGATGGCGAATGCATAAAGGGACGGCCCGGCAGTTTATATGCTGCACAGGCCGCCGCCTCTTTTTACGGAACTTACCTTAGAAGGACAAGCGTAAGCTTCCCGTTCTTCATTGATAATACTTTTCTGCGTGGTACTGGAACAATCCTTTGATAACAGACGTAATGTTGCTTGTCGAGACCGTGGCTCCGCTGACCGCGTCCGGTTCGACCGTCTCGATCACATTGCCGTAGCCTTCCCATGCGTCATACTGCGCTTTGTTTGTTCCCACGAGCTTTTGGACAAGATTCTCATCCATATACTCGGTCGTGTACTCGGGATGCCCCATGATCGGGTTGCTGTCTCCCCAGAGACCGACGGTTGTGCCGTCGAGCTCGCCCAGCGTGATCTGGCGAATCGACGCCTCATCCGCGGTTTCCTTCGTGTTGAGGAGCTCAATGTACATGACAGAGCTGTAGTTTTTCTCCGCACCCCTGCAGGTACAGGAGGTATAAGCGACCTGATACCGCGTGAAAGTCTTGTTCTTGTTTTCAAAAAGAATCACGGCTTCCAGTTCTGTCGGCGTGCCGCCGCTGGCATATTGCGTATAGGGGAAGGTCGTGAGCTCAGCATGAGCAACAGCCCCCAGCGACAGGAGAAGAACCGCACAGATCAGGCAGACTGTCAATTTCCTTTTCATGCGACAGGATGCAGACGGGAGAAGTCAATCAGCGCATAATCGGCACGCCAGGTGCAGAAATAGTCGTTGCCGTTTGCGTCCTCAGAATACTCGATCAGCTCCACACCGTGATCACCCTGGTACTCCCAGTTGCCGCCGACGTTGTAAAGCAGTTCGGGATCCCAGCCCAGGAAGATAAGGAGCGATTTGGTCATACCGGCGTATCCGCCGCCGCCGCACATCAGGAAGATCGGCTTGTCCTTCGGGAAGCAGTCTTCCAGGACGAGCATGGATTCCTCATAGTTCGGTTCCGCGGTTGCAATGCTGCCATCCTCGTTCCAAGTCAGGGTGAAGAGGGTTTCGGCGTCATACGCACCATCTACCGGCAGGCCGGTCAGTGTTGCCAGATAGGGATAGGGAACGATGCGGAAGCCTTCCACCGTAGAGGCCAGATCCGCATTTCCGCCGATTGCGGCATAATCTGCCGGGTCAAACAGCATACGGACATCGCGATAGACCACATCGTCACGGCCAAGATACTCATCCAGTGTCTTCATGTTGATGTTCTTGTCCACGCCGAACATGTTGGTCTCATCCGGTTCCGGCGCCGGGAGCGCATCCGCAAAGGCCACACAGGACAGGCTCAAAGCCAGTGCAAGGATCAGGAAAAGCGCTGCAAGTTTTTTCATTCCGATTCCTCCTATAATAAGTTTTTTCCGTAATAAACGGTTAAGTAAATTATACTATCGTACCGACAGCCTGTCAAACTATTGACATTATAGGTTAGTGGTACGGCCGGTAAATATATTTTCATCCAGCAGAAGGGAGAGAACCTCTTCCTTCCGGATCCCGCCGAACAGGGAAGGGAGATCAAAACGATCCAGAACCTCTGTGAGGCTCTCCGCATCCAGACAGACACCGCGCATCGCTTCGGTCAGAGCGCCCAGGGGAGCAGTGGCCATGAAGTCGCCGAAGAAGGAAATATCTTCGATCCGACCGGCGTGGAGGTCCATGTATACCTCCAGAGTCCCGCCCGGGAATCGCCGGCGGCTGTGATACTGAGAATCCGGGCTGCGGCCGTAGGTCCAGTCCCAGCTGCGATACTTTTCATCGGCCAGCCTGCGGACCTCCTGAAGCTCGTCGGGGGAGAGGACTTCCCGGATCAGACCGTCCCGGGTGAGCTCCTGCAGCAGAAGCTCCCAGAACCGAGGAAGATCGATTCCCTCGGGCAGATAATCCCGGAGATTTCCGACGCGGGAGCGGACGGATTTGGCGCTCTTGGAAGTGAACTTGGCGGGGTCGGCCCGCAGGGCTCCGGCGATCATGGCCGGGTCCGAGTCAAAGAGCAGCGTGCCGTGGTGGAGGATCCTCCCTTTGACAATACGCTGGGCTACGCCGGAGATCTTCTTCCCATCCACCAGGATGTCGTTGCGACCGCTGACGGAAGCCTGAACACCAAGTGCGGCCAGCGCCCGGCAGACCGGCTCGGTGAAGCGGCCGATGGTCAACTCCTCCGCGTTTCCGACGTCCCGGATGAAGGAATAATTCAGGTTCCCGAGGTCGTGATACACGGCTCCGCCGCCCGTCATACGGCGTACAACGGTGATGCCGTGCGCTTCCACGAAGGAAGCGTTGATCTCCTCGGTGGTGTTCTGGTTCAGGCCGACGACGACGGTGTTTCGGTTCTGCCAGAGCATGAGCCAGTCGCCCTCCCGCCGGTGCTCCAGAACGTACTGCTCCAGGGCGAGATTATAGCAGGGGTCGACGGAGCCCGGCTCAAGATAGTGAATGGACATGAAGAGACCCTCTTTCCTCGGTTTTGCCCATCATAGCACAGAGCGGCGGAACCGACAAGAAGAAGGATCAAAGCGGAAGACCTCTTTCACAGCCTGATTGTGAATATTATACAAAAAAGCGGAAAAAATCTTGTCATTACCCACAGTTTACTTTTTTGAAACAGCATGTTAACATGATAACAGAAAGTCCTATGTAGGACGTAGAACCAAGCACAAAAATACGAAGTAAAGGAGAAACAACATGAAAAAGATCTTAGCACTTGCCCTGGTCCTCACGATGATTGTTGCCCTTGCCGCAGTCGGCGGCACGGCCTATGCCGCGGCCCCCAAGTACACCATCACCGCAGCCCTGCACACCACGGCGGGCGGAATTGAAGAGCAGACCGTCCAGCGCTTCGGCGAACTGCTGAGCGAAGCCACCAACGGCGATGTCGTGGTTGAGACCTTCGGCGGCGCGGCCCTCGGCACCGAGGCCGAAAACCTCACCCAGATCAAGTCCGGCGAAGTGGAATTCGTGCTGTTCGGCGACGTGTTCCTGAGCCAGCTGCTCCAGGACTACAACGCCACCTCCATCCCCTTCGTGTTCGGCGATATTGATTCCGCCGTCGGTTACTGGGAATCCATCTCCGACACGGTCAACCAGATCTGCAAGGACGACGGCAACATGTACATCGTCGGCCGTCAGTACCGCGCCCCGCGCCAGCTGACCGCCAGCAAGGCCATCGAGACCCCGGCGGATCTCAACGGCGTCAAGCTGCGTGTGCCGGAGACCACCTTCTACCTGAAGGTATGGGGCGGCCTGGGCGCCATCACCACGCCGGTCAACTGGTCCGAAGTCTTCACCGCGCTGCAGACCCATGTCGTCGACGCGCAGGAGAACCCGATTGAGACCTACTATGCCGCCGGCCTCTGCGAGGTTCAGTCCCACACCATGCTGACCAGCCACATCAACACCTTCTACACCTGGGCGGTCAACTGCGACTTCTATGACAGCCTCCCCGAAGAGTATCAGAAGGCCTTTGACGAGTGCGCGGCTCAGGCCCTGAAGGAATGCAACGACGGCCTGATGGAGCGCCAGGATGCCATCGTCGAGAAGATGGTTGCCGAAGGCCATACCATCATCGAGGTCGACAAGGACGCATGGCGTGAAGCCGCGATGGACAGCATCATCGAGTGCGCCGACACCCTCGCGCCGATCGCCCGCGACGCGGTCTATGCCCAGCTCGGCATTGAACCGAAAGCCTGATTCATTCTGAACCGGTACGAGACGTTTCCTTTCTGATGGGGTAAGGGAGATCCCCTCCCTTGCCCCGCCTTTTTATTGCACAAGGCAAGCCAGCCACCTGAAAGCGAGGGATCGGAATGTGGCAAAAACTGGACAGGATCATGGCGGGAATCGGGACCGTGCTCTCGGTGATTTCCGTCGGGATCGTTGTCATTCTGGGTATCTTACAGGTACTCTTTCGTTTTATTCTGAAGGTTTCCGTCCCCTGGACGGAAGAGATGATGCGGGCGCTCTTTATCTATATCGTGTTCTTCGGCCTGATCCTGGTGGAGCGGGAGAACGGGGAAGTGCGCACCACCATGCTGATCGAAAAGCTGCCGTACAAGGCCTATCATGTCTGGGAGAGCATCGTGTCACTGCTCTCGATCCTCTTTAACGTGCTGGTAATTATCGGCTGCTTCCAGGCCATGAAGGTCACCAACACCACGCTGAGCGCGCTGCCGCAGATTTCGATGAAGATGTTCTTCTATCCGATGGTCATCAGTCTCCCGCTGATGGTGATCTATCAGATCTATCACATGATCGGGCATATCCGGAAGCTGTCCGGCAAACCCGGAGAGGAGGCGGAGGCATGATCATCGCGGTATTCCTGGGCGGCCTGGTGCTGCTGTTCCTGCTGGGTTTCGGCGCACCGTATGCCATCGGCCTCGTGTCTATGCTGGTGCTGATCATGACCCGCGGCATCGGAAACATCCCGCTGGACATGGTGGCGACCAAGCTGGCGTTTTCGGCCAACAACTTCACGCTTCTCGCGATCCCGTTCTTCCTGCTGGCGGGCAAACTCATGAACACGGGTTCCATCACGACGAGGATCTTCCGTTTCTGCAACACGCTGATCGGCTAGATTCCCGGCGGCCTCGGGCACGCAAACGTGCTGGCGAGCATTGTCTTTGCCGGGATGAGCGGCTCGGCCGTCGCGGACGCGGCCGGCCTCGGCACTATCGAGATCCGTGCCATGGAGAACGAGGGCTTTGACCGCGAATTTTCCGCTGCGGTCACGGCGGCCTCCTCCACCATCGGACCCATCATCCCGCCGAGTATCCCCCTGATCGTCTTCGGCGTTTCGGCCGGTGGCGTCTCGATCGCCAAGCTCCTGATCGGGGGCGTGGTGCCGGGCGTCCTGGTGGGCATCAGCCTGAGCATCATGGTCTTCTACTTCGCGGTCAAACGGAACTATCCCAAAAGCAAGTTCCCGACCGGAAAAAAGATCTGGAACGATTTCAAAAGTGCCTTTTTCCCGCTGCTGACCCCGGTGATTCTGATCGGCGGCATCCTGTCCGGCGTCTTTACCCCGACGGAGGGCGCGGCGGTGGCGTCGCTGTACGCCTTTATCCTGACGATGATCGTCTACCGTGAGACCACATGGAAGGACTTCCTGCTGATCCTGCGGGATACGGCGAAGGAATCGGCCAGCATCATGTTCATCGTCTGCGCGTCGTCCCTCTACGGCTATCTGCTGACCCGCACCAGACTGCCGAACCAGTTCATGAACGCGATCTTCACCGTTACGCAGAACAAGTACCTGATCCTCCTGCTGCTGAACGTCTTCTTCCTGGTGATCGGCTGCTTCATGGAGACCAACGCGGCGCTCATCATCCTGGTGCCGATCCTGACGCCGATGGCAAACGCGCTGGGGATCGACCTGCTGCACCTGGGTGTGATGATCGTGCTGAACCTAATGATCGGGCTTCTGACCCCGCCGGTGGGCATGTGCCTGTATGCCACGGCCAAGGTGGCGGACATCAGTCTGGACCGGATGATCAAGGCGATTCTGCCCTTCTATGTACCGCTGATTATTGCGCTGCTGCTGGTCACCTTTGTGCCGGGCATCGTGACCTGGCTGCCGAACGCGCTGATCCACTGAAAGAGAGGAAACAAACATGAGAGCTGCTTTTCTGGAAGAAGTAGAAAAAATGGGGATGCGGGACATTCCCGTTCCCGAGATCGGACCGGACGATGTTCTGGTCCGGATAAAGGCCGCGGGCGTCTGCGGCTCGGACCTGCATGCCTACATCGGCAAGCATATCTTCCGCTTCCCGCCGGTGATGCTGGGCCATGAGGGCGCCGGCGTGATCGCGAAGATCGGGGAGAACGTGACGGGTTTTCAGATCGGCGACCGGGTGACGGTGGACCCGACGATCCCCTGCGGGAAGTGCCGCTGCTGCCGTGAGGGGAACACCAACCTCTGCCCGGACCGCGTCGCGCCGGGGACCAAGGCCTGGTGGGGCGGCATGGGCACCTGGGGGGACTACTTCCCGATCCGGGCGGACCACGTCTATCACATAGGCGACGATGTCTCCTTTGCCAAGGCCGCGCTGTGCGAGCCGATGGCCAACAGCATGCATATTATTTCCCAGATTCAGGGAAAGGAAAAGAACTCGATCTGCGTGATCGGCTGCGGGACCATCGGGCTGTTTGCCGTGCTGCTGGCAAAGCATGCGGGCTATAAGACCGTGATCGGCAGTGATCCGGTGGCCTTCAACCGGGAGACGGCGGAGAAGGTCGGAGCGGACCTCACGGTCGACCCGATCCATCAGAACATTGAGAAGATCATCCTGGACGCCACAAACGGAGAGGGCGTCGACGTCACGATCGTCGCGGCGGGCGCGCCGGGGATCCTGGACCAGGCGATTCATCTCACCAAACGCACGGGCGAAATCATGCTGATCGCCATGATGTCCGAACCCATCGCCTTTGACAGCTGGGCCCTTCTCTCCCGGCAGCAGAGCCTGCGCGGCTCGATGCTGTACAACACGCCGGACTTCGAGGCCTGCCTGAAGCTCATCAACGAGGGCATCGACCTGAGCCCCTTCATGACGCACAGCATGCCGGTGGAGGAAGCCGGCAGAGCGCTGGAGCTTCTGAAGAACAGGAATGAAAACGTGGTGAAGGTCACGCTGACGCTGGACTGAGCGGCCGTTCCGATCTGTGCTGACGCCGGTATAAAAAACAGGCAGATTAATACCGGCAAATGATTTGTCTAACTTCCACAAAACGGCAGGCCCGCATTTAGGGAAATTGCCGTTATTGACAGGATTGGAAATCGGTTTATAATTATTTTGTTCAAATATCCGAAGGATTTTGAAGATTTTCTTCGGAGAAATAACAACAATTTGAGGAGGAACAACATGAAAAAGCTGCTTTCCCTGCTTCTGGTTCTGACAATGGTCTTCGCCGTTGCCTGTGCCGGAACGACCGTGTCATCCGCCGCGGATGACAGCATCAAGCTCATCGCCTACTGCCCCGGCGCCGGCGTCCCCTTCCAGACCGTTGAGAAGTTCGCCGAGATCGTCAATGCCGCCGACTGCGGCGTTGTGGTCGAAGTCCACGAGAACGGCACCCTCGGCAACGACGCCGAGGCCATCGAGTCCACCCGTATGGGCACCATCGACGTGATCTGCGCCGGTACCTCCGGCTTCACCGCGTTCTATGAGCCTGCGAAGGTCCTCGACCTGCCCTTCCTTTTCAGCGATGCGAAGCAGGCCTGTGACGTCATGAACGGCGAAGTCGGCGAAGAGATCTTCGCAAACTTCCCCCAGTTCGGCCTGGTCTACCTCGGTGAAGGCGACAACGGCCTGCGCCACATCTCCACCACCAACCGCCCGATCCACACTGCTGCCGATGTCGAGGGCCTGAAGATCCGTGTCCCGACCAGCCAGCTGTATCTGGATGTGTGGGAAGCCCTGGGTGCCACCCCGGTCGCCCTGGCCCTGCCTGAGCTGGCCCTCGCCCTTGCCAACGGCACTGCCGAGGCACAGGACAACGCCACCTACCACCTGGTTGCCAACGCCACCTATGACAACATCAAGTACTTCTCCTACATCAACTACATGTGGATGGGCACCACCATCGCCATGAACAGCGTCTCCTACAGCAAGCTCAGCGAAGAGCAGCAGAAGGTCGTCAAGGAAGCCGGTTATGAGGCCGGACGCTATGGCTTCGAGCTGATCGAGGAAGCCAACGCCGAAGGCGAAGCGACCCTGAAGGAAGCCGGCGTGGAATTCGACGCCGAGCCCGATGTGCAGTCCTTCAAGGACAAGCTGGACATCCCGGCCTACTATGATCGCTATGAGAACGAGAGCTGGTTCAACCGCGATCTGCTGAATGCCATTCTGGAGGCCATCGCCTGATCCGTCTCAGCCGCTATACGGCGTAACGGCATGCCTGCCCTGTGTAAGGCAGCGCGTTTCGTTCATGCGTATACATTGTCACCGTGCAGTTGCATAGGTCCTTCGACCTATGCAACTGTTATTAAAGAGGTGTGTTCATGAAACTTTACAGGAAAATCACGGATATCATCGCCAAAATCGCAACCGCGATCGCGATGATCGCGGTTGTCGTTATCGTCTTTTTCATCGTTTCGGAGCTGATCCGCCGGAACATCTTCAACAAGTCCTTCCGGCCGACCATTGAGATCTGCGGCATTGCCTTTCTGTGGATGGCCTTCATGGGGATCATCCCGCTCTATCACGCAGGCGGCCTGATGCGTCTGGACTTCCTGATCTCCCGCAGCAGGGGCGCGGCGCGGGACGTCATGATCCTGCTCAATAAGCTGTTCTCCCTGATGCTGGGCGTCATCATGGTGATCGCGTTCAACGCGCAGTACCCGTTTGTCAGCACCCGTTTTTATTCAACCTTTGCCATGAAGATCCCCTATACGGTGCAGTATGTTCCCATGGCCATCGCCGGCGGATTCATGGCACTGGACGCGCTGCGGGAACTGATTGAGTGGTGCATCCGCGTATTCGGCAAGAAAACAGAAGGGGAGGAGGCGAAAGCATGCTAGTATTCCTGATCGGATTTGTGATTCTGCTGGTGATCGGCGTGCCGATCAGCATTTCCATCGGCGCCTCGGCGGTGCTCGGCTGCCTGTCGCTGGGCTACCCCATGGTGGTCATCGGGCAGAAGATGGTCAGCGGGATAGACTCCTTCCTTCTGATCGCGATTCCTCTCTTTATCTTTGCCGGAAACCTCATGAATGCCGGCAGCATCACGGAGAAAATCTTCAACACCGCCCGCGAACTGGTGGGCTGGATCCCCGGCGGCCTGGGGCACGCGAATGTCATCGCCTCGGTCATTTTTGCCGGCATGTCCGGCTCGGCGGTGGCGGACGCCGGCGGCCTCGGCGCCATCGAGATGGAGGCCATGAAGTCCAACGGCTATGACGAGGACTTTGCGGGGGCCGTGACGGCGGCTTCCTCGGTCATCGGCCCGATCTTTCCGCCGTCCATCCCGCTGATCATCTACGGCAGCGTCGCCAGCGTCAGCGTGAGCAAGCTGTTCATGGGCGGCGTGGTGCCGGCCGTCATCATGGCGGTGCTGCTGATGGTGATGGTGTACTACTTCGCCGTCCGCCGCAAGTATGAGAGGCACCCCTTCAGCGCCAAGGCGCTCTGGAGAGAGTTCAAGGGCTCCATCCTCGCCCTGATCACCCCGATCATCATCCTCTCCGGCTTTACGGTGGGCTGGTTCACGCCGACCGAGGCCTCCAGCATCGCGGTGATCTATGCGCTCATCATCTCGGCCCTAGCCTACCGCACGATGACCTGGAAGGGCTTTCTCAAGTGCCTGAAGGATTCGGCACTGTCCTCGGCCAACACCCTGTTCATCATCGGCAGCTCCACGCTCTTCACCTACGTGATGGCCATGGAGGGCATCTCCAACAAGATCGCAGCCTTCATCCTGGGCATCAGCAGCTCACCGGTTATCATTCTCCTGATTCTGAACGTGATCCTGCTGCTCCTGGGCATGGTGATGGAACCGGGCGCCATCCTGACCCTGATGCTGCCCGTCCTGCTGCCGGTCGCCAAGGCGATCAACATGGATCTGGTGCACTTTGGCGTGATGCTGGTGCTGAACCTGATGATCGGTCAGGTGACGCCGCCTTTCGGCGTCTGCCTGTTCGTGATCTCGGATGTCAACAAGCTCAAGCTCGAACACCTGTACAAGGCGATCCTGCCATGGTGTATCCCGCTGGTACTGACCCTGATGCTGGTCACGTATCTGCCGGGAATTGTCACGTGGCTGCCCGGGGTGCTGCTGGGCTGATCACAGAAATCCCGGCGGCAGCCCGTGCCGCCGGGATTTTTCAGAGGGTTGTCAGAAAACAACCGGAAATCAATGAGAAAGGACCGATGCAGCAGTGCAGACGGAAGAGAGTAAAAGCCTTCTCCGCGCCATGTATGCCAACATGCTCCGGATTCGGCGCTTCGAGGAAGAGGTTTTTGAGTTTTACAAGTGCGGAAAGATGCCGGGACTGGCGCATCTGTATATCGGGGAAGAAGCCGTCGCCACCGGGGCCTGCGCCGTGCTCCGGGCTGATGATTATGTCAGCAGCACGCACCGCGGCCACGGGCACCTGATCGCCAGGGGAGCGGACCTGCGGAAGATGATGGCGGAGATCCTGGGCCGGCAGGACGGCTACTGCCACGGCAAGGGCGGCTCCATGCACATCATGGACATGAGTCTCGGCATCCTGGGCGCCAACGGCATCGTCGGCGGGGGCATCCCCATCGCCACCGGCGCGGCCTACAGCTGCAGGTACCGGGGCACCGATCAGGTGGTGCTGTGCTTCTTCGGCGACGGCGCCTCCAACGAGGGAACCTTCCATGAGAGCCTGAACATGGCTGCCGCCTGGGACCTGCCGGTGGTGTATATCATCGAGAACAACCAGTACGGCATCACCGTCAACATCAACCGCGTGACCCGCGAGCATGACCTGTCAAAGCGGGCGGCGGCCTACGGCATCGACGGCGTCTCCGTCGATGGGAACGACGTGCTGGCCGTCTATCATGCGGTCGAAAAAGCCGTGGATAACGCGAGAGCCGGAAAAGGCCCCACCCTCATCGAGTGCAGGACCTACCGGCAGCATGGGCACAATGGAAACGACAACGGCGCCTACCGCGCAGCGGGAGAGCTGGAACACTGGCTGAGCCGGGATCCGATCCTGCTGTTTGAGCAGAAGGACTATCTTGACCCGGAGGAACGGGAGAACGTGCGGGCCCAGGTCGAGGCGGAGATCCGGGACGCCTGTGAGTTCGCCCGGAACAGCCCGGAACCCGCCCCCGAAACCCTGATGGAAGGGATCTTCTATGAAGGAGGGGAGCACAGATGAGGACGGTGTATTATCGCGATGCCGTTCGGGAGGCCATCGATGAAGAGATGGCACGGGATCCGTCGGTTCTGGTACTGGGCGAAGACATGGGGCCGAACGGGGGAACCTGGAAGGAAACCCGCGGACTCTGGGAAAAATACGGCGACCTCCGGATGAAGGACACACCCATCAGCGAATCCGGATTTGTCGGCATGTCGGTCGGCATGGCGCTCACCGGTCTGCGCCCGGTGGCGAAAGTGATGTTCTCGGACTTTATGCTGGTGGCCATGGACCAGATCGCAAACCAGATGGCGAAGATCACCTATATGTCCGGCGGCCAGATGCCGGTGCCGATGGTCCTGCGGACCACCATCGGCCTGGGACGCTCCAGCGCGGCGCAGCATTCTCAGAACCTGAACGCGGTTATCGCGCACTTCCCGGGCCTGAAGATCGCGGTGCCGTCCAACGCGAGAACGGCGAAGGGCCTGCTGAAGACAGCCATCCGGGACAACGACCCGGTGATCGTGGTGGAAAACCGCCTCCATTACGGACGGCAGTTTGAGCTTCCCGATGAGGGAGAAGAGGAAGAACTGATTCCGCTGGGGAAGGCGGCCGTGCTGCACGAGGGGGCCGACCTGACGGTAGTCAGCTGCTCCGAGCCGGTGAATACCTGCCTGCGCGTCGCGGCAGAGTTCGAAAAGGACGGAATCGGCATTGAGGTCATCGACCTGCAGAGCATCCGGCCGCTCGACCGTGAGACCATCATCCGCTCCGTCAAAAAGACCGGGCGGCTCCTGCTGGTGGACGAGGGCTACACCAGTTTCGGCATCACGGGGGAGATTGCATTGTCGATCATGCCGGATGTGTTCTATGATCTGGACGCGCCCATCATGCGCCTCTGCTCCCCGGATGTGCCGGTGCCGTTCAGCCCGGCATTGGAAAAACTGATCATTCCGGATGAAAACCGCATCCGGGAGGCGATCCGGAAGATGCTCTGAGGAGGCGGCGGATGGGAAAAGTCGTAATCATGCCGAAGCTGGGTTATACCCAGGACGAGGGCGAACTGATCGAATGGTACAAGGCGGAAGGGGAGACGGTCCGAAAGGGCGAGGCCTTCTTTGAGGTCCAGACGGACAAGACCGTGATCCGCGTGGACGCCACCGAGGACGGAACCGTCCTGAAGCTGCTGGCGGAGCCGGGGACCATGATGCCGGTCTTCACCCCCATTGCCGTGGTGGGGCAGCCGGGAGAGAACCCGGAAGAGATCCTGAGGAGCGGACAGGCGGAGGGAGCTTCCGCGTCTGCCGCCGTCTCCGCCCCTTCCACGGAACCCGGATCCTCCGCGGCCGCCGCGGAAGACAGCGAGGCGGAAGACAAGACGATCCGCATGACTCCGAGAGCGCGGAGATTTGCGGCGGAGCAGCAGCTGGATCTCAAAGAGATTGCCGGAATCAAAGGGACAGGCTACGAGGGGGGCATCACGGAGCGGGACATCAAAGCTTCGCCCCTTGCAAGAAAGATGGCGCCGGATCTGGGCGTGGATCTCAGAGCGGTACAGGGAAGCGGCGTACAGGGGAAGATCCGGAAAGCAGACGTCCTCCGGGCAGCGGCAGCGGCTGCAGCGCAGGAGAAACCCGGCCTTCGCATCGCGGAGGAAACTCCGTACCGCGGAACCCGCAGAGTCATCGGAGAGCGCCTCTCCGGGAGCAAGCGGGAGGTGCCGCACGCCTATTTCAGCGATTCGGTCGACACCGGGAAGCTGACGGCGCTGCGCAGCCTGATCAACGAAGAGGGAGAGTACCGGGTTTCGATCTCCGACCTGTTGATTGTCGCGGCGGCGAAAGCCCTGCGGAGATACCCCGGGATGAACGTCTCCCTGCAGGGAGACCGCATCCTCCGCTATGAAAGCATCAACATCGGGACCGCCGTGGCCGGTAAAGCCGGACTGATCGTGCCGGTGGTGAAGAATGTTCAGGACAAGACCCTGCGGCAGATCGCCGCGGAGACAAGAGAACTCTTCCCGAGAGCGCAGAAAGGACAGCTCCGTCCGGAGGAGTACAGCGGGGGAACCTTCACGGTGTCGAACCTCGGTATGACCGGGATCGAGGACTTCTGCGCGATCGTCAATCCACCGGAGGCGGGGATCCTGGCCGTCAGCGCTATCCGGAAAAAGCCGGTGGTTGTGACCGGAGAGGACGGGGAGGACCGGATCGAAATCCGCCCCATGATGAACATCCGTCTCTCAGCAGACCACCGTCTGGTGGACGGCCTTCTGGCAGCACAGTTTGTGCACGAGATCAGACGGCTGCTGGAAGAACCGACGCTGCTCCTGCTCTGAGCGGGGCGCGAACACGCCGGGGCGGATGCAAAACCACAGGATGCATGCAATTTGCGCTTGTGTTTTATGGCAGAAAGGTGTATTCTGCTGAATCAGAGAATCCAAGATCGAAAAAAGGAAGGTAACAGAATGAAAATCGCACTGATCAATGAAAACAGCCAGGCACCCAAAAACGAACTGATCTTCAACACCCTGAAGAAGGTCGCCGAGCCTCTGGGACACGAATGCTTCAACTACGGCAGATACTCCGCCGAGGACCCCGTGGAGAAGTCCTATGTCCAGGAAGGCCTGCTGGCCGCGATCCTGCTCAATTCCGGCGCGGCCGACTTCGTCATCACCGGCTGCGGTACCGGCATGGGCGCCATGCTCGCGCTGAACTCCTTCCCCGGCGTCATGTGCGGCTGGGCACATGAGCCTCTGGAGAGCTATCTGTTTTCCCAGGTCAATGCCGGCAACGCCCTCTCCATCCCCTTTGCGATGGACTTCGGCTGGGGTGCGGAGCTGAATCTGGAGTATATCTTTGAAAAGCTGCTGAGCTCCCCCATGGGCGGCGGTTATCCCGAAGCCTGGGCGGCCCCGGAAAAGAGAAACCGCGGCATTCTGGCCGAGGTCAAGAAGGTCACCCACAAGGACATGCTCACCGTCCTGAAGGAAATCGACCAGGACTTCCTGAAGCAGACCATCGGCGAGCCCAATTTTGCCGAGATGTTTTTTGCCAACTGCAAGAATGAAGAGATCGCGGCATACATCCGCGGTGTGCTGGCCTGAGCCGCAGACCATTCGACTGACGGAAAAATCAGAATAACGGAGGAAATCACACATGACCATCATGTATACAGACACCGACCACCCGAGTCTGGATATAGAGCGTTCGGTCATCGAAGGCGCGGGAATGAGCTTCACGGTGAAGCAGTGCAAGACCGAAGATGACGTGATCGCAAACTGCCGGGACGCGGATATCCTCATCAACCAGTACGCTCCCATCACCGCGAGAGTGATGGACAATCTGCCGAACTTCAAGATGGTGGTCCGCTACGGTGTCGGTGTCGACAACATCGAAGTCGCCGAAGCGGTCAAACGCGGGATTGTCGTCTGCAATATCCCGGATTACGGAACCAACGAAGTGGCCGATCAGGCGCTGGCGCTGATGATGGCGCTGGTCCGGAAGGTCGTTTACATGAACCGCAGGACAAAGGAAGACGGATGGGACTGCACAATGGCCTTCCCGATCCAGAGACTTTCCACCCTGACCGTGGGCATCCTCGGCTTCGGGCGGATCGGAAGCGCGTTTGCCAAGCGCGTGCACGCCCTGGGTTGCAACATCATCGCCTGTGACCATCACCTGGAGCCGGGCGAGACCGCGCCCTGCGGCTATGTCACCGGCGTCACACTGGACGAGCTCATCGAGAAGTCCGACATCATCTCCATCCACTGCCCGCCGCTGAAGGGACAGTATATCTTTGATGAGGATGCGTTCAAACGGATGAAGAAGGGCATCTACATCATCAACGACGCCAGAGGCGGCATCATCGACGAGGAAGCCCTGGACCGCGCTCTCACGGACGGAACCGTGGCCGGCGCGGCACTGGACTGCATGAAGGGAGAGCCCATCCCGACGGACTATAAACTCTACCGGCATGAAAATCTGATCGTCTCCCCGCATATGGGCTGGTATTCCGTGCAGGCGGCCATCGACCTCAAGAGAAAGGTCGCAGAGCAGGCCGTGAAGTTCGCCCAGACCGGAACGGTCGATTATCCCGTGTACAAAAACTGATTTCAACAGATCGATCAGGAAAAATCCCCGGAAGAACGCATCTTCCGGGGATTTTTCCGTAAAGAGACCGCAACGAAAGCGGAGAAATGGGAGAAAATCAGTCCACTTCCCAGGGGAGATCGACAAAAGTGGGCTCATGCCCGACGGCGGGCAGGATCTTCTCAAACAGATCCGCCGTACGGAAGCGCAGGCTGCTGGTATTGAGACAGGGATGACAGCCGAAAAACTCTTCAGAGAGCAGATCCCGGTCGACGAGCAAACAGACCTCGTGTTCACGGTCGTTCATCAGGCCGAGAACGCTGGCGGAACCCGGATGGGTGTCCAGATACCGCTCCATCTGTTCCGGGGTACCGAAGCTCAGACGGGCGGTACCGATCTGTTTGGAGAGGATTCTGGTCTTGAAGGGCTTTTCCCCGGGCATGATCAGAAGGTAAAAATCGGTCTGCTGCCGGTTGGTCAGGAACAGATTCTTGCAGATGCGGCAGCCGAGCAGCCCTTCCACCAGTTCACAGTCCTGGATGGTGTCGGCATGCTCGTGATCAACACGGTAATATTCCACGGAAAGAGAGTCCAGAAGATCATAGCAGCGCTCTTCCCGGTCGCTGCGCTTTTCCTCCGGTCTCCCGGTAAACAGTGTCTCGACAATCGTCATATAAAAACTCCTTTGAGACCGCGGTTTCAGACAGTCGGTCATGAGGATTGTAACACAGCTTTCCCGAAACGGCAACCGTTATACTGCTTAACGGTATCGTTTGCCGTGTGAGGTATATCTCCCCGTCTGCGGCGGGGGAGATATACAGGCAATGCATTTCGCTAAAGCGGAGAAGAGACGGTCCCGATCAGAACCGATCCGCGGACGGCCGCAGGTTGACCTTTATTCCGCCAGCTGGTATAATTTCAGAGAAATCCGAGATACAAGGAGGATTTGAGGATGAGAGCGAAAGCGGGATGGATTGTCCTGGTGCTGGCGGGATGCATGCTGCTTCTTTGCGGCTGTGGCAAGACCGTGGAACATATAGAAGAAAATGCTGCTGTTATTCAGGAGAGCGCGGAACCTGTTCAGGAAACGGAAGAGACTGCTGAAGAAGCAGCAAAACCGGCCGGAGAAACAATTGCGGAGGCGGAAGCCAATGCTGAGCCGAAAGCCGACGGAGAGCCGAAGGCGGAACCGGCAAAGACTCCCGTGACAGAGAAAGCGGAACAGGAGGAACCGGCCGAACCGGAGAAAACGGCGGAAGAACCGGCGCCCGCTGCGGCAGCACCGGAAGAGACAGAACCCGTAAATGAGAAACTCGTGATCGAAGCGCCCACGCCCGAGCAAACTGAAAATCAAAGAACCGTCGAGATCACGGTGCCGGCGAAATATGCCGACGTGCGCTACCGGATCGGGGAGATTACCTGGAACCCGGACGACTCGGCGACCTATCGCCTGACGGAAGAAGAACATGCCCGCCTGCTGGCAGAGGTCCGGTCGGATATTCAGCAGGAGCTGAATGAGATGTGCGAATCTCCGTACTTCCTTGATTTCTTCTCGATCAAGGCGAACGAGGACTGCTCGGTCTTTACGGTGGTCTGCCTCTCGATCGAGACGACCATGGCAGAGCAGGAGTCGGTCTCCCGGCTTTACGAATACGGCAGGAAGTTTGCCGCCTATGAGGGAAAAGAACCCGGCAACATCCGCATCGACTTTATGACGAAGCTCGGAAATACCTTCGTTACACGCGATTCGGAGCGGGATGAACGGCAGGTAATTCCCGGGTAACTGACTTATACAGTGGAAAAATAAAACAGAGTAAAAACCAGCGGCGGTGATCGAATGAACGAATACAGATACAACGCCTTTATCTCCTACCGGCGGACAGAGAGGGACGTCGCGGTGGCAAAGGAGATCCAGAGCAGCCTGGAACACTTTCGGGTGCCGAAGGGGATCCGCAGTGCCGGAGGAAAAGACCGAATCGACCGGATCTTCCGGGATCAGGAAGAGCTTGAGATCACCAGCGATCTTTCCAGACGGATCGAGGACGCGCTGAGAACCTCGGAATACCTGATTGTGATCTGCTCGCCGGGATACAAGCAGTCCCTCTGGTGCCTGCGGGAACTGGAGACCTTCCTGAAACTCCGCGGACCGGAATATGTGCTCTGTGTACTGTCCGAAGGAGAGCCGCCGGAGGTTTTCCCGGATCTGCTGCGGCACGGCAGAAAAGAGATCACCGCAGAGGACGGAACAAAGGTCACCGTCGAGACGGACATCGAGCCGCTGGCCTGCGACTACAGAGGCGGCTTCAAGGCGGCACGGAAAACGGAACTGCCGCGGCTGGCAGCGGTGCTGCTGGGCTGCCGCTATGACGAGCTGGTCATGCGGCGGGAGCGTTATCGCCGCAGACGGCTTGCCGCTTTCTTTTCAGCTGGCTTCATGGCGGCCGCGGCGGCCATCACATGGCTGATCTGGAGCAACGCGCAGATCAGCAAAAACTACCGCCGGTCACTCATCAGCGAGTCCAGACTGCTGGCAATGCGGTCCCTGGATGCCTATGATACACAGGATCGCCTGCAGGCACTGACGACCGCGCTGCAGGCTCTGCCCAGCGAGGAGATGGACCGGCCGATCACGGATGAAGCGCAGTACGCGCTCGCACAGGCCAGCTATGCCTATCTTGTTCCGTATCAATTGCTGGAGACCTGGCGGATTGATGAAGCCGCGGATATCGACGTGTGCTTCATCAGCCGGGATGAAAAAACGCTGGTCTGTATGGATCACACGGGTACTTTCCGGAGCTATGAGCTCGAGACGAAAAAGCCGCTTGCCGTCTTTCGCGCTGCAGAGAACAATGCGCCGGTACAGACGGCAGAGGGAAGGGACGGAGAGCTGCTCTGCGCTCTCGACAATGGAAATCTGGTATCGGTGAATTACCGGACGGGAGCGGAAAACTGGCAGACACCAATCACCACGGCAATCAAGTGTTTCTGCCTGAATAACAGAGGGACGCAGATTGCGGCCGGGGATGTGGACGGGGTTATGCTGCTCAACCCGGAGGGAAAGCCAATCCGCAGCCTTCCTCTGCCGGAGGCCTTTAACGGATATATTACAGAGCTCTGCTGGTCCCTGGATGACCGTCAGATCGCGGTGAAACTCAAACACTCCGGCGCTTCTCAATACCAGATGGGGATCTTTCAGGTCGAAAACGGGGAATTCTCGCTTCTGGATCCGGTGCTGCACCGGGTGGAGCAGTTCTGCTTCGATCAGGAGGGAGATTTCTATCTTCTGGGGAGTGACGCGGAAAGCGGGATGGGACCGTCGGGAAATGTGACAAATCTGTCTCTGGTGCCCCATGTGCTGAGTGCCTTCCGAAACGAAGAAGAGCGATGGACACAGCCTCTGACGGCGGACGGCAGTGTCGGTACAGGGAAGATGCTTATCGGCGGAGAAGGAGACGGCCTCTGCCTCGCACTGGGCAGCACCATCATCCGCTTTGACCGGGAGGGGACGCTGCTGGGAAGCCGGAATGTGGCACGGGAGATTCTGTGCCTTGTGTCCGCGGATTCCGGGGAAGTGAACTTCATTACGGTGAATGGGGAGATCGGCACGGTGTTTCCGGAAAGCGGCAGCGGCACCCTGGTCCGGACTTTCCCGGAACAGCTGGACGAGGCCCTCTGGTGTCATACCGGCGCGTTCCGGGAGCTTTGCTATCTGGTGCGGTCGAACGGAAATCTCTATTGCTACGAGAACGTCCGCGACGAATCTTTTTCCGCCTTTGAAGGAGAGGGAATCCCATATCGTCCGGAGGGATTCCTCCGCAGCGGGGACAGGCTGCTGGTACAGGCGGAGAAAAGACTGCTGATCTACAACCTGGAAACACATAGAATGGAACACAGCAGGGATCTGGAAGAGGGGGACGCCTGGCATCTTCTGACCGAGACCGGCGGCCTGGCCTGGCTGCTGCGGATCAGCGGGGAGGACGGAAGACTTTCGGCCATGGCGCTGGATATGGAGAGCGGAGAACCGGTGTCCGACACGGCGTTTCCGGCTTATGACTTTTTCACTTCGGAAGGGTGGCTGAACCCTGCCGTCAGGTCGGATGCGATGTATCTCGAACGGTATTACGCGGCGCCTTCGCCGGCGGCGGTTCAGGGGAAGCTGATGGCGGTGCATGACCGGCAGAACTACAACAGGATCGTGCTGTTCCGCCTGGACGACGGAACGGTACGGGAGCTGGATGTGGATGAAGCCATGGGAGACTGCGTCCTGATCTGTGAGCAAAACGCGGTACTGCTCCCATCCCCCCTGAGCCTGTCCCCGGATGGAAAGCGGATCTTTGCCGCCTGTACGGATCCGCGTGATGCGGGCAGGCATGCTGTCCTGATCAGCACGGAGGACGGTGCGGTCACGTTCCTTCCGGGAGCGCCGGCGGATCTCAGCCTTGCGGCGTTCACGGAAAACGGAGTTATTTTCCCGGAAGCGGATGGAATTTCGGCTTACGGGGATGACGGGGAACGACAGTGGAAGATTCCCTATTCCGGAGAGGAAGCGAAGTCGTTTGCCTGGTTTGAGAACCGCCTCTACTGTGTTTTTCCAGACGGGAGTCTCGTCATCTATGAAGACGGAAAGGAACTTCGTCGGGTTCCGCTCTCCTTTGACCTGAGTCTGGATGTGATCACGGGAAAAGAGTTTCGGTACGAATTTACTCCGTCGCGGCTGTACCTGTACTGTAATGGGCATATGAACGCGGTAACGCTGGATTCGGACAGTGACACGGCGGTTTATTACGCGTCTTCCGTGCTTGGAAGGCTTGAAGACCGTCAGGAACTGGTTTCCTACAGCCTGATCCCGGAAAAGATCCATCAGAGCGGCGAGATGAATCTCTATCTCGGATGTTTCCGGGAGTACAGCGTGGGTGAACTGATCGACCGGGCCCGGGAGCAGCTGGAACTCTATGAACCGGAGGCAGGGGAAGCAGAGGCAGCCGAACAAAAGACGGCATAAGAACAAAAAGAAAAAAACAGAGCGCAGCTGCGGATCCACATTCCGCAATTGCGCTCCGTCCTTTTTTATGAAGAAGGTACCACGGTGACCGTATTGGCAGAAGTTCCGTCCGATTCCACAATCACCACGTTGTCAGTTCCCGGCGTCGGAGTGGGCGTCGGTGTCGGCTCAACGATCTGCGGCTCAGGCGTCTGGATCGTTTCCGGCGTGGGCGTCGGAGTCGGGGTGGGCGTCGGGGTGGGAACCGGTGTGAGTTCCGGTGTCACGACAGGTGTCAGGGTCGGGGTAGGAGTCGGCATGACTTCCGGCGCCAGGGTTGGTGTGGGGGAGGACTCCGCGGTCGGCGACGGTTCAAGAATGGGTGTGGGTGTCGCCTCAATGTCAAGCTCCGCTTCCGTGGAAACGGTGGGGGAAACGGATTCCGCTGTTTCCGCCGGTGGTGGGGGCGGCGCGGCAGGAGCCGAGGTGCCGGAATCAGCAAAATAGTAGTACAGCAGATAAGCGCCGCCGAGCAGCAGGGCAATGATCAGAAGAACGCCGAGCACCTTGCCCACAGAGCCGGAAGAGGGAGGCTCTGCCTCTGCACGCGGCTTTGCGGGAACCTCACGGGAGCGGTCACGCTGCGTGCTCCGGTCGGAAGGCGACGGGGCGGAACTGCGGGAGGCTGAGACGGGACGGGAGCCGGAAGAAGACCGGGGAGCAGAAGAACTCCGTGCCGCGGAAGCTGTGCCGGAGACCGCGGGGACGGCACGCCGGCTGCACCGGTCGAGTCCATCCGCCGAAAAGACTTTCCGGTAGAATTCTTCGGTGGCGGGATACTGGCTGTAATGCACCGCGAAGAGGCGGCCCAAACGCAGCTCCATGCCGGCCGGGAGTTCCACCTCGTCCAGATAGATCAGGAGGATGGGCTTGTTTTTGTCACGGGCATAGTTCAGCTCGTCTTTGCAGTTGGAGGAAGCGAGATACTCCCGTGTAATAAGCGCGACAAAATATCCGCAGCGCATGATGATGCGGGCGATGTTCTCATCCCATTCACGCCCGGGGATCAGACCCTCGTCATACCAGACGCGGTAGCCTGAGCGGTTCAGGCTGCGGATGACGGCGGTGGCACGATCCGCGTTGCGATGGGAATAACTGATGAATATGTAGGGCTCACTGCCGTGATAGGCGGCGAGAGAAGAATCTTGATAGGCCATGGATGATACACTCCGGGGGAGAGTCAGGAAGAATCCTGCGGGGAAAGTATACGACCCGGCTCAAGCTCTGTCAAGCAAAAGCCGCCCGTAAGGGCGGAAGGTTCATAGCCTGTTAACATCCAAAATGTGTCAGATCGGGCTTGAGACTTGCCATTTTCAGGCAGATGATTTATACTGAAACAGCATTGTAAACAAAGAAAACAGGAGCAGAGACCATGGAGGGGCAAGTCATGTATGATTATCTGATTGTCGGCGCGGGGCTGTACGGCGCGGTGTTCGCCAGGGAGGCGAAAGAAGCCGGAAAGAAGGTTCTCGTCGTTGATAAGCGGCCCAATATCGCAGGCAATGTCTATACCGAAGATGTGGAGGGAATCAAGGTCCATGTCTACGGGGCGCATATCTTCCATACCAACAACCGGGAGGTCTGGGACTACGTGAATCGCTTCGCTGCGTTTAACCGGTTTACCAACTCTCCGGTGGCCAATTACAAAGGAGAGCTCTACAGCCTGCCGTTTAACATGTACACCTTCAACAAAATGTGGGGTGTGGTGACACCGGAAGAGGCTGCGACGAAAATCGCCGAGCAGCGGAAGGAGATCTCCGGCGAGCCGAAGAATCTTGAAGAACAGGCGATCTCGCTGGTAGGCCGTGACATCTTTGAGAAGCTTGTAAAGGGGTATACCGAAAAACAGTGGGGCCGCGACTGTAAGGATCTGCCGGCTTTCATCATCCGGCGGCTCCCGGTGCGGCTGACCTTTGACAACAATTACTTCAACGCCCTGTATCAGGGAATCCCCACCGAGGGATACACGAAGCTGGTGGAGCGGCTGCTGGACGGGATCGAAGTGCGTCTGAGCTGTGATTATCTGGAGAACCGGGAAGCGCTGGACCGTGAGGCAAAGCGGGTGGTCTATACCGGACCCATCGACGCGTTCTTCGGCTTCCGCCTGGGCACGCTGGAGTACAGGAGCGTGCGCTTCGAGACGGAGCTGCTGGATCAGCCGAATTTCCAGGGGAACGCAGCGGTCAACTATACGGACCGGGAGACCCCGTGGACGAGAATCATCGAACACAAGTGGTTCACCTTCGGAAAAGACGAACAGGGAAACGAGCTTCCGAAGACCGTGATTTCCCGCGAATACTCGGCAGAGTGGAAACCGGGGGACGAGCCGTATTATCCGGTGAACGATGAGAAAAACAGCGCGCTGTACCGGCAGTACAGGGCACTGGCCGAGCGGGAGGAGAAGGTCGTCTTCGGCGGACGTCTGGGCGAGTATAAATACTATGACATGGACCAGGTCATCGCCGCGGCGCTTCAGAAGGCGAGAGAGGAACTGACCTGAGTTCAGGGCGAAAGACAGCGGACATAAGGAGAGAGACCGCGGCGTTCCATCCAGAGCATCGGTCGGTCGGGTCGAAACATGAGAAGAAATGAATTGCGGGAGAACCGCTCCCCCGGCGCGATCCTTCTGAACATGCTGATCGCGGCCGTGAGCCTGTTTGTCAACGGATTTGGGATCTATCTGACCATTCAGGCAAATATCGGCGCAGCGCCCTGGGATGTGCTGAATCTGGGGCTTTCAAAGAGCCTTGGAATCCTCTACGGAAACGCCTCTATTGCGATCTCGGTCACCATCCTGGTCATCGACATTCTGCTGAAAGAGCCGATCGGCATCGCCATGTTTATCGACGCGGTGATCGTCGGAAAGGCCGTGGACTTTTTCAACTGGCTCCATCCCGTTTCACCGTGCCAGTCTCTGCTCACAGCGATCCCGGTTATGATTGCGGGCTTGTTTGTCCTGGCCTATACGCAGTATACCTATATGATGGCTTCCCTGGGCTGCGGCCCGCGAGATACCCTGATGGTCGGCCTGGCCAAGCGCCTGAAAAAACTTCCCATTGCGCTGGTCAGCATTGCGCTGCTCAGTACGGCGACTTTCATCGGCTGGCTGCTGGGCGGGCCTGTCGGGATCGGTACGATCATCTGTGCTTTCTGCTCCGGGCCGATCATGCAGTTCGCCTTTCGTACCGTCCGGTTCGACGCGACGGGGATCCGGCATCAGCGGCTGAAAGACTCAGTCAGAGTATTTTGTCCGAAACCCGTATCATTCACAGGAGGTGGAAAGACATGGATCTCTTTGCGCTCAAAGGGAATATTTTATATACACCGCAGAGAAAAGAACTGAAGGTTCTTCCAAATGCTTATGCAGTCTGCGGGATGGATTGTGCGAAGGAACCTGTCAGACCCTGCCGGATGAATTCAAAGAGATCCCGGTTGTCGATTTTGGCGACGCCCTCATTATTCCCGGAATGGTAGATCTGCATATTCACGCACCGCAGTATGCCTTTCGAGGCACCGGAATGGACTGTGAACTGCTGGAATGGCTGAAGACGCATACCTTCCCGGAAGAGGCTAGATATGCAGACATCGAGTATGCTTCCCTTGCATATGGGCAGTTCGCCGAGCAGATGAAAAAAGCGCGACAACCCGCGCGGTTGTTTTTGGTACGGTGCACAGGGAAGCAACGCTGCTTCTCATGGACCTGCTGGAAGCAAGCGGTATTGTCAGCTATGTGGGAAAGGTAAATATGGATCGGGACGCACCGGAATCATTGCGGGAACCGTCGGCAGATGCATCTGCCTTTGACACATTCGGGTTTGTCAATGCCGCCGCCAGACGCAACTATCAGCATACCATGCCGATCCTGACCCCGCGCTTTATCCCAAGCTGCTCCAATGCGCTTTTGAATGAACTGTCGGAAGTGCGCCGGACCTACGACCTCCCGGTTCAGTCACACCTGTCGGAGAACCCGGAAGAGGTGGAACTGGTAAAACGGCTGATGCCAGAGGCGGAATTCTTCGGCAATTCCGCTGTCATTTGCGGAGAGCTTCTATCTGGCCACCAAGGGAGGCGGGTCTTCCTTCGGTAAGGCAAGAAGCTTCGAGAAGGAGTTTGAATTCGACGCGGTGGTGCTGGATGATTCCCGCGTTCCGCATCCGCGAAAGCTGTCCCTCGCAGAGCGGCTCGAGCGTGCGGTGTATCTCGGCCTCGACCGGGACGGGATTCTGGCAAAATATGTGAGAGGAAGACGGACGGAAGGCTTCTCCGGTGAACAGCCCGCGGGAACCCCGGATGAAGCTGTGAAAGGGATAGGATGATGAAAATGCAGGAAATCCTGCTCAAAAGTGCAATGACCAAATCCTGCCTGCCGGTATCGGACTGTTTCGTAAACCGCCATGCATGACATCTGGAATCCGTGGCACGGCTGCAAAAAGTGCAGCGAGGGCTGCCAGAACTGCTACATGTACTATCTGGACGCCCAGCGCGGGAAAGACGGAGGAGAGATTTACCGCACCAAGGCGGGCTTCCGATATCCGCTTTCGAAAGATCGGGAAGGACACTACAAGGTCAAAAGCGGGGAGATGCTGCGCGTTTGTATGACCTCCGATTTCTTCCTGGAGGAAGCCGACCCCTGGCGGGACGAGGCCTGGGAGATCATGCGGCAGCGCCCGGACGTAAAATTCTTTCTGCTGACCAAGCGGCCGCAGCGGGTGGCAGAACATCTGCCATGGAATTGGGGCGACGGATGGGAGAATGTGATGTTCAACGTCACCTGCGAAAACCAGCGCCGCGCCGACGAGCGTATCCCGATTCTGCTGGACCTGCCCTTTAAGCACAAGGGCATCATGTGTGCGCCCTTCATCGGCCCGGTCACGATAAAAGAATACCTGCCGACCGGTCAGATCGAGCAGGTGTTGTGCGATGGAGAGAACTATGGCGGCGCACGCCCCTGTCATTATGAATGGGTCAAGGCCCTGCATGACGAGTGCGCAGCGTATCATGTGACCTTTGTTTTCTGCGGTACCGGGCGCCGCTTTGTGAAAAACGGCAAAACCTACAGGCTCGAGGGCAGCGTACAAACAGAGCAGGCCAATAAGTCCGGCCTGAGCTTTCTGGGAAAGCCGATCGATTTCAAGCTCTGCGATACCTGGGGCTATCCGATTCCGAAGGAAGAGCTCTATGTGCCCCACTACGGCGTGCGCTGTGAAAACTGCGGCATGAGACTCACCTGCAACGGGTGCAGCCGGTGCGGAAAGTGTGAATAAGGTCTTATGAATTGACCTGATGGACCTGTCCCTATTCACGCCTCCAGGTGATAGTGCCGATTACTTTTTCAAAATCGAACTGCTTCAACCCGGTCAGCTGTTCAGCATGCGGATATATTCCGGCAGGACCAGCTCGAATTTAACACCGTACCAGTGATTTGCATCACCCTGGGTTACCTCAATGCAGCCGAGGGTATAGTCTGCCGCGAGAGATGCCGCCTCATATGCGGTTTTGCCGCGAAGCAGGGCCCCGACAAAGGCGGACGCATAGACATCGCCGGTACCGTGACAGCCCTTTGCGATTTTCCGGTGTTCGTAATAGGAGCGGATGCCGTTGTCCTGAACGACAACACCGGTTTTCCCGGGTTCATAACCGACACCGGTCAGGATAATGGTTTTCGCCCCGGCGCCTGTAAGCCGATCCAGCAGATCGTTGATGTAAGCAGTGTCATACTCTTCCCGGTATTCTACGCCTGTCAGGAAGACGGCTTCGGTGATATTCGGAAGAATAATATCCGCGGAGAAGGCGAGACGCTTCATTGCCTCGACATATTCCGCGTTGAAGGCGGGATAGAGCTTCCCGTTATCGGCCATAGCGGGATCCACAATGCTCACGGCGCCGTCCGCGCTGCGGGTGCGGATGATGTCCCGGACATAGTCGATCTGTTCTGTACTGCCCAGGTATCCGGTATAGATCGCGTCAAAGAAGATCCCTTCCTTTGCCCAGTGGGCCGCAATGGCCGGAATGTCCTCGGTCAGATCACGGACAGTGAAGCCGCTGAATCCTGCGGTGTGAGTAGAGAGAACGGCTGACGGCAGGATACAGGTCTCCATGCCGGCGGCAGAGAGAATCGGCAGAGCTACCGTAAGAGAGCACTGACCGACGCAGGAAATGTCCTGAATGGTAAGGACCCTTTTGTATGACATGTTCATTCCTCCGATCGTTGGCATCGTCAAGCAGGAAACCGATACCCTGTGATGAGTCTGTTTTATCAACAGCACCCGTATCATAACAGAAATCTGGCCCTATGAAAACGGCCAGATTTCTGTAATTTTAGCATGCCAGAACAGAACAAATCAGAACGCCGGCAAAAACAGCGGTGAGCTGGTGGCTTTAGAGGGCTTTCAGGATCGCAGCCCTCCGCTCACGACGGCCACGCACTCAAAAACTGCTTTGAACCTGTGCCAGAAACCTTTCGGCGATAGGCGTAAATGCCTGATATCGATTCCAGATCAGATACAGCCTTGTCTCCAGCGTTGGAAACAGCGGGCGAAACGTCAGTCCGCTGTTTTCCGATACGTCAACAAGATTGCGGAACGATAATTGATAGCCAAGGCCTTCCCGTACAAACATAGAGGCATTGTAGGCCAAACGGAAGGAGCCTTCCAGATGCAGTTCTTTGAACCGTTCTCCTGCCCATCCCCTGATGTCGCCTTCCCAGCCCTGCTCGGACGTGAAGAGCGGCAACCCGACCAGATCATCAATTCTGATCACATCTTTTTCAGCCAGTGGCGCATCGGCAGGGAGAATCAGACCCCATATGTCACCTTCCGGGAAGGCGATAGACTCATATTTCCTCTCGTTGGGCGCATCACAGATTACGGCAAAATCCAGCAGCCCCTTGTCCAGTTTCTCCGTGACCTGTTCCGTGTCTCCGCTGGTAATATGGTATGTAAGGCCGGGGTACCGTGCCTTCAGAATGTGAAGTTCCCGGGCAATGTAGCGGATCTGGTAGGACTCGGCAAGACCGAAGTACAGGTCGCCGCCTGTAAGATCATCCAGCGACAGGAACTCTTTTTCAATCTTGTCTGCCATCGAGATCAGATCCTCTGCGCGATCCCGAAGGAGAGCGCCCTCCTCTGTGAGCGCAATGCTGAAGCTGTGGCGGGTAAACAGCTTTTTGCCCAGTTCGTCCTCCAGCGATTTCAGCGCCTTGGAAAGTGTCGGCTGTGTCACATGAAGCATTTCGGCGGCTCGGGTCATGTTTTCTTCCCGGGCCACCGCGAGGAAATAGCGTAAGATCCGGATTTCCAAAGAAAAACACTCCTTCTCTTGATATTCCATTCCGGAATTTCATGATATTCATTATAACCATTAGCGCGTGAAAAAGCAATCCACTATAATGATGATGCAGAAATGAATCGGAGGAATCGGATATGGACGAAAGAATCACCCTTCGCAGTCAAATGGAGGATGCCGGATGCGATGAATCCAGCATTGCCAGAGCCGAGGCGCTCTACGCCGCCGGCGCGAAGGAGGATCTGGTCCGGTGTCTGCGCTGCTGCCGCTGTGACCAGCTGGACGCACTGCATGATCGCCAGAAGCAGCTGGACCGTCTGGATCTGCTCATCCGGAAAGCACAACAGATGTGAAGAAGAATGAATGATTGAGAAAAGGAGAGCGATCATCATAATGAAAATCGAAAATCTGACGCTGACACAGGAATGGGACAAAACCTTCCCAAAGAGCGAAAAAGTGGACCACTGCAAAGTAAGCTTTGTCAATCGTTACGGGATCACGCTGGCGGCAGACATGTATGTGCCGAAAAACGCGGAGGGCAGACTTCCGGCCGTCGCCGTCTGCGGCCCCTTCGGTGCGGTCAAGGAGCAATGTGCCGGCCTTTACGCGCAGACCATGGCGGAGCGCGGCTTCTTGACGATTGCCTTTGACCCGTCCTTCACCGGCGAGAGCGGCGGCAATGTGCGCTATATGGCGTCCCCGGACATCAATACCGAGGACTTCATGGCGGCGGTGGATTTCCTCTCCCTGTGCGACAAAGTGGATCCCGACCGTGTCGGTATCATCGGCATCTGCGGCTGGGGCGGCATGGCCCTGAACACCGCGGCACTGGATACCCGCGTCAAGGCAACGGTGGTCTCGACCATGTACGACATGACCCGCGTGAGCGCGAAGGGGTACTTCGATGCCGAAGACAGCGAAGAAGCACGTTATGCCAAGCGCGCTGCCATGTGCGCCCAGCGCCTTGCCGATCTGAAGGCCGGGGAATACACGCTCGGCGGAGGCGTCGTCGATCCCCTGCCGGAGGATGCGCCCTACTTTGTGAAGGACTACTACGACTACTACAAGACCCCGCGGGGCTACCATGCCAGATCCCTCAATTCCAACGGCGGCTGGAACGTGATCGGATGCGAATCCTTTCTTAATCAGCCGATCCTGCAGTACTCCAATGAGATCCGTTCCGCAGTCCTGATCATGCACGGCGACAAGGCGCATTCCTGCTACATGGGGAAGGACGCCTATGCTGACATGGTAAAGGACAGCAAGTACACCGAAAACAAGGAACTGCTGATCATTCCCGGCGCTTCTCACACGGATCTGTATGATGGCGGCGGCAAGGACGCGATCCCCTTTGACAAGCTTCAGAGCTTCTTTGAAGAATACCTGAAATAATCCGGGTCAGGGGAGGAGGCAGATCATGAACGGGAAGAGACGCCTTGCGGCATGGATGGCTTTTGCGCTTGTTTTGACCTGCCTGTCTGCCTGCCGGGCGGCAGTGCAGGCGGATTTCACCCCGGATACGGGAGCTCAGAGCGGGCTCAATGCTGCACGTACAGAGGAGCCCGATGGAGAAGGAGAGCCTATGGCGAGTCAGACGAATGTTGAGAAACAAACGGGTGTTTTTGATTTTGAGAGCAGAACGGTTTTGCTGAACAGCGGATACACGATGCCAATCATGGGACTCGGGACCTACGCGCTGGATCATGATGCCTGTGTCAACTCTGTCATGGCGCTGCTGGCAAACGGCGGAAGGCTGATCGATACCGCCTATATGTACGGAAACGAAGAGGCCGTCGGTGAAGGTGTCCGCAGAGGAATGGAAGAATACGGCATTCCCCGTGAAGAGATCTTCGTCATCACCAAAATCTACCCGAATCAGTTTCATGACCCGGAAGCCGCGATCGACATGGCGCTTGAAAAGCTGAACCTTGACTATGTTGACATGATGCTGCTGCACCATCCGGGAACAGACGATGTGAAGGCCTACAAAGCGATGGAGAAGTATGTGGAGCAGGGAAAAATCCGCTCACTCGGTCTGTCCAACTGGTATATCAAAGAACTGACCTCTTTCCTGCCGCAGGTCACGATCACACCGGCGCTGGTGCAGAACGAGATCCATCCATATTATCAGGAGAAGGATGTCGTGCCCTTTATTCAGGAGAAGGGCATTGTGGTGCAGTGCTGGTATCCACTGGGAGGGAGAGGCTATACAGCCGACCTGCTGGGAAATGAAACGATCAAGGCCATTGCGGAAGCTCACGGAGTATCTTCCGCGCAGGTCATCCTCCGCTGGGATCTGCAGCGCGGCATCGTCGTGATTCCCGGTTCGAGCAACCCTGATCATATCAGAGAAAACCTTGACCTGTTTGGTTTTGAACTGACGGACGGTGAGATGAAGCAGATCAGTCAGCTTGACCGGAACGAAAAGCACGACTGGTATTGAGAAAGCAGGTGAATGCCGGTCACCAGATTCCTGCTCACAGAAAAAGCTCCAATATAGTAGCATGTGAAGTCTGCTATATTGGAGCTTTTGTGTCAGCGGCTTCTTTACCATGTGACAGGCTCGGAAAGCGGGTTTATTATTTTATGGAAGCCCGACAGAGCCTGCAGCCGATATAGACGATCACGGCATTCGCATGAGCATTCCAATATTATTCCCTCTGTTCTGACGGATCAAGCATGCGGATCACCTTTGCCGGGACGCCGCCCACAACGGCATAGTCAGGCACGTCTTTCGTGACGGCCGCACCTGCCGCAACAACAGCGTATGCACCGATCGTTACGCCGGGGCAGATTGTGACGTTCATGCCGAGCCATGCGTTCTTCTTTACCAGCACTTTTCCATAGGTGTATCTGGTGTGGCGCTCATTCATGTCATGGTTGATCGTGGCGATCCGCAGTCCCGGTGCAGCCATGGAACCGTCCTCGAATTCGATCCCTCCGGAGGCTGACAGAATGGCGGAGTGATTGATGAAAGCGCCCTTTCCGAACTTGACCCGATTTCCGAAATCGCAGATGAACGGGGTGAGGATCCGCACGTCATCCAGCTTTCTGCCAAACAGCTCTTCCAGATATCCCACATAGGCGGGATCGTCAGGCATCGTCGCGTTGGCCTTGGCGCAGAGTGTTCTGGCACGCATCATTTCTTCCACGGCCTCTTTGAAATAGGGTTCCCGGGTATCCGTCGGCCCGCCCTGATCCATCAGGTCGTATACATATCCTTTTCTATAGTCCATCTGTTTTCTCCTTACAGCAGGCCGTTTGCGGCCAGCCAGCGCTGTACGGCGCCTTTTGAATCTGCCGCGCTGCTTCCCGTGATGGAGAGACCGCTCTTCACAGTTGCGCCGGGGCAGCTGTGTTTGATGTCACGCTCACTTCCGCCCATGCCGCTTCCTTCGTTGGTGCAAAGCGGAAGAATGGTTTTGCCGGAGAAATCGTAATGCTCAAGGAAGGTGAAGACGGCCATCGGCATGGTGCCCCAATAGTTCGGATAGGCAAGAACAATGGTATCATATCCGTCGATGGAGTCCGGCATGGATACAAGCTCCGGCCTTGCCTTCGACCGCAGATCTTTCTTTGCCTCTTCGATGCAGGTCATATAAACCGGTGAGTAAGGATTCTTCATCTCGATTTTGAAGCTGTCCGCCGGAAGAAGCTCTTTCATGATGTTACAGACGATTTCCGTGTTGCCGACTTTCACATAACGCATTGCGCCGCCGAAGTAGTTTTCGTCCGCTCTGGAATAATACGCGATCAAAGTTTTAGCCATTGCTGTTTTCCTCCTGTTCAGTTCTGATTAAATTATACGCAATGACTATTGTAATGTCCAATTGGAATAGTGTATAATTGATTTAATTTTTAAATAGCAGGAGCGAGCGATGACCACCAAACAGATTGACTATTGCATCGAACTGGCCCACACACTGAACTTCAGCCGGGCAGCAGAGAACATGTTTGTCAGCCAGCCGACCCTGACCTATCAGATCAGACTGCTGGAAGAAGAGGTTGGTTTCACGATCTTTGAACGAAGCGGGAAAGGCGCAGCGCTGACGCCTGCAGGGACGCAGTTCGTTGCTTTCCTTGCAGGAATGCGGGAGGATCTGAAACGTGCCATCGAACAGGGGCAGAATTTCAGTGCAACATACCGGGACAGCATCTCCATCAGCCTCATGGTTCGCCAGGCCGTATACTTTCTCCCGGAGGCCATACGGCTTTTTTCAGAGACAAACAGCGACGTTCAGATCACTCCTGTATTTCGGTATGAAAACGGAGTCGAATCCTTTCTGCGAAACGAAGTGGATATCCTGTTTGCCCTGAAAGAGCAGACAAAACAGATCCCCGGCATTGCCGTCCATGAACTGTTTGAAAGCCGGGTCTATCTGATTGCGGACAGAGCAGATCCGCTCGCGGGGAAGAATATCATCCAGGAAGAGGATCTCTACGGACGCACTCTTATGGTTGGCGGCGGCTCTCCTCCCGCGCTGAAGGCAGTGCAGCATCAATTGATCAATTCCGGGAAGATCCGGTATTTCAACAGTCCGGATCATGATACGACGCTGACGAATGTTGCCGCCGGAAGAGGCATCTGCCTCGCTCCCGGTTTCCTGAACGACCACAGCGGTCAGTTCGCCTGGATCCCCTATGACTGCAAAGAGTCGTTTTCCTGTGTCCTTTGCACCCATAAAGCGGATAAGCGTCCAAGCGTATCAGCGTTTATTGATATTCTGAGCAGCTTGTATCGAGAAGCTGTGGCATTCCCGCTGTAATGCTTGGTGCTTGCAACATATCTCGACACATTCCCGCTGTAATGCTTGGTGCTTGCAACATATCTCGACACATTGTATAATAAAACAGTCAACAATTATGAATGTAATGTAATAAAGGCAAGATGCTTTGCAATTAGATCGTGATGGGCAGGCCCACAGATAATTATCAAACGAACACCTCTATGATGGCTTCAGGCTAGAACAACTGGAAGGAGCGTTTCAATGAATAAGACTCCCCGCTGTTTGTTCCACAGTAATCTTGCGGCTTTTTCTACCGCGGATGAAACTGGTATTTTTGGATTATTATGCGACAACTACCATGGGGACGCGCTGACCACGACGCGGGAGGCTTGGAAGTCAGAGCTGTCGATTTTGAAGCAGGTTTTAGCTCCGTATCAAGCCGAAAATGGGCAGATCATTTTTGAGTATGATATTCCACGTCTTGGTAAAAGAATCGACGCAGTGCTACTTCTTCGCGGAATTATCTTCTGCCTTGAGTTCAAGGTCGGCGAAGCACATATCTTAGAGGCTGATGTAGACCAAGTATTGGATTATGCCCTTGATCTGAAAAACTTCCACAAGTTTAGTCAGGATAGGATTATTGTACCGATCCTGATTGCGACGAATTATCGATCGTCTTCTACCGACGTGCAGATGTCAACCTATGATGACATGGTGGTTAACCCATTGGTCACAGGTAAAGACGGTCTTCACCAGATGATTAGAATGGTCATAAACAAGTACCCAGGTGAAGCCCCGGTCAACCCCAACTGGATTATCAGCCCCTATGCCCCTACGCCGACGATTATCGAGGCGGCGAGGACTCTGTATGAGAATCATTCTGTTGAAAACATTACTCGGCACGAAGCAGATAAGGTTTCCACAGACCGAACAATCGCAACAATTCTGCAAATCATTCACGACAGCAAAGTGGCACAGAAAAAGAGTATATGTTTTGTGACGGGTGTCCCCGGAGCGGGTAAAACCCTCGTCGGCCTAGATGTGGCTATTAGACAGACCTACCAAGGCCTCGACGAACCAGTGAAAGACGAAGGAGCTGTTTATCTGTCCGGCAATGGCCCTCTTGTAGCTGTGCTGACAGAAGCCCTTGCGCAGGACAATCAGAAACGTTGCCGCGAGAGGAATGAGAAAAAGAAGATGTCAGATTCTCGCCGCGAGGTGAGCAAGTCGATCCAGATGATCCACCGATATCGGGATAATATGTTGGCGAAAATCAAAAACCCTGTTGAAAACGGCATTCTTGAAATCGATCCAGAGAAGGCTATCAAGTTGGAACGGACTGGATATGGCGAGGTGGAGCACGTCGCCATATTCGATGAAGCGCAACGGGCATGGACGAAAAAGCGCCTTGCTGACTATCTCAAACGAGGGGGAACCTATGGCAACAAGCTAAAGGTTCCGAACTTCCCCATGTCGGAAGCGGCTTTCTTGATCTGGTCACTGAATCAACGAGAAGACTGGGCCACAATTATTTGCCTCGTTGGCGGTGGTCAGGAAATAAACACGGGTGAGGCGGGGATATCCGAATGGATTACTGCTTTGAATGAGCATTTCCCAGATTGGCATGTCTACATTTCTCCCAAACTAACCGAAGCAGAATACGCAGAGGGGAGAGTCAAAGAGCTATTGAAGGACAATCCCCATGTGACATACAATGAAGATCTGCATCTGGGTGTGTCGCTACGTTCCTTTCGGGCGGAAAAGTTATCAGCATTTGTCCATTCCCTGCTGGCGTTTGATAACATTTCTGCATCGATTTATGCTGAAATCAAAGATAAATATCCGATTGTGCTGACACGAGATATGGCGAAAGCGAGAAGATGGCTCCATGAGAGAGTAAGAGGTTCGGAACGCACGGGAATCCTTGTGACAAAAGAATCTGCCAGATTCAAGCCTTTGGCAGTACATATTTTACCGTCTGGAGACGAAAATGCGGTTCATTGGTTCCTGGAGGACAAAGCGGATACGCGGTCTTCAAATTACTTGGAAGACGCCGCCACTGAAATTCAGGTGCAGGGCCTGGAACTTGATTATACCTGTGTGTTATGGGATGCGGATATGAGATACGATAATGGGAAGTGGCGCTATTATCGATTCAACGGGCAAACAAAATGGGCCGAGATGACGCCAACTAGTGAAAGCAAACAAGATTTGATAAAGTATATGCTAAATGCCTACCGTGTCCTACTCACCCGTGCAAGAATGGGCATGGTTATCTGCGTCCCAGAAGGAAATGGGAATAAAACTGCCACTGGTTTCTGGGAAGACAGCACCCGCCTTCCAGAGTATTACAACGGAACATATCAGTATCTAAAGAGCTTGGGGATCGAGGAAATCTGATCATTGAATAATCAAAGAAAAATGAAGACTATAAACGTGGTAGCAGCTATCATCCGTGATGGCAACAAAGTTTTTGCAACACAACGAGGGTACGGCGAATATAAAGATGGTTGGGAGTTTCCAGGTGGAAAGATCGAGCCAGGCGAAACACCACAGGAGGCTCTAGCTCGGGAGATAAAAGAAGAACTGGATTCAGAGATTGTGGTTGTGGATTATTTCACTACCATCGAGTTTGATTACCCCATATTTCATCTCAGTATGCAGTGCTTCTGGTGCCAGATCGCCGAAGGGACGCCCGTGCTAAAAGAGCATGAAGCGGCGCGGTGGTTGGATTTCAGAAATATTGACAGCGTTGATTGGCTTCCGGCTGATCAGACAATAATCCCAGCTGTTGCTGCGGCGTTGGAAAAGTAACCCGGTTTTTGTATCCAGAAGAAAGGACCAAGACTTCTTCTTCGGTTTCTTCGCTGGGAACACGAGACCATTGATCTTGACACCGGTCGCGGACTGGATTAGGATCCAGGCGATCTAGAGCGTATTTCCTGCACAGTGATCGTTCGCTGAGCAAAGCATGCACCGGACTTCAGATGCCAAGAGGATGGGATGTTGCTCTCTGTCTTTCCTTTCAGATGCTTCTTCCTGTCCAGCTGCAGGAAAGAGAATTGTCCGGAATATCTCTCCGGCAGAATTTGCATTTCAAGCGATCATGACCTTCCCAAATGTGGAAATAGTTCCTGCGAAAAGATAAATAATTACTAAATTATCCGACGGACCTGTTGACTTAGCGAACATAAGTGTGGTAAAAATATAAAAAAGAGGTCAGGATCCACGGAACCAATAGAAAGAGGATGATGAATATGGCGACGAAAAGCATCCTGAAAACCGTGTACATAAAAGACAATGACGCTGCAAAACGACTTGCAAATGCATTAGAAAATGCCGCACAGAAATCTTCGGATCCCGTTAACTATAAACGTTCAGTATCGACCGCATCCAGAAAAGAGATACGAGAGATGTTTATAGAGGAGACATCACGGTGATTCACGGGTACAAGGTTGTCAATTTGCAGGAACTTATTGAAGAAGTCGGAGAGGAATTCGCAAAGGATTACCTCTCCAAATTTTCATGTCCACTGAATCAGGATGTTGAAAACTTCTTGAAGTTCAAGGCTATCGAATTTTCTAAGCAGGGGTTGTCCCAAACACATCTGGTTATGGCCTCCCACAAAAAGAAAATGGTGCTGGTGGGGTACTTTACACTTGCCAACAAGACGATCTCTGTTTCTTCGAAGAGCTTAAGCAACACAGCAAAAAAGAGAATAGGAAAGTTCTCTATCTATTATCCTCAGATTCGGAAGTATGTCTTAAGCGCACCGCTTATTGCACAGATCGGGAAAAACTACACAGATGGAAATAATAAGATTATCAGCGGGGATGAACTGCTGGGGATTGCTTGTGACAAAGTAAAAGCTGTACAATATGACCTCGGTGGCCGGTATGCCTATCTGGAGTGTGAGGATAAGCCTGCCTTGACGGGTTTTTACAGCAGAAATGGATTCTATGAATTCGACCGGAGAGCGCTGGACAAAGAGGAGACCGATCTTGACGGTGAGTATCTGGTGCAGATGTTAAAGTACCTCAAATGACAGATTCCTTGGAAACAGTTCGTTAATCGAAAGGACTTCGCTCTTCGTCTCAATACGTTTTTTCTGCATAGTTCAGACACCCTGCCTGTCGCCAAATTCCGAAAAAAGCAGGGTGTCTGAAAATTTAAGACAAGATAGAGAAAACCCCCGAAAACATTGCGTTTTCGAGGGCTTGGTGCTCCAGCGGGGACTCGAACCCCGGACACCCTGCTTAAAAGGCAGGTGCTCTACCTCCTGAGCTACTGGGGCAGGCTGGCTGGGATGGCGGGACTCGAACCCACTATATCGGAGTCAAAGTCCGGTGTGTTACCATTACACTACATCCCAATATGAAGGAGACTTGTGAATGAGCCCGGCCAGGCCGGGCTCATTCTGTGTGGGGTGGGATATGGGGCTCGAACCCACGACACCCGGAACCACAATCCGGTGCTCTACCAACTGAGCTAATCCCACCACATCTGGCACGCCAAGAGGGATTCGAACCCCCGACCTACTGCTTAGAAGGCAGTTGCTCTATCCTGCTGAGCTATTGGCGCATATTGCGACGTAAACTGAGGACGGAGCGGGCGATTGGAGCGGGTGATGGGAATCGAACCCACGTATCCAGCTTGGAAGGCTGGTGTTCTACCATTGAACTACACCCGCACGGCCAAAGCTTTTCAGCTTGAAAATGATACCACAGTTTAGGCCCTGCTGTCAATCCTTTTTTTATTTCTTTTTTTCTTCCGTGTCCATTGCAGAAGCAATGTGTTTTGTGATACACTAATAAAAAGCTGGATGAAAGGCGGTGGTTCGAATGGCGAAAACGCAGTGGTACAAGGAGATGACGGTTTACCAGATCTGGACGCGGAGCTTCTGCGACGGGAACGGCGACGGAATCGGAGATCTTTACGGAGTCCTGAAGAAGCTGGATTATATCAAAAGTCTTGGCGTGGATGCAATCTGGTTTTCCCCGATCTACCCGTCTCCGAACGCGGATTTCGGCTATGACATCTCCGACTATATGAATATTCACCGGGATTACGGAACCCTGGATACCTTCCGCGAGGTGCTCGAACGCGCACACGGAATGGGGATGCGGGTGTTCATGGACCTGGTGGTGAACCATACCTCGGACGAGCATCCCTGGTTCAAGGAGAGCCGGAGAGCCCATACCAATCCCTATCATGACTACTACATCTGGCGGCATGGCCGGGTCAGCCGCGGCAAGCGCTATCCGCCGAACAACTGGACCAGCATGTTTGAAGGCGGCGCCTGGGAGTATGACGAGTTCCTGGACGAATACTATCTGCACCTGTTTGCCAGGAAGCAGCCGGATCTGAACATGGCCAACCCGAAGGTCCGGGAAGAGGTCAAGAGGATCATGCGCTTCTGGCTCGACATGGGAGTGGACGGCTTCCGCGAAGACGTGATCACCTATATCGGCAAAGCCCCCGGTCTTCCCGATGCCTACCCGAAACTGCCCATCGCCAACGGACACCGCTACTATTCCAACCAGCCGGAGGCGCACAAGTATCTGAAGGAATTCAAACACGATGTGCTGGATCACTATGACTGCTTCACGGTGGGAGAGAGCCCCCTGACGACGGCGGATATTGCCCTGAGCTACGTCACGGAGGGACCGGAGCAGGTACTGGACGAGATGATCGCCTTTTCGCACATGGAGGCGGACTGCTTCATGACGGACATGATCCAGACGAAGTTCGACCTGCGGAAGATGAAGCGGGCCTTTTCCGACTGGCAGGAGAAACTGCAGGGCAAGGCCTGGAATGCGCTGTATATCGAGAACCACGACCACCCGCGTATCATCAGCCGCTACGGGAGCGAAGCCTACCGTGTGGAGAGCGGGAAAATGCTCGCCGCGATGTATATGCTGCAGCGCGGCACGCCGTTTATCTACCAGGGGCAGGAAATCGGCATGACCAACATCCGCCTGAAGAGTCTGGACCAGTTTCAGGATGTCATGACGCATAACAGCATCCGTATGCTTCAGGGGCTGCTGCCGCAGACCACGATCCTGAAAATGGTGAACAAGGGCAACAGGGAAAATTCGAGGACGCCGGTGCAGTGGAACGCGGAGAAGAATGCCGGCTTCACCGAAGGCGAGCCATGGTTCCCGGTGAACGAAAACTATCGGGAGATCAACGTCGCGTCGCAGGAGAACGATCCGGATTCGCTGCTGAATTTCTACCGGAGGCTGATCGCGTTTCGAAAGGCGAATAAGGTCGCGCTCTACGGAGACTACATCGAGCATGACAAGAAGAATAAAGATTTTTACGTCTACGAGCGGAACTATCTCAACAAAAAGCTGCTGGTGATCTGCTTCTTCTCCAAGGAGCAGAAACGCTTTGACGCGCCGGCGGGCATCAGCCTCGAGAACGGGCATCTGGTGTTTTACAACTATGAGATGAACCAGGTGGTCTCCAACGGCTTCACGGCAAGACCGTACGAGCTGCGCGTGTATCTGTTTGATCCTGAGCAGCCGAAAGATCCTTATGAAGGACTGCGGAAACAGACATGAGAGTACAGGAATATGCTTACGCAAAGTTAAATCTGACGCTGGATGTGACGGCGAAGCGGGATGACGGCTATCACGATATGCTGATGGTGATGCAGACCGTGTCGGTCACGGACAGCATCGTGCTGGAGCAGACCGGAGAAAAAGGAATCCGCGCCTCCTCCAACTTCCGCTACATCCCGACGGACGAGCGGAACCTGGCTGTGCGTGCGGCGGGGGCGTATCTCGACGCCGTCGGGGAAGAGAAGAACGGAATCCTGATCCGGATGGATAAAAGCATTCCCGTCGGCGCGGGAATGGCCGGGGGATCGGCCGACGCGGCGGCGGTGCTGCGCGGGATGAACCGGCTGCACGGCAACCGCATGAACCGCAGAGAGCTCGAAAAGCTGGGCGAGCAGGTCGGTTCGGACGTGGCATTCTGCGTGGCGGGCGGGACGGCGCTGGCCAGGGGCAGGGGAGAAGTGCTGGAGGATCTTACGCCGATGCCGGACTGCGCAATCGTCATCTGCAAACCCGGGTTTTCCATCTCCACACCGGAACTGTTCCGGAAGCTGGATCAGACCGGCCTGCGCACCCACCCGGATACGGCGGGGATGCTGAGCGCATTGGAGAGCGGGAACCTGAAGGAGATTTCCATGCGGATGTTCAACGTCTTTGAAGAGGTCGACGACCGCCGGATGCGCAGTGAGGCGGAGATCAAGCACGTCCTGCTGGACTACGGTGCGCTGGGAGCTGTAATGACCGGAACCGGATCCGCCGTTTTCGGCGTTTTCGGCGACGAGAATGCCGCTGAGACCTGTGCGGCGTATCTGCGTTCGGAACATAAATTCTGTCATGTGGCCAGGCCGGTGAAACGGCTGGAGCTGTGAAGAAACGCGTGCAGGCGTGAATCCTTCAGTTTATTGAATATAACAAAAGTTGGTAGGAATAAAAAACCCGCATCCATAATCCCCCGAAGCCCGTCAGGGCCGCGGAGATCTGGATGCGGTTTTACCTTCGGGAAAGATCAGGCTTCGCCGATGCGGTCCCGAATGTACCCCTCTACCTGATCAAACTCGATATCCAGCGCCACGGAGAGCTCTCCGTGCAGAATATCCTTTGCACGCTTCATGGTCGCTTCGGCCCGGCTGCTGCGGGTCTTCTTCTCGGCCATCCGGCAGCGCAGCCCCTTGATCACGGAGACCAGCGCTTCATTGGTGTGGAGCTTGAAGAGCTCGCGATAGAACGCATCCACATGATTGAAGCGGCTGTCGTTGCAGATCGCGGGGGCGATCCCCGGCATGGAATCAATCAGAGCGTCCGCTTCGTCCCGGCTGATGATCGGCCGCATGAAGGCGTTGGTATCCACAGGCGCAAAGTAGGTTCCGGAACCGACCAGGGGTGTCAGGTAGTAATATAGTTTTTCTTTGGATGCCCCGCTCATTTCCAGGGGCGCGATTCTCTCGACTGTACAGACTCCATTCTCACCGTAAATTATTTTTTCACCAATATCAAACATGTATCCCTCTCTTCACCACACACAGCCAAAAACTCGCAAATTCATCGGATATACTATTATACATGAAAATCAGCTAAATTTCTACTGTCTTTTTTAACAAAATATATGAAAATACACTGCAAATACGATGTTTTTACGCATTGCCATTCCGATAAAGCTCTGATATAATCAGACCCATGAAACTATATTTTTTCGGACATGAATATCAATATGGCGCGGAACAGATGCTGATGACCCTGTTCCCGGGGGAGAGACCGGAGTATCCGAACGGGAAACCGGAAGGGCAGCGGATGGAAATCCGCCTCCGTGAAGGCACGCGGATGACCACGGCGAGCTGCCTGTACTGTGACGGCAGACAGAACTTTCATGGGCGTGCGGCCGTACAGAGCAGGCGCCTGACCGATCGGATTCAAACCGACAGCCTCTGCCAGCAGATCGTGAAGCTCGCGATCTACCGCTCGGTATTGCGTTCCGGGCGGAAGAAGCCGGTCTGGGGCGCCCTGACGGGGGTACGGCCGGGAAAACTGATGAGCCCGATGCTGGAGCGCGGTGTGCCGGAGAAGGAGGCCTTGAGGCGGTTTGAGACGGAATACGACGTCTCGCACGACAGGGCGCTGCTCTGCCTTGACACCTCGAGAGCCACCGTCCGGGCGGACCGCCTGCTGGAGCCGGGGGATGTCTGCCTCTATGTGGGGATCCCGTTCTGCCCGACACGCTGTGCCTACTGCAGCTTTGTCAGCCAGTCCGTGGAGAAGAGCATGAGGCAGATTCCGGCGTTCCTGGGCGCTCTGGAACAGGAACTGCATGCGGTGGCGGAACAGGTGCGCGACAACGGCCTTCGGGTGGTGTCGATTTACATGGGCGGAGGAACCCCGACGACCCTGAACGAAGGTCAGCTGGACCGCCTCCTGACGGAGATCGAAATGGAATTCGATCTCTCGGCGCTGAGAGAATGCACCGTAGAAGCCGGACGGCCGGACACCATCACCGAGGAAAAGCTTCACACGCTCCGGAAGCACGGCGTGGACCGGGTGAGCGTCAATCCCCAGACGATGGAAGATGCGGTGCTGGAGGCGATCGGAAGAAAGCACAGCGCGCAGGATATCGTGTGGGCGCTGCGGCAGGTCCGCAAGGTCGGAGGTTTCGCGGTGAACATGGATCTGATCGCCGGGCTTCCGACCGACACGGAGGAAGGCTTTCGACGGACGGTGGACACAGTCCTGGAGCTGGAACCGGAGAACATCACCATCCACACCCTCAGCATCAAGCGCGGAGCGAGGCTTCATTTCGGAGAGGGAACACTTCCGTCTGACGAAGCGGTGGAGGCGATGCTGAACTATGCCAACGCCAGGCTTCGGGAGGCAGGCTACAGCCCGTATTATCTCTACCGGCAGAAGAACATGTCCGGGGGCTTCGAGAATATCGGCTGGACCCGGCCGGGGTATGAGAACCTTTACAATATTTGCATCATGGAGGAACTCAGCAGCATTCTTGCCGCGGGAGCAGGCGGCTCCACCAAGCTGATCCGCCGTGACGGCGGGAGGAACGACCGCCTGGTGGCGCCGAAGTATCCCACGGAATACATCGAGAACATCGGACGGATCTGCGAAGAGAAGAAAAAAATCAGCGCATTTTACCAAAACCTGCCGAGTAATATGACCATGACAGAAGGAGGAGAAACTGATGGCATATAGACTGGAAGATATCAACTACAGGACGGTTGCAGACCCGAAGGGACTGATCGAGGAAGCGGACGCGCTGTATGCCAAGAAGGTCGAGACAGCGGCGGAAAGCATCCTGGAGAACCGGAAAAACAGCCCGATCATTCTGCTCTCCGGCCCATCCGGCTCCGGCAAAACCACCACGGCGATGAAGATCTCCGAGGCGCTGGAGAAGCGCGGTGTCAAGACGCACTATGTCGCGATGGATGACTATTACAACACCATCCAGCCGGAGACCGTGCCCAGAACGCCCGATGGGGAAATGGATCTTGAGTCGCCGCTCTGCCTGGATCTGGAGCTGTTGAACCGGCATTTTACGGAGCTCTCCCAGGGGAAGAGAATCTATGTTCCGAAGTACGAATTCTCGCGCCGGATGCGGATCCAGGAACCGTCCAAATCCATCAAGCTGAAAAAGGACGAGATGGTTGTCTTCGAAGGAATCCACGCGCTCAACAGCATGATCACAAATGTGCATCCGGAAGCCTTCAAGCTCTACATTTCGGCCAGAAGCGACGTAACGTTTCAGGGCGCAAAAGTGTTCGACAGAAGCTGGTTCCGCCTGGTGCGGCGTACGGTGAGAGATTATAAGTTCCGCGGAACCGACCCGGTGACGACGATCTCCATGTGGGCCAATGTGATGCGGGGAGAGTACAACTATATCGCACCCTTCAAGGACAAGGCGGATTATCAGTTCGACAGCTCCTTTTCCTATGAGCTTCCGGTGCTGAACGCGACGGCGACGGAGCTTTTCAAGGCCATTCCGAAGGGAGTCGAACGCTTTGATGAGCTGAAGAAGGTTTTCCCGGCCCTGCTTCTTTTCGGGCACATCGATGAGAGCCTGGTTGCGGAAGATGCCGTGCTGAGAGAGTTCATCGGCGGCGGGATTTACGAATACTGACAGATTTCACAATTCTTATCGAAAAAACGACGGATTATTGATGAATTTTCGGCACTATTTTGTCTAAAATCCATAGCCTTGGAACTTGATTTTTAGACCGGTTTTATGCTAAAATTTAGTGGCTGTCCGGGGAGGACTCCGACGGGGATTTCCGGACAGAAATGAGTCGCATAAAAATTTTTTTATGGAGGAATACACATGATTAAAGTTGGTATCAATGGTTTCGGCCGCATCGGCTCCCTCGCTTTCAGAGCTGCCATCAAGTCCGATGACATCGAAGTCGTCGCGATCAATGCTCCGGGCCATCCCGCAAGCCACATCGCCTACTGCGTAAAGTATGATTCCGTTCACGGCCGTTTCGACGGTGAAGTCGTCGGCAACGATGAAGACAGCACCGTTACCGTCAACGGCAAGGTCGTGAAGGTTCTCTCCGACAAGTCCTATCGTGACGCCACCCTGATCCCCTGGGGCGAGCTCGGTGTTGAGTATGTCCTCGAGTGCACCGGTGTTTACCTTGACAAGGCCAAGGCCCAGGCTCACATCGATGCCGGCGCCAAGGTCGTCGTGATGTCCGGCCCTGCGAAGGACGACACCCCGATGTTCGTCTGCGGCGTCAACCTCGACAAGTACACCGCCGACATGCAGTTCGTTTCCAACGCTTCCTGCACCACCAACTGCCTGGCCCCCATCACCAAGGTTGTCAATGACAACTTCGGCGTTGTCGAAGGCCTCATGACCACGGTCCACGCCTCCACCGCCACCCAGTCGATCGTCGACGGCTTCCCCAAGAAGAAGGATCTCCGCGGCGCCCGCTCCATCTACAACAACATCATCCCCTCCTCCACCGGCGCTGCCAAGGCTGTCGGCAAGGTCATCCCCGAGCTCAACGGCAAGCTCACCGGTATGTCCATGCGTATCCCCGCTCCGGACGTGTCCGTTGTTGACGTGACCTTCCGTCTGGCAAAGGCTGCCACCTATGACGAGATCTGCGCTGCCATGAAGGCCGCCTCCGAAGGCCCGATGAAGGGTGTTCTGGAGTATGTTGATGACGATGTCGTCTCCTCCGACTTCCGCACCGATCCTCACACCTCCATCTTCGATGCCAGAGCCGGTATCGCCCTGAACGGCAACTTCGTGAAGCTGGTTGCATGGTATGACAATGAGTGGGGCTTCTCCAACAAGATGCTCGACCTCACCCGTCACATCGACAGCGTCCGCAAGGCCTGATCAGAATGATATTTTGTGTAATCCCCGCCTGCGGCGGGGATTACACTTTGATATGGTTCCTGTAAGACCTGATATGGTATCCAAAAGAGCAATAGATCACAAAACCTCTTTCCGCATCTCGCGGAAAGAGGTTTTTCTTGCATTGGAACGGGAACTTTCGTATAATGTGGCCATAGAATAGTCAATGGAGATGTGCAATATGCTGTCTGTCTATTATGGGGATATGCCGGAGGCAATCTATAATCCGGCCCTTTTTTTTAAGAACAGCTATTCAGATGACTGGATTACAGAGGAACTGTCGAAGGAAATGATCCGGGATGTGGACAAATCTGAAGTGATCGGGCCGAGAATTATTGACAGCCCGGTACTTGGAGGCATCACGCCGCGGGAACTTTCCGGCGGTGTGAAGACCCTGATCTGTATCTACAAAAGACCGGATCGGGTTTTCAATGCGTCTGCCTGCGGGGATAACTGTGCAAAATGGCTTCTTGAAATCGGGAAAAGGCAGGACGTAACAATTAATCTTCGCCATCTGATGGATTTTGGAGAAAAAGAATTTACGATAAAAGTTCTGAATACCGACCAGATTGTCCATAACATGGATGAGCTTTTGCCCGTCGCCGCGATGATTGTCAGGTGATCCGCGATGACAGGAAGCTTTCAGATCACTGTTTCCAATGAGACAGTGAAATATGAATTCGTAATTCGAAGAAACATCACCATTATTCGCGGAGACAGCGCAACCGGAAAAACAACCCTTGTAGAGATGATCCGGGAGTATTATGAATCAGGAGAAAACAGCGGCATTCAATTGAATTGTCAGCGTCCCTGCCGGACTCTTTCCGGGCGTGACTGGAAGATTTTGCTGGAGGCGACGAAGGAGAGCATTGTCTTTGTCGATGAAGACAATGATTTTATCCTGACCGACGAGTTCGCCGCTGCTGCGCGTGATTCAGACAATTATTACGTGATCGTCACCCGGGAGGGATTGCCAAACCTTCCTTACAGCGTGGATGAAATCTATGGAATCCGCAGCTCCGGCAGATATGCGGGAATACGGCAGATCTACCACGAATTGTATCATATCTATGGCTCTTTCGAATTCAGCCGTGAATTTGTACCGGATCTTGTGATTGTTGAGGATTCCAATGCGGGATATGAATTTTTCCGTGGCGTCGGAGCTGAAAAACCCTATTCGGTGGTCAGCGCGGAAGGAAAATCAAACATATTCAGAATGCTGCTTGAGGCGGACGCTGAGCGAATAGTCGTCATAGCGGACGGAGCGGCTTTTGGTTCTGAAATTGACCGTGTGCTGAAAATAGCGAACCGAAAAAAGACCGTGGCGATATTTCTGCCGGAATCCTTTGAATGGCTGGTCCTGAACTCCGGCGTGGTGAAGCAGGGTAATCTGCAGAAGATTCTGGATCAACCGGGTGAATATATTGAAAGCCGAGATTATTTCAGCTGGGAACGTTATTTTACCCATCTGCTGATCGATCTGACAAAGGGCGGCTATCTGCAATATGCAAAGAAAAAGCTGAATCCGGCGTATCTTGAGGAAAAGATACGGGAACGAATCACGGATCAAATCAAGAAGATCGAGCTGTAACAGCGAAATGGGACAACAGCCAGAAATCGCGAAACTCTTTCATACCTCTTTCCGAATCCTCACAAGAACGGAAGGGGGTATTTTATTCGTGTTAGTCGGAAACTTAGGACCTAGAGACATTTTTAGGACAGTATCTTCGCTATAATGGTGTCATCCGAGATCGAAAGGATGATTCAGATGACATTTACAGACCTTCAGGCCGCCATTCCGGAACTCAGCCCATACC
>JAFTFT010000005.1 GCA_017458335.1 Oscillospiraceae bacterium
CACCGCTTGGCAGAGGGGATGGCCAAGCGCCGGGGGCCACCTTCTCGGGAAGGGGGCTCCCAAGAGCGAGAACCCAATGAATTCTAAGACATCTGCCTGGTGAGGTGCATTAAGCTACCCACCATCAGTGCAGAAGAGCCTGTTTTAAAGCTTATTGAGGAGTACAAGAAAGGCCACCCGGATGAACACGTAACGCTGAAACTGATGAAGCGTTTGATTGAAGAAGATCAGAGAAAATAAACCGTTGCGCGAAACTTTTTAGAGGCCAAACTGCATATCTTTTGCGCGAAACACTGACTTTCGCGCAATCACGTTCTTTGGTTAAGTCAGACGGGTGTTCAGTATCTACTCTTCGGATTTCTTGTTATCGCCAAAAGGCCCGTAAATTGGGGCTTCTTGGGACCTTCATCTTTGACTTGTACATGAAAATCGCACTTTCACAGGCTGAAGTTATATGTAAAGACTCCAAAATGGACAGCATTTTTACCCCAGGGGTAAACGCCCGGACTTATGCATGTTGTGGCAGAGTAAGCCCCAAAAGGGTGGAGTAAAACCGGTTGACATAATACAACGGCAGACTCGGTTGCCTGATGATTGATATCAGGTTACCGGGGCTGCCGCTTTTTTGCTTTTTGTGACCCTTCTGTGCCTGGGCTTCAAAGGCGCTCCCCGGACCATGGATCCCTACAAAGAAATCATCAATGGTCTTCTGAGGCGGCGAAGCGGTTGAGATGTTCTCCTGTGAATTGCAATTGTCGCCGGCATAAGAACAATAAGCAGTCTCAGACATAGTTGGGGAGCCAGTCGCCGTCGTGATTTGTGAACTGCATTCCGACCGTAATGCCGTCTCTTGGCTGCTGAACACGGAACCAGACGGCTAGACTGCAGCACATGGTATCGCGTATATAATCCCATTTGTCGCGGATCTGATCCCCGTGTCCGACTTCATAAAACCAAAGCTGTATGCCGTAATCGCTGAAAAAAAGATCTAGCGTCAGATCTGTAACCGGCATGGTCTCATCCCATCCCTCGATGAGATAGACGCAGTAACGGGTAGTTACTTTAGAGCTGTTGTAGTAATCAAGGCTGAACCATGCGGCGTATCGATGCCTGTAGTTGCTCTTGCTTGCCACATAACTCGCGAAAGCCTCGGCATGCTCCCGGGTGTTTACTTCAACGCCTGTGTAGAAGGTGATTCTCTTGTCGTTGCCTGACAGATAATTGGTATATACATCCTCAGCGCTGGTTATGAATGTCGGAGCGAATGCACTGTGCAGATAGGTTGTAGAGTATTGCCGCTGCTGCTCCGGCGTGTAAACGGAATAAAAGAGCATATCTTCTATATTGCTGCTGTAGATCTGGTATTTCCCGTACATCTCATCTGCAGATGCCCGCGGTACAGCAACCACAGTCATCATCATTACCAGAGTCAGACACAGTGACGTAAATGCCCTGGGGATTCTTGTTGCAGTATTCATTATATTCTCCCTCCGTAATGTTCATTCATAAACGTATTGTAGCATGTTCTGTATGAACAAATCATAACAGGTTCTATAGGACATTGCTATTTCATCTGTTTTTTTCGCGGAACAAGAATCGAACAGAGCGAAGGAAATAATCAGAGTTTTAGCATATTGCTACAAGAGAGGGAAAGATCTCCTCCTGTCAACACTGTATATAATGTATATAATTGATCAAGAAACATGCTTCCGGCCGTTGGTTTTTATTCGTCACCTTAGCATTTATCGCCTCCCCCTCCATAGATCGGGGATGGGGCGCTTTTTTGCATGGGGCTAGCGGATGATAATCAACCGTTAAGTGATATCGAGCGGACTACTCTTTCTTCGGAAAGGGCTGTAAAACAGAGCGACGGCCAGCTACCCTTGTCGGTTTTTTGTGTGAGTACAATTATTGGTTGACAAGTGGGATTTATCCCACTATAATGATATCGTGAATACAACATTGGGAGATGCAAGATGGCATTCGAAATCGTTGTCTATGAGAGGGAGAATGGCAGTATTCCTTTCATGGAATTCCTGGGATCTCTGTCACCCAAGATGAAAGCGAAGATTCTTCGTGATTTGGATTTGCTGGAAGAAAAGGGGAATACTCTGCGCGAGCCTTATTCAAAGCATCTGGAGGATGGAATATTCGAGTTACGTACGAAGCTGGCATCAGATATTACGAGGTCCCTGTATTTTTTCTTTGAAGGGAACAGAATTGTTATTACACACGGTTTCGTAAAAAAGCAGGAGAAGACGCCTCCGTCTGAGATCCTGCGTGCAAAAGAGTATCGTGCTGACTGGCTGAGGAGGAATGTAAAATGACCTATACTGAACTGAAGAAGCAGCTTCTGAGCGATCCCGAAGTGAAGGCCGAATATGATGCGCTGGAACCGGAGTACCAGTTTATTCGTGATATGCTTGCATGCCGCGAGGAACTGTCGCTCTCTCAGCAGGGGCTTGCAGATCTGACTGGCATTGATCGGTCGGATATCAGCCGTATTGAGAATGGCAATGCGAATCCTTCACTGAAAACCATGAAGCGCATTGCTAACGGATTGGGGAAAAGACTGGAAATCAGAATCGTCTGATATTTTGCGTTCGGGCAGCAGGGGAGAGAAACAGAAGAATAGCCCGTAGAAGGGCATAAATATCCCTCTTTCTTCGGAAAGAGTTGTAAAACAGGGTGACGGTCTGAGCAGTGTGCGTGCTGCCGGGCCGTCGCTTTTTATGCGTCACCATAGCTTCTAATTGCATTCAACCAGGTGATTTGATACAATATGATTGCTAGTTTTTTCTGAAATGGAGTCTATATATGGCTCTGAGAGAAAACCGGCCGGAAGACTGAGGTAAGAATCGATTTATGAGTAAGAGAAGAGTCTTGCTTGTAATATTTTTCAAGTGTAGGAGCGGTCTCTTAGTATGGAATATATCATAAGTAACTAATACTTGACAAATTCTAAGGACCATTCAGCTCACTAAAAGAGTCGAATGGTCCTTTGTATAGTCTTATAGGCATTACACTTCGATTTGCCAGCCTTTGCAGATATCCACCCAATCAGTGTAGCCGGTCAGCCTTTCAATTTCCGGCATGGTCAGATGCACGGTACTGTTGAGGCTGCCGCCCGCAGCGTACATAGGCCCGATCCTTATAGTGGGCGGCAAGCTCATGCAAGGGGTCGGGTCCATTTTAACTTTTGTTCCGAAACTGGTCGGCGGCGTCAGCGCCCTGATTGGTGCAATCGGACCCTGGGGCATTGCCATCGCTGCTGGTATTGCAGTCGGAGTGCTGCTGTATAAGAATTGGGATAAAATCAAAGAAAAAGCAGTGCAGCTGAAAGAATGGGTTTCCGAGAAATGGTCTGCTTTGAAGGAAAAAGTAAGCTCTGCCAGTGAAAAAATGAGGGATAAAGTATCCTCTGCCTGGACCAAAATGCATGAGCACATCTCCGGACTGAAAGAAAAAATCGGTGAGAAAGCCGACAGTTTAAAACAGCGATTCCTTTCCCTCGGAGAATCTATAAAAGAAAAATGGGGCTCCATATGGGAACCACTCAGCGGAAAAATGGCAGAACTTCTACAGCCATTACAGCCTGTGCTGGATGGTGTCCTGCAGATGCTGCGCGGCATTTTTGACGTTTTCAAAGGACTGTTCACCGGTGACTGGAACCTTATGTGGTCTGGCCTCAGTACTGCATTTACCGGCTACTTCACGGCCATTAAAGAATACTTCTCTGTAGTGCTTACAGCATTCCAGACGATTTGGGAAGGTTTCTCTGCCTGGTTTGGCTCCATCTGGAGTGAAGCATGGACATCTGTAAAGACTTTCTTTGAAACCATCTGGATTGGTGTCAGAGATTTCTTTATCGGAATATGGGAGAATCTGAAGACGGCAGTTTCCTCCGCTATGAGCACTATAAGAACAGGCCGCAGAAGATTTACTGGCAGTGCAACACCCGATGCAACAAGGGACCGAAAGCCTGCAAATCCGAGAATGTGCCAGAGTCAACCATCCATCAGGTGTTCATCGATGCCTGGAACACCATTGTGCGGGACCGGAAAAAGATGAACCAGCGCTGGGAAAAGCAAGAGAGAGAAGGCACCGAGCTGGAGCAACTCAGAGCCAGACAGATGCGGGAGCTGGCCGAACAGGGGCGGCTTACCGAGGTCGTCCCGGAACTGGTTCAGACGGTGCTGGAGAGCATCACGGTCAAAGGAGACGGGTCATTCGATATTCGCTTCCTGGACGGGACAGCATTCAATGTGACAGCATAAGAAAAGGGCTGTGAAGAACTGAAAAATCAGTTCCTCACAGCCCTTTTTTGCTTTTTTTCTCAGCAAACAGCTTCCTTAAGGTTTTTGTCAGGTTTGAAGGATGGAGTGTTATGCGCGGGGATTTCCATGGGTTCTCCGGTCTGAAGATTGTGGCCTTGCCGTGCTTCCTGGTGGGCAACGGAGAAGGTCCCAAATCCCGGTAGGGCAAGGATAACCGTTTTTATTAAAACGGCAACAGGAAGCACGCGACTTTAGTCGTGTGAGGCTTCACCATGATTAAGTGCATTCAGACGCTGAAAGAAGGACGTCTCCCGTGATCAGGAGCGTCCTTCTTCTTTGCTTTCAGTCTGATTACAATTGTAAATAGTATTCCACACTATGTTCAAAATCCACCAAAAGATCGCCATGACCGCAGCGCTGCTCAGGCGGAGGCGGCGTCCTCCAATCACCGTAATAGGCTTCAAGGACCGTCTCATACGCACCGGGGCAGAAAAAATACTCCTCCTCAAAAGGCAGCTGTACGGCTTGCTCCGCCCAAAAAGCATCCGAAGGGAAGAAAGGCGTATCCGGATCGGTCGGTCCGTTGAAAACGCTGAAGCACTTGTCATAGTGCTGCGTATCCAAAAGGAGCGCGCGCTCAGAGAGCAGGGCAAGACCCTTCCGCACAGGGTTCGGCAGCTTCTGCAGCAGCATAGTTCCACGGGGAAAGCGCTGGCCTGCGGCCAGCTTTTCCTCCTTGCTCATAAGGGCGCGAAGCAGCGTCCACGCCCGCTGTTGGAGCCAGCGTCCAAAACCGGATCTTGCAAGACCCGCGATTACAAAAACGTCCAGGCAGGCGCCGCAATGGGTGTTGGTAATGGGAAGTGACTTCGGCGTAACCGTCGTACCGTTAACGCGCACCTTGGTCCAGATCGCGCCCATGGTCGGATCGTTCCGGAAATTTTGCACAAAATACAGCTCTGGCATCCGGTGGGAAAGGCGGAGAAACCGCCGGTAATTGCGCACATCCATGCAGATGTCCACATCATCGTCCCAGGGAATAAACCCCTGATGCCGCACCGCACCGAGGAGCGTACCGGAATCCAGGAAATATTGGATGCCGTTTGTATCGCAAAAACGGGTCACAGTCTTCAATTCCTCAAGCTCCAGAAGCTGGAGGCGGCGAAGGGTCTTTGTTTCCATGCTCTCCTCCTAAGCCTGCGTTTCCCAGCAGGCGACAAAATGCCCCTGCTCCTGCTCCGTCAAAGGCGGGGCCGCCTGGCGGCAGCGTTCCGAAGCGTATGGACAGCGCGGCGCGAAATTGCAGCCAGGCGGTACGTGGCCAGGATCGGGGATCTCGCCGGTAAGCTGCAAACGCTCCTTGAGCCAGTCGCTGTCCGGTTCGGCTTTGGGAATCGCGGAGAACAGTGCCTGGGTATACGGATGGAGCGGTTTTTCATAGAGGGCTTCCGTATCGGCTATCTCCACGATTGAGCCCAGGTACATGACCGCCACGCGGTCGGAGATGTGCCGCACCATGGTCAAATCGTGAGAGATCATCAGATAGGTCAGGCCGCGCTCCTTTTGAAGACGCATCAGCAGATTGATGATCTGCGCTTGGATGGACACATCCAGGGCGGCGATCGGCTCGTCACAGGCGAGAAAGCGCGGCTCCAACGCCAGAGCCCTGGCAATGCCGACGCGCTGCCGCTGGCCGCCGGAGAGCTCATGGGGAAAGCGCGAGGCAAACTCAGCGGTGAGGCCCACCGTCTCCAACAGCTCCTCGGTCTTGCTCCGGCGTTCCGCCATAGAGTAAGAGAAGTGCCTCCGCATCCCCTCCTCAATGCTCATGGCCACGGTCATGCGAGGGTCGAGACAGGCGTAGGGGTCCTGAAAGATCATCTGGTTTTCGCGCCGGAAAGCTGTGCGTTCCTTGCGGGAGAGCGCAGATACTTCTTTGCCGTCCCAGAGGACGCTGCCGTCCGTCGGCTCATAGATGCCAAGGATCGTGCGGGCACAGGTAGTTTTCCCGCAGCCGGATTCGCCCACCAGACTCAGTGTTTCGCCCCGGTAGATCTGAAAGCTCACGCCGTCCAGCGCTTTGACGCTGGTTTTTCCGGATTTGAAGTACCGTTTCAGGCTCTCTGCCTGGAATAAAACCTCAGCCACCTGCCTCACCTCCGTTCAACGCCACTCTGGGGGCCATAGGATGCTGCAGCCAGCAGCGGCAGCTGTGGCCGGGTGTCTCTCCCGTCTCTTCCGGCATCTGCTTTTTACAAATGGGCATGGCATATTTGCAGCGGGCTGCGAAGGGGCAGCAGTCCAGCGCGAGACGCAGATCGGGCGGTGTGCCCGGCAGGGCATAGAGATCGCTGCGCCGTTCCATGCTGCGGCGTGGGATCGCCGTGAGGAGGGCCGCTGTATAGGGGTGCTTCGGGGAGCAGAAAATGTCCTGCGCCGTGCCCTTCTCGATCAGAGAACCGCCATACATAACCTGGACCCCGTCCGCGACGCCTGCCACGATGCCGAGATCGTGGGTAATGAGCAGGACCGACATGGCGAGCCTTTTTTGCAGGCGCTGCAGCAGCTCCAGGATCTGCGCCTGAATGGTCACATCCAGGGCTGTGGTCGGTTCGTCTGCGATCAGAAGCTTCGGATCGCAGCTTAAGGCCATGGCAATCATGACGCGCTGGCGCTGCCCGCCGGAGAGTTCATGGGGGTAGCGACGAAGAAGCGCCTGCGGTTCGGGCAGCTCGACAAGCTCAAGCAGTTCACAGGCGCGCTTTGACGCCTCCCGCTTGCCGAGCTTTTTATGAGAGCGAATGGTTTCGATGATCTGGTTACCGATGGTCATGGTGGGATTCAGGGACGCCATGGCGTCCTGAAACACCATACCGATGGCGTTGCCGCGAATTTGGTTGAGCTCCTTCCCGGAGAGCGTCAGCAGATTTTTTCCTTCAAATTCTACCACGGAATTGGAGGAGACTGTGGCGGAGCTGCGCTCCAGCAGGCGCAGGATCGCTTTGGCTGTGACGCTCTTCCCGCAGCCGGATTCGCCCACCATGGCCAGCGTCTCACCCTCATACACCGTGAAGCTCACACCGCGCACGGCCTTGACTTCGCCGTTGTAGGCGGAGAAGGTGACGGACAGGTTCTTGACGTTTAACAATTCTCCCATGTCCTTACCTCCTGAGACGCGGGTCCAGCGCATCTCGCAGGCCATCGCCCAGCAGTGTGAAGGCCAGCATGGTCAGGGCGATTGCACCCGCGGGGAACAGAAGCTGCCAGGGATAAAACTGGAACATCCCCTGTGCGGCTGCCGCCAAAGATCCCCAGCTGGTTTGCGGCGGCTGGACACCGAGCCCCACATAACTGAGAAACGCCTCATTGAAAATAAAACCAGGGATACGAAAGGTGGTGTCCACAAGAATGACGCTCATGGTATTGGGGATCAGGTGCCGAAGAACGATCTTCACGGGTGAAATGTCCATGAGCCGCGCCGCTGTCACATATTCGCTCCGGCTGATCTGCAGCATCTGGCTGCGGACGATCCTGGCCGTGGGACACCAACCGGTGATTGTCATGGCAAAGATCATGGCTGCAATGCTTTTGCTGTCAATCACGACGGAGACCAAAATGATGACCAGAAGATTGGGAACGCTGGAGAAAATGTCCACCACGCGCATCATCAGATCGTCCGCCCGGCCGCCCAGCAGCGCGGCGAGTCCCCCGTAGAGACTGCCAAGCACAATGACGATGACCGCGCCGGTCAGGCCAATGGCAATAGAAGCCCGGCCGCCTATACAGGTGCGGGTGAAGAGATCGCGGCCCATGCTGTCGGTGCCAAACCAATGCTCCGCGCTTGGGGCGAGGTTTCGCGCCCTGGCGTTGGCGCGCTCCGCGACAGGGTAGGTGCTGACCAGGGGGCCGAAGACGACCAGCAGCACCAGCAAAAGCAGGAGGATCGCCGCCGCAACGGCGATTTTGTTTTTCCGGAAACGGCTCCACGCGTCCCGCGCATAGGTCACGGGTCTGGAGGCCAGACGTTCCTGTTCCTCTGTTGAAGAGACGCCCTCGATCACAAAATCGTTCGGAGAGAATTCCATCAGGCAGCCTCCTCTCCCACGGTACGGATACGTGGGTCAAGCAGCATCAGCAGGATATCCGATACCAGGATAGAGCAGACGTAGATGCCCGTCAGTACGACGTTCAGCCCGAGCACGACAAAATAATCCCGGTCGCTGATGGCGGAGATGAAGTACCGCCCCAGACCGGGCAGCGAGAAGATGGACTCCACAATAAAGGAACCCGAAAAGATCCCGGCCACGCTGACGCAGATCATCGTCACACAGGGCAGAAGTGCGTTACGGAGCATGTGGTGGGTAATGATGCGCCGCTCGCTCAGACCTTTGGCCTCGGCGGTGAGGATATAGTCCTGATTCACCACGTCCAGCATGCTCGAGCGCATATACCGCGCGTAGGTAGCCAGCGGCCCGACGCACATACAGATCACCGGCAGCACCAGATAGCGCGCGCCGTTATACCCGGTGGTCGGGAAAACCGGCCAGGTGACGGTCAGCGCATATTGCAGCACCGAAGCGATCACAAAGGTGGGGATCGTCGTTCCCAGCAGGGCGAGCAGCATGACCGCCCGGTCTGGCCACCGATCCCGTTTCAGCGCGGCGAGGACGCCGCAGCCCAGGCCCAGAAGAACACCGACAGCCAGTGCGATTCCGCCAACCAGAGCGGATACGGGCGAGTAGTTTGCCACGATGTCCGCCACCTTCCGCCCCGGATAGCGCAGCGACTGGCCCAAATTCCCCGAAAAGAGCTGCTTGAGGTACATTAGATACTGCTTCCCGACGGGCTGGTCGAAGCCGTAAGACACAAGATAAGCCTGCCTCGTCTCCTCGGGCAGATCCTGCACCATGGCGGTGATGGGATCACCGGGGATCGCATGCAGCAGGAAAAAAGTGATGCTCGTCACGATCCACATCACCAGGGCCATATACAGGATTCGTTTTAGAATATATTTGAACATGGGCATCCAACTTTCAAAAAGCCGGTGCAGATGCGTCTGCACCGGCTTTGGTTCCTATTCAGCGGTCGGAGGTGAAGAGGGGCTTCAACCCGGTGGTGTCAAAGGGATTGACGGGGATCCCACTCACATAGCTGTAAGCATAGGTCTGCGTGGCGTTGTAGTAGGTCGGCGCGATAGCGGCGTCGCTGATCAGCATGGCCTCAGCCTGCTGATAGTTTGCAAGGCGCACCGCATCGTCCATGCTGGCGGAGCCCTCGGAGACCAGGAGTGCATAGTCCGCATTCACCCAGCGGGACTGTCCGCCGGTGGACCAGCGGCTGAGCTGGAAGAGCGGCTCATAGGTCGAGCCCCAGCCGACGCTGCCGATCTGATAATTGCCATCCCGGATGCTGGCAAGAGCACTCTCGTTGAAGTCGATCTCGATCTTCACACCCAGAGTGTCCTCCCACATCTGCTGATAGAGCTCGGCGTTGGTTCGGCCCGCGGCACTGGTATCGCGCCAGGTGAAGGTATAGGTCAGCGCGGCAGGATCGGAGCCGAGCCCGGCCTCTGCCATGCCCTCCAGCAGCAGGGCGGCGGGGTCCTGATCCCGCAGTTCAAGCAGCGGCTCGGCAGTCGCCTCCCGGAAGTTGACGTCCCCCACATAGCAGACGGTGGGGACAAGTCCGAAGGCGGGCGTACCCAGACCTCCGTTTGTAATCTCAATGATCAGCGCCCGATCAAGAGCCAGCGAGAAAGCCTGCCGGATCTTGGCGTTCGACAGCATGGGATCTTCACAGTTGAACACGATCATGGCGGTGCGGTCCGTGGTAATGTTCAGCACGTAGAGATCGTCCCGTGCGTCAAACTTCGCGGCGTACTCCGGCGCGTTAACCGTGGCATAGTCCAGCGAGCCGTTTTCCAGGGAGGCCATCTGGGCGCTCTCGTCAGGGATGATCTGATAGGTGAAGCGGGATAACTGCACGTTTTTCACATCCCAATACTGCTCGTTGCGGCTGAAGCTCAGTTCGCTGTTATGCACCCAGGTGTCCAGCTTGAAGGGGCCGCAGGAAGAGAACGTACCCGCCTCGCTGCCGTAGCCGTCACCGCAGGCGGTCACGTCGCTTTCCCGGCATGGGAAAATGTCCACCGTGGAGAGAAAGGCCGGGTTGGGCGCGTTGAGGGTAATGACCAACGTGCTGTCGTTCTCCGCGACAACACCGATCTCTTCAGGGCTCACTTCGCCGTTATACGCCGCCTCGAAGTTCACGATACTGAAAAAGTCACTGGCAAAGCTCCAGGCGTTGGCGGGGTCGGCCTCACGCCGCAGGGCAAAAGCATAATCCGCGGCCGTAACGCTCTCACCATCGTCCCAACGGTTTTCCCGCAGGGTAAAGGTATAGATCAGACCGTCATCTGATACCGTCCAGCTCTCCGCGCCGGCCTCGGTGACGATCCCGTTTTCGATCCGGGTCAGCGGCTCTGTGATGGAGTGCAGGATATTGCGGTCAATGATCCCCAGAAAGCGGGCGCAGTCCAGCGTGGAAGGGTCGGACGTGATCAAGGCGTTGATAAACTGCTCCGCATCCCGTGTGCCGTTGTCCTCCGGAACCGTGTTGACCGCTGCAGCAGGCTGCGTGGTTTGCGCAGCGTTCTGCGCGCCGCAGGCACAAAGCGACAATATGAGCGCAAGCGCGAGCAAAAGTGTGACGGTTTTCTTCATGGCGGTCCTCCTAAAAACGTTCTTCTTTGGACATGTAGACCGGGGCATCCAGCATAGCCAAAAGCTCCGGCGACAGATATTCTTTTCGGATCACAGCAGAGAGCACATACGCGTCAAACCAGGCGTCGGTCATTACATAATGGCCGTCCGGCCCGGTATCCATGCCATGACTGTCCTGTACCCTCCAGCGGCCGTCACTCGCCCAGCCGTCAATGCTCATCACGTGGCAGGCGTTAATCTGACGATAGGCGATCGCCTCTGCTTTTGGCAGCCGTGGAGATTCAGACAGTGCAAGCTCGCCCAGGCTCCGGCTTCCCTCCTGCCGGACATCCGCGCCGATCACCACCTGCTCCCCGTTTTGCAGCTGCCGCAGGGTGAGAGCCTTGACGGTTGTCATATCCACGCTCAAAAGCGTCAGGAAGGGATCGCGCTCATCCACATTTTTCTCTTCGTGACAGGCGCATGGACTCGGGAATCGAGAACCGGGGTGGTGGATCAGCGTTACGTATTCTGTCAGGTCGATGCCGCTGTCCTGGTAAAAACCTTGCGGAGTGGTTTCTCTGTCCTGAACCCAAATGTGTTGAGGCGGTGCACCCAGCTGCTCTCGAAGGATTTCTTCGATCTCCCGGAGGATATGAGTCTTATCCGCTTCTCCGTTTCGCAGTTCCCGGGCCCCCAGGCGCAGCCGTGTATTCAGCGCCCAGGTCAAGGGGACGCTGTTCTCTGTCGCGACGGTGTCCGGCATAGCGTCCAGCGGTATGAGTCCGTGATCCGCGACGTAGGAAGCGAAATAGCACCACTGCCCCACCGTGGAAATGGGCTCCCGCAACAGCGCGGAGAGCGCAGGGTCATTCAGTGGACGATCTTTGCTCTCTTCAATACTCCGCAGAAAAGTCTTGCTTTTTTGCATCTGATCGAAGTAATAGATGTAGTTGGTGGAAAACTGTATCCCCAGCTTTTGCCGAAAGGGTGCCAGAGAGGCATAGATCCAGCAGCGCCCGTTCTGCTTTTGATCGCAGAGCAGACCGGGGAACAGGTCGATGTCAAATGTGCGGGACAGCATCAGACCGTGACCACGACTTTTCCGTTGACTTTTTTGCTGTCCTGAGCAGCCACTGCGTCCTGAATGTGGTCCAGATCAAATACCTGACCGGCGTGGGGCTGCAGATCATGCGCGTTCAGAAAAGCGAAGATCTCATCCATGATCTCCTGCGTGGGGTAGTTGGAGAAAAAGCCGGTGAGATACACACCGTTAGGTATTTCTTTGATGGGGTCGAAGTTGTCCAGCTCAAACACACCGCCCAGAATGCCGGTGTTGCAGACGATAGCGCCCTTGTCCACAGCTGTCAGCGTATCCCGCAGATTTCGCGGGCCGATCAGATCCAACGCCTTGGTAACGCCGTGAACCTTTCCGGTGATCACGCCCTCGTCCAGGACGATCTCATCCGTGCCTGCCTCTTCAAGAAGTCCAAACTTGCTCTCCCGATGAGTCGTGCCGATCACCCGGCAGCCCATTGCTTTGGCCAGCTGGATGACAGAGTAGCCCAGAGCGCAGGTCGCACCGCGTACCAGCAGCGCGTCTTCAGGCTTTAAACGCAGACATTCAAACAGCGAACCCCAGGCAGTAAAATAGGTCTCCGGCACCGCGCCCAGCTGCTCCCAGGGAAGGTCGCTGTGAATGGCAAACACATGGTGCTCCGGCAGCAGGGCATATTCCGCGTAGCTGCCGTCAAAGCTGCGGCCCATACCACCCATAAGTGCACATACCTTTTGCCCTTTCTCAAAGCGGGTGTCCCCGGGATCGGCTACTTCGCCCACACATTCGATGCCGGGTATGACCGGCTTCTTGATATAGTTTTCTTCAATTTCCATTGTGCGGAGTACCTTTTCTGAATGGTTCAGGCCAAAGGCTTTCACTTTTACCAATACCCAGCCTGATTTAACCTTGGGTACTGGCATCTCAGTCAGCTTGATTTCTTCAATCGGTGTAACCTTTTCCAATACAACTGCTTTCATGGATCAGCCTTCTTTCTCGTAGTTTCTCGGTTATTAATAATCAGCATGTCCGCAAGCCGGTCGCTCAGCATATTTCCCAAACGTTTTTCCAGGTGGCGCACTTCGCTGCTGCCCTTGATTTCCACTGCATTTTCTTCGTTTCTTGTTCACTCTCTGCTTTCAAACTCCGTCAGCTCCGGATCGCTCAGGTATGAGAACGTCGCTTCCTCCTCGCGGAGGATTTCCAGCACTAACCAGAGCTCAGGATGCTGGAGCATATCCGCCCCCTCAGGAAAAAGTGGGGCTGACGGTGATAGAGAATACTGAAATCCAGGCAGTTGTACAAAACATCTTCCTGCTGCTTTCCGCTCATGCTCTGCAAGCCTGGACCCATATCCAGCTCAAAGGTAAACAGCTGTTCCGTGTTAATCATTCCTTAGCTTGCTTCCATTATAAATTCATCATGCTCTCCGCCTCAATGCAGTTTCCAGACCGTGATTCCTGTGTTCGGGTCAGTCATCCGACCGAGACCGTCGCCGGAAACCGGTTCGATCACAAGCTCTGCTGTATAGCTGACCACGGCGCTTTTCAGATGCCCGCCGAAGAAGGAAATGCTACCGTCTTCGTTCAGATAGGAGAACATTGCGTGTGCATGTTCAAAAATCTGTCCGTCTTCATCGTGCGAGATGTTTCCGTCCAGAGAAGCCAGTTCCAGCATGCCGCCTTTGTGGTGATCCAGGAAATCGTCTTTTTCCGGAATATAGGTGGCGACACAGACTTGTCCAAAAGCACCGATTCCATGAAAGGTCGCGGATCGGATGTCCGCATTCCGGCAGACTTGCAAAATCATTGCCAGAAGTTCATCGCCTTTATCGAGACGGAGATATATTTTTTCGTCAAGCTTTCGATAGTCCATTTGACTCTGACTCCCTGAATGTAACTGTCGCCGCTTCCTCAAAGAAATCGGTCCGATAGGGTTTGGCAAAGCTGTTATCAAAACAGGTGTGCGCAATGGGATGGCGTTTCCCGCTCATGTGTGGATTGGGCTTAAAATCCTTAGCGGGATATCCCACATAGAGCATCCCGTTAATTTCAAAGTTCTCGGGAATACCTAGAAGCTCACGCGCCTTGTCATGGTCAAAATAACTGATCCAGACCGTGCCGAGACCAAGACTAGCCGCCTCCAGCATCATGTGGGTGGTGACGATGGTGGCATCCGTAGAACCACTGCTCTGTCCGTTCTGCGGATGTGTCCAGCAAGCGGTTTTATCCCAGCAGATCAAAAACACCAAGGGGGCACCGTAATAGTAGACGTTATGCTTATGATCGGCGGTGTCGCACTCTTCTGTCAACTCCGCATACTTCTTGTCATATCCGAATGTGCAAAACTGCCGCACTTTATTAAGACTCTCCGGTGTGTTCAGCACAAGAATACGCTGTGGCTGATAATCTACTGCGGTGGGACTCCAACGTCCAGCCTCCAGGATCAAATCGATCTTTTCTTTTTCAACTGGCCTCTGATCAAACTTGCGTACTGTTACGCGCATCTTGGAAATATCGCGAAAATCCATAGCTTACCTTCCTTTCAGAATGAGTGAGAGACGCTTATACAAAAGCATGGTCACAATGGATACAAGCAGCCCTTTTATCGTATTCATCGGCAGAGCATTGAGCAAAACCACGTCCAATTTGGTATGAATGAAAGGAATGAACTCCGCAAAGGCTTGGATCATCTGCTCTATGGGCATAAAGACTTCAAACAACGGCAAGAGAATATAGTAATTCGTCAGCGCTGACATAAAGCCCATGCAGACGCTGCCTGTCAGGCATCCAATCAGTGCGGTCCTGCGGCTCTTTTGGTGTTTGTAAAGGATGCCGGCTGGAAAAACAAGTGCGCTTCCCATCAAGAAATTGGCGAGTTCTCCAATTCCACCTGTTGCTGAATGCATCAGATGCAGGGCATTTTTGACCGCTTCGATCACCATACCCCAGAGCGGCCCATAGGCAAAGGCTCCAATCAGAGCGGGCAAATCTGAAAAATCCATTTTGGCAAAGGCGGGCGACAGAGGCATGGGAAACTCCAAAAACTGAAGGACAAAGGCGACAGCGGAAAGCATTGCTGTGCCGATCATGGTATGAAGTTTACGGCTGGATGGCTTCATCTTTCTCTCACTACTCATAATGTCTGGCCCGGCAGGATGCTGGTCGGAATCACAATGCGTTTTTCCAAAACCGGTCGTTTTTCAATCCTGTCGAGGAGCATTTCACAGGCACTGCGTGTGATGAGTTTGACGTTCAGCTGCACAGATGTGATGTTCAGGACCTCTGTGCAGGCGTCGGAGACAGCTTCAAAACCGATCAGTTTTATATCGTCGGGGATTAGGAGGCCGCTGTTGCGTATGCCGACATAAGCGCCAAGCGCGCAGGCGTCGTTCATGGCAAAAATGCTGTCAAAATCGGCGCCCTTGGACAGCAGATAACGCAGCATCTCCTGACTCTCCGTGACAGTGCTTTTCAGCTCTGGCAGATGAACGATCTGCTCGTCTGTAAGTGGGAGGCCCTGAGCGGCGAATTCCTGCTCGAAACCTTTGATCCTATCCTTTTCTCGATTCCCGAGCTGGGTGCCGGTGAGAAGGATCGGTTTTTTGCAGCCTTTGCGCAGCAGTTCCTGTGCGGCCATACTGCCTGAAACCAGATGATCGCTGTCCACCCGGTAGATATGCTCGGTTTTCTCCGGCCTGTCATTACAGTCGATCCAAAGATGTGGGATTTTGCTATGCAGATGCTCTCTGATGGATAAATAGTCGCAGCCAACCAGAATAAGTCCTTCGACATTTGCGTCATACAGCGTATCGAGCACAAAGGGAAGATGACCGGTCTGACCCTCCGTGTTCATGGCCACAGTGCCGATCCCGCGATCTCGCATATAGATGCCGATATTACCGAGGACAGCGTGATAGTAATCGGAATGACTCGAGACAATGACTGTGCCGATCTTACTGACCTTCGGCGGCGTGACCGAGGAGGCGGCATACTCATATTTTTCCAGCGCGTCCAGAACGGTGCGGCGCGTGCTGTCTGTTACCGAACTGTCGTTGTTGATCACACGGGATACCGTCGCCGTCGAAACGCCGCACTGCTCGGCGATGAAGCGAATGGAAATTTTTTTTCTTTGAGACATGGCTTCTCCTTTCCGTGGCGACCAGAATTCTTTGAAACAGTATATCATATGTTTTGTAAAATTACATCCTTTTTTTAAAAAATGTAATTGTTACATTCCACAAGATTCCGCATGCTTTTCTATGAAAATTGTGAAAATCGAAAAAAGCAGAGAAAACCTATTGCATTGTATTGCAAGATAGTGTATAGTCACAAATGTAAACATTACATTAAAAATGTAAAATTACAAGCAAAACAAACTGGAGGCGATTACATGAGTAAAAAAGATTTAACCCGCAGAGATTTTATCAAAGGCCTTGCCGCTGGCGCGTTTGGCGTTGCCGCGGCGACGATGCTGCCCGGTGTCACAATCGCGCATGCGGATGGGCTCTATACCCCCGGTACTTACTCCGCCAAAGCCGCAGGCATTTCCAGCAATGTAACAGTTACAATGACCTTTGACGAGAACGCCATCACCGATGTGAAGATCGACGTCTCCGGCGAGACGCCGAGCATCGGCGGTGCGATCGGCGAGCAGATGGAGCAGGCGATCCTGGCGTCTCAGGTCGCTGAGATTGACGGTGTATCGGGCGCTTCCGTCACCTCCGACGCGATCCGTACAGCTGCCGCAGCCTGTATCGCCCAGGCGAAGGGGGATACCGTTGAGCTGGCAGTGGAGGAGGAGAACGGGAACATGGCCTTCCGTCCTGAGAAGGGTGAGGGCTTCCCCAGTGACTACGGCTCCTTCCGCAACGGCGCGCAGCCCATTCCTCCCGCTGCCGTTCCCGCGAACTGGGATGAGGAATACGATGTAATCGTCGTCGGTTCCGGCATAGGCGGCCTGACCGCTGCTCTCTATACCGCACAGGCCGGGAAAAAGGTCGCTCTGTTGGAAAAGGACGGTTCTACCGGCGGTGCCAGCCGTCACGCGGCCTTTATCCAGATCAACGCGGGCGGATCCGAAGCTCAGAACGACATCGGTTACTACTGGCCCACCCAGAAGCCCAACGGCGAGGCGCTGGATCACTTTGATCCCAAGCAGGCCGCTGCCGCGATGCAGAGCCACTACCAGTATTCCATTGAGAACACCATGCTGCTGCGTGCTGTCGATGAGGGCGGCAAATGGGCCGATTGGCTCTGCAGGCAGGAGGATGTGCATCTCAACTGCCCCGGCTATTACTTTGCTGACGTCCACACCGATATCGCCATTGCGGGCGGCACCGATAACGTCATTTGCTCCAACACCTACACCATCGACGCCATGACTGAGGACTGCAGGGCTGCGGGCTGTGACGTCAGGACCTCCACCGCTGTGGACGCGCTCGTCGCGAACGAGGGCCGTGTTGTCGGTGTACAGTGCGGAGACAAGTTCTTCAAAGCCAATGACGGCGTCATCCTCTGCGCGGGCGGCTTCGGCTGCAACCTCGATATGCTGGAGAAGTACACGCCCTCCGCGTATATGTACGCGGTGCAGGGCGGCCCGATCTTCACGCATACCGGTGAGACGATCCGCATGGGCGTCGGCATGGGGGCCGCCATCTCCGGCTTCAACTCCTTCTGTGTCTGGGAGGACGGCCTGGACGAATATTGGGGCGACGGCAACGGCAACTTCTGCAACTACCTCTTTGAGCCCACCCGCGACATCATCTGCAACCCCTACATGCGCGTGGATGTTCTGGGCAACCTCATTCCCTTCTATGCCGGCCAGGACAATTTTGTCGGCTCTCCCTTCACGGGCGGCGGCGAATCCATGACGGCCACCACCATGGCCACACCCGATCACCGTTCCCGCGTGATCTTTGATTCAAAGTTCCGGGATTATCTGGACGGTTTTCAGCAGACCGCCTGGGGCGGCGTGAACCGCTGCAATCCCAAGACCTTCTATCAGGCCACCAACGAGGTCGGCAAGAAGTTCGTCGGTCATCTGGATATGGACGAGGACTTCCAGGCTCACATTGACCGCGGCGCGATTAAAGTCGCCGATACGCTCGAGGAACTGGCTCCGATGATCGGGATGAAGCCCGAGGTGCTGGTAAAGGCCGCAGAGGAATGGAACCGAATCGTGGAGCAGGGCTATGACGATGTGCTCGCCGTTCCCTACAAGCCCGAGTGGCTCACGCCGCTGAGCGAAGGCCCCTTCTATGCCGCCGTCGTCGGAGGTCAGATCGGCAAGACGCTGGCTGGCCTGCGCGTAAACGCGGACATGCAGGTGCTCAATACCGAGCATGAGGCAATCCCCGGCCTCTATGCGGGCTGGACGACCGCCGGCGGTCTCTGCGGCGAGAACATGTTCATCGGCCAGTTCGGTAAGTGCTCTCCCTTCGGCTCCGTCGCCATGTCCGGCATTGGCGGCTGGCTCTGCGCCAAGAGTATCCTGGGCGAGTTCGAGCAGTAAGTGTATAAAGCCCGGTGTGCCGTCCGGGCACACCGGGTCAATTAATAAAAAAGGAGTAATGAACATGAAAAAACTGATTTTCCTTCTCTGCGTCGCTGTTCTGCTGGTCTCTCTGTTGAGCGTGGCCGCCTTTGCCGATGAGGAAGAGGCTCCCGCCCCGCTGGAGAACTGGGCCTATTGCGGCATCACCCTGGACAGCGAAGACCTGGGCATTGCCTCTGTCTACTACGCCGCTGCGTATTTCACCCGTGAGGGCATTCTGAATCCCCTGACGGTGGAGCCCTACACTGAGGAAGAGCTGGCTGCGATCGTGGACGGTGCTGTGGCCGGCGCCAAGGGCTACGTCGTCAATGTCCCCGCGGATGCGGTCGTCGGTGTGAGCGCTTTCGGTATGGAGGGCGCCATATGCTGGTTTAATGAAGAGAACGCGGCGAAGCTCCTCTCCAGCGCCGATCCCCTGATGCTGAACGCCGAAGCGCGTGAACTGAGCAATTTGAACGGTGAGGCCGTCGCCTCTGCCATCCCTGCCCTGGAGAACTGGGCCTTTGCCGGCATCACGCTGGCGAGCGAGGATCTGGGCATCAACTCTGTCTACTACACCGAGAGCTTTTATCTCGCAGTGCTGAACGGAGAAGTGGAGACTGTGAATCCACTGACAGTTGCTCCCTATACCTCCGCTGAAGTGCTGGCGATCCTGTCCGGCGCGGTGGAGAACGCCGAGGGCTATGTGTCCGACGCGCCCGAGGCCGGTTGTGTGGGTATTTCTGCTTTCGGCGACGAGAACATCTGCTGGTTCGACGCCGAGAACGCTGCCGGCATTCTCTCAAGCTCCGATCCTCTGGTCCTGAACGCTGAGACTGGCGAGGTCTGCAATCTCTCCGGTGAGGTCGTTGCTTTGGCGATTGCCTGAGGAGAAACAATATGATTAAAATCGTCGCATGTATGAAAGTCAAGGCCGAATGCCTTGATACATTCAAAACGTTGGCAAAAGAACTGGTGGAGAAGTCCCGCACCGAGGATGGCAATGTCTCCTACTCACTCAATGAGCTAATCGGTGATCCTGCCACACTGGCCTTTATCGAGATCTGGAAGGATCAGGCCGCCATTGACATCCATAATACCACCGAGCATTTCACAGGCATTCTTCCCAAGCTGGGCGAGCTCTGCGAAAATACCCAACCGGTCAATCTATTCACAGAAGTCGAGTTCTAATACTGTTTTCCATAAAACACTGCGCTTTATGGAAAAAGGCGCGTTGCAAAAAGAAAACATTGCAACGCGCCCTTCTTATGCAAAGCATGTAATACCGTTCTGGAGAAATCAAAAGAGATTATTCGCCAGTTTAGAATGGTTCATAAGATTAATGAGATCTGGTACAAGGAGATTCAAGAGAACGACGTTCACTTATAAGCAGGGACGGCTATAGGCATTACACTTCAATTTGCCAGCCTTTGCAGATATCCACCCAATCGGTATAACCGGTCAGCTTTTCAATCTCCGGCATGGTCAGATGCACGGTACTGTTGAGGCTTCCTCCTGCGGCGTACATATCTGCAAAACGCTTCATGGAGATGTCCAGATAGACCTTTACACCCTCGTTAAGTGCAAAGGGCGTCACCGCTCCCGGTTCATGACCAATTACGTCCTCGACCTGATCCCAGGGAACCATAACAGCCTTCTCATGGAACGCAGCCTTGAACTTGGAACTGTTTACTTTAGCGTCACCGGCCATTGCAACAACGATAGGACCAGAGCTCAACTGAAAGGACATAGTCTTCGCAATCTGCTCTGGCCTGCAGCCCAGAACATGCGCAGCATGCTCTACGGTATCATGATACCTGTAGCAAAAACAAACCCACGGTGAGCTTGGTACTCACCGTGGGTTAAACACTTATGCAGCCAGAGTGCTTTTCTGAAGCACTTTTCTATCATGAAAGATCACATTGAACAGCCAGTGTGAAAAAGGAGCAGCAGCAAACATATTCCAGAAAAAGGCCATGGGGAAGTTCTTCAAAACAGTTCCTACCCAGATTGCGGGGAGCTGAGAAACCGGTTGCTTTGCTAAAACCACATTGAACAGAATCGATGCAACCATACTCATCGTCGGGCACATGACAACAACAGTACCTGCCTGGCGCATTAATTGACAGAAGTAGGGGTTGTCCTTCTGTAAATTACAATGCCTTTCCATAAATGCTGCACCACATCGGTTGCCCCATAGACTCGAGAAGATGAAAACAAATACTCCCATATATGCGGCCTCTTTCAGTGCGGCGGGGAACACAGCGTTCGTCATAGAGGAAAAACTGCCTGGGTTCAGATTGAAGCCCATTTTGATGGCAATGTTGTAAATCTCCATCCCGATCGCCATAGCATAAGACATGATGATCCCAAAGATGATCCCTTGTGTTTTCGTTTTCGGCATAACAAAAACCTCCTGAAACATGAAATAGAAAAACGCAGCCTAACGAAATAGACTACGCCGAATCGACTTATTTCTGTTTCACGAGGTTCATTTTTCAATATCAGGATTATATCAGAAAGAATGAGAATAAGCAAAGGTGTTTTTTAACAAAAAGTCTTCTGCTGGCTACAAAATCCTTACGCCATATTCATCACTATTTCCATATAGAATGAGCCTACATATTTCCAAAACTGTAGGATTGTGGTACAATACTGCTGATAATCCAATGGAGGAGAACACAATGAAAACAGTCATGCTATTATTAGCTGAAAAATACCATCAATACCCTTGTCGGGTATGACGAATATTTACTACACGAAATGAACTATGTTTACCTTCTCTGCTGCTCAGACGGAACCCTGTATTGCGGCTGGACAACAAATCTCGAGCAGCGTGTGGCCGCGCATAACAAAGGAACGGGAGCAAAATATACACGCTCTCGTAGACCCGTTGCATTGGTATATTTTGAAGAGTTCCCTGAGAAGCACGATGCTATGAGCAGGGAATGGCATATCAAACGGATGAGCCGCGAGGAAAAGCTCCGGCTTATCCAAAAAACGGGAACAATTCTCTGAAGGCGATGCTTCCTCTCGGGTGATTTCACGCTCACAGAGGGACTGAAAAAATCGAGAAATTTGAGGGACCAGAATTTTACATAAGGAATCCTGGCCCTTCATACTGCAAATGCATGAGCCTGCGGGCGTTCATTTCTCGTCTCTTCATCTGGACGGGACGGTTGCTTCCACAGCTTTCTTTATTTCGTAAATCCTTTGCGCTCTCTCGCCTTCTGGATCAGATCTTCCGCTTCATGGAATGCGGCGGGGAGATAGTCAGATTGCCATTCCTTACCGCGCTTTTCTTCCTGCTTGATGGCCTCCCATGCCCTGAGCTGCTCTTCCCGGCCGGCATACGTCACACCATTGAAGACATGCGGGTGACGGCGGACCATTTTGTCCGAAACGACCTTTGCAACATCGTCGAAGGTGAACAGGCCTTCTTCCTCCGCAAGGACGGCATGAAACATGACCTGCAGGAGCAGATCGCCAAGCTCTTCTTTCAGATTCTCGGGGTCGCCGGTTTCTGACAGGATATTAATCCCGCTGATGACTTCGGCAGCTTCTTCAATGCATGCCGGCTTCAGACTTTCATGGGTCTGTACCCGGTCCCAGGGGCAGCCGTGATCGCTGCGGAGGACCTGGACGATTTCTTTCAGTCTGTCAATTTCAGTCATAATATTTGATCTCCAATGCATCATATCGAGAATGCTGATAAGAGTATACCACAAGATCACCCTGTCGACCAGATGCATGTCACTTCAGGCGGCTGATCTCAACGCTTTTTTTCAGGCCTCGCATAACAGGGTCCCCACGGCTTTGGTTTTGAATACAGCGGGCCGTATTCGAAAAGTATTTCGGGTACACCCTTCCGGGGAATACTTCAAAAATATGTACAATATGCACAAAGAATGCGTGTTATTTTCGGCGAATTCTTTTTCGATGTAAGTTGCAGCAGGGGAGACCGCGGACTTAAAATAATAATGATCGAGGATATATAAAAACGGAGAAAATACCATGGAGAATGATCAGGACTATTTTGAAATTACGGCGACAACGGTGACGGTCGAAGTGAAGGACGCATATACCGGAAAAGTCTTCCGACGGGAGCTGCCGATCGACTACTACGAGAACGCGAACTTCCTGAAACTGAGCGGTGAAAACATGGACGGCAGCGTCTCACAGCTGGTCTTCTACACCCCGCGCGGGGTTCAGCGCGTGAAGGACCTGACCGGAAAAGGCTTCGACCACGATCCCTGCCATAAAGACTAGCTCCGCGCCGCGGCGGCCGCGGCGGCTGAGCAGGCAATCAGCGCAATACCCTTTTGTAAAAGGATATCATATATTTCAATATCAAGGAGGTACAAAATGGTAAGAAAAACACTTGTCATCAACGGCGTGACCCGCAATCTGGTCCTGGCTCAGGACGAGACCCTCGCAAAGGTCCTGCGTGAGCATCTGCTGCTCACAGGCTGCAAGATCGGCTGCGGCGAAGGCCACTGCGGCGCCTGCAACGTCATCATGAACGGCAAGGTCACCAAGTCCTGCATCGTGAAGATGAGCAAGGTTCCCGACAATGCTGAGATCACCACCATCGAGGGTGTCGGCACGCTCAGCGACATGCACCCCCTGCAGGTTGCCTGGATGGCGCATGGCTGCGCCCAGTGCGGTTTCTGCACCCCGGGCTTCATTATCAGCGCCAAGGTCCTGCTGGAGCAGAATCCGAACCCGACCCGCGAAGAGGTCCGCGACTGGTTCAACAAGACCCGCAACCTCTGCCGCTGCACCGGCTACAAGCCGCTGGTTGACGCCGTCATGGATGCAGCCGCGGTTCTGCGCGGTGAGATGAGCAAGGAAGACCTGATCTTCAAGCCCACCGGCGACAGCATCAAGGGCACCAAGTACATCCGTCCCTCCGCGGCCCAGAAGGTCACCGGTACCTGGGACTTCGGTGCAGATGACGCGCTGAAGATGCCCGGCTGCCTGCGTCTGGCCCTTACCCAGGCAAAGGTCTCCCACGCCAACATCAAGTCCATCGACACGAGTGAAGCCGAGAAGATGCCCGGCGTCGTCAAGGTCATCACCTACAAGGACATCCTGGCCGCCGGCGGTTCCAACAAGATCAACGGCCTCGTCATGCTGCCGAAACACAACAAGACCGACGGCTTTGAGCGCCCGGTTCTGTGTTCTGACAAGATCTTCCAGTTCGGCGATGCCATCGCCATTGTCGCCGCCGACACCGAGGAACATGCCCGTGCCGCTGCCGATGCCGTCAAGGTCGACATCGAAGAGCTGCCCGCCTACATGAGTGCTCTCGACGCTATGGCTCCCGACGCCATCGAGATCCACCCGGGTACCCCGAACGTCTTCTTCGAGACCAACTGCATCAAGGGACCGGACTTCGACTGGGACAGCGTGCCCGATGCCCAGCAGGTCGAGATCGAGAGCTACTGCTCACGCCAGCCGCATCTGCACCTCGAGCCGGACAACGGCTACGGCTACATCGATGAAGACGGCATGGTCACCGTCCACTCCAAGTCCATCGGCATCCATCTGCACATGCCGATGATCGCCGACGGCATCGGCGTTCCGATGGAAAAGCTCCGCATCGTCCAGAACCATGCCGGCGGTACCTTCGGCTACAAGTTCTCCCCGACGAACGAGGCCCTCATCGGCGCGGCCGCCAAGATCCTGGGCGTTCCCGTATCCCTGAACTTCAACCAGTTCCAGAACATCACCTATACCGGCAAGCGTTCCCCGGCCTTCATGCACATCAAGCTGGCGGCCGACAAGAACGGCAAGCTGCTGGCTCTCTGGGGCGACAACTATGTCGACCACGGCCCGTACTCCGAGTTCGGCGATCTGCTGACCATGCGTCTGAGCCAGTTCACCGGCGCCGGCTACGGCATCCCCTCCATCCGCAACAAGAGCCAGACGGTCTTCACGAACCACGCCTGGGGCTCCGCCTTCCGTGCCTACGGTTCTCCGCAGAGCTTCATGGGCTCGGATATCGCCATCGACTGCCTCGCTGCCAAGATGGGCATCGATCCGTTCGAGATGCGCGCGATGAACTGCTACAAGGAGTCCGAAGGCACCACCATTCCGACCGGTTATCCGCCTGAGGTCTACTGCGAAGAGGCCCTGTTCGACAAGGCCCGCCCGCTGTATGAAGCCGGCAAGAAGAGAGTTGCCGAGAAGAACGCCGCCTCCGACGGACGCTATAAGTACGGCATCGGCGTCTCCCTGGGTGTCTACGGCTGCGGCCTGGACGGTGTTGACACCTCCTCCGCCTATGCCGAGCTGAATCCGGACGGAACGGTCACCATGTACGCCTCCTGGGAGGATCACGGACAGGGCGCCGACATGGGCGTTCTGGTCTCCGCCCATGAGACCCTGCGCCAGGCCGGCATCAAGCCCGAGCAGATCCGCCTGGTCATGAACGACACCAAGTACACTCCGAACTCCGGACCTGCCGGCGGTTCCCGCTCCCAGGTCATGTCCGGCAACGCCTGCCGTCTCGCGGCCGAGGCGCTGGTTGCCGAGATGAAGAAGGACGACGGTACCTTCCGCACCTATGACGAGATGGTCGCCGACGGCAAGAAGCTGAAGGTTGAGGGCAACTGGGTCACCACCTTCTGCGCCGATCATCCGATCGATCAGGATACCGCCCAGGGCGATCCGTTTGCCACCTACATGTACACCATCTTCCTGCCCGAAGTCTGCGTCGATACCCAGACCGGCAAGGTCAAGGTCGAGAAGTTCACCTGCGTGGCAGACGTCGGTACCATCATGAACAAGCTGCTGGTCGACGGCAACTTCTACGGCGGCCTGGCACAGGGCATCGGCCTTGCGCTGACCGAGGACTTCGAGGATCTGTCGAAGCACACCAGCCTGCTCAAGTGCGGCATCCCGTACATCAAGGACATCCCCGATGACATCGAGCTCGTCTACAACGAGACCTATCGTCCCTCCGGCCCCTACGGTGCTGCCGGCTGCGGCGAGGCCCCGCTGGATGCGCCGCACCCGGCCATCCTGAACGCGATCTACAATGCCACCGGAGCCCGCGTCACCCGCATTCCGGCCACGCCGGACAAGGTGCTTGCCGCGCTGAAGGAACTCTGAGAAAATGATTCTGTCTCCCGCCCCGGCGGGGCGGGAGACAAACCGGGCACTTGAAACGGAGTGCCCGCCGTACGGAGGGCATTCTGATCCGCAGTCTTTGCAAAAATCAGCCGCGATGCTATAATAGAGAGGTCCTTCGGGACCTCTCTATGTTCTAAGACCATTCTGTTACCGGGAGGGGAAAACGGTATGCCTGAGATTCAGGAGCGTGGTTCAACCCATGTGTATAAAGTCAACCGCATCTCCAAAGAAGAAATGGAGAGTATGGTGGCGCGCTGCGTCTATGAGGAACCGCCGTTCTGCAATGCGGCTTGTCCGCTGAAGCTGGATACCCGCGCATTTCTGAAGGCGGCGGCAGGCGGGGACTTCAAGAAGGCGCTGCAGCTTTATGAGAAGGCGACACCGTTTCCCCTGATTCTGTCGATGGGCTGTGAAGCGCCCTGTGAGACAGCGTGCCGCCTGTGTGAACGGGGAGACGGAATTGCGGTGCGTGCGGTGGAAGCCGCTGCGGCGCGTTACGGACAGGCCTCCAGACTCGGAAGCGTCTTCCGGACAAAGAAAAAGAAAACCGTCGCCGTGCTGGGCTCAGGGCTGTTCCCGCTGTTTCTTGCCGGAGAACTGGAAAAGAAAGCCTATCCGACCACGGTGTTCTGTGAACAGGATGATCTGGAGGCCTTCCTGCACTGTGAGACGGAGTTCCTGGATGAAGAGGCCTTTGCCCTGGAACTCAAACGGCTGAAGGGCAAGGACATTCAGTTCGTCTTCGGCTGCGACCCGGATGAGGCCTTTTTCGCCAGGCAGCGGGAGGCCTTCGATGTGCTCTGCGCGTCCGAAACCGTGGCGAAGAAACTCTTTCCTTCCGAAGAGGCGGACCCGGCGCTCATGATTCTTGCGTCAGAAAAGCTCGTCACCGGCTGCGGCTCAGGCGTCATGGCGGCCGCTTTCGGGGCGAAGAAGGCCGCCCTCACGGTGGACCGCCTGGCCCAGAACCTGGATCCGCGCAATATGCGCGGAAGCGAAGGGGCCGTCGAAAGCAGACTCTATACGGACCTCTCGGAGGCTTCCGCACTCCGTCGCGTCCCGTCGGAGCAGGGCGGCTATACGCCGGAACAGGCGGCACAGGAGGCGGCAAGATGCATCCAGTGTCACTGTGAAGAGTGCATGAAGAGCTGCGCCTATCTGAAACATTACAAGAAATACCCCGGCCTGCTGTCCAAGGAAATCTACAACAACACACAGATCATCATGGGCGACCACCAGCTCAATAAGCCGATGAACGCCTGCACTCTCTGCGGCCAGTGCACGGCGGTCTGTCCCAACGGCTTTGATATGGCCCACGTCTGTGCGGTGGCGCGGCGGAATATGGTCTCTACGGACAAGATGCCCCTGGCGCCGCATGAGTTCGCGCTGATGGACATGCTGTTTTCAAACGGAGACGCCTTCCTCAGCCGGCCGCAGCCCGGCTTTGAGACCTGCCGCTATGTCTTCTTCCCCGGGTGTCAGGCCTCGGCGATCGCACCGGAGACGGTGAAGGCCGCGTATCTTGATCTCTGCAGCCGCCTCGATGGAGGCGTGGCGCTGATGCTGGGCTGCTGCGGGGCCATCTGCGACTGGGCGGGACGCTGCGAAATGCAGGAGAGCACGCGGGAGTTCCTTCTGACAGAGCTCTCCAGGCTGGGAGATCCGGTGATCATCGCAGGCTGCCCCAGCTGCCGGAAGGAACTGGCGGAATCCGTCGGCGGAGAAGTCGTCGGGATCTGGGACATTCTGGAGCGGATCGGTCTGCCGGAGGGCACAAAAAGAATCAACCGCCCGGCCGCGCTGCACGATTCCTGCGGAGCCCGCGGCGATGCCCATACCCAGCAGGCGATCCGGAACCTGGCTTCCAGGCTCGGCGTCCGGATTGTTGAGACGAAATACTCCGGAGACCGCTCTCCCTGCTGCGGCTACGGCGGACTTACGGCTTATGCCAATCCGGAGGTTGCCGGGGAAATCACGCGGAAAGCGCTGGAGCGCACGGATGCACCGTATATCACCTACTGCATGGCCTGCAGGGACCGGTTTGCCCGGGAGGGGAGAGAATCCAGGCATATCCTGGAACTGATCTACGGAACGGACGCCGGGGCGCCGCCGGATATCAGCGAGAAACGATACAACCGTCTGAATCTGAAGAGAGAGCTCCTCCGGGAGTTCTGGCAGGAGGAAACCGCCGAGATGAAGCTGGACTATGAACTGACATTTACGGATGAAGCGCGCAGCCTGATGGACAGCCGGATGATCCTGACGGACGATGTGATCGCGGTGCTGAACGATTACCGGGAGCACGGCGAGGCCGTTCTGGATTCGGAGACCGGCCTGCTGATTGCCCGCCGACGCCTCGGAAACGCCACCTTCTGGGTCAAATTCACCGAGGATCAGGAGCAGGGCTATACCGTGCACGGGGCATACAGCCACCGGATGAATGTGGTCAGGAGGGAAGGCTGATGGCCATCGAGAGAAACTATTATACCATTGACCCGGAGGGAAAACTGGAGTGCATGAAGTGCCATGTCCCTCTGATCAAGGGCAAGGCAAAGTTCATGTATCTGGACAACGGTTTTCCCGTGGAACTGCCGGTCTGCCCGGTCTGCGGTTTTGTCTATGTGCCGGAGGAGCTGGCGCTGGGGAAGGTCGCCTCCGTGGAACGGGCGCTGGAGGACAAATGAACGGACACCCCGGCGGAGCGGAGCATACCCGGCACATGCTGGAGCTGGCTGATCTTCCGGCAGGGGCCGGGGTTCTGGACATGGGTGCCGGTGCGGGAGAAGCGGTGGCACTGCTGAACAGCCTCGGCTGCCGCGCGGAGGGAATCGACCTCAGACCGCGGACGGACCGGATCCGGGAAGGGGATTTCCTGTCCGCGCCCTATCCGGATGAGAGCTTTGACGCGGTGCTGAGCCAGTGCGCGTTCTTCGTTTCGGGAGATCCGGAGGGGGCTCTGAGAGAAGCCCGGCGGCTCCTGAAGCCGGGCGGAAAGCTGATGCTCTCGGACGTGGAGTTTGCACCGCTGAGGCCGATGACGGAAGAAGCCGGATTCCGGATCCTTTTTGATGAGGATCTGAGCGCGGCCTGGAAGGAGTATTACATCGAAGCGCTCTGGCGCGGAGAGACCTGTGACTGTGAGCTGCCGAAGGGAAAATGCGGATATCGTCTGCTGATCGCGGAGAAGGAGAAGTAAACATGGATCTGTTTGACCAAATCATCGAGCTCGGCCGATACGGATATTCCTGCGGCCAGATTCTGGCGCTGCTGCTGGAAAAGGTGACCGGGGAGGAAAACCCCGCTCTGGTCAAGGCCCTGGGCGGCCTGGACGGCGGCGTCGGCTATTCGAAGGGCTGCTGCGGCTGTATGACGGGGGGCGCCTGCCTGATCTCTTCCTTCACGGGAAAGGGCGGCGATTTCGAGTACGAGCACCCGGAGCACAAGTCGGCACTGGGTGAATTTACCCGGTGGTTTCAGGACGAGATGACTGCGGATTACGGCGGCATCAACTGCGAAGACATCATCGGCACGGATCCCGCCAAGCGGGTGGAGTACTGCCCGCAGATCATGGCGGCGAGCTTTGAAAAATGTATGGAGATTCTGGAAGAGAAAGGACTGCTCTGACCTGGGGCGTATACGCGGCATGAGACGGAGTCGGATCGACAGCTTCATCATGGAGCAGGAGGGCCTGCAGACCCTGAACAGAAAAGAGATCGAAGCGGTTCAGCTGGAAAAGCTGAACCGCGTTCTGGCGATGGAGAGAAAGCGGGCCGGCTTTTACCGGAATCTGCCGGAACGGCTGAACAGCCTCGCGGAGCTCAAAGATCTCCCCTTTACTACGGAAGAGGATCTGGCACAGCATGCACCCGGCCTGCTGCTCCGGTCTCAGGCGGAGATTCAGCGGGTGCTCTCCGACGCCACCTCGGGCACCACCGGTGCGGCCAAGCGTGTTTTCTACACCGAAGGGGACTGCCGGAACACTGTCCGGCTGTTTGTGGCAGGCCTCGGTGAACTGATCGGACCGGGCAGCGTGACGATGATCTGCTTTCCGTTTTCCGGACCTCACGGGCTGGGGGAGTTGATCAGCGAAGCCGTCGAAGGCCTCGGCGCGAAGCCCCTGAAACTGGGCGCCGGGCTGAGCTATGGGGAATACCGCGGGGTGATGGCGGAGGAAAAGCCGGACACCTTTGTCGGTATGCCGGTTCAGCTGCTGTCGATGCTGCGCGTCTGCGGGAACGGAAGCCTGGAGCGGGCGCTGGTCAGCGGGGATGCGTGTCCGCGGACCGTGACGGAGGCCTGTGAAAAGATCCTTGGAACAAAATTGTTTCCACACTACGGCTCCCGCGAAATGGCGCTGGGCGGTGCGATCTGCTGCCCTGCCCATGAGGGGATGCACCTGCGGGAAAACCATGTCATCGCGGAAATCATTGACCCGGCAGGAAACCCGCTTATGCCGGGAGAGACCGGGGAGCTGGTGATCACCACCATCGGGATGGAAGCCATGCCCCTGATCCGCTACCGAACCGGGGATTTTACCCGGATTCTGCCGGACAGATGCCCCTGCGGCAGCGAGGTGCTGCGCCTGGACACGGTACACCGCGGCGGGAGAGCCTCCGAGATGGAGAAACTGGACGGGAGGATGTTTTCCCTTCCCTGGGTAGCGGACTACCGGGCGGAGAGACGAAACGGAAGGCTGCGGATGGAGGTCCTGACCTGCGGAGAAGGAACGCCGCCTCCCCTGGACGCGGAGTGGAAACTGCGGCAGGTCACGGCGGAGGACCGGGCACTGTACCACGGGAAGAGAACCGTTGAAGAAACCTGAGGTCTGTGGCGCGGAGCCTGCCCGGAGAGAAACAGGTTTTTTACATTTTTCTCTTGTCGGAAGACTGATATGGAGTTAAAATAAACTAATAAAGCTAATAAAGATCGATAAGATCGATCGAGATTGCAGGCGCACTGAGGGCCGGCAAAAACAGAACAGAAAGAGAAGTGACCGGTAATGAAGAAATTTGCGGTATTCAGCGGCTTTCTCGGCTCGGGAAAGACCACGACAATGATGGCGCTGACCGACTATTACACGGCGCATCACGGAAGGGCGGCCATGATCTCCAACGACCTCGGCCATGGGGTTACACTGGCGGACCACTGTTATGCCCGACTCTGCGGCTGCAATGCCTCGGAGATGACCGACGAGTGCATCTGCTACCAGAACGAAAATCTGGCGGACCGGCTGAGGTCGTATTACGACGATGGCTGTGAGCTGGTGATCTCGGACATACCCGGCTTCGGCGTCGGTGCGCTGGAACATGTCTATCACGGCCTGACAGAGAAATATCCAGGGGAGTTTGACCTGGCGCCCTTTACGGTTCTGGTGGAGCCCAGAACGGTGGCCATTCTGCGTGACGGGACAGGTGGAGATCTGGAATACCTGTATGACACCCAACTGGTGGAGGCGGATCTTATCGTACTGAACAAATGCGATCTGATGGATGAAAATCGGCGGGAAGAGGATGTCCGGTGGCTACGCGGGCGTTACCCTGAGGCAGAAGTCCTCTGTATCAGCGCACTCAGGGCCGAGGGCCTGGAAGAACTGTCGCAGGCGCTGGCGCGGGGAAAGGCCTCCATGCGCCGGCCGGAGATCGGCTATGGCGGAGAGGCCTTCCGGGCGGCCATGGGCAGGATCAGCGAATTCTATCTTCAGTTTCGCGCGGTCGTCTGCTGCAATGATTTTGACGGTAACGCCTGGCTGAGCGAAATGGCGGGGGCACTGAAAACGGAGATCGAAAAAGCCGGATACGAGGTTCCGCATTTCAAACTTCTGGCCTGGGAGCCGGAAGGAGACTTCGGGAAAGTGGACCTGCTGGGAACAGAAAGAGAGATCGAGGTGAACCATCGCTTTGCCCGCCCCTGTACGGACCTTGCCGCGGTGCTGAATGCCAGTGCGGTCTGCCCTGCCGGGATTCTGGAACAGGTGGCCATGGATACCGTCAGAACGGTTTCCGACCGGTATCAGCTGGAGCTGACGGTGTTCAAGAAAGAATGCTTCGGTATGGGGGGCTGAGATGGGGAAGGAGATTCGAAGGAGCAGATCGGTCTGCCCGGTCTGCGGGAAGAATCTCCCGGCGGTCCTCTCACAGGAGCCGGACGGAGTCATCCGGTTAAAGAAGAGCTGCCCGGAGCACGGCGGCTTTTCGGTGCCCGTCTGGCGCGGCAGGCTGGATTTCGATCAGTGGCTTCTGGGGACGGAGCCGATGCCGGAGGACTGCGGCCTGCATTGCCCGGCGCACTGCGGCATCTGCCCGGAGCATGAGAGCGGGAGCTGCTGCGTGCTGCTGGAGGTGACGGAGCGCTGTAACCTGCACTGCCGTTACTGCTTCGCAGACGGCGGGAACAATACGGAAGACCCCTGTGCGGAGCAGATGAAAGAGGCAATTCGGGAGATCGTCCGGCAGTGCGGCGAGCCTCTTCTGCAGTTTTCCGGGGGAGAACCCACCCTGCGGGACGACCTTCCGGAGCTGGTGCGCTATGCGAAGGAGGCCGGGTGCAGCTATACCCAGGTGAACACCAACGGCATCCGCCTTGCCGAAGATCCCGGCTATGCCGAGGCGCTCTGCGAGGCCGGACTGGATATTGTGTTCCTGCAGTTTGACGGAACCCGGAATGACATCTATGAGCGGCTTCGAGGCAGCGCTTTGCTGGAAACCAAGCGGAAGGCGATTGAACGCTGCGCCGGACTCGGAATCGGGGTCACCCTGGTCCCCACAGTGGTCCGGGGCGTCAACGACGATAATCTCGGCGATCTGGTCCGCCTGGCGACGGCGCTTGCTCCGGGCGTCCGCGGCATTCACTTCCAGCCGGTCTCCTACTTCGGCCGGTATCCGGAAAACCCGTCTGCCGATGAGCGCTACACCCTGGACGAACTGATGGCGGACATCAGCGCGCAGGCCGGAATCCCGGTCGGAAGCTTCATGCCCTCGCGCTGCGATCATCCGCTCTGCGGCTTTCACGCGAGTTTCCTGATCGAAGAAAATGGCGGTCTCCGGCCGCTGAGTTCCATCACCCACTCCGCCCATACCCGGGGCAGCGCAAGAGAGAACCGCGACTACGTGGCAAGGCACTGGCGAAGAGCGCCGGAGGAGGCTCCGCCGCAGACCACTGTGCCGCAGACCGCATTCGCGGAGGAGATGGATTTTGATACCTTCCTGTACCGCCTCCGTCACAGCAGCCTGACTCTGTCGGCCATGGCCTTTCAGGACGCCATGAACCTGAACATCGAACGTCTGCACCGCTGCAGCCTGCACGTTTATGACAGAGGAACCATCAAACCTTTCTGTGCAAAGTATCTCAGTCTGACGGAGTGAAGCGCCGGAAAGAGAGAAGCATCCTCCGGACTCCATCCGTTCAGGCCGGGACGGACCCAGGTTGTTCAAAACCGTGTTTAAAGTGTTTACAATTCGGTGAAAATGTAGAAACAAAATGCTACCCTGTGTTCTTCCGTCAGCGCTTTGGCGATGACAGAACGGGCATGATAAAGAAGGCACCATCCGAAGATGGTGCCTTCCCCTGAAGATCGGCAACACAGCCAGGGCAGCTGCGCCGCGCAGAAGCCTTCAGCTGCCTCCCGCCGGTATTTCGTCCGGAACAAATCAATGTTGACGGGCTTGATGCGAGGGAATATACTGAAAACAACCGGAAACGGCAGAGGACGCAACAAAATGAAGAATGAAAACTGATCCGGAAGGAGAATCATTATGCTGATCCTTGTCTGCAATGTGGGCAGCACTTCCCTGAAGTACAAGCTCTTCAACATGCCTTCGACGGAGATTCTTGTGGAGGCGAAAACCGAACGTGTCGGCCGCGGGGACGCGATCTTTTCCTATCGCAACAACCGGAACGGCTTCTTCGAGAAGCTGGAGGGGATCTCCGTCCCGGATTACGCCGCGGGGATCCGGCTCTTCCTGAAGTACCTGCTGGGTGAAGACTCCGGTGCGCTCCGCTCCATCGAGCAGCTGGAGGCCATCGGCTTCAAGACTGTGCTGGCTAAGGGCTATTACGGCATCCATGAGCTTACGGATGAGGTCATCGCCGCTATGGAGGCCTGCATTGCCGTTGCCCCGGCGCACAATCCGCCCTATATTCAGGCCATCCGGGTCTTCCGGAGCATTCTGCCGGACCGGCTGATGGTGGGCTGTTTTGAAACCGCCTTCCACACCACCATTCCGCTCTCCCGCCGCATTTATGCGCTTCCTTACGAGTGGTACGAGCAGTACGGCATCTGCCGTCTCGGCTACCACGGCGCTTCCCACGGTTATATCGCGCGGCAGATCAAAGCGCGTGCCGGAGAGCATTTCAAGCTCATCTCCTGTCACATGGGCGGCAGCGGTTCCATCTGCGCCATCGAGGACGGAAAGTCCGTGGATACCTCGTTCGGCTTCTCCCTTCAGACCGGCATCCCTCATGCCAACCGCTCCGGCGATATTGATGCCTATATCATTCCCTACCTGCTCTCCCAGGGGATGAAGATGGATGAGATCATGAAAGGCATCGACAAGAAGGGCGGCCTGCTGGGCATCTCCGGCGTGAGCAATGATCTGCGGGATATTAAGGAGGCGGCGGAGGCCGGAAATGAGCGCGCGTCCCTCGCCATCGACGCCTTCTGTGAATCCGTGATCCGCTACATCGGCGGATTTTATGCCGAGCTCGGCGGGATGGATTACCTCGTCTTTACCGGAGGCATCGGGGAGAATTCCGCTCTCGTCAGAGAAAAAGTCTGCTCCAGGCTCTCCTGTCTGGGGATTTCCTTTGATCCTGAGACCAACCGTGCTCTTCACGGCGAGGGGATTATCTCCGCACCCGATTCCTCCGTTACCGTGCTGGTCCTGCCGACAAATGAAGAGGTCGGAATCGCCCAGACAGTTTTCGAGCGCTTCTCCGAACACCCGGCGGTCTCATAGGAATGCACTCTCCCGGAATACAGCATGCCCCTCCGCTGTCCGGAATACCCGGTGGAAGCGGAAGGGCATGAGGTCCATCTTCTGTTCCTGTGAGGAGTGTCTGTACGCTTCCGATGCTTTACGAATCTGCGGAATGAGATGCAAGCCATTCCTGCTCGGTAAGAACCTCAATACCATGATCCATCAGCAGTTGGGCTGCAAGCCCATTGCCGGAGATCAATCCGCCGTCGAAAAGACCGTTATGGATGACACCCTTGCCGCAGGATGGGCTTTTGGATTTCAGGATTGCCTGTTTGCAGCCGCTTTCCCTGCAGATTCTGAGCGCCTCCTCTGCACCCGTGCGGAACTGAGCGGTGACATCGTCTCCCGCATTGTTTATAACGCGATCCTGTATTCTTTCGCTCGGCTTCCGTGGCGTAGGCAAACCTCCGAGGGTTTCAGGACAGACGAGAACGGCCTGATTGCAGTCTACCAGCTTTTTGATCTCCGGTACAAGGTTGGTGCCGCCATCCCAGCGGCAGTACTGCCCGGCAAGACACGCGGAAACGAGAATCATTTTTTCCATATATCAGCTTTCCCTTTACAATTCCTTTAAAATCAGATCCGTCTCACCGGGGTTCAGACCAAGTTCAACTCTCTTCACCTTCGGATGATTTTTGTAGTGAGAACGAACCGCGTCCCGCAGAACCGTTCCGCCGTGATATCCATGGATTACCCGGAGCGTATATACCGCTCCGCCGGCTCTGCGCAGCTTTGCGTCAATCGCCGTGAAAGCCTGCGCCTTTGTCATTCCGTGAATATCGACTTCCTGAAAACCGCTGATCACCGGTGTACCTCCTACAATATGCGTGTTACAGATGATCTGTCATGAAGGTTATCACAGAAAGCGTCGAGAAGCTTCATCCGGGCTGAATCAGTTCAAGCCACTCCGGATCAAACGCGGAACGGTAGAAGTCGCGGCACATCAGCATCAGGGGCATCATCTGCTCCTCGTCCTCTTTCCGGCACATCAGTCCGATCTCCACCTTCGGTGCGTCGTCTATCCGGATGCGGCAGCGGTCTTCGCCGACATCCAGCAGGCTGATGGAGGAGATCAGGGCGCCGTTCATCATGCACAGGGCGTCCGCCTGATCCGGGTGCTCGAAATCGACGATCTCGCTGTCCGGACAATGAACGGAATAGAGTTTCTTCATGTTTCGGCAGTTCTTGTGGCTGCTGTCCATTTTCGGAAGAAGAATCGTCTGACCGTTGAGTTCTTCGGCGCGGACGGCGGCTCTGGCCGCCAGCGGGTGCGAATTGACAGCAATCACAATGTTGAAGGCGCGGAATACCGGCAGGGTGCAGACGGAATCATCGGCCTGCTCCGTCTCGGCAAGAAGAATCAGATCCGCCTTCCGGCTGCGAAGAACGTCGCAGGAATCCGTAAACCGACAGGAGGCGAAGGAGAAGGAGAGCCAGGGACAGCGGCGTTTCAGATCCGCGCAAGTCCGGGTGATGGCACTTCGAATATAGGAGTATGTTCCGATGCGGATCAGGCGATGCAGACTGTCCGTGCTGCGGGCGCTCAGGACGGCGGCTTCATAGGCATGGACAATCGCGCGTGTTTCACGGTAGAACACTTCGCCCTGTTCCGTCAGAGAGATGCCGTATGCCGAGCGGATAAAGAGCGGAAATCCAAGCTCCGCCTCCATGGACGAAACCTGGCGGGTCAGCGTGGATGTGGAGACAAAGGTCGCTTCGGCGGCTTTTTTAAAACTTCCCTGTTTCACAAGAACGTCAAGCAGTTCGAGCTGATGGATCTCCATAACGACAACCTCCGTTTGCTGATTCGGGACAGCGTGTGTGCAGCTCATTTGCCCATGAGTATAGCAAATTGCAAAAGGATTTGCAAGATATGCAACTCCCGAAGACTTTCTTTCTGTGATATGATATTCATAACCCGATACGGGAAAAACATCACAGGAGGTAAACTACCATGAAGATTTCACGCAGAGACTTTCTGAAGGGATCCGCGGCGGGCGCTCTCGGCCTTGCGGCGACGTCGATCCTGGGCCCGGCGACGGCGCTGGCCGACGACGCAAAGACCGCGGAAGCACCGGTCAACGTCTATAAGGTCATGACCGAACTGAATCCGCAGGACTATGACTTCCGCGATCCGGATTCCGATCTCTCCGCGGTGTTCAGCCCCTGGAAGTTCGGCGGGCTGACGCTGAACCACCGCATGGTCAAGTCCGCGGCCGGTTCCGACACCCAGAAGGGCAGCGAAGAGGAGGCCGTCGAGTACTATGCCGCCTTTGCAAAGGGCGGGGTGGAGATGGTCTGGGTTGAGGACTTCCTGGCCTTCGGAGACAACTTCCCCAGCGGCCGTGCCACAAAGATCGAGGACTCCCACGTGAAAGCCGTTGTCGACGGGGTGCATGCCGCCGGCGGGTATATCGGCTACCAGCTCAGCTGCATGGGGCGGTCCTTCAGCGGCTTTGACGCCGCGACCGCGCCGCAGTATGCCTCGGCCTTTGCCGAGCACCTCACCAGAGAAGAGGTAAAGCTGGTTCAGGAGGACTTCATCCAGGGCGCGAAGAAAATGAAGGACCTCGGGTTTGACGCGGTCGAGATCAATGCCGCCGGCAACAACATCGGACAGGCCTTCTTCTCCAGGCAGAGAAACCACCGCGACGACGAATACGGCCCCCAGAGCTTTGAAAACAGAGCACGCTTTGTCGGCGAGATCATCACCGGCATCAAGGAACTCTGCGGCAAGGACTTCCCGGTTCAGGTCCTGATCAACGGCATCGAAGAGAACGACATCAACATCGGCGAAGCAGATCTCTCGACCACCGTGGAAGAGAACTGCAAGATCTGCAAGTCCCTCGAGGACTTCGGCGCGGATTCGCTCCATGTGAGACTGGGTGTCTTCCGCATGCACGTCTGTCAGTTTGCTTCCGACCTGTACTTTACCGGTAACGGCATCATCGGCACCGCCGCGGACGGAACGCGTTTTGACTTCTCCCGCCACTTCGAAGGAAAGCTTCTCGCCAACCACGACGCCTACGGCATGATGCTGAATGTCGCGAAGGAAATCAAGGAAGCCGTCACCATCCCCGTCGGTACGGTCACCTGCATGAACCCGGCCTATGCGCCAAAGTTCTTCAACGATGCCATTGCCAACGGCATGTGCGACTTCTTTATCATGAACCGCCCGCTTACGGTGGATCCGGAGTATGTCAACAAACTGCGCGAGGGCAGAATCGACGAGATCGCACCCTGCACACGCTGCATGCACTGTCATTTCGACTACACCGAGGACGGTGTGTATTTTGAGCACTGCCGCGTAAACGCCGCGACCCAGAGAGCCTGGCACGACGAGATGCCGGAGGGCGCCACCCCGCGACCCGGCGACGGAGAGAAGAAGGTCATGGTGATCGGCGGCGGCCCGGCCGGCATGGAGGCTGCAAGGATTGCCGCGCAGCGCGGATATGACGTCACACTGTATGAGAAGCAGACGGTCCTTGGCGGACTGCTCACCTTTGCCAGCGTCATCAAGGGACCGCATGAGAACCTGAACGATCTGAAGAAATACCTGATCTGTCAGCTGGAGCTGAAGGGCGTCACGGTCGTGACCGGCACTGAGGTCACCCGCGAGCTGATCGAGCAGGAGGCGCCGGACTATGTGGTTCTGGCCGTCGGCGGCCGCCGTCCGGAACTGGAGTTCGAGTCCAACGGCGCGACAAGCGTGATCTCGCTGGATGACATCGCGTTCAAGCCGATCGGCGATCATGTGACCATCCTCGGCGGAAACGCCCAGGCAGTGGACGCCGCCCAGTATCTGATCGCCCAGGGCAAGCATGTCACGATGGTCTCTCCGGAAGGAAAGGAGCATCTGGATAAGGGGCAGTCCTCCTGGGTCAAGCAGTTTACGATTCCTATGCTGTACGCCAACGGCACCCGTCTCTGGCCGAATGCGTCGCTCAAGGAAGTGCGTGACGGAACGGTCGTGATTGACGGAGAGACCGGATGCGACATCGTCGTGAAGTGCGACACGGTCATCGACGCACGCGACATGCTTCCGAATGCGGAGCTGATCGAAGGCCTGAGCATTCCTGCGGTTGCGGTCGGCGACTGCAATTCCCCGTTCAACATCGCGGAAGCCATTGCGGCCGGAAACCTCGCGGCCAGACGGATCTGATCCGCAATCCGGCCGGAGCTCCTTTGCAAATCCATTGCGAAACAAGTTCGCAGATGGTAACCATAACATATCAAAAGGAGGAATATCCATGCGCAGGATCCTATCTCTTGTGCTCTGTGCCTGCCTGATGCTCACACTGACAGTCTGCAGCTATGCAGCCGGCCCTCTGAATCCCGGTACTTATGAAGCATCTGCCCAGGGGTTCGGAGGTACCGTGACCGTCACTTTGACGTTTGACGCGGAAAAAGTTACAGAAGCCGTCGTCGTAGGGTCAGGTGAGACGCCGTCGGTCGGCGGAGCGGCGATCGAACAATTCAATACTTCCCTGGTCGGGATCACCTCTGCAGATGAGGTCGACGCTGTTTCCGGTGCGACTTTTACATCCACCGCGGTAAAAGCCGCTGTAGACTCTGCTTTTGCACAGGCGCAGGGCGTTGCCAAAGAAGCGTCTGCTCCGCTTGCGGACGGGACCTATACCGGTGAAGGTTTCGGCTTTAATCTGACTGTCCGTGTACCGGTCACCGTAGAGGTGAAGGACGGCGCCATTGCCTCGGTCGAAGTCGGGGAGAATGGTGAAACCAACGGCTTTATTGATACTGTCATCAATAAATTCATCCCTCGTGTCATTGATCATCAGAGTCTGGCAGTTGATGCACTCACCGGTGCGACGGCCTCCTCCAACGGCGTCCGCCAGGGTATTGTCAACGCGCTCACGGAAGGCGGGCAGGATGTTTCCGGTCTGTATACTCCGATTGAGAAAGTCAATGCGAACGAAACCTATGAGACGGATGTTCTTGTGATCGGCATGGGTTCTTCCGGCACTACGGCCGCGCTTGCCGCCGCAGAGTCCGGCGTTTCTGTGCTGGCGATTGATAAGGCTGCCAAGTGGGGCGGTACAGGCGCAACGACTTCCGGCCCGGCCAATGTCAATCCGCCCAGCAAGGTTGCCGCGGAGATACCGGAATGGAACGATCCGATTCAGGGGAAACACGACAAAGCGGCCGGGGAAGAGTTTGTGGACGCTGACGCGCTCTATGAGACCTGGCTTGATTACACCACCATTGACGGCGTTCAGGGGGCAAAGCCCGAGATGATTGCCAAGGTGATCTATGAATCGGGCGAAACCTGTGACTGGCTTGAGAGCTATGGATTCGCCTTTGGTCCTCCCGTCGGCTTCGTAGGCGGAAAGTGGGCAATCTTCTCCTCCTATGTCGGAAACAAAGCATTAACGGAGAACTACTTTGCCTCTGCCTATGCGAAGTATGAAGAGATGGGCGGAAAGTATCTCCTTGAGACTGAGGCAACCGAACTCCTGTTTGAGGATGGCCGCTGCATCGGGGTCAAAGCTGTAAAGGCGGACGGAACAGAGGTCACGATCCATGCCAAAGCCGTCATCAGCTGTACCGGCGGTTACGCCGGCAGCGAAAGTCTGCAGAAGGAGTTCACCGGAGAAGCGTACAAGCTCTATGGCATGTACACAAACGACGGCAAGATGCTTGCCTCCGCAATCGCCAACGGCGCGGCAACCTACAGCATTGGGATTTATCCGATGTCGCACTTTGTTGCCCCTCCTCAGATTACCACGGCGTTCTCCTTTGCCGACAATGACATTCCTTACGGCCTTATATGCACGGCCGAGGGAATGGCTGTCAACCGGGACGGAAACCGCTTCATCAATGAGTCTTCCATTGCAATGGAGGCCTTCTATCAGGGGAGCGAATTCTACTATATCTATTCTGCCGACCAGATTGACATCCTGCGTGAAAAAGGCCTCAGCGCCAATGCCTCCGGACGTTATCTCTCCCAGGGCGGAATTGTTGCGGATACACCGCTTGAGAACATTGACGCAGTCATCGACCTCGGTGTAAAATCCGGATTTGTTTATAAAGCCTCCAGTCTGGAAGAACTGGCTGGGCAGATCGGCGGAAGCATGACAGCGGAGAACCTGAAGGCTTCCATTGCGGGCTACAATCCCGACCATGACGCTTTCGGAAAGGATCCTTCCCGCTTTGAACGTCTCGGCACCATTTCGGAGGATTCCGCGTACTACGTCGCATTCACCGGCGCGCCTTACATCTACAGCACCTGCGGCGGCCTGGATGTGAATGAGAACTTCCAGGTTCTTGACACCAACGGAGATGTGATTCCCGGGCTGTTTGCCTGCGGGACAGACAGTATGGGAGTGCTCTTTAACGAAGCCAAGGCATATACCAATTATGGCGGCTGTGCACAGGGCTACTGCTTCGTCTCCGGACGTGACGCGGGAACATACGCTGCTGAACAGATTCTCGCCGGTTGACCGACTGATTTCAATAATCGATACAGGAAAAGAGCAGGAGCGCAAACTCCTGCTCTTTTTGGTCCGCGAACGGAAAACGTCTATTGCGGGTAAAAGAACCGGTCAAACCGGTCCTTTCCTCGTTTCATTTCAGAGTTTGTTCCGTTACAGGAAACAACTGATTTTGAATATTGATATTCCGGGATTTCCGGCCTGTTTGTGTGACACATCTGTGATGTTTCGTGTGCTATGATATGGCCACAAAAGAAAAAGCTCCGCCAATTCAAGTCTTTGACGGAGCGGGGAGAGCGAAAACCGGTTTCAATGTACCGGCCGGGAAGCCCCTCGGGAATTGTAATAATACCGTGAATCACAAAGGAGGAGATAGAATCATGGAAAACAAGAACATGAACGATCGGGAACTCGAAAATGTAAACGGCGGCGAATTCCGCTACGTCAACACCGGGGATGAAAGACCTGCCGCAATCAGAACTTATCCCGGGCTGAACGCCCCTGTCGTCGCGACGCTTGTGAATGGTACGCAGGCGAATACGACCGGACAGTTCGTTTATGCCGACGGCCGCAACTGGGCCGAGATCAACTACCCGGTACAGGGATGGATCAAGGGCTCCATTCTCGGCTACGCGTATTGATGCCGCAGGCGTCTTCCTGAAAAGCAAATCAGCTGAAATCTCCTCTGCCGCTTTTCGTTGCGGCAGGGGAGATTTTTGCTGTCTTGTATTCTTCCGGATTCCGTGATATCTTTAACCAAAGAAGAAAGAACGGAGGCGGAGCGGCATGGCGCTGTTGCTGAAGCACGAGAATCTCACCGCGGTCCGGAATCCCGCGTTCCGGCAGTACGCGGAAAACTGTCTCGCGGTTTATGACGACTTTGTCCGTCAGGTGGAACAGTTCGGGCTGCCATTTGCAGAGGAACGGGAAGAAGAGCTGTGCACAGCGCGCGAGAGCCTGTCAACCCTCGGCGTGAAGCGCTGCAACGAAGGCGCCGCCCTTGTATGGGGCACACGCTGCGGCGCGTGCGAGGCCTGCCGCACAGGCGTCGACAGCTACACCGGAATCATCTCACTCATGTGCCACCGGAACTGCTTTTTCTGCTTCAATCCGAATCAGGAGAACTACGAGGGCTATTCCCATGCGACAAAGGACTGGGAAAGGGAATTGCGTCAGGTTCACCGGCGTCAGCCGGATCTGGGCTATGTGGCGCTGACCGGAGGAGAGCCGCTGCTTCATAAGACCGAGGCCGTGGAGTATTTCCGGACAGCACGAAGCCTCTGGCCGGAGGCTTCCATGCGCCTCTATACCTCGGGCGATCTCCTGGACGAGGGGACGGCTGCGGCGCTTCGTGACGCCGGGGTCGGGGAGATCCGCTTCAGCCTGAAGCTGGAGGATACGGCGGAAGAACGGGAAAAGGTCTATCAGGCGATGGAACTGGCGAAGAGATATTTCCCGCGCGTGATGGTGGAGATGCCGGTTCTGCCGGACCGGGAGAACGACATGAGGGAGATCCTCGACCGCCTGGAAGCGATGGAGATCTTCGGCATCAACCTGCTGGAACTCTGTTTCCCCTACCACAATGCCGAGGCTTTCCTCGAACGGGGCTACCGCCTGCGCTATCCGCCCTACCGGACGCTTTATAACTTCTGGTACGCGGGAGGGCTGCCGGTGGACGGGAGCGAGCTGCTGGCGCTGAAGCTGCTTGAATATGCCGCCGGGCGGGACTTCCGGCTGAACGTGCATTACTGCTCCCTGGAAAACAAACATTTCGGTCAGGTGTATATGCAGAACCTGGGCGCCGCGGCAAAAGACAGAACGTTCGTGATGTCGGGAAAGGATTTCTACCTCAAGACCGTCAAGGTCTTCGGCAAGGACATCAGCCGCGCCGAGCGGATCTTCCGGGCGCACCAGCGCACGGACTATCAGCTTGACCGGGAGCAGGGCTTCCTTCAGTTCTCGCCGGAGTGCGCGCAGCTGCTGAAGAAGACGGACATGCAGCTGGGCATCTCCTATAACATCCGGGAGTTCCGGGAAAGGGAGAGCGTGATCCGGGAGCTGCGCCTGGATCTGGAAGCGGCTGCAGACTTCCGTCCGGAAGAACTGTGAGCGGCAAAAACGGGACAAAGCGGTTTGACACCACACAGGATACCATACAAGAAGGAGACAGACAAGATGAATGATCAGACAAGAGAAGCGGCCGAAGTGCTGCTTTGTAACCGCCTGTTCCTCTACAGCCTGATGCACAAGCTGTTCGGACGGGAACCGGACGAGGAGCTGCTGAACATCCTGACGGATGAGCATACCGGTGAGGCCTTCGGGCTGCTCAGGGAAGAGGAGAAGGACATCATGGACCGGACCGCGACCTTCCTGAAGGAAATCCGGGAGGAGAAGCAGAACCCGGCCTTTCTCGAAGAGGCAAAGGACGAGTACACGCGCCTGTTTATCGGTCCGGTGTCACTGGTGGCGCCGCCCTGGGAGTCGGTGTACGGCCAGAAAGATGCCATGCTCTTTCAGGAGAGCACCCTGGAAGTGCGAAACACCTACCGGCAGTTCGGCCTGATCCCGGAGGGCTATCCCCATGTGGCGGATGACAGCCTTGCCCTTGAGCTGCATTTTATGGCCCTGCTGGCCCAGCGCAGTCTCGACGCCTTCTATGCAGGGAAGAATGACGATCTGAGCGCGGACCTCAGCGGCTCCTTAGATTTTCTGAAGAAGCACCTGCTGGTCTGGGTGCCGAAGTTCCTGGAGCGGATGAAGGGCGCTAAAAGCAACATCCTGTACCCGCAGATGTGCCTGGTACTGGATGAATTCCTGCGGAAGGACGCAGGAACGGTAGAAGAGATCCTCGGAGCGCTGAAAAACAACTGAAACAGAAAACAATAACAAAACTTCCGGACTTTTCGGAATATGTTATGATTGACTAACTGAGAACGGCTGTGATAGAGTTATTTCAGCACCAGCAAGTCATTCTGCCTGGTTTGTACAGAGTGTATAGAAGATGCAGAAAAGATACGCGTCACAACCTGTTCCGAGCTGTATGCCACCCTCCGGGCGGGTACAGCCGATGAGCGGCGGGGGCAACCGCGCCGCTTGCCCTGGATTGCGAAGGAACAACAGAGTTTCGCGGCAGAATGGCCGCGCGGCTTTGCTGTTCCTTTTTATATGCACGGCAAAGAAATCAATCATACAACAAAGGAGGAAGACATGGCGAAAGTATTGGAAGAAGTCCTGAACAGGAAGTTCAGCCGCAGGGACTTCCTGAAAGGAAGCGTAGCGGCGACGGCTGCCGTGGCGGGACTCGGCTTTGTCGGGAAGGAGAGCACACTCGCTTCCGCGGAGAGCGTGGCCCCGTCAGAGGGAGCGGCGGTGGCCGATGCGGCGGAGGGCGGCAAGTGGGTCGCGGCTCCGTGCTGGCACAACTGCGGCGGCAAGTGCCTGGTTCGTGCCTATGTGAAGGACGGCGTGATTGTCCGTCAGGGCACTGACAACTTCAACACCGACGACGGCGTGAACCGTCAGCAGAGAGCCTGCCTCAGAGGCTATTCCCAGCAGTATCAGGCGAGAGGCCTGGACCGCCTGAAGTATCCCATGAAGCGCAAGAACTGGACACCCGGCGACCCGCATCCGGAACTGAGAGGCATTGACGAATGGGAGCGCATCTCCTGGGACGAAGCGGCCACCTATATCCACGATGAGGTTGAGCGCATCAACGGCACCTACGGCGACAACTCCATTCTCACCCTGGGCGGTGAGGCGAACAGCCTGCTGAACAAGCTGAACATCAACTATGTGAACTCCTGGACCACCAGTTCCTGGGGAACCTGGTATGCACCCGGTCCGCTTGGCTGGGGCGACGGCTGCAACTACTATGACTGCAACAATGACCGTCTGGATTTCCTGAACTGTGACTATGTGGTGGCCTTCGGCTACAACCCGGCCTGGGCTGCCCTGGGCAACGCCACCAACTACGCCGTTGAGTGGAAGAAGGCCGGTGTCAAGTTCATTATCTTCGACCCGATCTACACCGACAGCGCGTCCATTCTGGATGCGAAGTGGGTCCCCATCCGGCCGGGCACCGATATGGCCGCGATGATGGCGATGGCCTATGTGATGCTGGAAGAGGACAAGGACGGCTCCCTCATTGACTGGGACTTCCTGGACCGCTGCTGCCTCGGCCAGGATAAAGACCACATGCCCGCGGATGTGAAGTCGGAGGAGAACTTCTTCGACTATCTGCGCGGCGAGTATGACGGTGTGGCCAAGACCCCCGAGTGGGCGGAAGCCATCACCGGAATCTCCGCCGACACCCTGCGGGAAGTTGCCCGCATTCTCGGCAAGGACAACAATGTCGCGATTCTCTCCTCCTGGGCCAGCGCCCGTACTTACGATACCGACCAGCTTCCGCAGCTGGCGACCTGCCTGGGCGCCATGGGCGGCCACATCGGCAAGAGCGGCAACTGTGTCGGACCCACGGCCTGGAACCACACCAACAACTTCGGCCCGCGTCTGGTGAAGGTCGGCTCCTCCGGACCGAACGGCGCTGTCGGCGGCACCGGCAAGGCCACGATGGTCTGCGACACCCAGGTCTGGAACGCGGTCTTCGGCGAGCCGTTTAACCCGACCAACATCTTCAACGACATCAACGGCGCCGGACCCAACGGCTGGAAGGACGCGATTGCCGGCTATGATCTGACAAAACGGGTTGATTACATCACCGCTCCGATCAAGATGATCTGGACAACCAACAAGGCAAAGCTTACGACCTGCGAGGGCGCGAAGAAGGGTGTCGAGGCCTTCCGCTCCGTCGAGTTTGTCGTGGCCCAGGGCCACTTCCTCACCGCCTCCAACAAGTACGCCGACATCGTTCTGCCCATCACCACCAACTGGGAACGCGAAGGCTCTTATGTCTGGGAAGGCTACATCAACCGCGATATCCTGCTCATCAACCGCAAGGTGGTCGAGCCCTTCTATGAGGCCAAGAGCGATGCCGAGGCGATGATGACCATCGGTGAGAAGTTCGGCCTCAGCCCCGAGATGTGGGGCACCGTGAGCGCCAAGCAGCTGCTCTTCAACTCCGTCGCCACCTCCACCGTCATCAAGGAAGACGGCAAGACCTGGGAAAACCTGGTCTCCATCACCGAGGACGACATCAAGGAATGGGGCGTGGAGGGCGAGCCGCAGGAAGGCCGCATCCCCATCAGCAAGTACATGGAAGACGGCATCTACCGCGTCGACCGCCATGTCGGAGACAATTTCGGATACATTGACAAGAAGGAATTCCGTGAGGATCCCGAGGCCAATCCCATCGGCACGGCCTCCGGCAAGATCGAGTTTGCCAACCAGACCTGGGCGGACATTCTGAACAGTCAGGGCTTCTCCGAAGAGCCTTACAGCGCGATCCCGAAGTACCGTGCTCCCACCCAGGGTTACGAAGACACCTTTGTTGACGGCAAACTGGACGGCGAGAAGACGGAGTTCCCGCTGCAGTGCATCAATCCGCATTATCAGAGACGTTCCCACTCCATCTTCGACAACATCCCCTGGCTGCGCGAAGCGATGCACAACCCGGTCTATCTGTCGAAGAAGGACGCGGCCGACCGCGGCATCGCCGAGGGAGACACGGTCAAGATCTCTTCCAAGTACGGCGAGACGCTCCGCCACGCCTATGTCACGGCGCGTCTGATGCCCGGCGTGGTCGGCCTGCCCCACGGACCGTGGATCCGCATAGACGAGGCCACCGGCATCGACCAGTCCGGTTCCGAGAACTATATCACCGGCAACGTGGCACGCGGCCTCGGCTGCAGCGGCTACAACACCCTGAACGTGGAAGTAAGCAAGTATGATGGCGAGGCAATTCCCGAAGACGTCGAAATTCCTCAGACCATTTTGTTTGAGTGATTGAGGAGGAAAAGACATGGCACAGTATGGATTCTATTTTGACCAGACCGTATGCGCCGGCTGCCACACCTGCCAGATCGCCTGCAAGGACAAGAACCGCCTCGAGGTTGGCACGCTGTACCGCAAGGTGATCACCTGTGAGACCGGCGAGTATCCCAACCCGGGAATCTATCACCTGGCCACGGCCTGCAACCACTGCGACAACCCGGCCTGCGTGGCAGCATGTCCCACCCGCAGAACCGTGAAGGACGCCGAGACCGGTCTCGTCTGCCACGACGACAACATCAAGTGCCTCGGTGAAGTCTGCCAGATGTGCGTCAAGGCCTGTCCCTACGGGCACCCGGTCTATGTTCCCGAGAAGGAAGCGGTCGGCAAGTGCAACGGCTGCATCGAGCTGGTTCGCAAGGGCCAGGCACCTGCCTGCGTCGAGAGCTGCATGATGCGCGCGCTGAAGTTCGGCCCGATGGACGAACTGAAGGCGGCCTACGGCGACGACGTGGTGACAGAGCTGCCCTGCTTCCCCGACGGCGGCACGGGCCCCAACTTCCTGATCCACCCGAGCAAGGCGGCCCTGGAAGAGGACTTCGAGGTCAAGCTCGTCTGATCCGAGGACGCTTCACGGAATGAACCGCGAAGCATGGAACGAAAAAAGAACGCAGTGCGTAAAAGCCGATGCCCATAAGAAAGTTTTGAAAAACAGGGTAACTGTCTGACAGGTTGGCAAAAGGAATACCGGTCTGCTGTTTATGCGGCAGGCCGGTATTTGTATTATCTCAACAAACCGATTCTATTATTTCCCTTCTCTAACATAAATCAGCAGGAAATTCAGAATGCCATACAGTCCTTTATCCAAAAACTCCTTGTCGTATACTCCGAATTCATGTAATCAGGGAACATCAATCATCACATGACCGTTCTCCTTGACAAATGGTAGTATTTTATGCCTCCTCCTCATCCACCAGAGTCGAGCCAGTATCGTAGAGAACCCAATCAATTGAAGGCGTTATTTTATCCATTACAGTACTTTCCAATAACCCGTTTTGTTTGAACCGATCCGCTGTATCAGCTTTCTGCTTTTCAGTGCTGCGAGCAGCCGGGATATTGTTCTCTCTGACTTTCCGGACGCATCCGACAGTTCTGCGTTTGTCATGGACGGTGATTGCTTCAGCAAAGAAAGCAGCATCAGCTCTGCTTCGGTTATCCCGCCATTTATCCCGCCATCCTTTGGCGGGATATTCCGGTCATCCCTTGAGAATTCAAGGGTGAAAGCCGTCTCCTCATTTATGTACGATACTTCGACACCCGCTTCATTGCAAAGCGTGTAGATCTTCCTGATCCCCGATCCGAAGGTTTCAACATCCTTGCAGAGATAAAGCGTTTTTGCAATCACTTCATTTCTCAGGTACGAACGGATATCTCTGGTATAAAAGTCTATCGGTTCAAACTCATTGGCAAAGGAGCCCGGGTTGCAGATGGAAATACGGTTCGAGAAAATATCTATTTCATGCTGGACAGAGAGATCATAGCGTGCGTGGGCAAAGCTGTTGATCACAGCTTCTCTTATGGCATCGACCGGGATCTCGGGGATTTCTTTCCGGTGAATCCCATCTCCGCTCATCTCAACCCGCCAGCGGATGTTCTTTACGATGTATGTCACTGCCGCGTCGATCAGTTCAAATATATTCCCCTCCGTCCGGTCCATATCCAAAAAAGTCTCTTTGTGGTCGGTGGCAAAGACGGCCATTTTCAACGCAATGGGTTTTCTGGAAGAGAACAGACAAACCCCGGCGTTTGTTAGGTGATTGCCATTCAGGACGCCGAGCTGATCGAGGATCTTCCGTTTATCGAATTCAATCTCCGGAAGCCTGCCGCAGGAAATGGCAGAATCATAAAAAGCTTTTATTGTCTTTTCGTCAGCGTCGTCTACAGTCTGATTTGTGGTTTTGTCCTCCCAGTTCTCTTCGTACTCTCTTCGGATCATGATCTTGCGAAGCTCGGAAGGCGAGAGTTCCCTGTCTTCATCCGCGATCCGGATATAATATTTTCCAAAAGCGGAGTAGGGCACGTCTTCACCAGAAAATGTAAGAGTGATGACCTCGACACCTTCGATTTCTTCAATATCGACGACGGGTATCAGCTGCGGTTTTATGGATTCGTATACTTTCCGGGAAACATCACGAAGGGTGGAGTCGGTAATGGTAAATGGATTGGGTGTGCCGTCGTTTCTGAGACCGAAATATACTTTCCCCTGCTTATGCTTGTTCAGCATGGCAGAAACAGACACCATGGCTTCATTCAGCTCTCCGGTCGTTTTCTTAAATTCCCTGTGTTCGTCTTCCCGCATCATTTGATAAGCCTCCCTTCCGGTAGTTTATATTTTATCATACGTGGCGGAATAAATCAACTGCGATGGCGGAATAAATGGCGGAACAACAAATTTGAAAAATGCATTTGATCCCTCTCAGCGTTTTGCAAAAACGCGCAACTCACACGGAGTGTGATCTCTGGGTTTGGGAGGTGTTCCCAACGAGCCGGTGTAGAAATTGGCGCAGGTCCGGATCTGTACACTGCTTGCTAAGTACTGAACATCCATTCGGACACTGCTGACCAATTTGTGAAACCTGTAAGGGTTTGCCCTGCTTGCCAAGTACCAAATCATACAGGTATGCATTGCTTGCCAGGTAGTAAACATGGACGGCAAAGCACTGCTTGCCGGGTAGTGAAGCCCTGGCGGGCAGTTACGTGCGGATACAATAACGGTGGTCCTGAAAAGAATCATTTGGGGAAATCAGGTTGCCTGATTCATTGATCGTTTCCCGCTCCTGAGATTGCTGGGTTCCGATATGGTATTTGTTGGATAGGATGGATACGGTAAGGCTAACGGAATGGACGAGCTTTGCCGTTGCCACGGGGAAGCGAGTGATATGGAGTTCGCGACGACATGTTGTATAATTGCGCCTTACCCTTCGTGCAGGGGCTTTCGGTTCTTCCAGCAATTTTCGCAAAAGCCCGGACACTTCCGGTTTGCCGAAACGACAAGGTCAGCAGCTCCATCACCTGATCATCTATCAGCTTTTCCGGCTATTGTACAAAAGCTTCGACCATCCCACCGTGCGTACATAGCCGATGTATTCTCTCGTTTCGAGTCAGCCGCTTGATCTCGCTTTGAAGTATTTTGTCCTTTATCGGATGCGGTCCGTTGTGATCAGAATAGCCTTGCTTATCGCGTTCCTGCCTAGGTGTTTCCATTTGGCCTTCACAGATGCAATTCTTTTTGCCTGCCGCTGGCGGATTGATTCAAGCTTAGTCTGTGCAAAATAGGCCATGATCTGTAATGACATGTCCCCCTTCCGAGGCAAATTGATACAAGCACACTTTGTGCCCAGGCTATACCAAATACAGCCTGACCACAGTATCGTTTAAGTGCAAAACGGCACACGATTGTGCATACAGACTGAAATTGGCGTCCCTTCAGAAAAGAAGGAACGCCAATCATTTTATAAAATGTGTTCTTTTGCCATGTTCTCCAAAAGTTGATAATCAATTTTCCCGCTTGCTGTCATGGGCATGGCTTTCAGCATTTGAACTGCGACAGGTTGTTCATAAGCTGATAGTTCTCTTTTTACATATTGCCATATCAGTTTCTCCAGAATGCTATCATCTGTTGAATCCATTTTTGCTTTTGCAAATACGACAGGAACATGCATACGCGCTTGATCTTCCAAGACAACAACGCCGCAGGTTTCAATTTCATCTAGTTTGCAGATCAACTCTTCAATTTTCTGAGGGAAAAGCTTGTAAGCGGTTCCATCTCTGTCCCGGGTGATAAAAATGCGTTTGATTCGGCCTTTGATATAGACGAAGCCATCCTTGTCTACATATCCCAGATCGCCAGTACGTAGCCATCTATTCCCATTTTCATCAGTAATAAAAACTGATTCCGTCGCTTGTGGTTTTTTATAATATGCTTTCATTAGACTAGGAGTACTAAAACACAATTCGCCAACTTCGTTATATGGTAGTTCGCTTTGATTCTGTAAGGATATACTTTTTACGATTGTTTTTGGTAATGGTATTCCAACACTTCCATATTTGTTAATTGTATCTGTAGACGCGCAGAGAGTTGCGGATGATTCTGTCATACCATATCCGTTTGCGTAGATTGTTTTTGAATGGCATCGATGCAAGTAGTCATTTATAGCTCGTTCGCTTTTCTCTGTCAAAGCACCACCGCCACCACCAAAATAAATAATGTGACTTAAATCAACTTCTTTTTGCGCTATTATTGCATCAACAAATGCAGGACCTGTTACAAAGAATTCTGGCTTATCCTTCACAAACTGTTTTGCGATGGCTTCAGGTTCTAATTGAATCCAAAGATGAATATCTAGTCCAGCTGCCAACGTCTCATGAAGCATAGTAATACCAAAACCAATAAATGGTGGGAGTGCATCTAAAAATCGACGTCTTTTCTCAAGATGATACTCTGCATTTAGTGCTTGAAATGCTACTGCTGTGATACTGTTATTGCTTAACACTGCACCTTTCGGCTCTCCTGTTGTGCCGCTGGTGTAGACTATGACCGCTGATGCACCGTGGTCGGTGGCTATTGGAGGCTCGCCTGCGCTGTGTTTGAAAAAGTCCCGCCATGTCAAAAATGTGTGTTTCTTCCGCTCTTCTGCCTTCAAGTGATAACCGAGTTTTATATGCACGGGCATGGAATCAGCAACTCCCAACACCACGACAGGTATATGCAATTTATCTTTAATGGCTTCCATCTTTTTCAATGCTACATCCAACACCAGAAAAAGCTTACTTTCCGTATTCTCTATGGTGTGTAGGATCTCCTTTTCCGCTAAGGTCATATACACCATATTCGCCACAGCACCGATATAGTTGAGTCCATAGATGGCATAAATCGTCTCGGGAGTATGCATAGACATAATGGTGACAATATCTCCAGGTCGAACACCCATAGCATAAAAGGAACTTGCAGCTTTTTTGATGTTTTCAAGCAAACTGCCATAGCTGATTTTTGTACCATAATATCGCAGGGCAATATCGGTAAGATGATCCTTATTATTCTCCCATATATATTGATACATGGTACATTTCGGTAGAGGAGCATTTATTGCCTCGTCGGAATAGTATTTCAGCCAAGGCTTATCGATGGACGGGTATCCGGTCAAGGGCTTGTTCTCAGGCATGTTTTTTCTCTCTCCATTCATCATATTATAATCGCAGTTTCAGAAGGTAGACAATTCGGTACATCAGAAAAAGCATGAGATGAGAGCTCAAAATGCTGTCATTTCATGCTTTTTTGTCTCTTCCTCAATCAAGATTCATTATATCAGAGCTGTTTCGGAAAGTCTACCTTCAGAAACAGATAAATTTTCCTCCCAGGCGATAAATCGTCGGTAGAATGTGGTGTGACTCATGCTTAGAAGCTTGGCGGCTTCACGTGTCGTCAGCTCGCCACCATAACATAGAGCGCAAACAGTTTCAAAGCCTTCCGGATTGGATATCGGGTTTCTTCCTATGTGTTTCCCTTTGGCCTTTGCCGCTGCAATTCCTTCTGCCTGTCGCTGGCGGATTGATTCACGCTCAGTCTGTGCAAAATAGGCCATGATCTGTAATACCATGTCTGCAATCAGCATTCCGGTCAGACTGCCCTTTTTCTCCCGAGTATCGAGAAGGTCCATATCCAACACCAGGATATCCGAACCGATTTCTTTCGTAATGCGCTGCCATTCAAAAAGAATGTCCTTATAATTCCTTCCCAACCGATCAATGCTTTTTACAATAAGGCAGTCGCCCGGCTTCAACCGTTTCAGCAGCCTCTGATATGCCGGACGGTTAAAATCCTTGCCGGACTGATAATCACAATAGATATTCCTCTTTGGGATTTTGTACGGTTTCAACGCAATAAGCTGCCGGTCTATATTCTGCTCCCTGGTTGAAACCCGCACATATGCGTAATACGCCATTGCTTTACCTCCTGTAATGTGGTTTCAACCTAATTTACAGCAGGCAAAACGGTACATCATATTTACTTTTTCAAAAACTGATCCGTATTGCTTTTCATTGTCACGGCCTCTCATAGAAGAAGGCTATACATAGCCTAAATAGTAGCATGGGTAGCCTGCTTTTTCAAGCCCGATTATGTATGATTGCAAAAAAAGGGCGGCGATGATATGGATACGATCACAGCAATAAAGAATAGAATACTTTTCCTATGTGGAGAGCGAAATATCTCGATCAACAAGCTTGCTACGATTTGTGGCTTGCCGCCGTCTTCTATAAAGAATATTCTTTATGGCAGGAGCTCTGATCCGAAAATCTTGACGATCAAAAAGATTTGTGACGGGTTGGATATTACTCTTGCAGATTTTTTCACTTCTCCTGAATTTGCAACTCTGGAACAAGAAATAAAGTAAGCAGCAACAGAGGCCCGGTCCGTAAAGACTGAGCCCCTGCGTTGTCTTGATGTGTCCGTCGTCACCCGCGAAATAGAATAGTGATGAATTGATTATTATATGCTCAAGAAAAACAGAGACCCGGGATGTTTCGTCCCGGATCTCTTTAGTTTTTTGTTATCGCAGACCCAACGGCAGATTGCCGAGAAGTGTGCGGAACGTATTTTTATAGTCATCAATATCCGCAAGGCGGGTGAGGGGTGTGATCTTTTTCCTGTGTTATTCAAATTCCTACCAGTGACACGGGAAAAGCAAAAGCATAATCATTTATTGCGCGTACTTTGTCGGTGTTCTCTATGACCATGCCTCTCATAACAGGCATCCCGAACTTCTTGAGAACGTTAAAGTTTTTCGTCGGCTTATTCGGAGCGATCCCTTTCTTTATCTCTACCGGATAAATGGACCCATTTTTGACCAGCAGGATATCTACTTCCTTTTTGTCGATATCCCTGTAATAATATAGATAATGTGCAGGATACCACCCTGTGACGATTAAATCAAGAGTTGACTCCCGATTTAATCGAAATCTTATCGGAAGAACGGCGTCATACTGCTTCGCCAGTGCCGTGGCAAAGTACCAGGCGGCCATTATCCGTCCGTTGTTCGGGTCTTCCAGAAAGCGGATCACGGAATTCAGACCGCAGTGCTTCGGGCGAGGGGATAGTCCCGGTGAAGCAGAAACAGAAGCAGAAACGAAGCAGGATACGCGAAAAAAGAATCAGATATTGAGCAGGTTGCAATTGACTAACCGACAGAAAATATGCTACAGTCTGAACATCTTTTATACCGTGTTCCGAGCTGTACACCACCCTCCGGGCGGGTACGGCCGATGAGTGGCGGGGGCAACCGCGCCGCTTGCCTGTTTTGCGAAGGAACAGAAAGCACATCCCGATCCAGGTGTCGAGGTGTTCTTTGTGTTCCTTCGCACTGTTATAAATCATACTCAAAGGAGGAGAACTGTATTATGGCACTGGAAGAGATCCTGGACCGCAAGTTCAGCCGCAGAGACTTCCTGAAAGGAAGCATGGCGGCAACAGCCGCGGTGGCCGGTCTGGGCGCAGTCAGCAGAGAGAGCCGTCTCGCTGCGGCTGAGGAAACCGTTGCCCCCAAAGAGCACGCCCCCATCGTCGACGGAGATGAGGGAGGGAAGTGGATCGCGGCGGCCTGCTGGCACAACTGCGGCGGCCGCTGCATGAACAAGGTCCTGATGAAGGACGGCGTTGTTGTCCGGCAGAAGACGGATGACACGCATCCCGACTCCCCGGACTATCCTCAGCAGCGCGGCTGCATCCGCGGCAAGGCACAGCAGCAGCAGTGCTTCGGCGCCGACCGTCTGAAGTACCCCATGAAGCGGAAGCACTGGTCCCCAGAAGAGCCGAACGGAGAACTCCGCGGCCGTGATGAATGGGAGCGCATCAGCTGGGACGAGGCGATCAAATATGTCGCCGACCAGTATAAGACGATCAAGGAGAAGTACGGCAACCAGGCCTTCCTGACCGGAAGCTGGGGCTCCTACAGCGAAAATATCCCCCTGATGTACTACGGCGGGCATACCTCCGTGGCAGACTCCACCTCTTACGGCACGTACCTTCTGAACACCAATACCACCATCGGCGTGAGCAGAAACGGATTCGGCGCCAATAACGACCGCTACGACATGCTGAACGCAGACACAATGGTCTTCCTCTCCCTGAACCCGGCCTGGTCTGCACCCGGCACGCCGATGACCCATTTCATGCGTGCCAAGGAAAACGGGACGAAGTTCATCTGCGTTGATCCGATGTACAGCGCGTCGGCTCAGGCGCTGGACGCCGAGTGGGTCCCCGTCCGTACCGGTACGGACACGGCCCTGCTGCTGGGCGTGGCGCATGAGATGCTGCGCCTGGACGCGGAAGAGGGCGACATCGTCGACTGGGACTTTCTGAAAAAGTACACCGTCGGCTTTGACGCCGAGAGCGAGAAAGCCCCCAACCTGAAAGATGACGTGAACTTCCGGGATTACCTGGATGGAAAGTATGACGGCATCGTCAAGGATGCCGAATGGGCGTCCAAAATCTCCGGCACCCCGGTGGAACAGATCACCATGCTTGCCCGTGCTCTGGGGAAGAAGAACAACGTCTGGATCCTCCACAGCTTCGCCCTGGCGAGAAACGACGGCGCGGAGAACATTCCGCAGATTGTCATGACCGTAAGTGCGATGGGCGGCCACATGGGCAAACCGGGCAACTGCAGCGCGCTGAGCTATACCCACAATTCCGCCAACGGCGGCGACCCGCTGGTCAAGGGCGGCGGTACCGGACTGCCCGGCACGCCGGACAACGGTGTCCCCGGCATCATCGCCGGACCGCAGGTCTGGGACGCGGTCCTGACCGGGAAGTATCACATGATCGGCGACTACTACGGCTACACCGCGGAAGGAATCGGCGAAGGCCGTGACATCGAATGCGACATCCACTGCATCACCAATGTCGACGAGCACGCCTATCTGCAGAGCGGCCCGAACATGAAGAAGGGCATCGAAGCGCACCGCAAGGTCGACTTTGTCGTCTCCAAGGCACAGTTCCTGAACACCCCGGCCAAGTACTCCGACATCGTGCTGCCGGTTACCACCTATTGGGAACTGCCGGGCGGCCTGTCCGCTTCCAACCGCGAGTTCCTCTTCTGCTATTCCCAGGTGACGGAGCCCATGTATGAGGCCAAGTCCGACCAGGAGATCGACAGCCTGATCATGGAAGCCCTCGGACTGGATCCGAAGGAAGCCTATCCCATCAGCGAGAAGCAGCAGTTCTTCAACGCGATTGCCGGATCTACCGTCGTGAACGTCGAGACCGCGACGGCAGGCGGAGACGGCGCTGCGGCGGGCTATGACCCCTACGGCAACCCGCTCTCCTCCAGCCTGGAGTACATTCCGCTGGTAACCATCACCCAGGAAGACATCGACGCCTGGGGCGTTGAAGGTGAGCCGCAGCAGGGCGTCATCTCTCTGCAGGACTTCATTGACAACGGTGGCTATCAGGTCGAGCGCAAGCCGAATGACGCGTTCTGCGGACATCTGGGCTATGCCTCCTTCATCAAAGACCCGGAGGCCAACCCCCTTGCCACCGCCAGCGGCAAGTTCGAGATCACCAGCCAGACCAAGGCGGACCTCTTCAACGGCTTCGGCTTCATCGACTGGGATTACAAGCCCTATCCGGAGTACATCACCCCGACCACCGGCTATGAAACCACCTTCAAGGACAAGACCATCGGCGGCGAAAAGGGCGAGTTCCCCTATCTGCTGTACAACATCCACTATCTCCGCCGGTCCCATACGACCTTCAACAACTGCCCCTGGCTGCGTGAAGCCTGGCCGAACCCGGTCTTCATCAATGCTTCGGATGCCAAGGAGAAGGGCATTGAGAGCGGCGATACGGTCCTGATCTCCACCAAGACCTCCCAGGCCCTGCGCAAGGCCTGCGTCATGGAAGGCCTGATGCCCGGTGTGGTCAGCATCCCGCACGGCGCATGGGCGGTCATCGATGAAGAGACCGGAATCGATCACGGTGGATCGGACAACTATCTGCTGGGCAACGAGATCACCGGCTCCGGCATCACCCCGTATAACAACATCAACTGCAACATCGAAAAGTATGACGGACCTGAGCTGGAGGATGACGTATATACCGACAGCCGGATCATTGACCTTTAAGAGGAGGCAAAGAACATGGCATTAGGTTTTTACTTTGACATGACCCGCTGTGTAGGCTGCCGCGCCTGTCAGGTTGCCTGCAAGGACCGCAACGACCTGGACATCGGGCTTCTCTTCCGCTATGCGAAGACCTATGAGACCGGCTCCTTCCCGAAAGTCGGCATGTACAACTACTCCGGCAGCTGCAACCACTGTGAGAATCCGGCCTGCGTCACGGTCTGCCCCACCGGCGCCATGTACAAGGCCGAGGACGGTACGGTCATCCATGACGACGACATGTGCATCGGCTGCAAGGCCTGCATGAACATCTGCCCCTACGGCGCCCCGAAGTTTGATGAGGCAAGGTCCATCGTCCGCAAGTGCGACGCCTGTGCCAGCCAGCGCGCCAAGGGTGAGAATCCTGTCTGCGTGGACGCCTGCCCGAGCCGGGCGCTGGACTTCGGTGAGCGGGAGGAACTGATCGCCAAGTACGGCCCGGATCTGGTGAAGGATCTGCCGATCCTGCCGGATTCCAAGCTGACCAACCCGAACACCCTGATCAAAGCCAAACCCTGCGCCCTGGAAGAGGATTTCCGGGAGCTGCCGACCTGATCCGAAAAGCTCGGGACCGAAGCATATCTTAAAAATTTATTAAGAACAACGGGCTGACGAACGCAACATCTTGTATGTCGCTTCGTCAGTCTGTCTCTTTTTTTCAAGATCTTGGAGGCTGCCAAAAGAAAGTCTTTATTTTGTTTCCAATTTTAGCCAATTTCCCGTTTTTCTGCATCTGCTTTTTTGTTGTAAATACACAAAAAGAGCGGTATGATCAAGTCACGGCCTTGGATCGCATGCAGCAAACTCACGAAACGCCATAAACCCACTTTTATGACCATGAAGGAAAAGGCCGGATGGAAAGAATATGCCCGAAAAGAAAGATTCCAAGATGATCAGAGAAGAGGAGGCTGAATCCTGTGGAAGAGATCATGCCGAGAATCTTGCAGAACCAGCGCCTGACCTACGAACTGATGGCAGAGCTGTTTGGAGAAGAGCCGATCGAACTGCCAGCCAGGGACGAAGATAACTGACAGCGGATGACAGAAGAAATGGAATAGGAGAGGCATCAGAGACGCACCGGACCCGGAGGCAGCATCTCTGGTGCCTCTTTTTTTGAAGCCGGCAGAGCTGCGCTGAGCGCACGGACGGCGCCGGAGGAAGAAATCTGCGGCAAAAATCGGATAACAGTATTGCTTTCTTTTTAACAATCAGGTATACTGGAAGACACATGCAGGCTTCAATTATCAAAATCAAGAAAGGAGCAAATGTATGAGCAAAGAAATCGCGAGAAGAGACTTCCTGAAAGCTGCGGCCGCCGGGGCAGCGGGCTTTGTGGCCGCTGGCGCACTGGGGGGCGTGACGGCCTTTGCCGAGGAAGGGAAAGAAACAGGTCTGCCCTTTGACGGCAAAAAGAAATTTGCCGGGATCGGCAGCTGCCGCATGGTGACGGACGACATTGTCTACATCGGCGTGAGCGACCGCCGTATCCAGCTGTTTGAGAATGTGTATCCCATCCCACGCGGCGTGGCGTACAACTCCTATGTGATCCTGGACGAAAAGACGGTTCTGGTGGACACGGTGGACCGCTCGGTGACCGGTCAGTTCTTTGAGAACCTGACGGCGGTGCTGGACGGGAGAGATCTGGACTATCTCATTGTGAACCACATGGAGCCGGACCACAGCTCCGCCATTTCCGAGGTGCTGGTGCGCTATCCGAACGCCAAGGTGGTCTGCACGCTGACGGCCTCGCTGATCCTGAACCAGTTTTTTGCCTGCGATATTTCCGACCGCAGCATCCTGGTTGGGGAAGGCGACACCCTGAACATCGGCAGGCATACACTGGCTTTCGTCATGGCGCCGATGGTCCACTGGCCCGAGGTCATGATGACCTATGACACGGTTTCCGGCGCACTGTTTTCCGCGGATGCCTTCGGCAGCTTCGGCGCACTCAACGGCAATCTCTTTGCCGACGAGGTGGACTTTGAGAAGGACTGGCTCCCGGACGCAAGACGCTATTACTGCAACATCGTCGGCAAGTACGGCAAGCAGGTGCAGGATGTCCTGGCAAAAGCCGGCACGGTGGATATCAGGATCCTGTGTCCCACCCACGGCCCGGTCTGGAGAGAGAACCTGGGCTGGATCATCGAGAAGTACAGCCTGTGGAGCAGCTACACCCCGGAAGAAGAGGCCGTCATGGTGGTCTATGGCTCGGTCTACGGCGGAACGGAGAGCGCGGCCAACTCCCTCGCGGCGCAGATTTCCCAGAACGGGGTCGCCGATGTGGCGGTCTACGACGTGTCGAAGACCCACGTCAGCGAGCTGATCGGCGAGGCTTTCCGCTGCAGCCATATCGTCCTGGCGTCCATCACCTACAACATGGGCATCTTCACCCCGATGAAGAACTTCCTGCTGGATCTCGAAGCCCACAATCTGCAGAACCGCTGCTTCGCTCTCGTGGAGAACGGCAGCTGGTCCCCGGCTTCCGGCAAGCTGATGAAGGAGATCATCGACCGGCTGCAGGGCTGCAGCGTGGTCGGGGAGACGGTCACCATCATGTCCAGTCCCGACAGCGGCGACGCCGATGCCCTGAAAGCGCTGGCCGACGCGGTGACGGCCTCGGTACAAAACGGCGGGGAGCCCGCCGCGGAGCCGGAGACCGCGGAGACGAAGAAATGGGTCTGCAAGATCTGCGGCTATGTCTATGAGGGAGATGAAGTACCCGAGGATTACACCTGCCCGATCTGCGGTGCGGGCCCGACGGCCTTTGAAGAGGCCTGACGGAAACAAAATCCCCTTGCGGAATGATCATGAAAAGATAGACAGGTGTTAAGAAATCGTATATAATATTCACAAATATTTATGAGGGGGGTATTTTCCATGGAAGCACTTACCAATCTCTGCACAACGGTAGTCGGAAAAGTATTGCTGGCGATTGTTGTCTGGTTCGTCGGAAAGTTCATTGTGAGCAAGATCCTGGGACTGGTCGGAAAGATCAAGGTCCTGGACAAGATCGAACCGAACACGCGCACCTTTGTCCTCAGCGCTCTGAAATGGCTCCTCTATGTCATCCTTGTCGTCTCCATCGTCGCGATTCTCGGCGTCCCGATGGCGTCGGTGATCACCGTCCTCGGCACCGCAGGCGCCGCCATCGCCCTCTCCCTGCAGGGCTCGCTCTCGAACCTGGCCGGCGGCATCATGCTGGTCATCTTCCGCCCGTTCAAGGTGGGTGATTTTGTGGAAGCCTCGGGTGTTACCGGCACGGTAAAGGAAATCACGCTCTTCTATACGGTCCTGAACACGGTGGATAACTGCAGAATCAATGTCCCGAACGGCGCGCTGATGAACGCCAACGTGATCGACTATTCCGCGGAGGCAACCCGCCGCGTCGATCTCAGCTTTGCCTCGGCCAAGAGCGAGAATCCGAAGAAGATCCAGGATCTCATGCTGGATGTCATGGGACAGAACGAAAAGGTCCTCAAGGATCCGGCTCCCTTTGCAAGAGTCTCCGGCGGCACGAACGAGGCCATGCAGTTCACCGTCCGCGCCTGGTGCAAGACCGAGGATTACTGGGATGTCTACTTCGACCTGACCCAGGCTATCACGGAAAAGCTCGGGGAAAACGGCGTCCAGGCCCCCGCGGTTCGTGTGATCAGCGAAAAGTAAAGCTTTCTCGCCCGGCCTCGGCGCTTCCCGGCAGGTGAAGCCGCAGCGTCGGCATAGTTAGAATCATAAAACGGCAAAATGCATAAGATTTTTGTAGTTTCTTGTGCATTTTGCCGATTTTTTTGTCAAGCCCTGTTTTTTTATGACATTTTTCATTATAATACCAAACCATGAAGGGCGATTTGTTTAAAATTGCAAGTCGTATATAAAAACAACACGGGAGGATTACCCCATGAAGCTGATGAAAACCGAGGACGCTGTCGGACAGGTCCTGTGCCATGATATTACCCAGATTATCCGCGGTGTGAGCAAGGACGCGGTGTTCCGCAAGGGCCATGTGATCCGGCCGGAGGATGTGCCGGTGCTGCTGAGCGTGGGCAAGGACACGGTGTATATCTGGGAAAACGACGAAACCATGCTCCACGAAAACGACGCGGCCTATATCCTGCGGGACATCTGCATGAATGCGAACATGACGGCTACGGAACCGAAGGAAGGCAAGATCGAGCTGATCGCCGACGTGGACGGCCTGTTCCTTGTGGATCTTGAGCGCCTGCGGGCGGTGAACTCCCTGGGGGACATGATGATCGCGACCCGGGCGTCCGGCTTCATGGTGAAAAAGGGCGACAAGCTCTGCGGTACCCGTGTGATCCCGCTTGTGATCAAGAAGGAGCGTATGGAAGCGGCAAAGCAGGCGGCGGGAGAAGCTCCCATCATGCAGCTGGTCCCGGTGAAGCCGAAGAAGTACGGCCTGGTGACCACCGGGAACGAAGTCTTCTACGGACGTATCGAGGATACCTTCACGCCGGTCATCCAGGCGAAAATGGCGGAGTTCGGCTGTGAGATGCAGGAGCACGTGGTGCTCAACGACGACCATGAGAAGATCACGGCCGCGATTCAGGAGATGCTGAACAAGGGCTGTGAAATGGTGGTCTGTACCGGCGGCATGAGCGTCGACCCGGACGACAAGACCCCGCTTGCCATCAAGAATACGGGCGCGAACATCGTCTCCTACGGCGCGCCGGTGCTGCCGGGAGCCATGTTCCTGCTGGCCTATACGGACGACGGCCGGCCGGTCTGCGGCCTGCCCGGCTGCGTCATGTATGCGAAACGGACGATTTTCGATCTGGTGCTGCCGTATCTGGTCACCGATACGCCGGTGACAAAAGAGCATCTGGCCGGCCTGGGCCACGGCGGCCTCTGCCTCAACTGCAAGGTCTGTCACTTCCCGAACTGCGGATTCGGAAAGGGAGTTTAAGCCGGCGGTGCGCCGGACAAGCCTCGCGTATATGAACGGTGAAACACCCGATAAATGTTCCCTGTCACACACCGCCGCCGGCGGTGTGTTGGACAAACCCCATGCGTATATGAACGGTGAAATACCCGTTTGTATAAATTTATAGTCCCTGAAATATGGGAAGAAGGAGAAACCACATGAAAAAAGCACTTTCCCTGCTGCTTGCGCTGACCATGGTCTTCGCGCTGGCCGTACCGAGTGCCTTCGCCGCCGACGCGGAGAAGACGGAACTGATCGTCTTTGCCGCGGCCTCGATGACGGAGACGCTGAACCGGATCAAGGAACTCTACGAGGCGGAGAACCCCGATGTCACCCTGGTCTATAACTTCGACTCTTCCGGTACCCTGAAGACTCAGATCCAGGAAGGGGCAGACTGCGACGTATTTATCTCTGCGGCTCCGAAGCAGATGAACCAGCTGGACGCCTCCAAGGACAAGGATGCCAATCCCGACGGCCTTGACTTCGTCCTGCAGGGCAGCCGTATTAACCTCCTCGAGAACAAGGTCGTTCTGGCCGTTCCGGAAGGAAATCCCAAGGGAATTGAGAGCTTCGACCAGCTGGCAGAGCTGCTGGCGGCCGGCGACGTGTTCCTCGCCATGGGCAACAGCGATGTCCCGGTCGGACAGTATACCCAGAAGATCCTTGCGTTCTATGGCCTGGATGAAGAGGCCCTGGCCAAGGCCGGTTCCATCACCTACGGCACCAACGTGAAAGAGGTTACGACCCAGGTCACGGAAGCGAGCGTTGACTGCGGCATTGTCTACGCCACGGATGCGTTTTCCGCCGGTCTCGACAGCGTGGACGCTGCCACCGCAGAGATGTGCGGCCAGGTCATCTATCCCGCCGCGGTCCTGAACGTCAGCCAGAATCCCGAAGCCGCTCAGGCGTTCCTGGACTATCTGACCGGACCGGAGGCCACCGAGGTCTTTGAAGCGGTTGGCTTCAGCGCGATGACCAAGGAAGCCGAAGCGAAGACCGAGCCTGCTCCCGAGGCTTCCCCGGAAGTGACACCCGCGGCATAATCCTGTTTTAAATCGGGCATCGGGAGGCTTCCTGCCGCCCGATGCCCCGGAGTAGTTTCATGAATTTTGACTGGTATCCGTTATGGAATTCCCTGCGCATCGCGGCGATCAGCTGTGTGCTGGTTTTCTTCCTCGGTATTTTCTTCGCCTATTACGCGGCGCGGCTGCCGCGGGCGGTCAAGGGCGTGCTGGATGTGTTTCTCACGCTGCCGATGGTCCTGCCGCCGACGGTCTGCGGCTATTTCCTGCTGCTCGTTTTCGGCGTGAAGCGCCCCCTCGGCATCTTCCTGCTGAAGTTCGGCATCAAGTTCGTCATGACCTGGTACGGCGGCGTGCTGGCGGCCTCGGTCGTCGCCTTCCCACTGATGTACCGGACGGCAAGAGGCGCCTTTGAGAGCTTCGATCAGACGCTGGCCTATTCCGGGCAGACTCTTGGTCTCAGCAACACCTATATCTTCTGGCGGATCCGCATGCCCGCCTGCCGGCAGGGAATCCTGGCCGGAACCGTACTGGCCTTTGCCCGCGCACTGGGCGAGTACGGCGCCACCAGCATGCTGATCGGCTATACCCCGGGACGCACCGCAACCATTTCGACCACGGTCTACCAGCTCTGGCGGACCAACGACGAGAAGGGCGCGATGTTCTGGGTGCTTATAAACCTCGCCATCAGCACGGTGGTCCTGCTCACGGTGAACATGCTGGAAGCAAGGCAGAAGAAGGCGGTGAAGGCATGAGTCTGATCGTCGACATCCACAGAGCGCTCGGCTCCTTCACGCTGGATGTGTGCTTTGAGGCGGAAAACGGCGTCACCTGCCTGCTGGGCGCTTCCGGCTGCGGCAAGAGCTTTACGCTCAAATGCATCGCGGGGATCGAGAAGCCGGACAGCGGCCACATCGAGCTGGACGGTGTGGTGCTCTATGACTCTGAGAAGCACATCAATCTCCCGCCCCAGAAGAGACAGGTCGGCTATCTGTTTCAGAACTACGCCCTGTTTCCGAACATGACGGTGCGGCAGAACATTCTCTGCGGCCTGCACCGGGAAAAGAACCGGGAGGAAAAGGAGCGGAAGCTCAAAGAGATGCTGAAGCTGATGCAGCTGGAAGGCCTGGAGAATCATCGGCCGGCTCAGCTCTCCGGCGGACAGCAGCAGCGCGTTGCCCTGGCAAGGATCATGGTCAATGAACCGCGCATGCTGATGCTGGACGAGCCGTTCTCGGCACTGGATGCTCATCTGCGCGACTCACTGAAGATCGAGCTGCGCGACATGCTGCAGCGCTTCGGACACGAGGTGCTGATGGTGACGCACAGCAGGGAAGAGGCCTACAACATGAGCAGGCGGATCGCCGTCATGGATCAGGGACGGCTTCTCACCATCAAGGATACCAAGGACCTGTTTGCCGACCCGGGGAGCATCGCCGCGGCAGTCCTCACCGGATGCAAGAACATCGCCCCGGCCAGAAAGGTCGGAGACCATGAGGTGGAGGTGCCCGACTGGGGAATCCGGCTTCAGACCGCCCAGGCGGTTCGCGACGGACTCACCGCGATCGGCATCCGTGCGCACTACTTTAACATTCAGACAAAGCAGAACCGGTATCCGGTCCGGTATGTCGAGGAGATGGAGGAACCCTTCGAGGTCATCCTGCAGTTCCGTTATGAGGGACAGGCGCCGGACAGCCCGCCGGTCTGGTGGAGACTCAGCAAAGAAAAACGCCCCGGGGAGTTCCCGGAGGCACTGGGGATTTCCCCGGCCAATATCTTATTACTTTATGAATAAAAAAATCACCCCGGAACGGATCTCTTGGATCTGTTCCGGGGTGATTTCGGTATCAGCGGAAAAAACGGAGCGTCAGGCCTCGCTGCCGTCTTCGATGAGAACGCGCATGGTGCCGCCGCAGACCATCCCGTCGGATTCGGCCACCTCGCCGGTGAGGTCGATGTCAAAAAGCTGATACCGGCCGGTGCCGATGATGCGCACGGCGTCCTGGATGACCGCGGCTTCGCTGCAGCCGCCGCCGATGGAGCCGGTGACCTTGCCCAAGGGACTGACGGACATCTTGGCTCCGGTGCCGCGGGGGGTGGAACCCTTGGTCTCCACCACGGTGACGACGGCCTTCGGATCGTGGTTTTCGGCCAGATACTCCAGCGTCGAGAGCTCCAGGTCGGAGTCGGAGCAGGCGCGGCCGGGTGCGCCGTGTTCGGGCTTGCGCTTCCAGGCGATGACTTCGGAGAGAATGGAGACCGCGATCTCCGCCGGGGTGATGGCGCCGATGTCCAGACCGATGGGCGTACAGATTTTCGCGAGGCGGTCCGGATCGAAACCCTCATCCTTCAGCATCTCCAAAAGTCCTTTCGTCCGCCTACGCGAGCCGATCATGCCGAGATAGGCGGGCTCTTCCCCGGGGAGAAGAGTGCGGAGACAGTCGGCGTCGTGGCGGTGTCCGCGGGTGATGACGACGACGTAATCAAAGGGGGTAATCCCCAGCCGGCGGATGCCGTTTTCAAAACTGTCGCAGAGCACCTCCGCGGCATCCGGGAAACGGCGCCGGTTGGCAAAGTCCGGCCGGTCGTCCACCACATGAACCTCAAAGCCGCATTTGGCGCCGAACTCGCAGACCGGCAGGGCGATGTGACCGCCGCCGAGGACGATGAGCCGCTCCCGCGGCATGACCGGTTCACGGACGGTGAGAAGCTCCCCGTCATATTCGGCCGTCACGCGGGCAAAGCGCCGGCCTTTCGGGTCCACCACGGGGACGACACCCGGAACCAGGCGGCGCTGCAGCCCCTCAGTGATCAGGCCGGATTCCCCACGGACGACCGTCTCCACCGTGACGGGTCGGGTCTGGGCAATATGAGAAAGTATTTCGGAATAAAGATTGGACATGATGATCATCTCCTGATGTTTGTTCGCTCCTGCTCATGGACGCAGGGATGCTGACAGGGATATTTTATCCGGAAATAATCCGTTTTTCAAGCCTTTTTGCGGTCTGAAAGCGCCGCTCGTGCGCCGCCCGGGCTTCCTCATCCGTGCAGCGGCCCGCGCTGGCCGCAAAGCGCTCCTCCAGGGAGACGCGTTCGGTACCCCGGACGTACTTGTCGGCGAGAAAGAGCAGGGCTGCCTCGTCGAGGCTGCCGCCGTCAAAGTCATGATGCCGGGCGATCACGCCGGCGACCTCTGGATAGCCGAGGGCGCGGACCCAGGCGGCGCCGGTTTCCGCGTGACTGGGCTCGGTCCGGGCAACATCGTGCAGCAGAGTGGCGGCATACAGAAGCCCGCGATCCGGAGCGGTTTCTCCTGCCGGAAGCCGGTCCGCGAGGCGCAGCGCTTCTTCGCAAACGGCACGGCAATGCGCAATCACCTGTTCCGGCGTACCGGCGGCACGCAGCACCGCCATGCAGACCTCTTCCGTCAGATCCGGATGCGGGAGCTGCCCGACCTCCTGAGGCGTGAGCTCCGTCCCGTCCCAGCTTACCCGGGAGATGGAGGTATGGAGCAGCTTTTTGCGCTGGCCGGTGATGCTGTCGATGGCGGACTTGTGACTGACCACCACGATGTCGCCCTCGGTTTCGTCCAGACATCGGCGCAGCGCGGCCCGCATCCTCCTGCCGACGGAGACCATGTCCTCGGCGTCCTCCGGCCAGATGGCGGGGTCTTTTTCCCTTGCGGCATAGAGCTCCGGATACCGCACCATAATCTCGTCAAAGGAGAGCCCGTCCCAGACGCCCATATCCTGCTCTTCCAGGCCTTCCCGGATCATCGGTTCGGGACAGAGGGGCCGGGCGGTATCGACGGCGCGGGAGAGGTAACTGCAGAAAACAGGCTTGCCCGGCAGAATCGGGACAAAGGGAAGCAGGGCCGCCTGCATCCGGCCGACGGTTCCGAGAGGGAGATCCGTATGCCCGATACACCAGCGCGCGCCGATGGGGATATCCGGCATGGCATGCCGGACAAGATAGACAGACCGCATCAGAAAAGACCTCCGAAGTATTCATCAAAGTGCCGGGTCGCAAAGTCCCGGACCGCGGAGGCATAGGCGTCATACTGCCGGAGGAAGGCGATCCCGTCCTCGGTGAGACTGCTTCCGCCTCCGCCGGCTCCGCCTTGGCTGCGTTGGACGAGCGGGTGATTCAGCTGACTTTCCAGCGCGTGGATCACGTTCCAACCGCTGGAGTAGGACATCTGCATGCGCTGGCAGGCGGTCCGCACCGAGGCGGTCTCCTCGACCAGATGCAGCAGCATCGCGGTCCGCTGGTCGAAGAAGGTGAGCTCCCGTACCAGAGAGACGCTGACCTGCGGGCGGACAAGCTGCTCGTTGTGGTAGCGCAGCAGCGCCTTGTAGTCCTCCGGCGTGTCCGCGTCGTGCAGAACCCCGCGGTCGTCCACCGGAATCTCCGTCATCGGCGCGCCGCAGCGGTCCAGCGCGCCGCGAAGGCCGTCTTCTCCGCTGTCAGAGAGGATTTTGCCGATGAGAGAGGAAGAGATCAGAATCGGGTGCCCGCGCTTCCCGTCGCAGACGGGGCAGGCCAGGAGCGCGTCGCTCTCCAGAAGCCGCTGCAGCGTTGCCGCCGTGAAAAGGGGAATGTCCACGGGGGTGAAGAGAAGCCGGTTGCACTTGTCCTCCAGATAGGAGAGACCGATGCAGGCGGATTCAAACATCTGGGTATGCTCGAAGTTTGCGTTCCGGAGAAAGACGATTCCGAGTCCGGAGAGATGCCGCTCGAGCTGCACGGCGTTGTATCCGGTGACCATCACGATCTTTTCCACGCCGGCCTGCTGAAGAGAGGCCACGACGCGCTGGGCGATGGAGATGGAACCGATGTTCAGCATCGGTTTGAAGTTTCCCATGCGCGAGCTCATTCCCGCCGCGACAATCAGCGCCGCTGTCTGCATATGATCAGATCCTTCCGTACGAGATACGGGGTTTGCCCCGCTCCCTATCATAACCGATTTTTAATTGTTTGTAAATCGGCAGCCCGCAAAATACCGGTGAAAATCCTGAGCAAGACGGCGCGGATCAGGGAGCCGTATTCATGATTGCATCTGCCGGTTTGATCTGGTAGAATACGGATGATCATAAGCGGTGAGCCGAGATGCCGCCGAAGGCCGCAGACGCAGAGAAAACGTGACCTTCCGGCGGAGGAAAGAAAACCGGACGGAGGGCGTCATGACTCTCACAAAAGAAAAACAGACGGAGCTGGCGGAGTGCCTGCTGGATATGGGGGCATTGCTTCTGGACTGCGGCGCCGAAATCAGCCGGGTGGAAGAGACCCTCATGCGGATGGGCAGGGCCTACGGCGCGAGACATGTGGACGCCTTTGCCATCACGTCGATCATCACTCTGACCATGGAGTTTGACGATGAGGATGCCATCACGGAAACAAGGCGGATTTATTCGAGCGCCGGGACGGACTTCTACCGTCTGGAAAAACTCAATGACCTGAGCCGCTCCTGCTGCGCGGCGCCGATCCCCGTGGCAGAGCTGCGGGCAAAGCTGGAACATGTGGCAGAAGGGAAAAAACCGGAAAGCGTGATCCTCTGGGGCAGCATCCTGGCGGCAGGCGGCTTTGCGGTGTTCTTCGGCGGGACAATCTGGGACGGCCTCACCGCGGCCGCGTTTGCGCTGCTGATCTGCTTCCTGCAGAAGCAGCTCGGCCATACGCAGATCAGTACGACAGGTTCCAATCTGTTTATTTCGTTTCTGAGCGGACTCGGGGTCGGCCTGCTCTGCAGACTGGTACCGATGCTGCATATGGACATGATCCTGATCGGTGACATCATGCTGCTGATTCCGGGGATTGCCATGACCAACTCCATCCGGAACATGCTGGGCGGCAATACGATTTCCGGCGCGGTGCGGCTTCTGGAGAGCCTGATCTGGGCGGCCGCGCTGGCGGGCGGATTCATGACCGCCATGCTGATCGTCGAACTTACGATATGAGGGAGGGGAGAAAATGAAACAGATTCTGATCCAGCTGGTGACGGCGTTCATCGGCTCCCTCGGTTTCGGACTCCTGTTCGGCCTTCGAACGAAGCACCTGTTCTGGGCCGCTCTGGGCGGGATGATCGCATGGGGAATCTATCTCGGGGTCTATGCCCTGGTTCCGGAACTTTTCCTGGCAAACCTCTGCGCTTCCGTCTTTGCCGTGACATACGCGGAGCTGATGGCGCATCTGAGAAAATGCCCCGCGACCCTGTTTGTGGTGACCGGGGTGGTGCCGATGGTACCGGGCGGCTCCCTCTACCGCGCGATGGACTGTGCCGTAAACGGTGATCTGGCACGCGCCGGCGATTATGGCCATAAGACCCTGGTCGTCGCGCTGGCGATCGCGGCGGGAATCAGCTTTGTGACGGTATGCCGCGAACTCCATACACCGAAAACCTGAATGCAAGGCTGCCCGCGAAAATAACAAATGAGACGGCGGAACCGGAAGAGTAGTGCTATGATGGACTCATCCAAAAGAAAACAGGAGGATATAACAATGAAAAACCGGATGAAGAGAGTCGTCAGCTTATTCTGTGTGGTTCTGATCCTTTCGGGAATCCCGCTTACGTGTTTTGCCTCATATGGACCGAGTTCAGATGATCTGAGAGGATGCAATTCCAGGATTGTGAGTCCTGAATGGTACAACTGGCTGGACAGCTATGAGACAAAATACGTCAAGACCAAGCATGGTGTCTGCGCCTATCTGCGTTACGAGCCCTCCGCGGATTCGGATTATTACGACTACGTCTATGAAAAGGACGCGGTCACGGTCCTGGCAAGAGAGAACGGCTATTCGCTGGTCAAGGTAAGGGATGGCGTGGCCGGCTGGGTGACGTCCAGTGTCCTGGTGGACTCGTATCCCTCGAGCAGCGGAACCGGCAGAACGTCGGGAAATTCGAACACCCGGGAAGTAACGGAACCGGAGTGGTACAACTGGCTGGACAGCTATGAGACAAAGTATGTCAAGACCAAGCATGGCGTCTGCGCCTATCTGCGGTATGATCCAAAGTCCGACTCCGATTACTTCGGCTATGTGTATGAGAAAGATCGTGTAATCGTGATGGCGCGGCAAAACGGATACTCCCTGGTGTTAACCGCGGACGGTCAGACGGGCTGGGTTACCTCGAGCGTACTGGTCAGCCGGTACTGATCAAAACGAAGTACGGAGGAAGGCCATGGGGAATCATCACCCGGCCTTCCTCCAAAGTCTGACGATGATTCAGAAAAACATGAGGCATGGAAAATGTATAAGTATTATGAAATCAATGAACATGGCAACAACATTCGTTGCAAGATCTACTATAAGGAGAAGATGACGGCTGAGAAAGCGATCATCTACTGTACGGGCTTTGCCGGTCATAAGGACAACAACGCGGCAAAGGAATTCGCCGAGAAAGTGCTGTCCAAATACAAGGACGTGATCGTGCTGGTCTTCAACTGGCCGGCTCACGGAGATGATATTAAGAAGAAACTGGATTTGAATGACTGCGATGCTTATCTGGAACAGGTGATCGCGGCGCTGAGAGGCTTCGGCGTTCAGACTATGTATTCCTACGCGACCAGTTTCGGCGGCTACCTGGTCCTGAAGTATATCTCTGAACATGGGAATCCCTTTCGGAAGATTGCGCTCCGCTGCCCGGCGGTCGACATGTATGATGTCCTTACCCGCTCGATTATGAAAAATGATGAGTATGACAGAATCATGAAGGGGAAGGATGTCCAGGTCGGATTTGACCGAAAAATCATCGTAACGCGTAAGCTTCTGGATGAATTGAAGACGAATGACATCCGTCAGCGTGATTACCTGGAAGAGGCGGAGAATATCCTGATCATTCACGGGACGGCAGATGAAGTCGTGCCGTTTGACAGCAGCAGAGCGTTTGCGGAAAACAATGTAATTGACTTTATACCGGTGGAGAAAGCGGATCACAGATTCCAGAATCCGGCGCACAGGAGCGCGGCAAACAAATATACACTGGAGTTTTTTGACATGCAATGAATTGCGCACGGTAACGGAATATGCTATGATAGGTGTATCTGAACAGAAACGGGAGGAATGACAGTGAAAAAGCTTTACAGAAAAATGCCCCTTTTGCTGATGAAAAACGCCTTCGCGATCCTGTGCATACTGATTATGATGATGACCATGATCCCGACAACATTCGCGGCCTACGGTCCGAGTTCCGCGGATCTGAAAGAAATCGGCTCTCAGATCGAGTACCCGAAAGATAAGGAATATCTGGACGATTACGCATACGGGACAATCGTCGCCCCGAAGGGACACAGCGTCTACTGTTACGGATCCGCCGATCGAAAGGGCTCACAGTATACGGTTCTGGACGGAGAAGAGGTTGTCGTTCTGGCAAAACGAAAAGACATGCTCTGCGTGATTATTCCGTCTCAGCGCAGGGGAAGATGGGTCCGCGAAGAATATGTGGATGTCTATTCCGGCAGTACCGGTACGAGCAAGTCGAGCTCCAGCACCTTCCGCGGCAGCAAGTACGGACCCGGAGAGGCAGACCTGAAGGCGATCAATTCCGGAATTGAATATCCGAAGGCAAAAGAATACTGGTCTGACTACGGGTATGGTACGGTGACCGCCAAATGGGGAGATACGGCAGCCTGCTATGGAACGGCAGACTGCAAAGGGTCAAAATACTCCGTTCCGGTCGGAGAAGATGTTGTTGTGCTTGCCGGCAGAGCCGACATGCTCTGCGTGATTATTCCATCACAGAACAAGGCTCGCTGGATCAATGAGGCGAACGTAAGCCTCTATAGCGGAAGCACAATCAACAGCGGATCCAACGGCAGGGCGTCCTATGATTTCGATTCCTACGGCAATGGAGCACCGAGCTCCGCGGATCTGAAAGAGATCGGTTCTCAGATTGAGTATCCCAAGAGCAAGGAGTACTGGAGCAGTTATGTGATCGGTACGGTATATGCCCCGAAAGGGCACAGCGTATACTGCTACGGATCCGCCGACCGGAAAGGATCCCAGTACACCGTGCTCGACGGGGAAACAGTCGTGATCCTCGCCAGCCGCGGCGACATGCTCTGCGTGATTATCCCATCCCAGGAGAGAGCCCGATGGATCAGAGACGAGTATGTCCTCTATTGAACAGACAAACAGCGCTTTTACCCATCCATTAAAAACCCGCATATCAAAAAGGCCTCTGGTGTTGTTGATTCCCAACAGCTCCGGAGGCCTTTTTTGTTGCATTTTACCAGTGACCTGTGGTATAATATAATCTTAAATTGGGGGATTCTATGCATTCTGCTCAGAATTCAATCATACAACAGATCTGGAAAGGGTTCCAGTAATGGAGATTTTCAACAACCAGACCAAGGTCGTTCGGGACGATCTGAAAAAGACAATACAGCCGCATAGTCGCGTTGCCATAGCTGCGGCCTGCTTTTCGATCTATGCCTATCAGGAGCTGAAGAAAGAGCTGGAATCCTGCGATGAGTTCCGCTTTCTGTTCACGTCACCGACGTTTGTGGCGGAAAAGACGAAGAAAGCAAGTCGTGAGTTCTATATTTCCCGTCTGCAGCGAGAGAACAGTCTTTATGGGACCGAGTTTGAGGTCCGTCTCCGGAACGAGCTGAAGCAGAAAGCTGTTGCCCGGGAATGTGCCGAATGGATGCGCAGGAAGGCCAAATTCAAGTCCATTACGTCCCAGGAGAATGTGAACAACTTCCTGCTGGTCGACTCGGATGATACCTATACCTATCTCCCAATGAACAGCTTCACCACGGTGGATCTGGGCTGTGAGCGGGGAAATAACCTGACCAACATGGTGACCCGTTTTGAAGCACCGAGCAGCCTTGAGTTCCTGCGGATGTTTGATGGCGTCTGGAATGATGAAACCCGCCTGTCTGATGTGACCGAGGAGGTAATCGACAAGATTACCACGGTCTATCAGGAGAATTCTCCGGAGCTCATCTATTTCATGACACTATATAACATCTTTTCTGAGTTCTTGGAGGATATATCGGAAGATGTGCTGCCTAATGAGGCCACCGGCTTTAAGGACAGTGTGGTCTGGAATAAGCTTTTTAATTTCCAGAAAGACGCCGCTCTTGCCATCATCAACAAGCTCGAACAGTATAATGGCTGCATCTTGGCGGATTCTGTCGGCCTTGGCAAAACCTTTACTGCACTTGCGGTAATCAAGTACTATGAAGGCCGGAATAAGAACGTCCTGGTCCTCTGCCCAAAGAAGCTCTCCGAGAACTGGATGACCTATCGCAGCAACCTGATTAACAACCCTCTGGAGAAAGACCGGCTCCGTTATGATGTGCTCTATCATACGGACCTTTCCCGCGACACCGGTAATACCGTGATCGGCCTTCCGATTGACCGGATCAACTGGGGAAACTATGACCTTGTGGTGATTGATGAGAGCCATAATTTCCGCAATGGCAACGGCACGGACAGCCGCGGCGGTGAGAAGGAAAACCGCTATATGCGTCTCATGAACCGGGTCCTGAAGCCTGGTGTGAAGACGAAGGTTCTCATGCTCTCTGCCACTCCGGTGAATAATCGGTTTTACGATCTCCGCAATCAGCTTGCTCTTGCCTATGAGGGCGACCCGACTGAGTTTAATGATAAACTCAATACCAAGTCCGATATTGACAGCATTTTCCGCCAGGCCCAGAAAGTCTACAACGCCTGGTGCAAGCTGCCGGAGCCCCAGCGCACGACGGCCAATCTTCTGTCCCGCCTGGACTATGATTTCTTTGAGGTCCTGGACAGTGTGACCATTGCCCGCTCCCGCCGACATATCCAGACCTACTATGATGTGACGGATATCGGTACATTTCCGACTCGGTTGAAGCCGATTTCACTTCGGCCGAAGCTGACGGATCTGCCCGGAGCAATTAACTACAAAGAGATTTTTGAGCAGCTGAACACGCTGCATCTGACCATCTATACGCCGACGGCTTTCATTCATGCCAGTAAACTGTCGAAGTACCTGAATGAGAAGGAAACAGAAAGCTTCCGACGTGGCCGTGAAGTCGGCATTCAGCGCCTGATGAGTGTGAACCTGCTCAAGCGTATGGAGTCTTCGGTCCACTCTTTCGCTCTGACCGTTACCCGTATTCGCGATTATCTTGCCGAGACCTCCCGCCGCATTGCGGCATTTCAGCAGGGTCAGGGGAGCGCATCATTGGATGAGATGACGGATCTCTCCGGGGCGGCAGCGGAGTTTGATGACGATGATCTGAATACCGATTTCTTCACCGTGGGAAAGAAGATTCTCATCGACCTGCGCGACATGGATTACATTTCCTGGAAGCGCGAGATCGATGAAGATATTGAGAATCTGAATCTGCTGATCTCCATGGTGGCGGATATTACCCCCGAGTATGATTATAAGCTGAATGAGCTCCTCCGGGTCATTCGGGAGAAAGTACGGAATCCGATCAATCCGGGAAATCGGAAGCTGCTGATCTTCACGGCCTTTGCGGATACGGCGGACTACCTCTATGAGCATGTAAGCCGTATGGCGCTGAAAGAACTCGGCCTGCATACTGCTCTGGTCTCCGGCTCTGTGGATGGCAAGACGACGATTCCACGCTTCCGGGCGGAGATGAACCATATTCTGTCCTGCTTCTCCCCAAACTCCAAGGACCGTGATGTCCTGTACAAGGATGACGGAGATAAGAATATCGACATTTTGATTGCGACCGATTGCATTTCCGAAGGCCAGAACCTACAGGACTGCGACTACTGTATCAACTATGATATACACTGGAACCCGGTGCGTATCATCCAGCGATTTGGTCGGATTGACCGTATCGGCAGCAGAAACAGTGTGATTCAGCTGGTGAACTTCTGGCCGGATCTGGATCTGGATGAGTATATCAAGCTCAAATCGCGCGTGGAGCAGCGCATGCGCATTACCGTGGCGACTTCCACGGGTGATGACGACCTGATCAATGAGCAGGAGAAAGGAGATCTGGAATATCGCCGTGCTCAACTGAAGCGGCTCCAGGAAGAGATCGTGGATCTGGAGGACATGACGAGCGGAGTCTCCATCATGGATCTTGGCCTGAATGAGTTCCGTATGGATCTGCTGGCCTACATGAAAACCCATCAGGATATCGAGCGTACGCCCTTTGGCATTCATGCTGTGGTAAAAGGCGATAATCCAGGCGTGATCTTTGTTCTGAAAAATGTGAATGAAGAGATCAATATTGACCACCAGAACCGCCTGCACCCGTTCTATCTGCTCTATGTCGGCGACGATGGGACTGTGATCTTTGACCATCTGAAGCCGAAGGATACCTTGGATGTGATGCGTCATCTGGCAAAGGGAAAAGCGCAGCCGGATAAGCAGCTTTGTGATTCGTTCAATAAAGCGACGAAAGACGGCCGCGATATGCGCGAGATTTCCGGTTTGCTTGAAGATGCCGTGAGCTCAATTATTGAGAATAAAGAAGAACAGGATATAGCCGCGTTCTTCAAATCCAAGGGGCCCGCACTTCTGGACAGATATTTCTCCGGTTTGGATGATTTTGAACTGATCTGTTTTATGGTGGTACGAACATGATTAGTTTACCGGAATCTACGCGTCTTCACCGGCGCATGCCCAAAGAGGCGTTTTATGGCAATCTTCAGCTCAGCCCGGCGGTGAAGAGCGCTTTTGTTAATGATCTGGAAAGAATATATATTGAATACGGGCTCTCAAAAGAGAACCTTCATCTTCCCTTGGACTCCGATGTGGAAGTGATCTATCTTATGATGCTTGAGCTGAAGAAGATGGAATATGATCCCCGTATTTTGGAGGCCATTGCCAGGCAGAATCCTCACCGACTGATTTTCCTTCTGGTATATGAGGATCAGGTTCGGCTTGCCATATATCAAGGGAAGCTGCATACATCCGATTGGCTTCTGGAAAGCGAACTGAAGCTGACGGCCGATGGTCAGTCGATGCGTGAGATCTGGGATAGTTTTGTAGAACAGATTGCCCTGAAGGAGGAACAGCCGGGGGCGCAGTCCGGCCTCTCTGTGGAAGAGCGTCTGAAGCGCCAGGAGAGAATCCGGAAGCTGGAACAGAGTATTGAGAAAACCGAAGCGGTTGCCTGGAAAGAAAAGCAGCCCCATAAGCGCTTTGAATTGCATCAGCGCGTACAGAAACTGAAACAGGAATTGGAGGATCTGAAGAATGGATAAGCTGCCGATGAAGTCATCTGATCTGACACAGCAGAATTATGAAAAGCTGGCCGCCTTGTTTCCCAACGCCGTGACCGAGACGGTCACAGGCTATGATGAACAAGGGAATGCCATTATTGAGCGGGCCGTTGATGCGGATGTCCTGCGCCAGGAGATTTCTGCCCAGGTGGTCGAAGGCAGGCAGCAGCGTTATCAGTTTACCTGGCCGGATAAGAACAAGGCTATTGTTCTTGGCAATACCCCGACAACCAAGACTCTCCGCCTGGATCGGGAGAAGTCGGTAGGGCGTGATGGGACGCAGGGGAGTATCGATACGGAAAATATCTACATCGAGGGCGATAACCTTGATGCGTTAAAGATCCTTCGTGATACCTACCTCGGAAATGTCAAGATGATCTATATTGATCCGCCGTATAATACCGGCAATGACTTCATTTATGAGGATGATTTCTCAGAGAGTGGGGAAGCGTTTGCTGAGCGGAGCGGATTGCGTGATGAGGACGGTAATCTGCGCTATGACATGAGACAGAACAATGAGGCCAGTGGGCGTTTTCATACCGACTGGCTCAATATGATGTACCCCCGGCTGAGGCTGGCGCGGGATCTGTTGAGCGACGACGGGGTTATTTTCATTAGTATTGATGATCATGAGTATAGCAACCTGAAAAAAATGTGTGATGAATTGTTTGGGGAATCAAATTATATCTCAAATATATCCTGGCAGCGAACTTATTCTACAAGGAATGACTCTAAGGGCATACCTACTGAAGTTGAGCACCTGCTAGTCTTCGGCAGAAAACCTGGATGGAACCCTAAGCTACTTCCACGTACAGAGTCTATGGATTCCAAATATAAAAACCCAGATAATGATTATGCGTTGTGGAGAACAGACAATGCATATGCTGCTGATGCAAATACACACCAAGGAATGGTTTATGCAATCCAGCATCCTTTTACGGGTGAGATGTTATATCCCCCGAACGGCTTGCACTGGCGATATAAACAGAGCGAGATGCTGGATATTATGCGAGGGTGGTGTAACTATGAACTAAAGGACCTCAATGACGCAAGAAAAAGGGCAGAGGTATGCGGAGTTTCAGAAAAAGATATAAGACAGGATATAAAAGCTATCGTTCTATCAGAGAGTATTGAAATTTCAAGACAAAGTGCCCAAACTATTTATAATAGAGGGCAATGGCCCAAATATTTCTTTACTAAGAATGGGTTCGGAGGAATCGCCAAAAAAACATATTTAGATGTCACGAAAGGCAGATTACCTTCAAATTTTTGGTCACATACTGAGACGGGGCATACAGATGAAGCAAAAAAAGAGTTAATGGCTCTTTTTGATGGGAGAGCGCCGTTTGATACACCGAAACCTGTGCGCTTGATGGAGCGTATCCTTTCCATAGCAACGGAAGCAGATTCTATAGTAATGGATTTCTTCTCTGGTTCTGCATCTATGGCCCATGCGGTATTAGCAAAAAACACTGCAGATCATGGCAAGCGTAAGTTTATTATGGTGCAAATACCGGAAAGTAGTCCGTCACCTGATTATCCAACACTATGCGACATCGGCGAAGAGCGCATTCGACGGGCTGGGAAGAAAATCAAGGACGAGTCTCCCAAAACCACCCAGGACCTGGATGTTGGCTTCCGGGTCTTCCGTGTGGATGACAGCAACATGAAGGATGTGTATTATCGTCCGGATGATCTCGGCCAGATTGACATTGAGGATATGATCGACAACATCAAGCCGGACCGTACACCCGAGGACCTGCTGTTCCAGACCATGCTTTCTCTCGGCGTTTTTCCGTCCTCAAAGATTGAGGAGATTACCGTTGCCGGGAAGAAGGTCTTCGATGTGGCGGACGGTTTCCTGCTTGCCTGCTTCGATTCCGATGTCAACGATATCGTTGTGACCGAGATCGCGAAGCGCAAGCCGTCCTATGCGGTCTTCCGCGACAGCGGCTTCGCCGATGATGCCGTTTCCGTGAATTTTGATCAGATCTTCCGGGAGTACAGTCCCAACACCGAAAGGAAAGTGCTCTGATGGCTGACTTGATGAGATATGTGAAAACCGACGATATTAATTCGGATGCGGGTCAGATCGTCGAGGCGGCGCAAAGCTATGCATTCAGAGCCGTGGACAGCGTGATGACGATACGGAATTGGCTGATCGGGAAGCGCATTGCTGAGGAAGCGCTGAAAAATGCGAACAGAGCAGAATATGGTGCTGCCGTAATACAGAATCTCTCGAAATATCTGACGAAAGAGTATGGAAGAGGCTTCGGTCAGCGCAACCTGTATGAATACCTGCGTTTCTATCGTGCGTATCCGGAAATTTTGCATTTTGAAAATGCAAAATCTGATGAGGATGCTCAGAATGGAATTTTGCATTTCGGAAATGCAAAATCTTTGTTGAGTTGGACGCACTATCGTGTGCTGATTCAGGAACTGGATCCCAAGGCGAGGGCTTGGTATGAGCAGGAAGCCTATCAGCAGAACTGGAATGCAAAAACCCTGCAGAGGAATATATCTACCCAGTATTATTATCGAATGCTGAAAACATCAGATCCTGCGGGTGTGGAGCAGGAGATGCTGGAAAAGACTTCTGCATACCAGAATAAGCTGGAGTTTATCAAGAATCCATATATTGCTGAGTTTTTGGGGATGCAGGAGAATCAGTCCTATCATGAATCCGATTTGGAATGCAGTATTCTGAACAACCTGCAGAAGTTTATGATGGAGCTTGGCAGAGGTTATACATTTGCAGGCAGACAGCAGAGAATACATACGGAGAAAGCGGATTATTACATCGATCTGGTCTTTTATAACTATATCCTCAAGTGCTTTGTCCTGATAGATCTGAAAACAGGAAGAATAACGCATCAGGACGTCGGCCAGATGGATATGTATATCCGTATGTATGATGAGTTGATGAAGATGCCGGATGACAATCCGACGCTTGGGATTGTCCTGTGCTCTGAAACCGATGAGGATATAGCCCGTTATTCGGTGCTCCACGGCAATGAACAGCTCTTTGCATCAAAATATAAGCTGTATCTTCCCACCGAGGAAGAACTACGCGCGGAGATTGAGACGCAGAAGCAGTTTTTCCTGCTTCAGCAGAATGCGCGGCGGGAGGAATCCTGATATGGCCGACATGAAGTTCAAATATACCATCCAGCCCTTCCAGACCGACGCGGTGGAGAGTGTAGCGGATGTCTTCCAGGGGCAGCCATATTCCGATGTGCTGACTTACCGGCGGGATATGGGAGTGTCTGCTCCTGAACCTGCTCAGATGGCTCTGGCATTGGAGGATGAGTTAGATCTTTCCATCGGTTATGCCAATGGTGCCATGCGTCTGTCTTCGGATCAGTTGCTGGAGAATGTTCAGAAAATCCAGACCCGGAATAACATTCCTTTGACCGAGAATCTTCGAGAGGGAGCTGTTGGCGCCTGCTCTTTGGATGTCGAGATGGAGACCGGCACCGGCAAGACCTATGTTTACATCAAGACCATGTTCGAGCTCAACCGCCGTTATGGCTGGACGAAGTTTGTGGTCGTGGTGCCCAGCATTGCCATTCGTGAGGGCGTAAGGAAGAGCTTCGAGTCCATGCGCGAACACTTCAAGGAATACTACGGCAAGATCGTTCAGTCCTTTATCTATGACTCCGGCAATCTCCAGAAGATTGATGATTTCAGCACCTCGGCGGATATCTATGCCATGATCATCAATATTCAGGCCTTCAACCGTGACTTTTCCGAGGATAAGAAGGGCAATGCCATCATCAATACCGCTACGGAGAAGTTCGGCTATCGCAAGCCCATTGATGTCATTGCGGCGAATCATCCGATTGTTATTCTGGATGAGCCGCAGAAGATGGGCGGCGACGCGACGCAGAAGGGGATTCGGCGCTTCCAGCCGCTCTTTACCCTGAATTATTCTGCAACGCATAAGCAGCACCACACCCTGGTCTATGCGCTGGACGCGGTGGATGCCTATAATCTTCATCTGGTCAAAAAGATAGCCGTCCAGGGAATTGACGTGCACAATCTTCCCGGAACGGCTGGATATCTGTATTTTGAAGGAGTTGTAAAGTTCCCGAATAAGCCGCCGATGGCGCGGATTGAATATGAGGTCCGGAAGGGCGGCAATACCAAACGAGTGACCCAGAACCTGAGCAGGCTCGACGATCTTTTTGTCCTTTCCAATGAGATGCCCCAGTACCGCGGCCTCAGGATCACAGAGATTGATGAAGAGCATGCAATGGTGCGTTTCACAGGGGATATCTCGCTTCATGCCGGCGAAGTTGTCGGTGATGTCAGTGAGAAGAATATGCGCCGGATCCAGATTCGCCAGACCATTGAAGAGCATTTCCGGAAAGAGAAAGAGCTGTATGAGAAGGGAATCAAGACCCTATCTCTCTTCTTCATTGATAAAGTTGACAATTATCGCCGCTATGATGAGGACGGAAATGAGCTGAATTCGGAATACGGCGACATGTTCGAAGAAGAGTATGTCAATGTTCTGAACCGCTATATCACACTGGAGGATACGCCCTATATTCGTTATCTGAAAGAGATTGATACGAAGAAGACCCATGCCGGTTATTTCAGCATTGATAAAAAGGGCCGCAAGGTAGACAGCTCTCTCAAGCGCGGCACCGATATCAGCGATGATGTTTCTGCTTATGACCTGATCATGAAGGATAAGGAGCAGCTGCTCTCGTTTGAGAATCCTGTTCGTTTCATTTTCTCCCATTCTGCGCTGCGTGAGGGATGGGATAACCCGAATGTGTTCCAGCTCTGCCCGTTGAAAAAGGAGGGCGGTTCCGTTACCCAAAAGCGCCAGGAGGTTGGACGCGGCATGCGTCTCTGTGTCAATCAGACCGGTGACCGCATGGATGAAAACTTCCTGGGCTCTCGGGTTCATGAGATCAATGAGCTTACGGTGATCACTGCCGACGGTTACAAGCAGTTCGTTTCCGATCTCCAGAAGGGGATTCGTGCTGACCTCTATGACCGGCCGAAAGCTGCCACACCGGAGTATTTTGCCGGCCGCCGCGTCGTGGTGGGGGGTAAGGAGACTAAAGTTACGGAAGAACAGGCGCTGTCTATTTATCGTTATCTTGTGAAAAACGATTATATAGACGATGATGGGCACGTCTTGGATAGCTACCGTCATGATCTGGAAGCCGGTACCCAGGCACCGTTGCCGGATCGCTGCAAAGAGCTCGGTGACAATGTTCATCGACTGGTTCGCGGCATCTTTGACGAGAATGTTCTCAAGGAAATGATTCGAGACGCTTCTGAGACCAGAATCTATGAGAATCCTCTGACCGAGAATTTCTATAAAAAGGAATTTCAGGAACTCTGGCGCATGATCAATCACAAGTATACTTATACGGTGAACTTCAACACGGACGAACTGGTTTTGAAGTCTGTTGCGCGGATCAATAAAGCTTTGCATGTGACAGAGCAGATGTATACCATTACCTCAGGCACGCTTCAGGATGGACTCACCGGTGAGAAGTTGGAGGAGGGGCAGGCAGTTGTAACGCAGAAGACTTCTACTTATCGTGTGAGCGGCACCGCCGGCAGCACCGCCGTCTATGATCTGGTGGGCGAAATTGCCAAGGGCGCTATGATCACGCGCCGGACTGCCGGTACGATTTTGAGTAAGATTGAGCAGGCAAAGTTCCTGATGTATCGGAAGAATCCGGAGGACTTTATCCGCCAGGTTTCGCGGCTGATTACGGAAGAGAAAGCACGTATGATCGTGGATCATATCACCTACCATCGGACAGAAGGCAGCTATGATTCCTCTGTGTTTACGGCTGAAAAGCCCCAGGAGTTTTCTCGGGCATTCAGAGGAAAAAAGAGCATCCAGGAGTATGTTTTCACGGATGGCTATGCCAAGGACGGCAAGAGCGTCGAGAGGGAGTTTGCCGAACGCCTGGACTTGGAGTCCGCGGTCTGCGTCTATGCCAAATTGCCAAAGGGATTCAGTATTCCCACGCCGGTTGGGAATTATTCTCCGGACTGGGCAATCGCTTTCAATGAGGGATATGATATTCGGCATCTTTATTTCATTGCTGAAACCAAAGGCTCGCTCTCTACGCTGGATATCAGGCCGATTGAACAGGGAAAGATTGACTGCGCCGACCGCCTCTATAATATCTTGTCGAAAGAGAATATTACCTACGGCCAGGTGACGACCTACGAAAGTCTCCTATCCGTCATGGAAGGGATTGAAAAAAAGTAGAGTGAATTCATGCAACATCCCTGCTCAAAACGATAAGGAAGATTATGAATATGCACCCTGAATTGATTGGCTGCTTCAACCTCATCTTCTACAACAGCGCGGAAGACGCGATATTCAAAGCCCTGGGCGTCGAGTAAAGGAACGGAGGTAGGCCGATTATGGTAGGAAAGTATAAAGTCATCACCCTCTGTGGAAGCACCCGCTTTAAGGACGCTTTCATGGAGGCGCAGAAACGCCTGACGCTGGAGGGAAACATCGTCATCAGTGTTGGCCTCTTCGGTCACTCCGGTGATGAGGAAGTCTGGACGGAAGGAACCAAGGAAATGCTGGATGACATGCATAAGCGGAAGATCGATATGGCGGATGAGATCTTCGTGATCAATGTCGGCGGCTATATCGGATCCAGTACCAGGTCAGAGATTGAATACGCGGAAGCTACCGGAAAAGTCGTTCGGTATCTTGATGGTGATAGCAGTGGAAACTGATTCAGAGACAAAACCAAACCAGGCTGGAGCACTTTATCGGTGATCCAGCCTGATTTTTCCGGTGTTCGGTGCTATTCGCAGCTTACGGAATTTGACAATCCAGCTATATTGAACGATTGTGATCGATCACATCCGTATGGACCGAGAGGTTCAAGTTCGGTTCTGTAACTGCATCCGAATGAAAGTCTTGTTGGCTGCTCGTCTGAGAGAACGGGGCTTACGCAGCCTTTCCTGCTCGATTGCATTTTACTGCGTTGTCGGGCAAAGAAGTCTCAGTTACAGGCTTTCAATATATTCTTTTGCCTGCTCAGCCGCAATACGACCGGAGTTCATTGCCCAGCCCGCGCAGGAACCGCCTGCAATGCCAACGTCATAGCAGTCACCGTAGAATCCGCCAGTGTCGCAGCCGCCTGCATACAATCCGGGAATGATGGTGCCATCTTCCTTCTTAACCTGTGTTTTGTCGGTAACAGCAAGACCGCCAACGGAGCAGAAATACCCGTTCTGGCAGTCAATCGCATAGAACGGTCCTTCGGACATATCGACCATATACTCGTCCGGTTTCTGCAATTCTGTATCCTTGCCGGCTTTGCACATCTCGTTATAGTTGTTCCAGGTGGCCGCCAGATTATCTTTGTCGACACCCATCTTCTCAGCGAGTTCCTCAATGGTATCCGCAACATATGCGCCGCCCTGCTCAATGCTCTGCGCGAGTTCATCGGGCATCGTGGGAAGCGTCTGTCCAACGGCAAGCCACACACCGCACGGAGTCAGCGCACCTTCTCCTGTCGCAACACGGTCCACCATTGCCTGATTGCATACGGTAAAGATCTTCTTCTGCTTGGCGCATGCCTGTCCGGAGAATGCGAAATTCTTCAGGAACATGTCCTCGCGGCAGAAACGTTTGCCGTTCTGGTTAACCCAGACAATCGGCTGAAGTGTCAGGCCGTTCAACGGTCTTGTCCATGCTGAAGTACGGGGTACAGGACCATAGAACGCGATGGTTCCGGGAGCGTGAGCCAGTGAAGCACCGAGAGATTTACCCATCTTGATGCCGTCGCCGTTCAAATCAAATTTGCCGCACGGCTGGAAGAGATCTTCCGGCATACCGGACAGATAAGAGGCCAGCGGAATATTATTGGAGTAACCGCCGCAAGCGATCAAAACGACAGGAGCATTTACTTTGATCACGGTACCGTCCGCTTTCACTGCAATGACGCCTTCCACTTTCCCATCGTCATCCAGAACAATTTTCTTTGCCGCGGTGTTCAGCTCAATGGGGACTTCAAGTTTCTGCGCCGCCGCCAGCATACTGGCCATGAATTCAACTCCCGGATGATCCGAGCCCTTATAAACATGCCAGCATACTTCACTGTCGCCCAGACTCTGTACATGGTCAAACTCTACGCCGAGGTCCATCAGCCAATCAACAGTGCTCGCAGATTTGTTGAAAAACGCATAGTACATATCGATGTCAGGGATCCAGTGATGGAAGTCCATTACTTTCGCAATGACATCAGCCGGGGTAAAATCTACGCCAAGTTCTTTTTGCATCGAGGACTGCGCAGCGAAAAGACCCTCTGTTCCGATAAACGAACCGCCCGTCACGGCTCTCTTTTCGAGCAGCAGGACATCCAGTCCCAGCTGCCGCGCCTGGCAGGCAGCGGCCAGACCGGTGCCGCCACCGCCGATGATGCACATCTGGGTTTCCACAGTTTCAGTCGGTTCGCCAACTTCTTCCAGTGCCCAGATTGCGTTTTCTTCGTTCAGCTCTCCTGCTACCGGTTCTGCTGAGGCCTGCACACCGGGCAGGGCAGCACCTACCAGTGCAACAGCGGCTGCCGATACTGAACCTTTCAGAAAATCCCGTCTGCTAATTTCCATGTTTTTTACTCCTCCTTATATTTTGTTATAGATCTGCTTTGTCATTATATAATGCCACAAAAAGCTATGGGATAAAAAAAGCTAATTAAGCTATTTAAAAATTAGATTGATCAAATCGCTTTGGAATGGTATGCTATATTTGTGATATTATAAAATGCAGTGAAGAAATAAGGTGAAGTAAATGACCTCCAAAGAACTGGAATGCTTCATGTCTGTTGCAGAAAACCACAGTTATGTGAAAAGCGCAGACCTGCTATTCTATAGTCAGCCCAGCATTTCCTATCAGATAAAAGCGCTGGAAGACGAGCTCGGCTTCGATCTGTTTTTCCCTGGCGACCGCGTCAATCTGACCCCTGCGGGTAAAATTGTGTACAAACAGATGAAAGCCTGGAATAATTCATGGAAAAAGGCACTTTCTTCTGCCAAATCGGCATCTCAGACATCCCGAGAAATCCTCCACATCGGCATAAGGCGTCCGATAAATGAAGATTTCTTTACCAGAGGTCTCAAACTCTTTTTTAACTGCCAGACGGAATATTCTTTCTGCGTGCACCCGTATCACATCGGAGGCCTGATTTCTGATCTGATTCAGGGCAGTCGTGATATTGTTGTTGCTGACAGTCTGGAAGTTGCAGCGATCGGTGGGCTCAGTTATCAGCCTCTTTGCCGGAGCTGCTGGGGCTTCGTTATTCCCAGTTCAGATCCGCTTGCCAGAAAAACAACGCTCCGGTTCTCGGACATGAACGGGCGGGACATTATTGTTCCATATATTCCGGAAGGAATGGATGAAACGATTTTTGATGCGGAATACCGTCGCTGGTCTACACCTTCCAACATTTTCTATTCCGGCTCTCACGAGAATGCTGTTATGACAGCCACTGCAGGCGTTGCTTTTGCTACGATTAATTATTCGGTACCATCCCAAAACAGTGATTCAGTTTATATACCTGTTGAGGGCTATGAAAACCACACCCATGGTTTGGTGTGGAGGAAAGATGACAACCGTGAGTCTGTCAAGTTGTTTGTGAAATCCATGAAAAAGGTCTTTTTAGATCAAGAGGGAAGAATAGCAGATTTTATAAAGGAATAGTGTCACCAGAACGTGAGCGCCGCGGCGTCAAGCATAGCGCAACCGGAAGTATGTCAGGGGGGGTCTCCTGACACGTTATTAGGCACAGCGGATGGTGCTCTGTGTTCGCTCCTGCAACGAAACCAGGCTGAATCACTTTCTCGGTGATCCAGCCTGATTTCGTCATTGTGGCATAATGTCAGCAGAGCTTGTCTTCATTTGCATTATCCGTCCGGGGCGCTGCGGTTTGACTCAGTCTTCCCAGAAGAGATCGTCCAGCGTTCTGTCCAGGGCTTTGCAGATGGCGATGCAGAGATTGATGGTCGGGTTGTAGTCTCCCTTTTCAATGGCGCTGATGGTCTGTCGGGAAACCCCGCAGAGCTTCGCCAGCTCGTCCTGGGAGAGATCTTTTGCCGCACGGGCGGATTTTAGCTTCAGGTTCTTCATGCGTTCCCCTCACGGTTTTCCGCTCGGCGATCCAGAAACTGTTTGAGAAGCAGTTCCGCACCGACCACCAGCAGCATGACGCAGGTCAGCAGATTCACATAGGGAAAGTCAAGGGTGGATTTGTGGGACAGCGCGCCGAAGAGGGGAATGGCATTGAGCAGGCCGGCGACGACCAGAATGATGCCGTAACGGCGGCGGTTGTTGTTCAGACCCCAGTAGGCGTCCTTCCAGATGCAGTACGTGCTGAGGACAAGGCAGCCGATGAGGATCCCGCCAAAGTGCAGAACGTAATCGGGCACAGGAAGCGTGACCTCGCCGATGCTCAGGATCAGAAGAATGACTTCACAGATGATCATGCTGTAATAGGCGTAGCGGTAGGCGTCTCCGCGTACCCGGAGCTGGCGCTCGTCATACTCCGACCGGACCTTCCGGTTGTTGTTGGCGATGAGAATCAGGGCGAGGGCCAGAATAAGGCCGATCAGAATACCGATGGCCACTCCGGCAGATTTAAAAAGATTTCCGTTCACGATGGTCTCCTTATACGCTTTCTCTTTCGCTGACCGTGTTCAGCGATTTTTCTTTTCTTATTCGGTGCAATCGGAGGCCGGCTTTCCCCGACTGCGAGACCAGTGTACATCAGGAAAAGCAAAATGTCAAGTATATTTTACAAAAATCTATTAATAATAGCGAACACACCGAAAAGAAAGCGCGCTGCCGGATTTGGTTTGCCGGCGGCGCCCCTCCACGATCTGATGAATGTATTCTTCGGAAAAACTGGTATGCTCGGCGATCTGTTCAATGATCTCCCGGTCATAGTATTCAAAACCCAGCTCCTCGGCCAGCATGGCGATGGCAACGCCTGTCGCCACCACCTCGGTTACGATGGTGCAGGTTGTCGGCTACCGGTTCCGTGATTATTTTCGAATCGGCGGATTGGTCGGCCTGATCGGCGTTGTTACCGCCTGGGTGAGCATTGTGTTGATTTACGGACTGGTTTAGCACATACGGCCAGCCCGGTGACTTTCGATGCCGCAAAAACAGAGGGGATGGCCCGGGCGGCATTGACCCTGCCCTTTCACAAATCCTCGACGTTCAGAAAGTCAAAATCCGCGGTCCGGCGGCGGAGCATCGCGTCTACGCAGCCCAGACCGTACATGGTGCCGGTGAACTCTCCGTAGCCGCTATGCTCGTCGGACAGGTGCCAGGTGGGAAAGTCAGGCCCGATGGCGGTCCAGCGTTCCCCGTCTAATGACCAGGAAAAGGCGAAACGCTTTCCCTCAATCCTCAGACGGAGCCGGACTGCTCCTTCCGGAGCCGGAATCTCGCAATCCCGATGGTCGTTTTTCACGCCCCGGTCCACTTCCTGTACGCTCAGAACGGCGCAGTTCTGCTCCTCGCTCCAGGTCTTGCGGAGCCAGACATAGTTCATGCTGTCGTAATACAGCACCAGGCCCGCGCTGTGCTGATAGAGTTCCGGGGTGAAATCCATCCGGGTGGTGATCACCGTGCGGACGCCTGTCAGTTTTCGCACCAGAAGACTCACCAGATTGGTGGAGCTCAAAGACTCCTGCCCCCTCAGACGCAGCCAGCCGGGGCGGCTTTCCAGATCGGCAAAGGTTTCGGGGCTGATGCGCGGCGTATAATAGTCTTTCCGCAGCACGCCCGCATCAAAGCCGTCAAAGCCGGGCAGCGTTTCCGCCGCGAAAGGCGGCAGCGCGGCTTCCTCACTTTCAAGCCGGGCGAGGCAGCCGCCGCCGGGAAGCTGCAGCCAGCCGTCGGCGGTCCACTCGAGCTTCTGAATGGCCGCCTCCCGGCCCAGCGTGCAGCAGAGCTCCGGAACAAAAGGCCGGGCGCAGTGGTAAGCCATGAACACCTCACCGGTCTGCGTCTCGACCAGACTGCCGTGCCCGGCTTTCTGCAGAGGGGCGGCGGGATTGTAATAGCGGGGCTTGAGGTGGTCGGTATCCGAGCTCTCGTCCCGGTTTTCGGGAACGGAAGTGAGGATCGGATTGTGCGGGCAGGGCTCATAGGGGCCGAAAAGACTGCGGGAGCGGCTGAGCGTGGCGCAGTGGTAATAACCCGTTCCTCCCTCGGCGCAGAGAAGATAATAGTATCCGTTCTTCTGATACAGGTGCGGCCCCTCAAGGCAGCCGCGAAGGGTCGCGCCCATGAAAATACGCTTCGGATAGCCGACGATGGCCCGCGCCGCGGGATCATACTCCACAAGACAGATTCCGCCGGGCTTCCGGCGGTCATCCCGGGTCTCCCACTCCAGAGATACCAGCCACTTGCGGCCGTCTTCATCGTGGAAGAGGGAAGCGTCAAAACCGGCCGAGTGGAGGTACACCGGCTCGGACCAGGGGCCTTCCGGCTCCGGGGCGGTGATCAGGTAGTTGTCGATGTCGAAAAAGCGGGCGTTCATGGAGCGCATGACTCCGTAGACCAGGTAGAACAGTCCGTCTTTCTCACACCAGCTCAGACAGGGCGCCCAGATGCCTTTGGCGGAAGGCAGCCCGCGCAGGCCCAGACTCCCGGCATCACGAAGCAGGTGCGTCTGCAGCTCCCAGTGCTTCAGATCGCGGGAATGGTAGACCGGAATCCCGGGGAACCACTCGAAGGTGGAGCAGGCCAGATAATAGTCTTCACCCCGGCGGCAAAGACAGGGGTCTGAGTGAAAACCGGGCAGAATCGGATTTTGAATCATAACAGCAAGCCCTCGATTCCTGTATCATTGGATACGCTATGTTATCCTGTTTTCAGAGATTTGTCTATCACAATTTTTCTGCCCATGCAAAAACGCAGGAGCTTTACCATGCTCTCTGCCAAATGCACAGGGGACGCTTCTCCGTATAACCATGCCTCAAAATAATGCGGCCCGCGGTTGACAGAAGAGAGTTAGCGATATATAATTAAATCAATTTAACTATTCTGCTTTGTTTATGGTTCACAAAGGAGGAATTTGTGTTGAAAGCAGATTATAAAAACTGGGTACCGCTGGGAATGGAGCTGGGCTTCGGAGCCGCGGGCGCCGTGTTGACGGCCGGGGCGCTGGCGGCGCGGAAGCTGCCGCTGGGTCCGGGGGTCAAAAAGGGCGCCGGCTTCGTGCTGGGGCTCGGGGCGGCGGGTTGCCTCGCCTGGACCGGCTGGTGCTTTGCGGCGCGAAGAGCGTTTTCCTATGACGGGGAGCGAAAGCTCTCCAGGCAGATTGTGGAAGGGACTGCGGAATATGTGACGCTGCCGGATGGGGGCGTCGGTCTCGACGTGGGCTGCGGCAGCGGTGCGCTGACGATCGCCTGCGCGAAGAGAAATCCCCGGGCACGCATGGTGGGGGTGGACCGCTGGGGTCCGGAATATGCCTCCTTCAGCAAAGCACGCTGCGAAAAAAACGCAGAGGCAGAGGGGGTAACGAACGTCCGTTTCCAGAAGGGTGATGCCTGCCGGCTTGAGTTTGCGGATGAGAGCTTCGACGCGGTCACCAGCAACTATGTCTATCACAACATCAGCGGTGTCGATAAGCAGAAGCTCCTTCGGGAGACCCTGCGTGTCCTGAAGAAGGGCGGGACCTTCGCCATCCATGACCTGATGGAGAAAGCGCGCTATGGGGACATGGAGAAGTTTGCCGCAGAGCTCCGTGCGGAGGGCTATGAAGAGGTTCGCCTGATCCCGACGGCAAACGGCACGTTTATGTCGAAGAAGGAAGGACTGTGCTATTTTCTCGCCGGCTCAACCCTGCTGGTGGGAAAGAAATAGTGATAAAAAAGCCGCAAACCCGTACGGTTTGCGGCTGTATATGGTGGAGCTTGGTGAACCGTTCGCGAACACTTCACCCCGACCGAGATGTGGGATTTTTATTGTTCCCTCTGCCCCGTAATGGTACTGTATCGTAAGCTTATCATCGTAAACGTACACTGCCTTTACGAACACCCGAATGAGATCTTTGATGTACTCTGGCTTATCAATGTCCCCATCCCTGAGACGTTCAAGCCAATTTCTGACTTCTTCCGGTGTGGCAATCTCTGCTGCTGCCTTTTCCAGCCGCATGGCCTCTTCGATATCTTTTCGAGTTTCTATCAATTCGTCCATTCTTGCCTTGGTAACCTCATTGAACAGTCCTGCTTCGACTGCTTTCATGATGTTGTCAAGGCTTTTGTTTACGGCGTCCAGATCCGCCTGTAAAGTGTTGACCTTGCTTTCTTCTTTGATGACTTCCAGGACGTGCTCATACTGAGAGACAATGCCGTCGATTACTCCTGGTCTATGAAGCTCATCTTTGATGCTTTCAGCCACCAGGCGTTCCAGATCATCCTTGGGAACATGCTGCTTGTCACATGTGTGCTCATATCTGCGCGTGTTGCATGCATAGTAACAATGTTTGGTGCCGTTCCGGCTGGTTCCGGCAAGGGCGCCCATTGGAGCGCCGCACTTTCCGCAGAAGCATTTACCAGTCAGAAGGTACTCAGCGTTTTCTCTCTGCTTTCCCCTCGGCCTTTTCTTTTCGCTCAAGATCTTCTGCACCTCCTCGAACGCCACCTTTTCTATGATAACCGGGATCCCGCCCTCTATGCGTACGCCCGAATACTTATATACTCCCGTGTATTGCTCGTTCTGGAGCATCTTGTCGAAGCTGGAGAAGCGCCACTCTTTCCCGTCCCTGGTCTTGATCCCTCGAGCATTCAGATCGTCTTTGATATCTGCGATTGTCCATCCGGCACGGATCCGCTCGAACATCTGTCGAACGATGGCAGCATTCGGTTCATCAATAGCATACTTCCCGTCCTCTCCCTTTTTGTATCCGAACGGGAGCCGACCATTTACCATGCACTTTTGAGCGTTGTCCAGCAGGCCACGGGTGATGTCTTCGGCCATGTTCTCGCTGTAGAACTGGTTGACGTTCATCATGTTCCGGAGGGCGAACCGTCCGGAAGCCGTATTGTCGAAGTCTTCTTCCACATACAGACACTCCACACCATACTCGGACAGCTTTGCCATGTTGGCCAAGGTCTGATGCATATTCCTGCCGATCCGGTTGCTTTTCCAGGCAATAATAAAATCGAACAGCTCTTTCTTTGCATCGTGCATCATGCGCTTGAAGGCCGGCCTGTCATCTGTCCGGCCTGAGACGGCAGCGTCCTGGTAGATGTCTATGATCTTGTACCCGTTCCGTTCGGCATACTGCCTGCACTCTGCGATTTGCTGTTCAAGGGAAGCCTCCCTTTGATTGTGGGAAGAATATCGAGCGTAAATGACGGCATTCCCGCCTGTCTGCTTTTCCTTCTTTTTCTTCGCCATAGGCAGTTACTTCCCGACTATGTCAAACACGATGTTGTTATCAACAGCAAGGTACTCGATGTTATACTGTTTTGTGTTGGCCATCGGGAACTCACCGATACATTCAAAGGTGTGAACCGTTCCGTCCCGATCGAACTTTCCGCTGACATCATATCTTCTGCCCTGGGAGACAATGTTATACCTCTGAGTGGGAAACTTTACATTTGAGAAATAGTTTTCCTTGATGAACAACTGTGAAAAAGATTGCGCTGCCAGTTCATAATTTGGCTCTTTGCTTTTGCCCGTGCCGTTTAGAGAGAACCAGGTAATCACAAGGAGTACGCCGATAATGATAATGATCTTTAGTACGTTTGGGCTATTTGAATCTTTCTTTTCCTGAGGCTCATGAACCTGTTGATCTTCCATTTCTGTCCCCTCCGTTACGCAATCCCGTAATTTCCTTATCGCCTTCCGTATTCTCGATTACAAAACAGTTTCAATTCTTTTTCAATGTGATATAATGCACAATAAGCTGTCGGCAGACTTCAATCTGAGAGGAGTAAAGCTATGGTTTCCAGCAAAGAATTTCTGAAGGTGTTGACCCTCATCAGGGCACTGCCAGCAGAGACAAAGATTGCGTTTCTCAATTATCTTCGCGAGATGCAAGATACCGAAGAAAACCGAGAGCCTCTTTCTTTTTCGCCTGACTCATGCTCATAACAAGGGACGCGATTTCCAAATCAAGATCATCAACCGGCCCGTTCTCCCCATCGAGAGCGGGCCTTTTAGAAATGTCCACTTCGATTTCATCTGCCAAAGTGAGAAGTTCATCCACAGTCATGCCCATAACCTTAGCAATCCTCTGGAGTCGATCCAGCGCCGGTACAATAGCTTTCCCGGTTTTTGGATTAGAACCTTTTTCCAGCATGGAGATATAACCGTTGGAAACACCGCACATTTCGGCAAATTTCCGCTGCGAAAGACCATGTTTGTTTCGGTAATCTGATATGATTTCTGATAATGTCATGTCCGGCGCTCCTCTCTTTTTCGTCTAATGTATTGTACATCACGCAAAGACCGTTGTCAATGCTGATGTGCAATTTTTTAAACAAATTTGTTCAAAAGGCTTGACAAATATTTCCTCGTAGGTTAATATAGTCCGTGCAATCGGTTGAACACGCAACCAGAAAGGAGGACACCATGGGATACAAGATCAAGGAATTGCGCGAAGAGAAACGCATGACGCAGGAAGAGCTTGCAGAAAAGAGCGGTGTAAGCCGAGGAACAATCTCCGCCCTGGAAAACGGTTCGATGAGAAATACTGGGTCAAAGACGCTGCTGAAGATTGCGTCTGCGCTTGGCGTGACTGTCGATCGTATTTTTTTTGCCGAAAGTGTTTAATCGGCTAAACGCTTTCGGCTGAAAGAAAGTCTCGGAGGCTGATATGGAGATCAATTTGCAGGCAATCCCCCAGCAGTCGTGGTTTGACCTTTGCGCTCTTGCCGTGAAGTATGCCACAGAGGAAAAGGAAGCTCGGAAAGAGCAGGAGAAAATGAAAGGTGGTGAATCAGATCGGATGCGCTGATCACGCAGCAACATACGAATACGAAAGGAGCGGTCGAATGACCAAAAACAAAAGATGCCGCTCTCCGGTGTGGAAGACCGGAAAGCGGCGAAAGATGGACAACCAAGACACGATTACCCAAGGCGCAGAATATCAGAATTCTGTGCGTTTGTCAACGGAGGTTTCTGCAGATGGGTAATCATCAGAGAGACCTCCGTTTACGTTCCGGCCTGAAGCTGGACGAGTTGGCTGACATTCTGAAAGAGATTCATCCGAACATCGACAAGGCTCTGTTGTCCAAGTGTGAAAACCCTGAGAAGTACGGTGTGAAACTCGATTATGAAACCTTTAAGCACCTGTATCAGACTGCCGATCCGGAAGGCTGGGAGAAATACAAGCGGCACACAGACGGTCACCGTCTTCGAAAGAGCATCCGAATCAGGATGAGCGATGAAACCTTCAACCGTCTGCAGCAGAAGATTGCTGATGAAGGATTTCTCAGTTTTCAGGAATGGGGCACAGTTCAGATCTTCCGATATCTGACAGACACCCAGAGAGGAGAAGAACATGACCCAAATTCCTGATCATCCGGAAATCCAAAGGGCCGAAAGAGAAGGTGTCCAAGAACCGAAGCATTACCCGATCTGCCCGTGCTGCGGCAGCGAGTGCGAAACAATCTACATGGACGAGCCGACCGGAATCATTCACGGCTGCGACGTCTGTGTGAAGGTTAAAGAAGCATGGGAAGTCAGTGAATGTTTCCCAGACGAATGAAAGGAGTACCTATGGAACAGGAAAAGAAAATCAGACTGCATCCCCGCAGACTGGCCAGAAAGATGGCCAAGGCCCAGCTCGACCGCAGAGGAGCCACCGGCTACAACAAGCCAAACACCAGCGCAACCGGCAAGGTCAATCTGGGCGGCGGTTCAACCTTCTCCCGCACATGGCGTGAGTTCGCCGTCGAGGCCAGCAAATTCACCCTCGGCAAAAAGAAAGGAGCTAAGAAAAAATGATTGTTACCCCTGAAAACATGTCCTTCGACAGTAAGAAGTTCTCCATGATCCTCTACGGATCCCCCGGCGTCGGCAAGACCACCCTGGCCCTGTCCGCTCCGGATCCGATCCTGATTGACTTCGACCGCGGCATGAGCCGTGTCCGGACGCAGCACCGCAAGACCGCGATCTTCTGTGACACCTATGAAGACGTTCTCTCTGATCTGGAGTCTCCGGCCATGAAGAATTTCCAGACTATCGTCGTGGATACCGGAGGCAGCTTCATCACCTATCTGCAGGATTGGGCAATGAGGTCTGACCCGAAGGTGAACAAGCAGAAGAACGGCGCGATCAGTTTGAAGGGATTCGGCGCTGTGAAGCAGGAATTCAACCGCTTCACCGGCTATGTCAAGGACACACTCAACAAGAACCTGATCTATGTGTTCCACAGCATGGAACAGACGGACAAGGACGGGAACCCGCAGGTTCGTCTCATGTGCGAGGGTGCTGCCAAGAATATTGTCTGGACTCCCTGCGACTTCGGCGGCTACGTCCAGATGATTGGCAACCAGCGTGTGGTCTGCTTCACCCCGGAGCAGGAATATTTTGCCAAAGGCTGCCACGGTATCAAAGGTCAGCTCATTGTTCCCGAGCTCGGTCAGAACGACGAAAACAACTTCATCAGCAGGCTCTTCGACAAGGCCAAGGCGAACATTGCTGCAGAGGCCGAGGAATATGCTCCCATCAAAGAGCAGTATGAGCGCGTCATGGAGACCGCCCGTCAGATGATCGAGACCGTCACCGATGCCGAGAGTGCCAACAAGGTCAGTGCAGATCTACAGGCCCTTGCTCATGCATCCACCAGCAAGACGGAAAGTGCCAAGCTCCTGAAGGACAAGGCCGCGAGCATCGGCCTCGTGTACAGCAAATCCGCTGCGGGATTTATCAAGGCGCCGAAGGAGGGCTGATCATGCCCCGTTACAAGATCACCAAATCCCTGATCGAGTCCTGGTACTACGTGCATGACTGCTGGGAGGGCTGCGAGGACGACGCCATGGAATCCTTTCTCCGCGCCCTCCGCTGCGAGCCGGAAGAGCTCACCGAAGAGCAGCGGCAAAACATCCAGAACGGCCACGACTTTGAGGAGCTGATCGAAAGCATTGCCAACGATGCGGACTGGGAAACCGACAAGGAGCACAAGTGGTATCGCGCCGCCTATGAGCTGGCCCAGATCGTCAAGGGTGCGCAGTTCCAGGTCAGGATCCGGAAGCCCATCACCGTCAATGGAATGGAATTTGAGATTGTCGGTGTTCTGGACGCCCTTCGGGAGGGCACAATCTTCGACTTCAAATTCAAGAACAAGAGCTTCGGTTCCCTTGATCTGGCCGGTGACTATCTCGACAGCGCGCAGCACCCGTTCTACTTCTACCTCGTACCGGAGGCGCGGAAATTCCTCTACATGGTGTCGGACGGAAACGACATCTACATTGAGCAGTATTTCCCGGAGGAATCCCGCAGCGCCGAGGAGATCATCGCCGAGTTCATCTCATTTTTGGAATCCTCGAACCTCATGGACGAGTACAAGGCTCACTGGCAGATCGCAGCATGAAAGGCCGGATCATCGACTTCTCCATGAGCTTCGGCGGAAAACAGCGCATTACGCTCGAGCTCGACTCCGACTTCCGCGAGGGCTATGAAGCCCTCAAGGATGCGGTGCTGGAGATCGTCATCAAGAAATGGAGAGCCAAGCGCAGCAACGATGCCAACAAGTATTTCCACCTGCTGGTCAATGAAATCGCTGCTGCGCGCGGGATCTCCGATGATCAGGTCAAAATCGATCTGGTCACACAGTATGGCACCTATGCCCGCGACGATGATGGGATGATCGTTGGATTCAAGCTCCCGGCCTCTGTCGATGTGAGCACGATCTACCCCTATACCCGCATGTACAAAGAGGTTGAGGAGAACGGAAAGCTCTTCAAGTGCTACCTCGTATACAAGCAGACGCGCCTTATGGATACCAAGGAGTTCTCCCATCTGATCGACGGCGCGGTACAGGTTGCCCAGGAATTAAACATCGACACCGACACGCCCGAACGGGCCAGTTGGTGGGAATCACTGAAAGGGGAAAAATAATGTCAGTTGAAAAAAGAATCATTCTCTACGTTCTTCGCAAGCTGAGAAGTATACCGAGTCCAGGTCCGGCAACTCAGGCTCTTTTTGCCGAGATTGATCTGGTGAACAGGATTCTGGAGAGAGTCCCATATTATCACTGGGAAGAAATAATTACGGCTGTCTTTCCTCTCGCGGAAGACGAAAAGTCCATTAGCACAGAGGAGGATGGCGATGCTTAACTCGATTTCCATCGCCGGCAGGCTGTCCAAGGATCCGGAGCTCCGGTACACGCAGAGTCAAGTTCCCGTCTGCTCATTCACTGTTGCTGTAGAGCGCGACTTTTCCCAGCAGGGGCAGCAGAAAGATGTTGACTGGTTTGACTGTGTCGCATGGCGTCAGGGTGGTGAATTCGTAAGCAAGTACTTTCACAAGGGAGACATGATCATCGTCACCGGCCGGATGCAGGCTCGGGACTGGACAGATAACCAGGGAAACAAACGTCGTTCATGGGAGATCCAGGTTGATCACTCCTATTTTGGCGGGAGCAAGTCCGACAGCCAGAGCAATCAGGGCGGCGGTTATTACGCCCAGCAGGGCCAGTACGGCGCTGCGCCACCGCAGCAGAATTCCTATAATGCTGCACCACAGCAGCATGGAGCTCCGCCCCAGTACGGCGCCCCTCCACAGAATCCGTATGGTGCACCGCCTCATACGTATGGCGGAACACAGCAACAGTTTACCGAACTGGACGATGATGACGGAGATCTGCCGTTCTGAGGAGGCATGACCGATGGCAGCAAGAGATAAAGAACGGTACTACTGGCTGAAGCTCGACCGCGGTTTCTTCAAGCGGCATGACATCACCGTCATCGAAGATATGCCAAACGGGAAAGATTACGTTCTGTTCTATCTCAAGCTCATGCTCGAAAGTGTTGATCACGAAGGCGCTCTTCGATTCTCTGACACCATCCCGTATTCAGAAACCATGCTGGCGAGTGTCACGCATACCAATGTTGACATTGTCCGCTCGGCTTTGAAAGTCCTCATAGAGCTCGGAATGGTTGAGGTTTTCGATGACAAGACGCTCTTTATGAAAGAAGTTGCCAAGCTTCTGGACAGCGAAACCTATGCAGCCAGACGCCAACGGGAATTGCGGAACAAAGACAATTCTGGCGACATTGTCGCCCAGTTGTCGCCCGTTTGTCGCCAAGAGAAAGAGATAGAAACAGAACAAGAGTCAGAGAAAGAGCAAGAGTCAGAGAAAGAGAGTGGAACACTTTCTGTCGAAAGTGTATGTCGCCCGGAGGACGTGCGACGTGTTGTCGATGCCTGGCAAACACTTGGGATCCAGAAGCTCCGGAAGATTCCGGATTCCACAACAAATGCCGGGAAGATGCTCAGGGCCAGAATCAGGGACTACGGCATCGGCTCTGTTCTGGAGGCAATCGAGATCGTCAGGGCCAGTGACTTCCTGATGGGCCGGGTAAAGGATTTCCAAATCACCTTTGACTGGTTCGTTCGCCCGAACAACTTTCTGAACATCGTCAATGGCAAGTATGACAATCGGGACAAGCCGGAGCAGACTACCAGACACGGCAGGGAGATGCAGCAGACCTATAACACGATAGAGAGGTGGGCAGAACAGCATGCCAATGACAGCGAAACAGTTTGAGAAAATCACCAAGGGCATTACAACCGCTTTTCCATGGGCGAACCTGTTTCCGAATTCTGACGCAGTTGAAATCTGGTATCGGAAACTCGGTGACATACCCTATGACGTCATGGCTGCTGTTGTCAACCGCTGGATCGAAACCAAAACCCAGCCTCCGACTATCGCAGCGCTCCGGCAGGAAGCGGACATTGTTGTGAACGGCGTCCCACCTTCATGGGCTGATGGATGGGAGCTGGTGCAGAAAGCCATAGGCCGGTTCGGTTACATGCAGCGCGAAGCCGCGCTTGCCTCCATGGATGAGGTTACGCGGGAGACGGTGAAGCGGATCGGCTGGCAGCAGATCTGCGAGAGCGAAAACGTGGATGCGCTCCGGGCAAACTTTCGCATGGTGTATGAAACGATGTCTTCCAGAGCAAGGGAGAGTCGGATGATCTCAGCCGGAACGCAGCAGAAATTGGAAGCAGTGAGAGCGGTCCCTTTGATCGCCGATCTTGCAGACAAAATGAACTTGTCCATAACGGACGGAAAGGAAAATGAGCATGACAAAGGAGATGGCCATGATGGAACTGCCGAACTGGAGCCGCCAGGAATTGCCGGTCAGTAAACCCGTAAAAAAGAAGACGTTCAAGATTGACCTGAGTCACTGGTTCGTTCGGAAGCACGGTATCACTATCGCACTGGCAGCAGCGTTCACGATCTACACTTTGCTCCTCAGCTGGAGTGTATCAGCAAAGACAGAGAAGCGTGTCCGGGCAGAAATGGCAGATCAGTATGCCGCAGAACTGCAGGCATACAAAAATGAACAGGCCGAAGCCAGATCCCGGGAATACTTTCTGAGCGGTGATGCATCCCGTGAAGCCTTCGTCAATCAGGAGATCACAGCAGGAGCGCAGCTGATCAGCAAGGAAGCCAACGATCAGGTGAAGGGTACAAAGCTCGGTGTCGCGATCGCACGGAAGCTGAATCCGAACTATCCGGATTCCATTCGGGAAGTGGCTGCACAGCCGAATCAGTTCATGTTCTACAGCGAAGACAACACTTTCACCCAACATGACTGGGATCTGGCTGAGAGCATGATACGCCCTCTGTATGAACAGGGGATCATCCCTAACGGCCTGACGGAGAATATGGTTTATTTCGAATGGAACGGAAGCTCCGGAACGGCCAGGGACAGTTATGAGACAACCACTTCCATGAGCACATGGAGGTATCAGGGCTGATGGCGAAGGACGCGCGGCTGGTCCGGGACTCGCACCAAAAGGAAATCGTAAAGCTGTTCTCCGCCTTCGACGGAAGCAAGAACCGGCGAAAGATCTTCGAAGACTTTGTCGTGATGACCGCATGCATGTACTCGAATCTCGCCGATCTGGACCACCGTGAGGAGCGGGAGCAGATGTATATGGACCATGCGAAGCAGTACCGGAAATCAGAGCTGGATATCTTCGCAAAAATGATTGCCGAAATCGTGATGGGAATGGAAGACAATCCCGACCAGGACTTCCTCGGCGAGATGTATATGGCTCTCGATTTCGGCAGCAGCGCAGCGGGACAGTTCTTCACACCGTATTCCGTTTGCCAGTGCATGGCGGCGATCCTGTCCGACTTCGATATGCTGAAAGCGAAGATCGATGATCGGGGCTTTGTCTCGGTAAACGATCCGGCCTGCGGTGCCGGCGCTCTCCTGATGGCGTTTGCCAACGAATCGCTCCGGAGCGGGATCAATCCTCAGACGCAGATCCTGTTCACGGCGCAGGACATCGATTTCACGGTCGGCTGCATGTGCTACATCGGCATGTGCGTCCGGGGTCTCGCCGGATATGTCGTGATCGGCGATACTCTCTGCAATCCGTCCACATCTTATGACAGGCGGGGCCTTCTTCCGGTCGATAAGGGAAATATCTGGTACACGCCGATGTTCCTTGCCCGTCTTGAATGGGCCGGGCGCAGGATGGCGGCAAGCATGGACCTGATGTTTTCCGGAGGAAGAAAAGAAAAGCCAGCGGAAACCACGCTTGCCCAGCCTCCTGCTCCGCCTGTGGCCGTCAAGGCTCCGGAACCTGTAATGATACTTCCGGAGCCTGAAGCCCAGCAAACCGTCCCGGAGCCGCTGTACAGCGAAACCGGGTTCGGACAACTAACATTTTTCTGAAAGGAGGAAACTAATGCCAATTAAGAACTACACCACCGAAATTCCAGCTGTTCAGACGGTCGGAGAGATCCAAGGGCTTCTTGCGGCTCACGGAGCGCGAAAAGTCATGATGGACTATTCCGATTCCGGGAAAGTCGAGGCTGTCACCTTCGGATTGATGCTGAACGGTACAATGTCCGGCTTCAAGATCGACGCAAAGCCGGAGGGCGTTATCCGTGTGATGAAAAAGGACGGGAAGAAATGCGACGAGAAACAGGCCGAGCGGATCGCGTGGAGAAACGTAAAGGACTGGATCGCCGCCCAGCTCGCGCTTGTGGAAACGGAACAGGCGGCTATGGAGCAGGTTTTTCTCCCCTATCTGCTCGATCAGGAGAACAGAACGCTATATCAGAGAATCGCGGAGTCTAATTTCGCTCCGTCGCTTCCGAAAGGAGAAAACAAATGACTGATTTCAAAGTGGGCGAATACATCGTCTATCAGAATGGCGAACGTTTCGAGATCGGTAAAATCAAACGCATCACCAATGACGGTGCCTTTGTCTGGTACCACGAAGGAGAGACCGCTGCAAAAACGCCGTTCGACTGCATGCACAAACTGGTGAATGGTTTTACCATCAAAGCAACCAGTCTTGGAGGTGCCCATGGATAAGCTCCCTCCGCTGCCGAATCCCGTTAACCAGAAGAAGGGGAAGAAGAATCGTGAGGAAGGCCGAGCCTTTGAAGAGATCCTCGATCACACCTTTGCCTATTATTCCTCAAAAGGGTATGCCCAGATCGATAAGACGCCGGAGCCGTTCAAGATCATCCGGCGTATGGGAAACGGCCGGTTTATGGGATGCTTTGCCGCTCGTGCCCAGCCTGATTACAAGGGAACCATCAAAGGTGGACGGGCTGTAATCTTTGAAGCGAAGTACACCAGTGGAGACCGTCTGACGCAGGACAGGGTGAGTGATGTGCAGGCCACATACATGAATCAGGCTTCGTCCCTTGGCGCCAGGTGCTTTGTCCTCGCTGGGTTCAAGCACGGCGGTGTCTACAGAATCCCGTGGTCCGATTGGACCAGCATGAAAGAAAAGTTTGGCCACAAGTATGTGACCGAGAATGATTTGCAAGCATACCGGATCAGCAAATCCTGGAATGATCTTCTGCTGATCCTCGACTGAGAAAGGAGTCAACACAATGAGTGAAATCACTATGTATGAAGCCCAGAAGAAAAAGCTGGATGGCCTGTGTGAGGAACATGACCTGACATATCGTATCCGGAAGGACACCTACCCGATCACTCTGACTATTCGTCCGATTCAGGGTGCCGCTGAGCAGCTCTCGTTCCTGGAGAAAACGGACGGGGAGGATTATATCAGCCCGAACGCATCTATGAAATGGCTGTTCTCTGACGGTGAACTGACGTCGAAGGTTGAAGGCGGAACGTTCACGATTTCTAAGGTTCTTCGGACCAAGATTGAGAACATCTTCCTCAAGATGATCTCGTTCTGGCAGCAGTATTTCTTCCGGTATCTGATTACCAACGGTACCATCCACAAGTTCAACATGCCGGTAATCGATGAGGGTGATTCCGGCGTAGACGATGAGCCGCCTGAGGATATGAGAGAGAGCGATTCCGAAGAAACGGATCCGGAAGCAGTCGATGATTCAGGCGAGGATGCATCGACGGATGATCTGATCGCCGCGGCCACACAGCTTGTGAGGCAGGAAAACAAAGCCTCTGTCGCATTGCTACAGCGCCGGTTGAAGATCGGATATTCTCGTGCCGGGCGCATCATGCAGGCCCTTGAAGATGCCGGCGTGGTTGGCCCCTATCGTGGATCAGAGCCCCGTGAGGTTCTGGCCTATGACGTTCCGGAGGAGGCATAAGTCATGGCAGATATTGTGATGCTTCCAATTGAGAACCTTCTTCCGCATCCGCTGAATCCCCGAAAAGATCTCGGGGATTTGACGGAGCTTGCCGACAGCATCCGGACACAGGGCGTTCTCCAGAACCTTACTGTTGTTCCTGAACCGCTGGAAGGGCAGGATAAGTACAGGATCCTCATTGGCCACCGCCGACATGCTGCGGCAAAGCTGGCAGGCCTGACAGAACTTCCGTGCTCTGTTGTCTGGATGGATAAAAAGGAGCAAGTCCAGACCATGCTGATTGAAAACATGCAGAGGTCAGACCTTACCGTCTATGAACAGGCACAGGGATTTCAAATGATGCTCGACCTCGGCAGCACTGTCGAGGAGATCGCCGAAAAATCCGGCTTCTCCGCATCAACGGTCAGACGCCGGGTGAAGTGGATGGAGCTCGACCAGAAGAAATTCAAACAGGTCACCGATGAACGGCAGATCTCCATTACCGATCTCGACAGCCTGTCTCAGATCGAAGACATCGCCGCCAGAAACGAATGCCTGGATAAGATCGGCACCAGAGACTTCGACATGGCGATCCAGAAAGCCGTCAAGAGGCAGAACATTGACGTCAATATGCCCAAAGTGAAGGAATGGCTGAAATCTGTCAAGGCAAAGAAAATAAATGACAATGACCGTTGGAACGGAAAGTATGACAGTGTTGGCTCTACCATCTACATCGACAAATGGGAAGAAGATGGAAACAAGCCGAAAGATGATATCACCAAGGAACCTGTCTTCTACTGGCTTGGAAAAGACTCCTATGACTATGGCCAGCTCAGACTCTTTCATGAACACAAAAAAGCTCCTCCTGTGAAAAGGCCTCAGGAGGAGATCGATAAAGAGAAGGCCGTCCGCGCTGCATGGGATCGGCTGGAAAGCCTCGGTAAGACCACGTTTGAACTGCGGAAAAAGTTCATTGACGGCTTCACCGTCACGAAGAAGAACGAGCCGCAGGTGATCTTCGGGGCCGTTATTGCCGGGTGCTATAACGCGATCGGCTACAACAGTTCTGACAGAGGGGCACTCTATACTCTTGCCGGCATTACGGATACCGGATACATACCAGAGCGTGAGGAGAAATTCTTTGAAGGATTCGACAAGGTTTCCGGCGACGATTGGGTAAAGCTGGTGTATGCCCTGTTTGGGGATGCGGACATCAACTGCAGCAGTGGATACAGGAGAGAGTTTCCAAAGTTCGATCACAACAGAAAACTGGAGCTGATCTATCGTTGGTTGTCAACGCTCGGGTACAAAATGAGCACAGAGGAAGCACAGATGCTCTCCGGAGACCATGAAGTGTACAAGGCTGGTGAAGACAATGGCGAGGTGTAAATCCTGCGGTGCTGAGATCACCTGGGTAAAGACCAGGAATGGCGCGGACATGCCGTGCGATCCGAACCTTGTTCCGTTCTGGGCGAAGTTCCACGGCAAAGGGAAGGTTGTCACTCAGGAAGGTGACGTTGTCAGCTGTGAGTTTGACGGACCACTGGAAGATATGACGAACGTAGGCCGAATCCCGCATTGGGCAACATGCCCGTTTGCCAAACAGCACAAGCGGAGGAAATAGCATGGACGAGCAGAGATGTTTTCTCTGCGGCCGGAATGGCACCGGGGACACGCTTGAGTGGCATCACGTGTTCCCCGGGAGCCTCCGGAAGAAGTCAGAGAAATACGGCCTTGTTGTTCCGCTTTGCGGCAAACGCTGTCACAGATGCGGACCTAAGTCGGCGCATAAGAACCAGGAGACGCAACTCATGCTGAAACAGTGGGCACAGAAAAAGGCAATGGAAGAAAACGGCTGGACAGTTGAAGACTGGCGAAAAGAATTCGGAAAAAACTATCTTGAAGAGGAGGAGTGAATGTGGTCGGAGCTTTAATCTTTTTGGGATTCTCCGCGGCAATGCTGATTTTCGTTTTTGCTGTGGCGACATCAAAGGACAAGCCAGAGAAACACGACTGGATAGACACTGTGTACCGTCCGTGCTGCAGGCACTGCGCATATTGGATTCCGGATCCGGGAATGGAGCCTGGATATAAAACAGCTCAGTTCTGCGACAAACTGGAGTGTTATACCGATTGGGATTATTGCTGCATGAATTATGATGGAATTGAAACGGAGGTTGGCTATGGCACAAGTAGTGACGGTGTGTGAGTTCTGTGTTAAGCAGCAGCAGGACTTTTTTCGGTTGAAGCTGATTACAGGAAAAACCACCACTGAGAAGAAAAAGAAGTGCGATTTCTGCAAGAAGCCTTTTCGACCGGAATTACTCAGACAGTATGTCCTGAGCGGGAAAGGAGCGAAGTGATGGTTGAACTGAAAATCTCCGGCTGCTGCAAAGACTGCCGCCATATCGACCTCGACATGAAAAAGGAAGTGTACTTCGCTGGAAAAGATTACCAAAACGTTTATTCCCTTCGCTGCATCCATGAGCCGGTATGTGCCAAACTGGAAAAGGAGTTGTCAGATGGCAAAACCGATGAAAACATATAACCCTCCGGAGCGCTTCTGCGCTCAGTGCGGCCATATGATCATCACACACGATCCAGGGGCGTACCAGTACAAGATCCGCCTTGCCGGGAAAGGTAAGACGCTCTGGTTCTGCAAACCGTCCTGCATGAGCAAGTACCGGGCGGCTTATCCTGTGAAAGAACGCAGGAGGATGCCGAAGTGAAAAAACCGTTGGAGCACATGCTTCCGAAGACTGAACATGAGATCAGTGTCGAGGAGGTCAGAGCATTGGAGATTGGCAGCAGAGTCAACATCCACGGCAATGACCGGCACGGCGTACACCAGTGGCTCGAATGTACGGTTGCCGGATTGCCTGGTCATAAGTTTCTGACCTATCGCAGTGACGGTTTTCTGAAGAAATGCCCGATCAAAGAGTACCCGAACAAATACTACACGAAGGTGGTGGGCTGATGCTTAACAAAAGCTGTATGAACTGGATAGGAGACGATGACTGCAACAAGTGCGCTGCACGTGGGTTTATCTATTTGTGTCCGGACCCGTGCCCTGATTACATCGGGTTCTATCCGCATGACAAGCACGAAAAGGAGGCACCGAAAAATGCTCATAAAGCTGAATGAAGCTTATTACAGGAATGGCTGTTATCAGTCTTCGCCGTTAATCGTGAACACGGATGAGATCGAAGCAATCAATGAAGATCATTCCGGATATGAAGACTTCGTCTATGTCCACATGAAAAGCGGAAAATGCTTCAGGCTGAAGGATAAATACAAAGATGTGCTGAAAATGCTGGAGCACAAGGAGGAGCAAACGTGATTTTAGATGATTATGAGCCAAGACCTATCCGTCCGGTTCAGAGCCTGAGACACGGCACAACAGTAGCGGATTTCTTGAAAGAACACCGCCCGAACAATCCGGCAATTGTAATTGTCGGGATGACTACCGGAAAAGTCTTCTATGATGGGTTCAGAGACGATGTAGCTGGAGAAGTTTTGAACATGGCTGTCAGAATGGCACACCCGGATCAGAAAAAGTTCGCCTACTGCGGCAATTATGAAGGGGAAGACGGAGATGCCTGTGTTTACAAAATCGTAGTGAACGACAAGGAGGAAACTTAAATGGATTGGATACCGATGAATCAGTTTAATGCACCTGCTGGCGTTCCGCTTATCGTTACGGTTGAGCGGAAGAGTGCAGGAGAGCCGAAGTGCGTGGTTCTTTCCCCGGTTTATTACATGATGCATCCGCAGCACGGTGACTGGGGATTCTTCGAATGTGCCGATTTTGAACATCAGATTAGACCGGAGTATTTCAAAGTCATTGCCTGGACACGATTTCCAAAAGCTTATGTGCCAAGAACTGAGGACGGCCGGGACGAAGACTATACCGTCACTGAGGTATGCCCTAACTGTGAGAGCGAGATAGAGATGTCATGGAGCGTTGAAGCGAGAGGGTATAAAGCCTTCTGCCCGGTGTGCGGTCAGAGACTGATGCTCTGCGACGAATGCCAGCACCGTGAGCAGACCGGAGATGCAATACCTCCATGCAGTTATGATTTGGAGACGGATTCATGTGAATTCAATCGGAAGGAGCAGAGGTGATGGATGTTCTAAAGCCTTGCCCGTTTTGCGGCAAGATGCCTATCATAAAGAGCGATAACAGATATCCGCGCCCAGAGTGTGAGCGCATTACAGCTTATGAGGTTGTTTGCCAGAATTATGATTGCATTATCTACTATGCGGACAACAAATATTTCAGGACAGCAGAAGAGGCAAAGGCAGCGTGGAACAGGAGGGCTTAGTGATGAATAGACCAATAACCCTTTGTGACCGATGCAAAGAATATGCACGTTGTTGTCTGAATTATGACGGTGATAATTGCCGGAGAATCAGAACTATTGAGCCAACAAAGGCCGACAGAATTCGGTCTATGACGGATGAAGAGCTGGCAAAGTTCTTTGCTGATTATGTTTCTTGCCATGATTGCCCGATCCCATATTGCAAGGTGCGCTTTACAATGGAAAGGCTTGGATGCCAAGCGAATTGGCTGGACTGGCTGAAGCAGGAGGCTGAGTGATGGGTATAATTCGGAAGTGCTGCCCCTTATGTGGCGGGAGGATAATTGTCTCTGACCTTTACCAGATTTCATACAACTATGCTATGACGAAATCCGGCAAACTCAGTAAAAAATACTCTGTTTCTTCTCCCGGCTCGATGGAAGCAAGTATCGCAGCTTGCGAGAACGCTCCTGACAGATGCACGGCATCATGGGACACTGACAGTTTCATTATCGACGAAAAAGGCCGATTTATTGATCTTCTGTATAAAAACGAGGAGGGCTGAGGATGGAAAACCTGTACCGGAAACGAACCTGTTCCAGATGTGGAACATCGACCTTCGAGGCAGTCACCGGAATGAATGACGAAATTTCGGCTTATCGCCCCCTTGACGCATTTGAGTTTGAACCGTCAGGCTTTATGGATGTAGAGGTCCGTTGTGAAGGCAAGACAAGCGCCTCATTCACTCTCTGTCAGAGCTGCCAAGACAGGCTTGACCAGATGCTCGAGGAACTTAAGAGAGGATTCATATGATGGAAGAACCCACGAAAGAGGAAATCTACCGTCTGGCCCTGCAGGTCGGCATCTGCCCACGGTGCATGAAGAGCCTGTCGGGCATCCGGACGGACGGAAAAAAGAAGTGGCGGTATTGCTTCTGCTGCTTCAGCAATTTTGACGTAGAGGAGGAGCCAGATGACCGAGAAGGACAAGGAATTGAATGAGCTCCGGCATGAGAACCGACAGCTGAAAGCAAGAGTCGCACAGCTCGAAACTGAGATCACCAAATGGGAGCACTGCCACCGCCAGGACATGGCCGACAATCTCCGGCTGAGAAACCAGATCGCAATGCTCATGGGATGGGATCCGGTTCAGCCGGCACAGGAACAGGAGATGTTGAAATGATTATCAATGGAGGAGAGGTCTGGATGTGCGATCCACAGAAGAATACACAATGCAAAAAGACCGCATGCTACCTGTATGGAGGGCCTTGCCGCATGACCATCAATGCGGAGTATATGCTAAAAACAAAGATCGTTCTGGATGAAGGGGCATACATGCCCGAACGCGCGCATCCAACAGATGCAGGCCTTGATATTAGAAGCCGCGATGAAGATTTCTGGCTTTGGCCTGGACACTCTCACGTGTTCGATACAGGCGTCCATATCCAGCTCCTGCCCGGAACCTGGGCGAAGGTGGAAAGCAAGTCGGGCCTGAATGTGAATGCCAGCATTGTTTCCTGTGGGGGAACGATAGATGAACCGTACCGCGGCTCCATTGCTGTCAAGCTCTACAACTTTGGGAAGGAAGGCTATCATTTCCAGAAGGGCGACAAGATTGCTCAGTTGGTGATTCTTCCATATTTCGCACCGGAGCTTGAACTTGTTGATCAGCTGGATCCGTCAGATCGAGGAGATGCTGGTTTCGGGAGCACAGGGCGTTAGTCTTGCCCGAATTACACTGATACGTTATAATGCGATTGAAGGGAGGATAGACACACGATGACGCTTGAAGAGCTGAACGGGCATCTGGACATGGTTACCCAACTTGCCTTTGCGAAGGAAGCCCTACAGGCTGCACAAGCTCAAATCCTTGGTGCAACGCAATATGACGGAATGCCCCATGCGCATGATCCTTCACGCCGACCGGAAAATCTGTCTATCGTCCTTCAGTCCAGAGAAGATGATGTGAAGCGCCTTGAGGCGATTGTCGAACGATCGGAAGTAGGAGTCCGGGAATACATCAAATCTATCGAGGATATCAGAACAAGGGCTATCTTCGAGTACAGGTTCCTCTGTGGGATGAAATGGGAAGACGTGGCAAGGTTCATCGGCGGACGGAATACAGAAATAACCGTAAAGCAGACCTGCTATCGGTATCTCAACATAACCAACGACACAGAATAGCCATTTTGGGCCGTTGCAACGCCACAGAAACGGCCTAAAGCCTCAGACCTATGTTTCTATATCTCTGAGACGAAAGTAGCGTTTCCGGCCCGTTTCCGTGGGCGATACGGTAAAAACAAAAAAGAGCCCCTACCTTTTTGCCAACGGCGGCAATTTGGTAGGGGCTTTTGTTTCCGGATTGTCCGGATGATTATTCAGTTGGCGCCGGCTCGACAGGGATCATTTCCCCATCTTCACCGTGAACATGCTGTGCTTCAAAAGCTTCGTGAATCAGAAACAGGGCCTGAGCGGAAGCGTGGTCACACTCGATGACTGCGGCTTCAATGAGGGCATTGACCTCTTCTGTAATATGAATGCCGCGTGCTTCCAGCAGGTGCCGGACGAACTCCTTTTTCATGTCTTTGGAAATTTGCCCGGACGCTGCCATTTTCTCAGCGGCTTCGACGTACTTCTTCACGATGCCGTCAAGGCGCTGCTCTTTCAGCCAGGGAATGCCGTTGCTGACAATCCACGGAAGAACAATAGAACTGAAAATCAGGCCAAGGGCCGTGAAGATCAGTTTGATTACCTGCTCCAAAAGAATCTGCATGGTGATACTCCTTTCTGAGTTCGGACTTCTGTAACCCGCCGTCCGTCAGCCGGGGATGTCGATGATCTTGACGATGTCTTTCGGGTCCACAGTCAGATCGCCGACCGCAATACTCTCAAGGATCTCAAAAGCTGCCTGAAAGATCGTGGTCGACTGGACGTTGAGACGGTGTTCGGTGCCGTCTTTCGTCACAAATGCAAACTGGATGTTTTCGCCCATGGTTTTTCTCCTTTCTCAGGTTTTGGTAATTTTCAGCAATGCCGCCCAGGTGAGTGGGCCGACAATACCGTCCGGTTTCAGACCCTTTGCAGTCTGGTATGCCTTGACCCGCTCCGTCAGGAACGAGCCGAAGTTCGAGTCGATGTAGTTCACGCCGCACTCCTGCGCCTTGAGCAGGGCGCACAGCACTTCCACGTCCGGTCCCTTCATGCCCTCGCAGATGACCCTCGGTGGCCAGTATTCATGCGTCGGCATGATAGGCGGGGTCGTGGCCACGGGCGTGACGGTGGACGACGCAGACCCGCTCTCCTGGGCGGGGACGTACTCCACCAGCGCCGCCGGATCTACCACGAAGCCGGAGAACTCCCGCAGCAGGCTCTCCGCCGCGTCTCTCCGATCCTTGTAGTTGTTCACTGCCGGCCGCTCGTAGCTCTCGCAGATGGCGTCGCAGCAGGCCGTCAGGTTGCTGGATTCCTTCAGCATCCGGAAAAGTCCAGCGTATTCCCCTTCTGTCCTGAGCTCCGTCAGCGCGAAGTGTGTCTGCATGATCTCACTGTCCAGAGCCGTGCCGTAGCGCTTCCAGAACGTCCATAGCTTATCCTTCCGATAGGGCAGCGTCCACTGGGCCAGTCCAAATCCGACTGCCCGGCAGAACTCTTCCTTGCTCATGGCACCGCTGGTTGCTCTGGCCACATAGTTCTTTGAGGTCGTCCGGAACGGGTCGAAGTCGTTCTGCAGCCGCCAGGGTTCAAGGCCGGACTCGCAGGCCCAGTTTCCCATCATGCCGATGGCGCCGGCCTCAGTCAGACCTGCGTTTCGGAGGATAGTGTAAATGGTCTGATTTCTTGTCATTCCTCATACCTCCAGTCTTCCGGATCTCCCCTCTGCCTGGCCTGCTCACGGAGATGTTCCATCTTTTCGTCTTCTTCCGCTCCGGCAACAATACATGCAAACATCATCATTGCCAGAAGCAGCAGCAAAAGAACTGTGATCACAACTACCATGATATCCTCCTTATGTGATTACATCCCAGGTCCTGACTTCCTTCTCAATATCGTCCACAAAACTATTTCCATTCAGGCGCTTGTACGCCTTGTATTCGAGCAGGAAGTTCTCCTTCTCATACTGACGGATCGTGTCTTCCTCCCGATGCTTGTAGTAGGTGTGCAGCATGTCAGACCGAAGTTGGCAGCGCTGTGCCTCTCTCATATCCTTCATGCCAAACAGCCATTCTCGGACGGGCTTCACGACAATAGCCATGAAAGCTATGATTCCTGTGATGTTACCAAAAATTCTTGCGATCTCTGCGATCACTTCAAGCCATTCCATGGCAGTTACCTCCATAAAAAATGATCCGCTCAAAAAAGCGGATCATCGTCAATTTGTTCATCGTCCACGCCGAAATGATGTCGGACGAGGACGAAGTCTTCTATCGTTTTGTTCCTTAGATCGTCACAGTCACAATGCTTCATAAGTCCGAGATAGGACTGTATCACACTCAGACAGTATTCCATTGGCAGCTCCCCGGTACTGTAGTGCTCCATTACATACCGAAGATGCCTTTTCATGTTGAGAGATGTGGATTTCCGGAGAGAAGAACGCCCTGGCCACACCATCCGCCCTATGAATTCTACGCCGGTACCGACCGGAACGACAGCGGTTTTATCATTCAGCTGCAAGCCGAAATTCTCCTGGAGATGATCGTCTATCTCCGCTATTGCCTCCCAGCACTCTGTTTTGGATGGCATGAGAATCATCATATCGTCCATGTACCGGATGTAATACGGAACTCGCATCACGCGCTTGATGTAGTGATCGACTGGTGATAGCACAACATTGGCTGTTGTCTGCGAGATCAGGGATCCGACCTGCATTCCCAGTCCGCATATTCGCTCACAGGTTGTAACGTCTGTGACCGCCAGAGGCAGACCGAAGGGCCGACCGTCGCACCGAATTGCCGTGTCCAGAAACCAGCGCATACGCTCGTCATCCAAGGGACGCATCAGTTCCCGCATCTGTACTTCAACCGGAATTCGGAAGAAGAACTTTGCGATATCCAGCTTTCCGATGTACCAGGTAGTCGCTTTGCCGGAGACATACTGCATCCAGCTCGTCAGAGTATCAATCGCCGCAAGCTGTCCACGGTTTGGGATGCTGCCGTAGGAATGCTCATAGAATGATCGGGAATAGATGGGCCAGAGTTGATGATAGGCAGCGCAGTTCACAACCCGGTCAAAGAACGGGAGTGCGTGGATCAGACGCAGCTTCGGAAAGTATTCATAGAACGGTCGTGGTTGCCCAGTCTCATACGTTCCCCATTGCAGATGATTTACGGCATTGATGATATTCTCTTCAAGGTTGGCAGAATAGGCCAGCACTTCCGGGCGATAACGCTTATTGCGTCTCGCCAGCAGATAACCGTCATACATGTTCTCGAAGGTTGCGAACTTCTCGAATACATGAGAGTGCTTTTCCATATTCTGCTCCATCCTCTATCTGTGCATAACGAACGCCGTGCCGGTTTGGACCCAGCCGGAACGTTGGCTTACTAAAGCGCCGAAGCGCACCAGCGAATATTTTTAGGCCACAGGATAACCAAGGGGACGATTCCCTTATGCCCTGTACTGTCTGCAAGCCCGTGAGCTTGCAGTATGAGACTACTTGGGCATGAGCGGAGCGGAAGCCAATGTTGCCGTTCGAGTTCGACCGAGCGTTGTTGCCGTTGGAGTTGAAGACGCCAGCGTTCGTGCCGTTGTTCCAATTGCCACCGCAGTTGAAGCTCCCAAACAATATGAACCATTCCCTATGCTGGCGGCTTTGGCTGTTTGACGGTCTTCAGCCAGCCGCCTAACATTCTTCCAATTTCATCCACCATCGTTGACCAGTTGTCATACTTTGCCATATCGATGAAGTGCAGCCGATAGGACAGACGGATGAAAACCCGGAGCGTTGCTATTTCCACGTCCATATTCTGGAGCGTGGTTTTCTTGTAGTAGTGCTTTCTGGCTTCAATGGCATAACGGAGGATCATATTCATGCAGTGCTTGATATCTGTTGCCATTGCGTATTTTTCTGACTTCGGAAACTGACGGAGCGCTGTATAGGCATACTCCATCATATCAAGAATCTTCTGCAGAAGCAGGAACTCCTCAGTAGGATTTATGTTTGGTTCATCAGCCATTTTCTGTCCCTCCGAGCAAACCGTATCATACCACATTCCTGAAAAAACTGTAGCTATCTTCCGGGTTCACGTTATTAAATTTCGGTATCCCGTAATTGTCCGAAAAAAATCGGCGGTCGGGCTTCGCCCGACTTAAAGAGAATGCTCCGCTATCGCGGAGCATGGCAGCGCCCAGAGAACCAGCGATCAGGGTTCATAATAAGCGGAGCGGAAGCCAATGTTGCCGTACGAGAACGACCGAGCGTAGTTGCCGCTGGAGTAGAAGACGCCAGCGCTCGCGCCGCTGCCCCAATGGCCACCGCAGTAGAAGCACCTTTCCGCTTCACCGTTGTTGAAGTAGAAATGATCTCCATCAAAGGCTGTATCTGTCTCGTCATACCGGCACATTCCGATGGATGCAAGCAGAAGCTTCGCAGCATCCGAAATTGTGTTGTCGCAGGTGATGACGTTGAACTGACAGTTATGCGCACCCTTTGCGGTGTCGGTGATCGTATTGGAGTAGACGAGCTTGTTGCTGATCCAATCCATCTTCACGGACCCGCTGGTTGTGCCGGAGCCGTCCGGAGTGATCAGCGTACCGTCTGCGGCATTGATTGCCATCCACTGCGCGGAGGATGCAGCCTGAGAGTTTGCACTGTCAGCAGCGTTGTTGTTTGCAAGAACCTGAACCTCGCCGTATACGGTGCGAACGCCGCCTGTCCATTCCCAGACGTTGCCGTTCAGATCCCAGACTCCATCTGCAGCCCAGTTGTGGCTCCATTTCACAGGCCCGGTACCAGTTCCGACACGTCCGGTATTGGCGCCGTCTTTATGTTTCGGAATAGCGGAGTATACAGTCTCTCTGGTATCTTTGCCGTAGTTGTTATTGCCGTATGGCATGGTGCCGTTTTGCTTGCTCCACCAGGCAAGCAGCGCCCACTCGACTTTCGTCATGAGGTGCCAACCGGAACCTTTGGCGGAGCAGGCGGCAATTGCCTGGTCAAAGTTGATACTCGTTCTCGGATCCTGCGCCGGCAAAGAATAGGCACGGCCGTTCTGGACGATGTTCTGGTATTTGGAAATCCAGATATAGTCTTTCTCGACACCGTCCACGATGAATGCGGGGAAGACCTCAGTAGAGGAGCCAAGGCCAAGCTGAGCATAGGTCATCTTCGGGATCTTCACCATGATAGACGGCTTGCCGACATCATCGTAAAGAAGCTCGTTGTTCGGGCAGATCGCCTGCAGGGCAAGGTTGGTCAGGTCAAAGTTGTTGTTCGCCATGGTTTATTCCTCCTCAAGTGCCCAGAGTGAGAGCGTGACGGTGTTCATATCCAGGGGGACTGGGATTCTTTCCTCGGACTCGTTCTGCGCCGTATCAACAGGAGCGTCCTCAACAGACGGTTCACCGCCAGTTGCAGGACCTTCTTCTTCCTGCTGCTCTTCCGAAGTCTCATAACGTCTGGCCGGGATATCGATCTCCGCCACATACCGCCGTCCCGCAGCGGCGCCGATGACAAGCTCACCGTCCCTGTCTGCACAGATATCAATATGCACGGGATCGTCTTTTTCGCGCTTTGCCAGATTGATGGTAAGATCATCGTCAAAGGTGATCTTTGTCGTTCTGACAGTGTAGGGGATTTTTTCGCCCTCGTTCTTGTTCACGATAATCATATTAAGCCATACCTCCAAGTACCTGATATTTAATGGTGACGGATGACGCAGAGCCGGTGAACTCAATCTTGAATCCGTTGACCAGCTTTGCCGACACAATGATGTCCCCGACATTTCCGACTGCAGCTGTGACTTCATAATCCACGATGTAATTCTGGTTGTTCCGCTCTACACTGATCGGCACAGTTACCTGGCTGTTATTGAACGGGAAGTTCTCAGAATTGGTGAGAGTCACCGTGCCGGCAACGATATCTGTTCTCGCTGTCAGTTTGGTGATATTTCCCTCGGCGGTGGTCATCCTGCCCTGCAGCGCCGTGATGTCGCCGGACAGGGCAGTGTCTTCGCTTTCAAGAGCCAAGATCCTATTGCCCCAATCCGCGTTCTTGTGAGCCAGCTCCGCAAACAGCATATCGACTGCAATTCGGGCATCGTCTATGCCGTCACCAAGCGTGGCAAGGTTACTCTGCACGTCGTTCAGGTCTTTCGCCGTAAACATACGTGCGCATTTCGTGTTTGCAACCCAAGCCTGGGCAGGTCCGTCAACACCCCTGGTGATTGTGAGTCTGTCGCCGCTGACCGCCGTTACCAGAACCGTTTCAGAGGCGGACGCATCAAACCCGAGAGTGAGAAGGAAAGGCACGGTCGATGGAAGGACAGATGGATCCTTCACATAGACTGTAGTGGACGAGGCGTCGATTGCCCCGTTGGTTTCTGTCGCAGGCGAGTTCGTCTGGGCAGCGTACAATGTGAGCAGTGAGATATTAATACTGTCCACCTCCTCTGGAATTTGCAAAGAGCTGAATTACAAGGTCAAGCTCAATGCGTGTAAGCGCATCGGGCGTGACTGTGACGGTGTGCCATCCCCGGTCAACAAGCCCTTCGTCATCTGCCGACAGGAATGGAATGAGGTTGATATCGTCAATGCTGGAAAAGGTTCCGACCACGTTGTCATCTACTGCGATTTCAACAGAGCTTGCACGGTCTCCTTGATAGATGCCATATTCGATATCGTGTGTATGATCCGGGATGGAGAAATTGTGATTATGCGATTTGATGGTTACGCTGTGGGAATGTGCCTGAATGGTAACGCTGTGGCTGTGGCTCCCGATGGTTACCGAGTGCGAGTGCGAACCGATCGTAACAGAATGCGAATGATTCGGAATGGTCACTGAATGGGAGTGTGAGCCAATACTGACAGAGTGAGAGTGAGTCGCAAGGACGATACCATGAGTATGGGATGGGATAGAATGCCTATGACTTCCGAGGTCAACATAGTGTGAATGATCCGAAGGCCAATAATACTGGTGTTGGTGTGAAGGGCTTCCGCTATAATAGGTATATGCTGCAGAACGCCCATTACCGCTGTTACTCCAGCCGCCTGTCCATGCGTAATCAGTCACCATGGAAATTGAACTTGCGGATGTCGGATAGCTGCTTCCGCCAGTGTTTGCGGTACTCGTGTTGACACTTCCTCCAGAGCCGGAGGTAGATGTAGCTCCACCGCCAGCCGGCGAGGTATATGTCCCACCGCCACCGGATGCGCTGGTGACAGTAGAAGATCCACCTGCTGCCGATGTTACCGTCGCGCCGCCTCCGGACGTTGTTGTCTCTGTTGTAGAGCCACCGTCTGTCGTGGTGGACGAACTCGCGCCGCCGCCTTTGGTTGCCTTGGTATAGCCGCGGAAGGCGGTTAGCTTTCCGTGGAGAATGATCTGATTCAGATGAACGACATTCTGCGGAATGTAAAACCGCATCTCTGCCGGGTTGTCTGCGCCGGCATTGTCCCGGAAAGACTGTGAGTACAGGGTGACAGCACCCTGAGCATAGGTTTCCTCAATTCGCTGCCGGTCACTGATATCCGCAATGCTGGATGCAGTACTTTCATCGTCACCGCCCAGAACAAACGTAGCCGCTGCAGGATTCCCGGTAACATCGTCCTTTGTGATGCACTGAATCTGAAAGTATTCGCTGATCTCTTCTTCGTCATCGATTACGCGGACGATGTCGCCAACATCACAGTTTCTGAGACTGCCGATATGGGCGGATTCGACGGTGTAGGTTACCTTCGGCTCCTTGAGCTTTTCCAACAAAGCATTTGCTGCATCCCACAAGGACTGAGGAACCTGGTATCGACGGTCTACCCAGATTTTGGAAATGATGCCGTATTTATCCTGGGTGTCTGAATCAATATACAGTCTCCCTGTTGGGTTGATTTTGGAAAGGTTCAGGGCGTCAACGCCTTCACCATACCCAAACGCATACAGGCGAGTGCACACATCGGTCGCATCGACAACCTTTGTGATTCCGATCATGTTTTTGGCATATCGGATCTCGCCCTTTGCTTTGATGATTTTACGCTCTACTGTGCTCCTTTCAACGAAGTCTGTAGCAATTCCCATTTCCGGGGTAATGGAAAAGTTGTTGAAAGAATCACCGCCGCCGTGCCACCAGAAGTTTACGCTGTAGAACCAACCATCATAACGTTCCGGCCAGACGAACTGCATATCATCAAGGCTCTGGATATTCGCAGATACAACAGCATAACCGGAGCTTGAGGACGCTGTTTCATAGGCGACAATCTGAAACAGGCCTCCGGAGGAGGACAGCGCACCGCTCTTATGGAACTTGATTCGATAAGTGCCTTGAGAAAGCGGAATATCCTCGGAACGATTCCTGATTCCGATATAAAACCATGAGCTTGATTCACCGGTGCTGCTTCCGTTCAGAGTGATTTTGCCGTCATTCTGAGTTATCGTCACACCGTTGTACACCTGCGCCGTGCCGCTGAGTTTGCTGTCATAGTACGGCGGTTCAGTATAGTTGGTTCCGACAAGAACTTCCTCAGTGTGGGTTATCGTTTCACTTTCCTGTGCTTTAAGGCTGAGAACCCAAGGCCAGTTTCTGGTGTCGAAGACCCATTGATATTTTGCGGTGAACGGCTTCGGGATAGACAGCAGAGCTGACAGAAGGTTTTCGTGCTCCCAGCCATACAGGAACTGTCTGTTAAACTCACATTCGTTCAGCACCCAGTTTTTCGTGGTCTGCTGATCAAGAACATACTGGATGACCTGATTGGTATATACACCGAGATTTCCTACTTCATGCCATCCGACCATAACGTCATCCAGCAGCGTTGCGAGGACATGTTCGCACTGGTAGGTAATCTCATGCGTATTGATGTTTTTCACCAGCTCGGAAGGAACGATCCGGAACAGGCCGATATACTCATCTTCATCATACAGCTCTACATAGTTGAACGGCTGGCAGTATTCGTTCTTCCTGTCAGTTGCCGGCAGCGTAAAGTGTGCGGTCCAGAGTGCATTCAGCGGTTTCCGGTATCCGATTTTATAGGCGTTCTCAAGGAAGGCAAGCCGCTTTCTGCTCGTATGGCTGTAGATGGAGATATAGTTCATTCAGTCTCACCACCTTACAGATAGCGATCCGCCCATAGCACGGTGATTTCCAGCGCAACATTTGCCGGACTGGTGTTAACTGTGATGATATTGCCACCAGGCTTCAACTGAATAAACACACCGCCTGATACCCACGATTCCACGTCCGGTTCGCCGTTCAGCAGAATTTCAAGCGTATCAGTATCGATGATCAGAGTATCACCCGGCTTAAACCCAACATCATTCAGACTGAGTTCTTCCGTTTCGTCCAGACGGATAGACGCAGGATCGAAGACAAACTCCGACTCAATTGTTGTCGGCTGCAGATTAACTCTCACGAACATCCTTGCCGAAGTAGTGAAAGAACTGCTGATGCTGACGCTTTTCAGCGGGACTTTGAAGCTCATGGTGGGCAAGTCCATATCGAAGCTTGCCGTGATGGCCTGTTCCCGCATATCAATAAGGGAACTGATGCGAGGCGCATCTTCTGAGAAAATGACCTGTACATCCACGAACAGTGCCATTGTCGTGGATCCCTTATTGAAGCGCGTCTTATTAAAGAATGCTTTGCCAAACACGGCAAACCCTCCTTTACGTCAGGTATACTTTCAGCTCACCTGCGGCAAAGTACGGCGTATACCCATAGGCCAAAGCCAATGATGTTGAAAGTGCCTGATAGAACAGAAGGTTACCTCCGCTCTGAGCGTCCATAATGCCGACATATGCGGCGGTGCCGGCAGAAGCGGTGAGCTTCGGGAAAGTGACCTCTGCGTTGTTCTGGATCAGCGCACGGTCTCCGGAGATGGTGGGCGCAGAGAATGTGACAGCTGCACGAGTATAGCCGCCGCCGCTGACTTCCGTCCCGCTGTTGGCCGCTGTCGGGTTATTTGAGAAGAGCGCCACATACAGATTTGATGGAATCGTGAAGCTCTGTCTCTGAAGCCATGCGGCAAGGGTGTTGGTCCTGACATAGTTTGAAGCAGGCATTTTTTGTATTCCTCCTTACTGAACAGACCGTGTTACCCGAAGATTGTTGATCGTCCGAGTTCCAACGTTCTTGATGATGATTCGGCAAGGCGTGTCCGCCGTGCCGTTTACCGGGAGAAAGATGTACCCGGAATTGCTTACGATGGTGTCTGATTCCTGCTGAATCTCTGTATATGCAAACGGCGGCGAATAGCAGAAGGTAACATCAAACTCCCCATATTGCAGATGCCGTATCTGCGGAGGGGCGCCCACAACAAAAGCGTCATAGTATTTACCAGGCTCGTTGTCGAATTCAAGCCGACCTTCTCCGGACAGCCAGAGGGCAATTCGACGAGCGGAATCAGCCAGAGAGATGTTTTCGGGCCTGACATAATAACAGTGGAAGGTTTCTTCTCTGGCAAGGTAGGTGCCGTCTGATTGTGAATGGTATCCTGAACGGCCCGGAATCTCTATCATCACTCTTCTTTTCTCCGGAAGAATGATGCGCTGTGTTGGGTTGACTACAATCCCGTAAGACTGCGAGTGGCCGCTGTTAAATGTGAATCCTGTCGTTATCATTTGTTGCCCCTTCCCCTGAGCTCGAGCTTGATCTCCGCTGCCAGTTGCCTGGATATCTTCCGAATATCTGCTTCTTCCCGTACAACCATGCTCCCGATGTGGATGTCAATGTTGGTGTCTCCGCTGTCGGAACTACCGGTTGCCGCTGATCGGAGAGCCGGATACAAAACATCTCGCATGTCCGGAGCGCTGGCTTTAATGAGCCGTGCGGCTTTTTCCAGACCAGAGGTATCGAACCTAAGGGCATTGTCAACAACCTTCTCTGTGGCCGTTGCAACGCGCTCCTTTTTGCTCTCAATGCCGACCGCCATGCCTTCGCCGACATACTCGAAGATTTCCTTTGTCTTCCGGGAAGGTGAGCTGACGGCTGCAGCTGCCCTGGCGGCGCTGATTGCATTTGCAGTGACGCTATAGACAGCCTGATATAGATATCCGCTTTGGCTGTAGATGCCGTTGATCATACCGCCGACAATATTTGAGCCGATAGCGAACATCTGCTCATACATACCGTAAGTGCCCATGGAGAGTGTGCTTTTGAGTTCCTGCAATTCTGACTGCGTCCGGCTCTGCAGATCTCTCAAGCCTCTGGCGTAGTATTCGGCAGACTCAAGGCCGGCCTGGAACATGGTATTCTTGATTTCTGCGGAAAGGGTTTTCACAGAACTGATTACAATGCTCTCTCCGTTTTTAATTCCTTCCGCAAGTCCCTGATCAAGATTGGTGCCGATTTCGCGCCATACAGTGGACGGCGAATGTACGCCGGCTTCTGTCTGTGCGGCTTCGGTTGTGCTGCTCACCAGATCCTTTGCAGCGCCTTCTACTTCTGAGGTAGAGCCTGTGATACCAGTAGAAAGCCCTGTACCCATATTACCGCCGATTTCTTCAAAGTTCAGACCGACATCAGCAAACGCTGTATCGACTGCTTCATAGAAACCATCAAAATTGACCGCAGCTGCCTGTTCCTCCATCTGTGCGATGGCTTCGGCGACACTGGTGTTGATTGCCGCCATGGTTTCAGCGAGGTTTGTTTTTGCGTCCTCGGTGCTTTTGAATGCTGCGTTGAATTTTTCAACAGCTTCCTCAGATGTCGCTGCAAAACCGGAAACACCGTTCCCTGCATTTTCTATTTCTCCGATAATGGTTGCCAGATACCCTGCTGACTCTGTGGAGCCATCTGCAAGAGACTGGACAAGTCCGGTGTCAAGACCATACTCAGCAGCTTTTTTCAGATTCTCCGTGTAGGCGCCGAGGTTGGCTGTCTGCTGAGCCCACAGATCCAGCATTTCCTGTGCAGTGTCCGTATCTTCTGAAATCTCAGCGGCATAAGCATCGAATAGACTGATCTGTCCTTCAAGCGAACTTTTGGCTTCATCATAGGCATCTTTGTATGCCTGCGCCATTTCGCCGAGAGACATCGTAATCTCCTCTGCAACGTAGTTAGCCGCTTCGTTTGCAGCGGTCATATCTCCTGTGGCCTCTGCCGATTCTTCCGTTGCCTGCTTTGCCGCTTCCTGGGCAGCGGTGTACTCCTCGGTGGCATGAGTCAGCCCGAGCGTTGCCATGTCCAGGGCATCCTGTGCCATGGTAAGATCTCCGCCATACATTGCGAGATTGTCATACTCTTCCTGTAGGCGGACGATTTCCGCTTTGTATGCCTCCACATTGGCCGCATATTCCTCAAGAGTGTGGCCTTCTCCGAGAAAACCGATTTTCTCAGTTTCTTTGAAATGATCGATTACGGTAGCAACGCTGAGAAGCGCGACAGCAACAGCTGGGGCCGCGGATGCTACACCGCCCAGAGCGGTGGTAAAGGTTCCCAGCGCACTGGACGCGCCGTTAACAATCCCGGACAGCATGGATGCGGTCTTGGTGAACCCAAGCAGGCTTGCCACTTTTGATGCGGACTGCAGGCCAACAAAAGCAGATGTCACTCCAACGATGGCACCGGCCGTCTTTACAAGAACCGAAGTCAGTTTCGGGTTTTCTTCGGTAAGCTTTGTGAAGAACTCAACTGCTGTCTGACCTTTTTCGGCAAGGTCAATGATCGTGGGGGCGAGTGCGTCACCGATGGCAATTTTAAGATTGTTGGTAGCATTCTCAAATTGAGTGACTTTCGCCTGAGCGGTATCGTACATGATACCGGCTTTTTCTTGCAGAGCTGTGTTTTCTTCCCATGCCTGATTTGCCTGCTCAATGGTTCCGGTCAGAAGATCACCAGCAGCCGCGAGACCGAGGATTGCTTTTGTCTGACGGACATTGGTAATGCCCAATTCATCCAGAATGAGGATAGCGGACTGTCCGTTCCGTTCGGTGTCATTCAGTCCAGTGATGAAAGCATTCAGCGCACCGACTGCATCTTCTCCCCAAGCCTGACGGAATTGCGATCCGCTCATACCGGCGACACTGGCAAACTGATCCAGCTTCTCACCGCCTGTCTGAGTGGCCTTGTATAGCGTGGAGATCAGCGTCGACATTGCTGTGGATCCGGCAGCGCTTTCAATGCCAAGGGAACCGACTGCGGCGGAGATGGCCATAATATCTGTCGCGCTCATGCCGGCAAGCGTACCAGTTGCCGCTATGCCCTGGGACATCTCGACAACCTTTGTTGCGGTGGTAGCAGTCGCGTCGCCGAGTGACGCAACGACAGATCCGAGATGTTCATAATCGCTTGCGGTTTTCATGCCGGTGATATTGGCAAATTGCGCAAGCATTGTCGCTGCTGTATCTGCAGTCAGATCGGTTGTCGTGGCCAGCTGAGCCATGACCTCTGTGAATGCCTCAACATTATCACGGCCTTTTACGCCGAGCTGCCCGGCTGTCGTGGCGATCGCAGTTAACTCCTGCGTAGTGATCGGGATCTCCGTAGAGAGCTGTTTGAAATGATTTCCCATTTCCTCCAGTTCCGGCCCGGTGATTCCGGTAGTGCGTTTGACAGCCGCCATCCCGACTTCAAATTCCATGGAAGCCCTGGCACAGTCCATAAGAGCGTCGCGCAGCTTATCTGCTACCTGCTGGAATTCTGCAGACGCAAGGACTGTACTGAGGTCTTGGACAGACTCTTTTGTCTCGTCCACTTCACGGCCGAACTCATCAATGGAATGGGCGCAGCCGTCAGAGGATTTTGCCGCTTCGTCCAGATACTTGTCGTTCTTCTGAATCTCCGCATCCAGATTATTCAGCTGGATTTCTGCATTGTTGAGCTGTGTCTGCCAGTTGTTGGTTCCCTTTTCGGCAGCGGCTAACTTGGCGTCCACGCCCTGGAGTTCTTTCTGAAGCTTCGCGTTTTCCTCAGTGAGACGGGCTTCTTCCTTCGACGTGTCGCCGGTGGTCTGTTTCAGCTTTTCCAGCGCCTTGTTGTTCTCTTCAATCTTCTTTTGAAGCTCGGCCTTCTGCTGGGCATATTTCTGCTCAGCCTGTTTCGCATTATCCAGGGCGCTTCTGAGTTCCTGAACCTTGTTCTTCTGAGCCTGATACAGATCGCTCAGTGCTTTTCCCTTGGCCTGCAAGGCCTGCATGGAATTCGCATTTGTCTGATACTGACTCTCTGTGAGCTTCAGCTGAGATGCAAGAGATTTGAGTTCAGAATTGATTTTTGACAGTGAGGCGCGATATTCGGACTCACCGGTTATTGCGAGTTTCGTTGATATGGTCCGAGTGGCCATCAGTCTATCGCCTCCTCATTTCCGTGCGGCATACTGTTTATTTCAAGCTGCACCATATCGAAAAACAGGCCGGGATGCATCCGGTAGAATTCAAGCCGGGTGAGGTGCAGCTTTGAGACCGCAACATAGTTGTATTGCGCTCTTATTCCCCGGCCTTTTCTTTTTTTGAGTTCAGCTCCGCAAGCCCAAGATCGATCTCAGCCTTTGGATCCTCGACCTCTCTTTCGTAGCCGATATCAAATGCTTTCAGAATTGCTTCCTTGTACATCTGATACTTTCCGGGGCGGTCGATGATGATGTCTTCCTCTGTCAGGAGAGGATCATGCTCATACCCTTCATTTCTCCGGAGCAGTTCGGCGTCGTTCACAAGCTGGACCAAAAGCCATCGGATTGCGCCGACGCTTTCCCTGGTTTCGGTAGTGATGGCATTCAAGGCATCCGTCACGCTGCCGAACTTATCCGCTGTGTTGAACATGACCTCCATAGACCAGTTCAGAGGACGCATTTTGCCGTTTACTGGGACATAGTACATCTTGTCCATAGGTTATCTCCTTAATCGTGTCCTGTGGGCCGTTGCAACGGCCGGAAATGCGCAGAATGACCGAGGGATATGTTTCTATATCCCCCGGTACAAAAGACTCATTCTGGGGCTATCAGGTGATACCGCAGGCGGTTTTCACGAAGCTGATAGCGTCTGCTTCGGTGTCGCAGTCTTTGGTTTTACGCCACACAGAATTGGCGTCTTCCAGAATTGCAAAGGTTGTCTGCGCAGTCTGGAACGTGATCGAGCTGCCACGGGTCTGCGCATTATCATTCCCGATAGCTGCTTTTGCCCTCGGATATACATAGCCACGCCATTTCTTTACGCCGCCGACCATCAGGGTCTTGTAATATCCGAGGGTGCCTTCAGGCGGCGTGTCAGTCGATTTGTATGTCACGACACCGTCAGTGACGGTCGCGCCATAAATGGTGGACGCGACTTCATCCGCCATGTTGTCAGTTTCCATCGCAATGCTGCCGCTGGCAAACTGAGAGAGCTGCTCGGCAAGAGCATCATCTGCGTACAGTTCGCCGGAGGAGAGGTTGACCGTCAGGTTGGCCGCAACAAGTTTGCCAAGGACAACGCCAGCGGTAACACCTGATGCATTGCTTTTGAAACAAGGCATTTTTGCGCCGAATTCAGCCATAGTAATATCTTCCTTTCGTTAGAGATTGAGAGTCTTCAGCCATCTGTCATAGACATCGGCTTCGGCTCTTGTAGTTTCTTCTGCGCTCTTCTCATTCGCATTCATCATCCAGCCAAGGTGCTTGGTGTTCCCGTGACCGCCAAACTCCTGGACAAAACCGACGTCAGCGTTTCGCGCAGTCGCAGTGCCGCCCTTTCTGGCGTGATATGTGTGATGCGTTCCGTCCGGATAGATGAGCGCATATCTGCTCCGGCCTCTCTTGCACATCTTGATTTTGGGGCTTCCGAGCAATCGCCCGGTATGCTGGCCAAAATGAGAAATGGCTTCCACATGAGCTTTTCGGACAACCTCCGCTCCGGCTTCCAGAATATCGCCGATGGTATCATCCGGAAGCTCGGCGAATTCTTTCATGCTGAGAACAAAACCGTCGATGTCGTTACATGTAAAGGTCGCCATCAAAATCAACTCCGTCCACAAACTGGAATTCAAATACAATGTGACGCCCGTTGCTGTCACTGGCATTGACTGTCTCCGGCCAGGTAAACCCGGCTTTATGGAGAGCGGCCTTTGTCTTTCGGACAAGCCGAGTGAGATTTGAAGCCAGTGGAGCGAACAGGTGTACCTGAATCAGATAAACTTCACCTGTCGGTTCATCGTCAGCATATCCGACACCGTAACTGGAATAGTTGAACACATAGTAAACCGGCTGTACTTCGCCGCCGTACTTTGTGTTTTCCTCTTCCTTAACGGAATTCCAAACAGGCAGCCCGATAACCGACAATGCGGTTTTAATCATGGAATCTACAGAAAAGCTGTTCAGGATGTTCGGATAGTCGAAACTGAAAACGGCTTCTCCTTCGGATACCGCATTCTCGATCGAGTTCTCCAGGCCGAAGAAGATCTTGTTATATTTTCCCTGAGTGAGCATAACCAGACCTCCTTATCTTGCTCCAGCTTTTCTCTGCACCTTGATTTCCAGCCAGTTGTGCCGTTCCTCAACGTCATCGATGCTGATGATCTCATAGGGCATCGAATCGTCTTCCTTGTAGACAATAAGCGTCTGATCCAAGAGACTGTTGGAAAAACGTGTCGTTATTGTTGCCGGTTCGCGGATCTGCAGCTGCATAGTTTGAAACACTTCATACCCATGAGCATTAACCCACTTGCACATGCAAGGAACGCCATCACCGAAAATGTTGATCTCCTCATCTTGCCAGAAGCCTTCGCCGTCAAGCGTGCGCTGATTCCTTTTGAAATATACTCGCGTTCTGAGTTCTCCCGGGTTTGCGGATTTGCTCAACTTCCATCACCGCCCTCTTCATCCTTCTCTGGATCCTCCGTCGCATAGCGGAGTTGAAGGACAAAGGCATCCTTGATCTTCTGCATTGTTTCCCTTGCTGTTGCCTGATACGAACCGGAGACTTGAAGTCCCCGGTTGTCATAGTACCAGGCCGCAAGAGCGTAAATGAAAAGGTCATACTGGGCGTTGCGCTGGAATTCCGGGATACCGGCTGTCCGGGCTTCGGACTTCGCAGCGTCAAGCCACATGGAGAGCTGAGCGGCTGTAGTATCGGGAGAACAATTCAAATACTGACGAAGACTGTCTACCGTTACCACCGCCGTCACCTCTCCTCATCAGGATTTGGTGACGGTCACAGTATAGGTCTTCGATACGGTGCCATCAGTGACAATGACGGTCACAACATTCTCTCCGGCTTCCCACGTCGGGGAGCTGCCGTTTTCAATAACAGTGTCACCGACCTTCACTACGACGGTCGCGGTTTCATCCGCAGCTGTCGCAGTCACCTTGTTGGTGGCATTGGTTGTTGCGGCTGAATACTCAGTCACGTCCTTATCAAAGGCCGGACTGAGCGTGAGCGAACCAATCGTCAGCCCCGACAGGTCCGCGTTTAAGGGTTTACGATCGCGAGACGGAAGGCGCTCTTCAGGCGGATCTGCTGATCGCCCCAGGCAGTGAGCACCCAGTAGTACTCGCCCTTCTTCGCGTCCTTATCGGTCTCGAAGATGGTTCCGATGTCGTAGTTGATGCCGTAGTAGGTGAAGTCGCCGACCACAGGGATGGCAGCTTTGTCGCAGAAGTGTACCGGATAGCCGAGAATTGAGGGCTCCTTCTTGCCAAACAGGGACTCTGCGTTGTTTGCCAGGGCTTCGACCATATCGTAATAGTCAGCCTTCTTCATCACGACAGAGGCGTTGACCGAGAACTCGTCGGCGAGATCTCCGAGGGCTGCTACGATCGCCTTATACATGGTCGCACCTTCCTTGGCCGTGATGGCATAGGTCAGGTTGGATGCCGAAGTATAGGACGTGTAGTTGTAGAAGCTCATGTGGCGGTGGGCAGAATCCGGGGTACCGCTGTTGTAGATGTCAGTCGCGCTCTTGAAGGCAAAAAACTTCTCACGCTTTGCCAGGGCTGAGCGGAGAGCGCCTTCGACTGCGGCAACAACATCGGTATCGGTGCCGTGCAGGACAGTGTCCTTGATGGTGGCAGAAACCTTCGCCTTCAAGCGGCCGTATACAACGGTGTCGCCTTCCAGGGCAATCTCGTTTGCAGTCTGCTTATCAGTGACGTCGGCAATATCGGCGTCCTCGATGGTATAGCCGAGCTTCGGCTCCTCAAAGCCGGTGATGTTGGTGATGCGAGCAATGGTGCGCAGCGGGTTGATCTCGAAGGGCTCGATCAGGAGCTCGCGAGCAAGGTTGGTCGGCAGCAGCTTTTCGCCGGTACCGAGGTCACTGTCGCTGGTCGGGATTGCGCCAAGGCCTTCATAAGACTTGCGATCGATGGGCTGGCCCAGAATCATGGCGCGGTAGTAGGCCGCCTTCATAGCGATCAGGTTCTGCTCCGCGGTCACATTGCCATCAGCAACAGCCTTGGCGGCGATAGCCTGACGCTGCTCAGCCTCCATGCGGTCATGCTCGGCCTTCACGGTGTCATACCGCATCTGAAGATCGTCACGGTGGGCTTTCTTGGCCTCGATATCCTCTTTCGAGGTGGCGGGATCGGCGGCTTTTTCAGCCAGCCAGTTGGCATCGGCGAGGATTGCGGCCTTCAGAGTGGCCATTTTCTCTTTGAGTTCGAACAGATTCATTTTCAGTTCTCCTTTTCAAATATTTTAATGATCTTATCGTTTTCCTCGAGGATTTTCTTCCGCTCCTCTCGGTCAACGGCCTGCATGGAGGACTGCTGCATATGCTTCAGCAGTTCGCCAAACTTCTGGTTTTCGCTCAAGTCCGGACAGGACAGCAGCGTGTCAAAGGCCTCGTCTACATCCGGGTCTCCTGCGGCTTTGGTAACTCCTGCATTCCGCTGTGCAGGCACCGCCACAAAGCTCAGCTCGTAAGCGTCACGCGGTTCTTCCAGGTTGATAAAGCACAGACCTTTCTCCGGATAGGTTTCTCCGAGAATGTGCTTGTTATCGCACTGCATTGCCCATGAAGACCAGTTGAATTTCATGTCCTCTCCGCAAAGAGAGCATTTCCGGCCCTTGATGGATACACCGACTGAGACTTCCTTGAGGATTCCGGCCTCAATCGCATCGATGACGGCCTTATTGTCCTCGGAATTCAGCATGTAAACCTTGCCGATCAGCTGTCTAAGCGGTTCCCCCGCCTGATTCTGCTCTGTCGATCTCTGTACATACGTATCATAGATCCTGCCTATCTGATTTCCGGATCTCCAACTATGGTCGCTGATTACCGTCTTGCCCATAAAGAGCGGGGCGAGACCGTCGAGCGTCCTGTTGGTAAATCTCTCCAGATCGCGGTCGATGTCGTTGTCACACATCGCGACAGAGAAACAGTAGACTTCCTCAGGGCTCAGTTCCTTCACGCTGAACTGATTGATCTTGGCGATGTCCGTAGCGGCATCGGCCTTTTTCGTCTTCAGACTCAGTGATTTCAGTACTTTCGCCATATAGCCCCTCCTTTCCTGAGAATTCGCCATTGGGTATATAAAAACCGCCGATCACTCGGCGGGTGCGGACTCTTTTGCTTTTCTGATATCCTTCTGCAGAGACTCAATCTGTTTCTCCTTCGGAAGCAGTCGGTACATTGTCGGATTCGGGATTCCCAGTTCCTTCGCCTCCTGAATCAGCTCTTCCATTTCCTCCATCAGAGTTCTCCTTTCTGTCGATTGAACTCATGAGCACCTTCGGCTTGTCGTTGACGGTGTAGTCCAGCGTGGCCAAATCCTGAGACACCAGAGCGTATTTGCCGACACCATTTGGCAACGCAGGCAGATTTCTTGAGAATCGGATCTCATCCGGAGTTTTCCAGCCTGAGCGGACCGCCTTGTAATCCACTTCTGCCTGCGTGGCTGCATCAGCTCTTAGAATGCTTTCCATATCAAACTTGAAATGATAGCCGTTCTTCCGCTGGTTCCGAGTCAGGAGCTTCCTGTTCAGCTCGTGTTCATACGCTGTGACGATAGGGAGCATTGTCAGCATCAAGAATTCCAACATCTGCTGCTCCTGTGAGCTGAATGAGGTATCTGAATAGTCTCCAAGCAGATGGGGTGGCAGATTGTAGACCATTGCAACCTTGCTCCTGGTGATTTTTTCCACTTCAAAAAGCTTTGAATCAACAGGAGACAGGTTCAGGTTGTTTGCTTTGACGCCGGATTCAAGAAGGAGAATGTTTCCGGAAGTCTCACGATAGGTCTTCATGAAGTCTTCCACCATTTCCTTTTTCTGATCGTCCCCGAGGTTCGCCGGCGCCTCCAGGACGATAGCGGAATTGACACCCTGTTCCAACTGTTTCTGATTAAACTCCTGGATATTCTCAGAATACTTCAGGGTGTCGAACAGAACAGATACCGGGGAAATGCCGCCTATCCCGTTGGTGGAAATGAATGGCACATGAATCATGTAGAAGTCATGCACTAACAACTCAGGCCCTTCATCAGGCTGAATCCTCCACCAGAGCTCACCCGAGGTCTTCTCGATGATCGGCCTGACTTTTGTCGGATCCAAAATATCAAGATGGGGGAGCGCATCACCCGGCCCGTAGACTTTCAGAGCATAGCAGTCGCCGGCCGTTCCTCTACATGCCTCAAGGGTTTTGAAGAACTGGCAGGAGGTCATATACTGATTTGGATTTGAAACGATCAGATCATTCAGATCGTTGTAGATTGGCTTAGAGCCTTTATAAAGCTGAACCGGCATAGCTGAAAAGGCGTTGGAGATCCTTGATACCGCCGCAAAGACCAGTTCGCTGTTCTTCAGAGTATAATCGCCATGAAGCCAGTGCGGAATCCAGATGCGTTGCGGTCTCTGGGCTATAGCCATACCGTTGGTATTGAGATACTTTGCAATGATGCGCTGCCGCCGCCTATTGCGGAGAGTTGTCAGGATGCTCATGTTATCACCTCTGCAGACTGATGACGGTGGTCAGCTTTTTATCCTCTGGGATATAAAGCGGATGCTTTCTCAGGTACTCGGTGTGAGCATCCAAAAAAGCGGCGAAACCGTCTATTTTCCTGTAAATTGACTGCCTTGTTGGCAGATACGTACCGTTTGCCGACCGTTTTGTAAGCTTGACGTTCCCCAAATACCAATTGAACATGGGGTTGTTGTTGTGGACGATCTTCCCATCAAGAAAGCGTTCCTTCAAATCATCCAGTGGACCGGTGAGGGTGATCTCACCTTGCCGAACATCATTCAAAATAAAACCCATCTGCTGCATGGTCTGGATCATCATAAACGCCTTTGCTGGGTCATACCCGATTGTCTCTATCCTGTACTTCTCCCTCTGCTCCAAAAACCATTTCACAACAAGGTTATAGTCCACGTATTCACCGTCGCAGACGGTCAGCCAGCCATTTTCAATCAGATAATCCCAAGCCAGCTTCTCGGCATCGGCATTTTTCTTTTTCTGAGTGGTCCACGAATGTTCCAAAAGGAAGAAGTTGTTATCCGGGAGAGGAAACTCAAGACAGGCGGCAGTGAAGTCTTCTGTGGACGAAAGGTCAAATCCACCGTAGCAGAGCCGCCCCCGAAGCTGTTCTTCAGGGAAGGTTTTGTTGTTCTTCCGAATGGTTTTGACGTCCAAAAATGACAGTTCATCGACCATTGTGAACACATTTAACTGCTTGTTTATGAAGTTTGACCGCTCTGCAGGGATGGTTTTCACACGTTCCCACTCATCTTTTAGGTCTTCGATGTCGAGGAGCTTTCCAAGAGAAGGGTTCGCTTTTGGCCAGCATGCCGGATCGGTAGGGTCATCGTCTTCGTCGATCTCGTCTATATAGACAAACATGCGGTCTGCCGCACGTTTGGAAATAGCAGCGTCCCCGGCGAGAATTTGACCGCCGAGGACGTAGAAATCCATCAATGGGCCGTCTATGACCGTGCCCAGAGTGGTTATATAAATGATCATGGGCTGTTTCCGCTTCTTTGTCTTGCCCTTAATGACGTTGATCAGCTTGTAGTCTCGGAACTCGTGGATCTCGTCGAAGACCGCCATGTGAACATTGCGACCGTCCAGGTTTCGGCTGTCTGATGCAAGCGGTTCAAATTTGCTGTTGAGAAAATACACGCCGCCCTGTGTCACCTGGACATGCTTCAGGAGGGCAGGAGAACCGGAAATCTGTGCTGCGCACTCTCCAAAAACGATTCTTGCCTGCTCTCTGGCGTTAGACAGAGCGTAGATCTCTGCGCCACGCTCTTTGTCAGCTATCAAACCAAAGGCGGCATTGCCGGCAATCATCGTGGATTTTCCATTGCCCTGGCCGACAATGATCAGGGCCTCTCTGAATCTTCTGTATCCTGTCTTTCGGGATATCCAGCCATACATGTTCGATTCCACAAAATGCTGCCAGGGTAGGAGCTCTGTCTTTGAGTACGCGCCCTTGGTCGGGATCAGGAACCGCTCAATGAATTCTATGGGCTGATTGGCTTTCTGAATGTCAAATGCCCATGGGTAGTGCGGATCTGAGTATGACTGCTCCAGCTCGTCAAGAAATCGTTGGCAGGCCTGTATGCGTTTCTTCCCGGAGACGATCTTTCCAGAAGTGACATCTACCGCATACCGATATGCCAATGTAGCCTTCACGGTACTTGGTATCACAGTGAAGGTCACCTCCCGGCGAGAAACAGTTCAAGCTCGTCTTTATCGGAATCGCCCTCCAGCGGATCCTGTACAAAGCGGATCAGCAGCTTCCCGGTATCATTTGCCTGGGCACTGACAGAGACATAGTCTTTCAGTGCCGGGTTTGAAATTTGGTTTTCGTCTCCCTTGACGTTTACCTTAGCGATTAGAACTCCGTTGTCATCAATAGCCTTTTTCAGCTTTTTCAGCAGGGAAATCTGTTCAATATACCGAGTAAACGTGGTCTCGAAGAACAAAGCCTGTTCGTCGCTCTTGTCACGGACCCGCTCAAGAATTGCCTTTGCCCTGTCGTTGATAGTGAGGCTCTGGGATGAACCGTCGCTATCCGTCAGGCCGAGAAGATAGTCAGTTGGAACGTCAAGCTTCTCGGCAATATCAGCAACCATTTTCAGACCCGGCTCACGAGTCCCGGATTCCCAACGGGACACGGTGCTAATATCGACAGAGAGCTTTTCAGCAAGCGCCTGAACCGTCAATCCGGCCTTCTCTCTCGCAGAGCGGAGTCTTTCCGTGAATATTTGCCACTCCGTCAAGCTATTTGCCGCTTCGACAACAAGCTCTTCACTGGGCATTTTTTCTTCTGGATGGGCATTTTCTTCAATATCCACGACCATTTCTCCTTTCTGTGAGCATTTTTTCACTTTTCCGAGCGTTCCAGCCCGTGAAAAAAACGTTTTGAAAATGTTGTCTCGGTCTAAGCTGGGAAGGCCGCGCGGTTATATTGGGGGGAGCTTTCAACTTCGAGGGGAGGGGGGTGCTGCGGGATCGAACCGAAAGAGGCAGGCACCAGAGCAAAAGTCAGCGCTTCGGCCAGTCATCCATTTCAGACCCGTCCTTGATTTTTAGGACGTTTACGCCAGGTATGTATCTATCAGGCTTATTATGCTTCGTCTCTTCGTGACAATACCAGCACAGAGACTGGAGGTTGGAAAGCTCAAGGCCGAGAGAAGGATCATCCTCAAGCGGGATGATATGGTGTACCTCGGTTGCAGGTGTTATCTTTTTTTTGGCCAGACATTTCTGACAGAGATAATGATCACGCTGCAGCGCCTGCACTCTGATGCGCCGCCATGCCGTTCTATGATAGAAGCCTTGCTCTTTCAGCGTGCTTTTCTCTGGCTCTTTTATGGCGGGATGAAATCCGGCTCTCATTGTCCGAACCTGTTGCGGCGCATGGTTGCCTGCCATCCGCGGAACTTATCACGTGTCACCATGTCACGGTCACACCGTCGATTACATCCTTTTTCAGAAGCATGGCAGATGCAGATTGTCTTGCCGTCCTTTATTCGGATGTAAACAGGGATCTTCTCTGCATCTGTCATGACGGTACCTCACACGTTCTTGTATATGGCTGCTTTGGAATAGCCCTTGACTCCGTCTGTCATCATGGCAAGGAACTCATCGCGGGAGAAATCAGAAAGCCGGAAGATTTCTTCCGGTCTCATGCCGAGCTGTTTTGAAATCTCCTGTACGGTTTTCCCTTCATTGATCAGACGCTTTACAATTGCCTTCATCGGTTCCAGCAGATGTGTGCCTCTGGCCCTATTGTGCGTGATTGTGCCGAAGATATCGTCTGCCTCATTGTCATGAGGAACAATCACGACAGGAACTTTCCCGCCGAGCTTCGACAGCAGCGGTTCACGGCCAGCAACCGTCCACCGATGAAAGCCATCGATAATCGTATAATCAGGACGCACGACGATTGGAAGCGTCCACCCGTTCGTAAGAATGCTCTGGATCAGAAGTTCAAGATTCTCCTCACTGACCTTGTTCGGGTTATAATCATTCGCATGCAGCCGATCACGTTCTACCCATTGCAGGGAAGAAAGCGGTCCGAATACGTCAACCTCAGTCATTTTGCCTCACCACCTTTCCGTGATGAGTTCTGGCGGCTGACGTCCGCATAATCCTTGTAGACTGTGGTATACAGTGCACGAAGAGATCGGAGCTTCGGATCGCCGGCAAGCATGGCATCATGCATAATCCGGAAATGCTCATTTGTCATGACGGCGCTGTTCCGGATGTAGAAGGTCCGATATGCGTTCCAGGTTTTCCGAGTGCTCGGAATGGAGAAGTATTTCTGATTTTCCTCGAAAAGCATCTTCCGGCATTCGGCTTTATAATCCTTTGCCGGCTCGTTACCTTCCAGTTCCCGGCGCTTCCTGGTACGGCGTTTGAACATCTCCGAATCCCAGTAGAGCAGAGTCAGATATGCATTCGGCTCTCGCTTTTCCACCTGACGCCAGAGATCCGGATCCGTTTCCGCGATATACCGCAATCCCGCGATTCCTTCCGAGCCAAAGAAATTACAAAGCCGGAGCTGTCGTTTTGACACTCCGACCTCATACAGATGAATATAGGCGTCCGGAAAATCAAGATTATGCTCTTTGATGAACAGCCAGATATCAGAATCACGCCAATCATAGATCGGATACTGGCAGTTGGAACTTGTGATGCTGCCTTTTCCTAATCCAATGTTGGCCAGCAGCTTTGCTCTTTGGAGAGATTCGGATCCACGCAGGCCGACAATCTGAATGCCGTCCCTTGTGATCGTCATGCAGAACTCCTGATAGTTCATCTCTCCCGGATATGTGAGATATGGACTCCGCATGATTGCAAAAGGAGGCGGTTGCCGCACCCAGCAGTCTTCTTTTCCCGGTTCCCACGTTATCCATGATTCCGTGCTCTGGAGATAGTGAAGAATGCTGGATTGCCGGACTGGCAGGCAGTACCATCGGAATTCTGCACCGACAGACAGAAACCGCTTCCTCCATCTGACGGCCATCTGATACATGCTGTCATAGATCGCTTCTTCGTCAATGAAGATCACAACCAACTGCTTCGCGCTGATCTCTCCGGAGAGAATCAGAGAATAGACCAGATAGGCGAGACACAGGCTGTCTTTTCCGGCTGAAAAGCTCAGATAGACCGGAACGCCGTTGGCGAACGTGTTGAGGATGCGCTGCCGCGCGGCGGTCACAACATCTATCGTCCCCTCGATGCGTTTCACAGCCATATCTTCTCACCGCACTTCGGGCAGACAATATATCGCCGTTGCAACGCAATTCCAGCCGTTTCCACGGGGTTTTCGGTGTCCACCCCTATTCCAGCATCACCTGTACCGTTTGCGGCCGTTTCTGGGGCTTCCAGCGGCCGATTTTGGCCTATTGGGGTTATTTCTTCTGCTTCGGATGCGAATTCGGCGTCTTCCTGCTCATATCTGACGGCTGCTTTCTCCATTCCGGCCTTTGTGTCAGTGTCCAGGATACCATAGCCGCTCATAAAGTCATCTGCTTCAATTGGCTCGAAGGTGAGAGTTTCCAGAAGATCGGCGTCATAGCCGGGAATATCAAAATCTTTTACCCCGCCCAACTCTGCGATGATATCCTCAATGGCTTCGAGGTTATCCACGCCCAGGGAATAGATTTTGTTGTCGGCCATCATCATCTTGTACTTGTCGTGTTCCGACATGCCCTCTTTGATGATGCAAGTGGCTTCCGTCAGCCCTGCTGCCTTCATAGCCTCATATAGGCCGTTGCCGATCAGAATGACATTGTTTTCATCACAGACAATGAGTTTGATCTGCCCAAACTTCCTTACGGACCGTTCATACTCGCTGATCTGCTTCGCGGAATGCAGCCTGACATTTTTCGGGTTTGGCGTCAGCTCTGACAGAGGTATTGTCTTGATATTCATGCGCCCACCTCCTCCAGGAAGTGGCATGCGCTCGACAGCTTCTTTGAAGCTTTTATCACAATTTCCGGATCGATATCATAGACTTCCTGATATCCGCGCATGATATCGTCACTGCAGAACTCGCGCTCTGGCCAAGCATGAGTACCTTGTACCCATCCGTCTTTCCATCCATAGATTGGAGGCAAAGGTAGGTTGTTATAATGGATATATCCGAGCAAAGCTTCGTGCGGCCAGTCCCGGATAGGAGCATAGCGGGTCTCGCCGGATCTTTTCTTGATGTAGCCGTTGGGACCGCAGAAGTTTCCGTCAATCCGTCTGTGTCCAACCAGAAGCAGGTCAAGGCGATTCTCAAAGAACATCCGAGTGAACGGCCCTCGCTGGCTGATCTGATGCCAGCGCTGCCCGAGCTGACCTTCAGCAAAGATCAAATCCTGATGTCGAGCAAGCCAATTCAGGCCAATACCGGTGTGCATCATCTGGACACCCTGCGGCTTGTTTTCACGCACCCATGCAATGAACGCAGGGTAGTCCAGATCACAATAGGCGAAAAAGCCGGTCGTGAGTGCGACTTTTTCGCACAGATGTGCGAGAACGATACTGTCTTTGCCAGCGCTGTAGGCGTAAGCGACACGCTTTCCGGCTGTAGCTTGTCTCATTTCAGCAAGGGAGGCCTTAGCGTAGGTTTCGACCTCTTCCCTGGTGATCAGCTCCTCAATGTGTTTGAAAGCCCATATCCAGTCTTCGTTTTTGCTGGTCTGCTTTCTGCCGAGTACCTGTTTCATGCCGGCACCGCCTTCCGCTTTTCATAAGCATTCCAGCAGATGGCAAAAAGAATACCTGCGCCGACAAAGTAGATCCTGACAGATGCCATGAGCGTCCACATGCCCATGACACCCAGCGGGATCAGGATGCTCCAACCAGCGATCAGAGCTGCGTTGACCGCAAGTCCCACTTTCTTTCCAAAGGCAATATAGATGCTGTACATGGATGAAGACAGCGTGGAAGTTCCGATCAGCGTGATCAGAATTGCCTTGACAATATTCAGTGCCGGAGTAAATTGCGTCCAGGCCAGCGGGAAGACGATTGCCATGTAAATCCCGAAGAAAATGCCTCCCATGGTAAAAGCTCTCCGGACATTTACTTTCACGGTGCCGTCCTCGTTCTGATCGTTGTAATCCAGAATCTTGAAGAAATATGGATAAGTGAAGGGACCGGGCAGGAGAAGAATTGCTTTCCAGATGCCTGTTTTCATCGGCTCCGACTCAAGACCGAGCGTGATCTCATTGACTGCCCCTCTGGTGTGGACCAGAGCGGCAATTGTAACCGCTGCAGCCATCAGGTAAACTACGATCCAGCCGAATCCGTCCGTCAGGACGTTACGAATCATGCCGAAGCGTAGCAGGATAATCAGGAAAAATATAGAGATTGCGTAAGCTATGCACTTTCCGAAATCTGGGCCGAGCACGGTATCAGAGAAAACCGTCTGCATTCCATTCATGGATAGCCATGCCTGGAAGACGCACATGATAGCACAGATGTATTCCATCACGCGGGATCGGAAAACCTCACGCACCTTCGGAATCTTGCAGGCAACAGTTCCGAACAGAATGCAGGCGAGGATATTGCCAATCACCCAGATCAGGGACGGAATCACACCATATGTCTGTGTCATTGTGACGCCGTTCATCAATGATCCGATTCCCGCCCATGTGGCGGCGATGCTCAGCGCATAGTAGGTCTGCGGCTTGTGGGTAAACCTTTCTCTCAGTGTCATTGGACACCCTCCTTTGATTCTGCCGCCCATGTGGCGGCGCTATTCAAAGGAGCTGCCTGTTCTGAATTGTCCCTCCTTCCGAAAATAAATGACGCTGCGGGGGCGAACCGCAGCGCCTTGATTCGAATTCGAGTGTACTTATATCATATCAGGGGGTGCTCTTTCAAGTATTCTGGCGTGACATAGCGTTACAAGTTTTCTCTTCATGGTTCCTGATGGTTATCTCTCCACATCTGACAAGCGAGAGCATCCCGGACCGCTTTGTAATACTGCTGATCAGAAAACAGCCGGTACAGGCCGACGCCGACCAGGAACGTATGCTGATCTTCCGAAGATAGAGCTGAGAGAATTGTCTGCCGAATCATATCATTTCCGGCAATGTACCGCTCACACATGATCTCAAACCGGCCCATTGCCGATTGCTCCCGGAGACGGTCATCGGGTTTCGTCCAGCTCATTCTTGAATTCTCCTGCAGTGGTCCTGTCCATAGGCAACGCCTAAACCGCTGCCGTTGTCCCATCTAACGAAGATTGTTCCAACATCGTCTACCCACTCGACAGCTCCTTTGGTTCCGATCGGCGGCGCCTGGACATCGTCCATCTGCGTCAGCTCTACCCGGCACCCCTTAGGGTATCTGCTCCGGATGCTCTCAACCAGCTCTCTTGACGGGAACCCTTTCATTCTCCCACCTCCTCACTGTAAAGTTCAATTGTCAGATCATCGAACGCCTGGATAAGAGCCAGAATGAGATCCTTTGTGTACCGGTACTTTTCCTTGTTGATCCTGACACTCACAAGCTTGCAGTCAGGTGAACCGAACATGTTATCTCCGTAACCTTCCTTCTTGTTCAGGCCGAGACAGTTCTTCATGTGCTGCTTATCGAGCCAGAAGTTGTACATTTGGTACATCTTTTCTCCGGCCTCATCGGTGTACTCATAGAGGAAGATCAAAAAAGCATTTCCCTGATACAGGCTGATCGTCCAGTCTTTGCCTTGCTGACGGATGATCGCTTCTCCGCATTTCTCGTCCCACTTCCAATTCAGCGCCATTGTGATTTCTCCTTTCAAATTCATTCTTCAGTAGTGCATCGGATCAAGGAACTCGCGTAATCGCAGATCGCTGTCGGGTGTATGCCGTCATCAATATGGCCTCGCTCCCGGTTTCCCGGTGTCCATCCGGGCAGGAGGCTCAAGACCTCCTGCGCCCATCCGATCTGCCAGTAGTCCAGCCGTTCCTTTCTTGCGTCCAGCGTGGCCGCTACGCAGATTACCACTGGAACTCTGCCGTGCTTTCTCAGCACATCCTGGAACGTTGCCCGGATATCTGCTCTGCTCAGATCAACGCAGGCATCCGACACACGACTCAGGAGTCTAAACTTCGCTGTTCTGCTGCCATCCCCGACAGCCTCCCGTATTTCCTTCACCAGTGTTCTGTCAAGCTTCACGTTACATCCCTCCATCCTTTACAGAAATCCTGCAGTCTCCTGTTAAACCGTTCCATGTTCTCAGCGTCGGTATCGTCCTTGTCGAGGAAGAAACTGAAACTGTCTACCGAGCCCTTCATGCTGTCCTCGATTGTCCGGACGCAGAAGATCGGGATCCGGAATCCGGTGTCGCACCAGCTTACATCGTCCATTTCATAGTCTTCCGGGAGATACTGACGGATTCTTTCTTCGGCAATCTCCATCAGGTCCATGATTTCGTCCATGCTACGCTCCTTTCTCCCCGTATCGCCGATAGGGCAGCAAACTGTGATTACCAGTATTCTTCCTCTGACGGGTCTGTCTCCCACTGCTCTGGCGGGAGCAGGCTCTGCCCGAACAGGTTGTACCACTGTCCGCATTTCGGGCACTGGCAGGCGCCGTAGTACTGGTCGTAAAGCTCTACCTCAGTGCCACAGCTGCAGGTTCCGTGTGCCGGCTCTCTGTACCTGATCCTCCGGACAAGGAACTCGTTGAAGCGCTTGAACTCTTCCTGATGGGCAAGGCAGGTCTCGTAGTTCTGTTTCGCGCACTCTGTCATCGGCAGCACGTTCCCGGATGCATCACAGGGAAAGCTGAATCCTCCGTTATCGTCATAAGTAAACTCAAGGCTGTATTCGACCGATTCCTTCCACTCTGCCGGAACGTAGTTCTTAATCATGGCTTTCCTCCTCAATAATCAAATTCGCGCACTTCCCACGCTGCGCCTGTATCGATCCAGACCTGTTCGATACGGAGGCCTTCAAGATCGTTGTAGTAGCGCCTGACTTCTTCGGCGGCATCCGCCGCTCTGCTTGCCGTAATCTCGTCGTACTCATACACGCGCTTTCCGGAGCGGATGTATGAAAACTGCACTTTGTAGTAGTTCATATTGATCTCCTTTCTGGTTTCCCATGACCCGCCCCGACTGGCTGTCGGGTGGTTTCGGCTGAGTACCGTTCAGCCCTCATCAGATGGGAAGTATTTCTCCGCAAGCCTGCGGTGGTAGTCCGCTCTGGCCTGTTCTTCTCTGTCGAAGTAGTGGCCCCAGAAGTAATCGATCTTTCCGGCCGGAGCGGTGGCACTCTCCCAGGTCACGAACTGTGGGCCGTATCTGGTTTCGTGTCTGCCGAGCACAACCCGGTTCGCTTTGCTCCACGGCCCTGTGCTGTAGGTTTCCGCTGCTATGATCTCAAACCCCTCATTGATTTCCGGCATCTCAGTAATCCTCCTTCAGTTGACTTTGAAAATATAGGCCGGGATCCGTTCGTACTCTTCGGTGAAGATTTTCCTGTGCTGGCTGTTAATCTCGGTCATTCCCTCAAGGGTGCATCCGTTCTGGAGGAAGAGCCATGCGGTTTCAACTGAGCTACTCCAGGTCGATGAAAACGTGAATCGCTCAACCCCATACTCACGCAGGCTGTCGATCTTGGCCGGTACATCTTTGTCCCAGATCACATCACTGAAGTCGACGTACTCATTACCGACGTTTTTGGCTCTGTCGTAAAGCTCATACAGCTTCCAGTAACCTTCGCCCTTTTCGGTCATGTACGGGGTGAACTGCTCTTTGTACTCAGCTCTAGCCTTGGCCATACCCTCCTGATCACCGGCTTCTTCTGCCATATCATAGGCATCGTGAATCCGCTTACTCCATGCATAGTCTTCAGCAAAGTTGTTTTTCATGATCATTCATCCTCCTCTTCGTTTTCTTCCTCCCGGAAGTTGTCATATCCAATGCCGCCGTAGGTGTAGCCGTTGTCCTGACTGGTGTAGATCGGCATGTCTTCGTCAAAGTCGCTCAGGAAGGCGATCAGTTCGCCGACCGTCATGGTCTGCCGGATCTGGTCAACTGCGTATCCGGTTCTCTCTGCTTCCATAATCAGTGCTCTCATTGTTGTGTCCTTTCTCCCGGTCTTTGGCCCGGCCGGGAGGGCCGTATGTTATCTTCCAAAAATATCGTGGGCTTTCTTGAAGCCGCCGTTCAGAAAACGCAGGCCGTCAAAATCCTGGTCGTTGCCTTTCACAGGGATTTCGCTAAACTTCATGCCGGTTCTCTTCTCGACCTTCTCGATGATCGTTTCCATGTACATCATGTCGTTATCGAGACAGAAGATGAAATTTCCGTTCCATTCGAGGGTGACGTAGGTGTGGCAGTTGCAACGGATTGTGTAGTTATCTTTCATGGTGCCCTCACTTTCTGTTATGCTTCCAGCAATTCCCGAAGAACTCTCTGGACTTCTCTGTTTCCCTTGGCGATGTCTTCCATATAGCGTTTGGAAAGAACCACCTGATCTAATCCGTTCACCCCGAGGGTGTATGTGTGTGGGCCGTACTTTTCTACTACCCGGTTCCAGAGCTTCTCTGTTCTGGCGCTGATTGCATCAAGTCCTTTTTTCATCCGTGGGTCCTCACTTTCTGATCCAGCGAATGATCGCACTGATTATGACGAACACGATCACATAGATGATAACGAATGCCAGATACTTCATGTTTTCCTCCTTGACTTCTATCTTCGTTTATTTTATACTCACAAGGCAGGGGGCCGAAGCCCCCGCCTCGTGGGTCTTACCAGTTCAGCAATTTGAGGATTGCCGCTGTTATCAACCCTGAGATGATTCCCTTCAAGATGTCCTCGGCCAGGAGTTCCATCTTGTCGGGCCACGCCGTGGGTTTCTCGTGAGCCCCGCGGCGTTTTTTGTATCTCATTTTGATCACCCCCTTTCCTTAATTTCTGTCTGTATTGTACACCAAAATTATTGACTTGTCAATACAAAAATCAATATTTTTTGTGGAAATGTCAAAAAATTTTATTGACTATTCTTCAAAGATGGTGTAATATGCTTCGCAGGAGGTGGTATTATGTCCAACTCTGCGAAGCTTCGCTATCTGATCGATGCCAGCGGAATGAAGCAGGCTGATTTTATGGATATTCTTCAGATGGGGAGCAAGCAAAGTCTGAGTAACAAGTTCGTCAATGAACGCTGGTCGCTGGATGACGTGATCCGGATCGCCGAAGCGACAGGAAGCAAGCTTGCTATTATTCGACCGAATGGAGAGCAGATTGTCTTCACAAATGAAAAAAGCGCAGACAGCCAGTAATTGGTTGCCTGCGCTTTTTCAGATCGTTACTGTTTATCTTTTTCGTCCGGTACGTATTCCAGCAGATCTCCTGCTTCGCAGTCAAGAGCCTTGCACAGCTTGTTCAGAACATCAAGGCTCACTTGTTTGACACATTCATTGTAGTAGAGATTCACCGTCGCCGATCGGACGCCTGCTCTCTCAGCAAGCTTTTTCTGTGGCCATCTTTTTTCGCCCAAGATGGTCGACAATCGAATTCGAATCATAGGTAAACAGCTCCTTTGTCGTAACGACTATACAGATTTCCCGCAACTGATTCAAGATGCCTTACGGGATACCGGAACATTACTACGGTTTAATGCAGTGGAGCTATTTACACAAGGCGGGGGACGGGCCAGAAGGCAAGAAAAGGGAGCCAACCGCATTACACGATTGACTCCTTTTTCTGGATTGGAACATCCACTTCAAAGTAGGTTGCATAGAAGCGGTGTTCGCGATGGTACACTTTGGTGGAGAGTGGCGGACTCGAACCGTCGACCTTCCGCGTGTGAGGCGGACGCTCTAACCAGCTGAGCTAACCCTCCAGAGCTCAATTACTATACCATATCTTTCCGGCGAATTCAAGAACTTTTTTCAGAACCCTTCTGTTTTCGGACCGGTATTTTCCGAAAAGTTCCGAAAAAAAGCAGCTCTTCGTTGAAAAGAAGCGTGGAATCTGTTACAATAGCCTCCACATCGTGGAAGGAGCTTCGGAACACAGGCTATGAATCATGATCTCAACACCAGGAAGCCAATCCCTCTGCCTGGACAGCGGATTTTCCGCTCGCTGGCAGCGGTGCTGCTGTGCTTTGCGGTCTATGAGCTGCGCGGGAAACACGGGATGCCCTTCTACTCGGCAATCGCGGCTCTTCAGTGTGTTCAGCAGTATAACCGCAGCATGCATACGGTCGCCAGACGGCGTGTGATCGGCACTTTTGTCGGAGCGGCCTGGGGCCTGCTGACGCTGCTGATCGCGCTGCGCATCCGGGAAAACACCGTCCCGGACGAGATGGTGCATTATCTGATCGTCAGTCTGATCACCGCGGTGGTGATCTATTCCACCGTCCTGCTCAAGATCCAGGACATGGCCTATTTTTCCACGGTTGTCTTCCTCTCCATCACCATCAACCATATCGGGGACGCGAATCCCTATATCTTTGTGTTTCACCGGACCATGGACACCATCATCGGCGTTGCTGCGGCGGAGCTCGTGAACCGGACCCATCTGCCGAGACTGAGAAACACGGACATACTCTTTGTCTCCGGAATCCAGGATACGATTTTCGGCGTGGGGGAGAAGATCTCCGGCTACTCGAAGGTCGAACTGAACCGCCTGATTGAGGACGGATGCCAGTTTACGGTATCGACGATCCAGACCCCGGCCACGGTGCGGGAGCTGCTGCCCGATGTGGATTTGAAGCTGCCTGTGATCGCGGCGGACGGGACGATCCTCTTCGACATGAAGAAGCGGGAGATCCTCCGGGCCGCCTATCTTGAACCGGAGACGGTCCGGCAGCTGACGGCTTTTCTGGATGAGCGGGAAGTGGAGTATTTCGTCAATCAGACGGAGCACAACATCCTGATTGTGCGGTACGGAGACATGAAAAACGAGGCGATTCGTGCCCTCTATGAGCAGAAACGGCCGTCGCTCTATCGGAACTTTGCCCCGCGCTCCGGCGTCATGGATCAGAACATCCTGTATTTTCTCCTTGCGGACGAGGACGAAAAACTGCGCCGGGTGATGGAAGAACTCGAGCGCCAGCCCTGGGCCTCCAGGGTCCGGGTGACCTATGACCGGGCACAGTCGCATGACAACTGGCTCTGTATCAAGATTCTGCCCGTGGAATCGAGCCAGGAGAAGATGCAGCAGTTCCTGATGGAGCAGCGAGGCCTGAACAGAAAGATCACCTTCGGAAGCCAGTCCGGCGCCTGTGACGTGTATATTCAAAACACCGACAAGGACCGCATGGTGAAGGAACTGAAAAAGCGCTTCGAACCGGTGAATCTCCGCGGATGGAGAAACATTTTCCGCCTCCACTGAGATTGATTCCGGCGGCCATAGATACTGCACAGAAAGAAGGAAGCATCATGTTCAACAGACAGGCATACGAGATGGGAGCGGCGCCCAACCAGATTCGGCAGATCTTTGAATACGGACGGCAGCAGGCCAAACTGCTCGGCCCGGACAAGGTCTATGACTTCAGCCTCGGTAATCCGTCGATTCCGGCACCGGACAAGGTCAATCGGAGCATTCATCAGCTGCTGGACACCGAGAGCAGCATCCGCATCCACGGCTACACCAGCGGCGTGGGCGGAGATCCGCTGCGGGAAGCGGTGGCGGCGAACCTCTTCGAACGATTCGGCGTGAAGGCAAGGATGGAGAACGTCTTCATCAGCTGCGGCGCTGCCCCTGCCCTGCAGGCGGTGCTGGTGGCGCTTCGGACGGAGAAAAGCGAGATCATCGGCATCGCACCCTACTTCATGGAATATAAGGCCTTTACGGAGGCAAACGGCAGCCGCTTCGTCCTGGTTCCGGCGGATCCGGAGAAATTCCAGGTGAATATCCCGGCCCTTGCGGCTGCGGTGAACGAAAACACCCAGGCCGTGATCCTGAATTCGCCGAACAACCCCAGCGGAGCGATCCTGACCGAAGAGACCATCCGTGCGGTGGCGGCGCTGCTGACCGAACGCGCCTCGCAGTACGGACACCCCATCTACATCATCGCCGACGAGCCCTATCGGGAACTGGCATACGACGGAGCGAAGGTGACCTTCATCCCAACGATTTACCGGGATACCATCGTGTGCTATTCCTGGTCGAAATCACTGAGCATGCCGGGAGAGCGCATCGGATACGTCTATGTGCCGGAGGAGGCGGCGGACTCACACGAACTTTTCCTCGCGGTGGCGGGCGCGGCGCGGGCCAGCGGTCACATCTGTGCGCCGTCCCTGATCCAAAGGGCGGTCGCGGAATGCATCGACTGCATGCCGGATCTGAAGGCCTATGACGTCAACCGGAAACTGCTCTATCATGGCCTGACCGAGATCGGCTACGAGTGCGTAAAACCGGACGGCGCGTTCTATCTCTTTGTGAAAACGCCCGGCGGCGACAACAGCGTCTTCTGCGAAAAGGCGAAGGCCAGGAATCTTCTGGTGGTGCCGTCGGAACCCTTCGGGGTGGAAGGGTACTTCCGCCTGGGCTACTGTGTCTCGAAAGAGATGATCGAACGGGCGCTGCCCGTCTTCCGGGAAGTCTTTGAAGAGATGCGGTAACCGGCACGCAGCGGAAGACAGAATATACTCTTTAACGAAATGCATTGCCTGTATATCTCCCCGCCGCAGGCGGGAAGATATACCTCACACGGCAAACAATACGGTTAAACGGCATAACATGAAAATCGCTCCTTCCCGTCGAAAGCGGCGGGGAGGAGCGATTTTGATTGATAACGGGAGCGGAAGACGGGCTTACTTGTCCAGAATCCGCCGCGTTCGGTCGCGCCAGTCCGAGCGGACAAAGTAGAGCAGGATCATGACGCTGGTCAGGGTCCAGGAGGCCACATAGGTCAGGCAGAGAACGGGCATGGTGTGAACCATACGGAAGACCGTGCAGATCCAAAGAATGCGGAACAGGCAGATGCCGAGGCCGATGATGACAACCGGCCGGACCGCGTCGCCGGAGCCGCGCAGGACCGCGGAGAGCACCTCGATGAGCGTCCAGGTGAAATAGAACGGGACAAAGTAGAGGATCATCTCCCATGTGGTGGAGATCACCGCGGGGTCTTTGGTCAGGAGGCGCAGAAGTGGTTTCGCGGCAAGCATGATCAGGCCGCTGAGGCTGAGGGTGATGCCGAAAGCAAGAATCAGGCCCTGCCGGACGCAGAGCTGTACCCGGTCCATGCGACGGGCGCCGAGGTTCTGCCCGACGAAGCTGGTGATGGCGGCGCCGAGGGCATTGCTGACCGCCCAGAAGACGCCGTCGATCTTGGAGGTCATGGCCCAGGAGGCGACAACGACGGTGCCGAGAGAATTGACGCCGATCTGGACGATCATATTGGAAACGCCGTACATGGCGTTCTGAAGTCCGGAGGGAATCCCGAGACGGAACATGTTGCTCAGGTATACTCCCTTCAGCTTCAGCTCGCGAAAGCTCAGCCGATAGGGTTCGTCCGTACGGATCAGAAGACGGGTCAGAAGCAGCATGTTGATGATCTGGGCCACAACGGTCGCGATTGCCACACCGGCAACGCCCCAGCCGAAGCACACGACAAATATCACGTCCAGAACGATGTTGGAAACACAGCCGACAACCATGAAGAGGAAGGGACTGAACGAATCCCCGACGGAGCGAAGCATGTTGGACTCCATGTTCAGCACCAGGATAAAGGGGACGCCGAGAAAATAGATCCGCAGATACAGAACCGAAGCGGACATGGTGTCTTCCGGCGTCTGGAGCATGCGGAGCATTGCGGGGGAGGCCAGCAGGCCAAGCACCATCAGAAACAGGCCCAGCAGGGCAAAGACCGCGATGGCGTTGCCGGCGGCGATCCGGACATCTTCCGAGCGGCCTGCGCCGTAGATCTGGGCGATGACAACCGAGGCACCGGCGGTCACCGCGACAAAGAAGCCGATCAGGACGTTGATGACTTGGGCGGAGCTCCCGCCGACGGCGGCCAAAGCCACCGTTCCGACAAAGCGTCCGACGATGAGCCCGTCCACCGCGTTGTAGAGCTGCTGGATGCAGGTGCCCGCCGCGATCGGAAGAAAGAATACAAGCAGGCGTTTCCAGACGGTTCCGGAAGTGAGATCCTTATTCGAGAGCTGTCTTTTCATTCTTCTGCCGCCGCACCTTTCTGTTCTTCAAACCAGCGCGCCGCAAACTCCGCCACAACAGGGGCCAGGTGCTTGATCTCCCAGTGGGCGGCATTCACGGTGAGGTCGAAGGTGCTGGCATCGCCGTGGCGCTTGCCGGTCAGAACCTCACGGATCCTGGCGCGGCTCTTGTCGATGCTGCGGATGTTGCGCAGAACCTCCTTCTCCGTGAGACGCAGGGCGCGGGGCTGCTTCTTTTCATGTTCCATACAGCGGTCCAGCCTGGACTGCAGATCCGCACAGATATACACGCGGAACGGGTGATAGTCCTGCAGAATGACATCCGCGTCACGGCCGACGATGATACAGTCGTTTCCGGTTTCGGCGATCTCCTGAATGATCTCACGCTGGCGGACAAGAAGCTGGGTCCGAAGGCCGTGATCAAAGCCCAGGTGCGCAAAGCTGTTGCGGTAGGTCAGCTGTACACTGTGCCAGCCGTGATGGCTCAGCGCTTCCCGGACGTGTTCCGTGTCCATGCCCTGGTCTTCGGCGAGAGCTTCGATGATTTCCTTGTCGTAATAGTCCCAGCCCAGAAGGTCGGACAGCCTCTTGCCAAGCTCGCGCCCGCCGCTGCCGAACTGCCTGCTGATGGTGATGATCCGCATGGTGCCGTCTGCGTCCTTTCCGTTCCTGTTCCCTTGTTTTCCCCGCTCAGAGCAGTGCTATACTGCCTGACGGTGTTTTTACCAAGTGCGGTATCTCTCCCCGCTGCCGGCGGGGAGATATACCGGCAATGCATTTTGTTAAGGAGTATAAAAGATATCACGGAGGCTCCGGTTTGTCAATTCTTTTCAGAGAGAGACCGGACCGCAGAAACTTCTGCGGTCCGGTGTAAAAGTTGTGGGATTCGGTCCGAAGCGGTTCAGTAGATGGCGCAGCCGCCGCGGCCGTTCTGCTTCACACGATAGAGCGCGGCGTCGGCATCGGCGAAGATGTCGCCCTGCGGTTTCGGACGATCGGAAAAGGCCACGCCGACACTGAGCGTGACAGGCGGGAGATCATCTTTCGGATTGGAGAGAATCGCGTTGGCACGGGCAATCTTGTTCGTCACGAGCTGTGCCATGGAACCGTTCACACGGGTCATCACGACCACGAACTCGTCGCCGCCGAAGCGGCAGATGATATCCACCGAGCGGAAACTCTCCTGCAAGACCTCCGCCACACGCTTGAGAACCCGGTCGCCGACCGCATGGCCGTAGTTGTCGTTGATGGACTTGAAGACGTCGATGTCGATCAGGAGCAGCGCAATGTGAGAGGTATCGGCACTCTTCATCAGCATGTCATAGGCGCCGCGGTTGAAGAGACCGGTCAGCGCATCGTGGGAAGCCTCGTGGCTGAGACGCTCTCTGGCAACCCGGTTTTCTTCGAGAATGGCGTTGTAGGTGCATGTGACAAAGCGGAGTTCTTCGGCCCCGGTCGGCGGGATGGTCTCCTGGGTGCGCATCAGATCCACCATCCTGGTCAGCGGCCTGCGGATCAGCACGCTGATGATACACACAAAGGCGAGCACAATCAGGAAAAAGAGCACCGTGAGCACGGTCTGGATGTTGACCAGAACGGACATCCTGGCGGAGGCGGCATCCAGTTCCTGACTGGAGTAGCGGATGAGCGCCTGGGTGCAGAGACCGACATTTTCACGGATGCGGTCCTTGAAGTGCATATAATTGCTGTCGAAGAGAAGATTCTGTGCTTTGTGCAGCAGTTCATCCCCGGAAAGCGCCTGATCCGCCGGGCTGAGCCGGATGGAGGAGATTTCTTCCGGAATATCCGCCATGTCATAGTCTCCGGATTCCAGCACCATGCGCATGGCGAGATACTCGGTATTAAGCAGTTCGTTGGAAAGCACAAGGGCACTGTTCAGACTCATGAGCGCGGTGTTGTCCTTTCCATCCAGCAGCTCTTCAAGGTTTTCCACCGCCAGGTCTCTGCGCCTGGTGACCTTGACTTCCTCGAAGAAGTCGTTCAGATATTCGATCTCGCCGGTGATGACGAAGCAGCGGACACGGTCGGTCAGGTAATCGGAGCCGGATTCCATATCCATGGCGGCTGCCTGGGCGGAGATATACCGGTCACTGGCGGCCTGCATCCGCTGATACCCCTTTGCGACAGAGAAGTCAGAGACAAAAAGGGCGATCGCCGCCAGAAAGGCCAGCAAGGCGAAGAAGAGATTGGCAGTGCGCAGCTGTATGCCGCCGTGGCGCTCGCCGGCGGCGGAAGCGGACGGCTTGTTCTCTTCCGCCTCGGCCCTGGCCTCGGCCTCCCGGGCAGACTGAATAAGGGTTTCCGCGTCCGGCTCGGCGCTTCCCTTGACAGAACTGACATATTCGGCCTTGTCCGCTTCCTTCTTCTGGAGAATAAAGGCCTCAAAATCGACAGCGGGAACCGGCTTGGAGAAGAAGTACCCCTGAACGATGTCGCAGCCCATGGCCTTGAGGGTGTCGAGCTGGTCTTCCGTCTCTACCCCTTCGGCGATGACCGGAACATGGAGATAATCAGCAATATTGATGATGATCTTCAGCATGTTGGTGTTGCCGTCCGGCTTGAACGCATTGCGGATAAACTGCATATCCAGCTTCAGCGCGTCGATGGGGAGCGACGAGACCATGTTCAGAGAGGAATAACCGGAGCCAAAATCATCCATCTCGACCTTGAAGCCGAGAGAGCGCATGCGGTCCACGGCGTTGATGATCTGAACGGAGTCCTGGGTGTAGGCCGATTCCGTAACCTCCAGGCGCAGGTCTTCGCTGTGGATCCGGTGCACCTGCAGAATATTCGCAAGGATGTCCGGAAGATTCTGGTCGAACATGTCGATCCGGGACACGTTTACCGAGACAGGAACGGAATACTCAAACCGGTCCTTCCAGTCCCGAATCTGCCGGGCCGTCTCTTTCCAGACATAGGTGTCGAGCTGCTGAATCAGACCGTTTTCTTCAAACAACGGGATAAAAATGCCGGGACTGATCATGCCGCGGTCCGGGTGAATCCAGCGCACCAGCGCTTCCGCCCCGGCCAGAACCGGCGTATTGGGACGAATATCAAACTTCGGCTGGTAGTAGACCTGGAACTGATGCTCCTCGATGGCTCTGGAGAAATCCTCTATCAGCTGCTCGGCAAAGATGTTCTTTTCATGAAGCTGGCTGTCATACAGGCCGATGGTTTTGGAGAAATTTCCGCGAACCGAGTCGGAAGCCATTTTGGCGCGGTCAAAACGGCGCTCGATGTCGATGCTCTTGTCGACGTCGGAATAGACGCCGATGCGGAGCCGCACACGGTTTGCCGCCGTGCGGTCTTCCTCAAAAAGACCGGCGGAAACCTGATCCAGAACGGCCTTATAGTCCTCCCGATGAGGGCAGTAGAGCATGAAAGTATCAGCTTCCCTGCGGCAGGCGATGCCTCCGGCGTCATGGGCCAGGTGAAAGACCTTCTGACCAATCTTCCGCAGAACCTCGTCCCCGTAAGCTTTGCCGAAGCGCTCGTTGATCATATGGAAGTGGTTGATATCCAGAATCAGCGCGTCCATTGCGACGTCTTTGTTGCGGAGGTCGAACTGCTCGGCGTGATAGTAGAAAAACTCCCGGTTATACAGACCTGTGAGCTCATCGCGCTCCGTAGACTGGATGGCGCTGCGGTCCTCCTTGAGCTCGATGATGCGGCGGATGCGGGCCAGAACCACATCGGTCTGATAGGGCTTCGGGATAAAATCAATGGCGCCCAGCTGGAGGCTTTGTACTTCCGAGGCCTTATCCGCGGTTTCGACGATGATGGGAATGTGCCGGATGCTGTCGTCGGCCATAACCGCTTCCAGAACGTCGAACCCGGACATCACCGGCATCATCAGATCCAGCAGCACCAGAGAGAGCGTGTCGCAGTGCGCGTGCATGAGCTCCAGCGCTTCGCGGCCGTCGGATGCGTAAAGGACTTCGTATTCATTCTCCAGATTTGCGCCAAGCATCATGGAGTTGATCTGCTCGTCGTCGACGATCAGAATCTGACGCTTATTGACAGAAAGAGTCCGCGCCTGTGTAGTTGGCATATGAAAAACCCTCCGAGGTTCAGACTGCTGTGACTTCAGGGTGTGATTGTGATAATTATACAATTCTTCTTTTTATAATAAAATGTTTTACGCGAAAAAGCAAGAGAAAGAGAAGAAAAACCGAATAACAGACGTTATGCCCCGTATCTCAGTGATTCATGATTTGCATTTTACAAAACAGGATACACGATGTACAATAGAGAACAGAAAATGACAACGGGAGGAAGACCCTCATGGATTATCAGACCATGTATGCACAGAAGCTCCGTACGGCGGAGGACGCGGTAAAGATCGTGAAAGACGGGGACTGGGTGGATTACAGCCAGACCTGTTCCTTCCCACAGGCGCTGGACGCGGCGCTGGCGAAACGAAGCGGGGAGCTTCATGATGTGAAGATCCGGAATGCCATCTCCATGCTTCCGGTACAGACGGTAGAGAATGACCCGTACGGTTCCTTCACCTACAATCTGTGGCACTGCTCCGGCCTCGACCGCAGGTATATCGACCAGGGAAAGGCGTACCATTCGCCGATGCTGTTCCGACACAACGGAAGCTATTACCGCAAGGGTTATGCCCCGGTGAACGTCGCGATGATTACGGTGGCGCCCATGGACAAAAACGGCAACTTCTCGTTCGGCCTGACCAACTGCGCCATGCAGGAGATCCTGGACGCGGCGGAGCATATCGTCCTGGAAGTAAATCCCACCATGCCTGTAATCGCAGGCCTTGCGAATGACCACATCAACATTCAGGACGTGGACTTCGTGGTGGAGTCGGATCTCCCGGTTCCGACCGTGAAGAGCCCGACGGCGACGGACACCGACCGGAAGATTGCCTCCTATATCTTCCCCTATGTGACGAGCGGCTGCACCCTGCAGCTCGGCATCGGAGGCATCCCCAACTCCATCGGCAGCATGATCGCCGAGTCGGACGTGAAGGACCTCGGCATGCACACCGAGCTCATGAGCGACGGATATCTGGATCTCTATCTCGCGGGGAAAATCACCAACGCAAAGAAAAAACTCAACCGCGGCAAGGGCGTCTTTTCGATCTGCAACGGGTCCCGGAAGCTGTATGATTTTCTGGATCACAACGACGCGATTCTGTCCGCCCCGATGGCCTATGTGAATAACCCGGCCACGATCAGGGAGCTGGACGACTTCATCTCCATCAACGGCTGTATCGCGGTGGATCTCTTCGGCCAGGTGAGCTCAGAGTCCGCCGGCCTGCGGCAGATCTCCGGCACCGGCGGCCAGGTGGACTTCATCACCGGCGCCATGGAGGCCGAGCACGGCAGAGCCTTCCTCGCCATGCACGCCACCTTCACGGATAAGACGGGGAAGATGCACTCCAACATCATCCCGCACTTCACCGGCGGCGACATCATCACCACACCGCGCACCCAGGCCCCGAACATCGTGACGGAATACGGCATCGCGAGCCTGCCGGGAAAGACCACCTGGCAGCGTGCCGAGGCGCTGATCAACATCGCCCATCCGGACTTCCGCGATGAGCTGATCAGAGCGGCCGAGGAACAGAAGATCTGGAGACAGAGCAACAAGAGATAAGAAAAACGCGGGAAATCCGACTCCCGCGTTTTCTGTCCTTGCACTGGAATGGGTATTCTGCTAAAATGAATTATCAGTCACCCCGGAGAAAAGGAACGGACATATGATACAGCACAGAAAGAAAACAGAAGCAGTCTGCACAAGACGGAGCCGGCAGAACAGGCTGACGGCCTGGAAAAGTCTGCCCGCCGCAGGTTCAGCTGCGCGGTTTTTCTTCTGCTGGGTCCTTCTTCTGGCGTCCCTGCTCTCCTGTGCGGCAGCCGGCTTCTGCGAGGGAGAGACGCAGACCGAAGAAGAAACCGGACAGTCTGTGGATCCGGTCCGGTATCCCGAGCGCTGCTCCGGAATCCTCTATAACAGCAGCAACGGCATGCCGACATCGGAGGCCAACGCCATTGCCGAGACAGACGACGGCTTCATCTGGATCGGCAGCTACAGCGGGCTTGTACGCTATGACGGCTGCAATTTTGTCCGTATAGACTCCGGCACGGGGATTACCGGCGTGATCAGCCTTTTTGTTGACAGCCGGCAGCGCCTGTGGATCGGCACCAACGACAACGGCGTTCTGCTGATGGAGCGCGGAAGCCTGAAGCACTGGAGCCTGCCGGAAGGTTTGCCGTCCGCAAAGGTCTGTGCCGTTGCCGAAGACGGAGCCGGCTGGATCTATATCGGGACTTCGGAAGGTGTCGTGAGAGCTGACAGAAGGCTGAATCTCAAAGCTCTTGAAAACCCTGAGATCGAAGGCCTCTATGTGGAAGAACTGGTTAAAGGCAGCGACGGCGTGGTCTATGGGATCGGCAATGCGGATGAGGTATTCACACTCAGCGGAGGCGGGCTTACAGGTTTCCTCGGGGATGACGCGAACCCGGTCGAGGATGTCCATGCCATTCTCCCGGACCCGGATCGTCCCGGATACGTGTACCTTGGGGCTGGAGAATCCTCCCTGTACTACGGAAGCATGACGGAAGGCCTTCGGGACACGGAAAAAACCGACGCCGCACCCCTCGACAAAATCGAAGGTCTGCAGAAGATTGATCAAAAGCTCTGGCTCTGCTGCGGAAACGGAATCGGCGTTCTGGACGATGACGGCCTGCATGTGCTGGATGACTATCCGATGAACAACAACATCGGCCAGGTTCTGGCGGATTACGAAGGGAATCTCTGGTTCACGTCCACACGCCAGGGCGTGATGAAGATTGTCCTGAACCGGTTTAACGATCTGTTTGCGCGCTACCATCTCCCGCCGATGGTGGTCAACTCCACCTGCCTGTACGACGGAGATCTGTATCTTGGAACGGATTCCGGCCTGATCGTGCTGGGGCAGGACATACCGAAACTGAGCATCCCTCTGTCAGAGGCCAGAACGGCCTCCGGCGCAGACCTGGAAGAGGATGATCTGCTGAAGCTGCTGGCGGGAGCCCGAATCCGCTCCATCATCCGGGACAGCCGGAACCGGCTCTGGCTCTCAATCTGGGGAGGCGGCCTGCTGAGGTATGACGGAGGAAAGGTCCTCGCGTTCGGCAAAGAGGAAGGCCTGCTCAGCAACTACGTCCGGATGGTCTCAGAGCGGGAAGACGGGGCCATATTGGCTGCCCACAACGGCGGCGTCGCCGTTATTGAGGGCGACCGGGTGACGGAGCATTATGGAAAAGAGGACGGCATCGTCAATATCGAGTGCCTTTCCGTGGCGGCGGCGAAAAACGGAGATATCCTCCTCGGTTCCAACGGAGACGGAATCTATGTGATCCATGACGGCGGAATACGCCGGGTCAGTTATGAGGACGGACTGTCATCCGGCATCGTCATGAAGATCAAACGCGATGAGGCCAGAGACCTCTACTGGCTTGTTACCAGCAATTCCATCGCGTATATGACGCCGGATTACCGGGTGACAACGATACAGAACTTCCCTTATACCAACAATTTTGACCTTTATGAAAGCGATGAGGGAGACATGTGGGTCCTCAGCAGCGACGGAATCTATGTGGTGCCGACAGAAGAACTGCTCGCAAACGGACCGATTTCTCCAATCCATTACAGCCTGGCCAACGGCCTCTCCAGCGTGGCCACCGGCAATTCTTTCAGCGAGCGAACCGCGGAAGGCGATCTGTACATTGCGGGAAACCAGGGCGTGGCAAAGGTGAACATCAATATGCCCATCGAAGAGGTAAGCAGTCTGAAGATCACCATTCCCTATCTGGAAGCTGACGGAGACCGGATTTACCCCAAAGCAGACGGAGCCTATCATGTTCCCCATCATGTTCACAGGCTGACGGTGTACAGCTACGTATTCAACTATTCCCTCTCCGACCCGTCTGTATCCTACCGGTTGGAGGGATTCGACCGGCGGCCCACAACCGTGAGCCGGAAAGATCTGGCGCCTGTGGTTTATACGAACCTGCCGGGGGGAACGTATCGCTTCGTCATGAACGTACAGGACTCGCTCAAGCACACCAGCAAACCCTACTCCGTGCAGATTATCAAAGAAAAGGCGTTCTATGAGCAGACGGCTTTCTACATTGCCAGCGCGCTGGCAACCCTCTTCCTGCTGTTTGCCGGCATCACATGGTACGTCAGAAGAAAAACCCGGATGATGGAAATCAGGAACCGGAAAGCCGTGGAAGAGGAGCGGCTGAATACGGAGCTGAAGATGGCCAGTGAGATCCAGGGAAGCATGCTGCCGCACGTGTTCCCGCCGTTTCCCGACCGTGAGGAGTTTGACATCTACGCTTCGATGGACCCTGCACGTGAGGTGGGCGGCGACTTCTACGACTATTTCCTGATCGATGACGATCATCTGGGACTGGTGATCGCCGATGTCAGCGGCAAGGGAATTCCCGCTTCGCTGTTCATGATGATCTCCAAAGTCATCGTGCAAAGCTGCGCCATGCTGGGACAGGGACCGGCGAATATCCTCTCCAAAACCAATGAAGCCATCTGCAGCAACAATCAGGTGGACATGTTTGTCACGGCCTGGGTCGGAATCCTGGAGATCAGCACAGGCAGGCTCACCGCAGCCAACGCAGGACACGAATATCCGGCGCTGATGAAAAACGGCGTTTTCTCCCTGCTGAAGGATAAACACAGCTTTGTCATCGGCGGGATGGAAAATGTTCCCTATCGGGAATATGAGCTTTTCCTGGAGCCGGGGGATAAGATCTTTCTGTATACGGACGGGCTTCCGGAAGCGACAGATCCTGCGGGAGCGATGTTCGGCAAGGAGAAGATCCTGGAGGCACTCAATGAAGCTGCCGACGCTTCTCCCCGGGATACGCTGAATCATGTCACGGATGCCGTGAATGAATTTGTAAGGGACGCGGAGCAGTTTGACGATCTGACCATGCTCTGCCTGGAGTACAGAGGACCTCAAGGATCTGCGCAGAAGAAAAACGAACTGCCGTAAAGAACTGTGCATGATCCGGGAAGAGAACAGAGGTAATTACGTCGGATGCGCCATATCAAACAGAATCAGACAACACTGAGCCCCTGCCGCGATTGATACGGCAGGGGCTCAGTGTTGCCCTGACAATTCACACTGTGCGCTGTCAGGTTCTGAGCGGGATGGCATAATAACCGTACTGACAGTTGATGTCCTGCTGCCAGTCGGCGGGCATCAGGGTGGTGCGGAAATAGGCATCCAGCGGCTCAAGGTTCAGCGCATGCAGGGCCTGAAAGGCGGGATGGGCAGGGGAATCGAAGTTCTCGGACGAGGAATGCGTCAGAGGAGCACGGAACTTGTAATAAAAGACCTTGTGCGGCGGATAAAAGTCCACAATGTCGTTGACCGGAAGCTTCAGCTGCCGGATGATCCGTTCCTCCACCAGCAGCCCCCAGGTAATCCTTCCGTCACGCTCTGCCTTCATGGAGGACTTGACGATGGGGATGTAACTCATCCAGCTCTTCAGAATCTCATAGATCCTGGGATCCTGCAGGAAGTCGTACTTATCGGTATGCGGCAGGAAAGCCATCGGCCTGCTCCAGCGGATTTCCCAGTCGAAGTCACGCGCGGCAAGAGGGGCCTGCCAGGCGAGAAACTCCTCATAATCCGCAGCCAGCGCCTCATCCAGAAGAATCTCTTCCCGCATGTGTTCCACATTTTCGGAAAGGCGGCGGTTAACCGAGGTGTTGTCGTGCCGGTGTGCGGTCAGAATCTCCCGAATCTCCCGCAGGGTCATGCCATAGTTGCGCAGACGGATGCACTCGATCAGAAGCATGGTCGTGTTGAAGGGATAATAGCGATACCCGCTGTCACTGCGGCTGGGCCGGATGATCCCCTGGTCTTCATAGTGTTTCAGCAAGTCGGGGGTAACCCCCAGGTATTTGGCGAATTCTCCGATTCTGTATTCCCTGATCTCAATCACCTCCGAAAGAATGGGTATGGCGTGAAACGCATCATTGCCCCTATTATAACCCGAAACAGAGCATCCTTCAAGGACTCATATTCCGGTTCCGACATTCCCTTTCCGCAGCCCTCCGCTTTCACGGAAAAGAACTTGACATAAGTGTAACACTCAACATTATAATCTGGTTATTCATGAGGAGATTGCATCAAATCAAATGGATAGATATCACGAATTCTGAAAGGAGCAATTGCATGAAAGAACTTTCCCGCCGCGACTTTTTGAAGGGCGCTCTGGCCGGCACGGCTGCCGCCGCGCTCACCACCGTCACCGGTGTATCCGCCTTTGCCGAAGAGAAGGGCATCTACACCCCGGGCACCTATTCCGCCTCTGCCAAGGGCATCGGCAGTGACGTCACGGTCACCATGACCTTCGACGCCAACAGCATCACGGATGTCGCCATCGACGTCTCCGGCGAGACCCCGGGCATCGGCGCCGCCATCGGCGAGCAGATGCAGGAGGCGATCCTGGCCGCCCAGGGCGCGGACATCGACGCCGTCACCGGCGCATCCATCACCAGCGACGCCATCCGTCAGGCGGCCGCGGCCTGCATTGAGCAGGCGAGCGGACAGGCCGTCACCCTCACCGAACGGGAAGAGAGCGTCGGCGACTGGCTGGGCGAGGCGCCCGAAATCGCCGAGAGCGACATCACCGAAGAGCTCGAGACCGAGGTCCTGGTGGTCGGCTGCGGAACCGGCGGCTGGATTGCCGGTATGACCGCCGCGGAAGAGGGCGCGAAGGTCCTTATCGTCGAGAAGGCGGACGCCCCCACCAAGATCAAGGAAGACATCGGCGCCATCAACTCCAAGCTGCAGCTGGAAGCCTTCAAGGAATTCCCCGAGTTTGAGATTGACAAGATTGAAGCCCTGCAGGAGATCGTACGCTATGCCAGCGGCTACGTCGACAGCGACCTGGTCAAGACCTGGATCAACAACTCCGGCGAGCTGGTCGACTGGCTGACCAACATCCTCGAAGGCACGGGCCACTGGTTCATGCAGCTCGAGGGCGGCATCGGCGATCAGGAGCATCCCGAGCGCGACAAGGCCTATGCCACCGGTCACAGCCCGCACCCGGTTGAGGGCAAGCCTGACGACGTCACCCTCAACACCGACATGCAGGCCTTCATCGAAGAGCGCGGCGGTGAGATCCGCTGCAACACCTGCCTGGTGAAGCTGGATGTCGATGTTGCCGCCGGCAGAGTCACCGGCATCATCGCTCAGGATACCACCGATGGGCACTACATCCGCATCAAGGCCTCCAAGGGCACCATCATGGCCACCGGCGGCTATGCCAGCAACACCGAGATGATGCTGGCGCTGCAGCCCCAGACCATGAAGATGAAGATCAACGTCCCCATGGGTTCCAAGTCTGACGGCGCCGGCATCAAGGCCATGCTCTGGGCGGGCGGCCAGATGGATCCCTGCCACGCCTCCATGATGTTCAACCGCTGCTCCTGCCTGCCGACCGAGACCGCCGGCTACAAGACCAACGGCAAGTGGTTCTGGTTTGGCGAGCAGCCGTTCCTGAAGGTGAACCTGAACGGCAAGCGCTTCTGCAACGAGTCCGGCCCCTATGAGTTCATGCTGCACAGCATGTACATGCAGCCCTTCCACACCTACTGCGACATCTTCGATGCCAACAACAAGCAGTACTGCGAGCAGTTTGAAGAAGTCGGCTGCTGCCGTCTGTTCCCGTTTGACAACGGCGCTATTTCCAACCGCGGCTATGACGCTTGCTGGAAGGAAATGACCGAGGGTGAAAATTCTCATCTGGAGCTCGGATACCTGCAGAAGGCCGACACGCTCGAAGAGCTGGCCGAGAAGCTGAATATCCCTGCCGATGAGTTCGTCAAGACCGTCGAGCGCTACAACGAGCTCTGCGCTAAGGGCGTGGACGAGGACTACGGCAAGAGCGTACACCGCATGACCCCGGTCGATACCGCTCCGTTCTACGGCATCCGCACCGGCGCCTGGCACCTGACCACCCTGGATGGCTGCCGCATCAACACCAACATGCAGGTCATCCGCGAGGACGGCACGCCCATCGAGGGCCTCTGGGCCACGGGCGACTGCACGGGCGGCTTCTTTGCCAACAACTATCCCAACCTCTTCACCGGTCTGGCCTGCGGCCGCACCATGACCTTCGGCCGCCGCGCGGCGAAGATGGTCGTCAACGGCGAGGCCTGAGTCTCAGGCGAAGAACCCCGGTTATACAAAGCGCCATAAAACAGAGAATCCCCCGGGATCCGTCAGGATCCCGGGGGATCGTCATACAGAAATGGAAACGGAAGCGCGGCCGAACGGCCGGCAGAGCTGTGGCCGCTAACGGCGCAGCCGCTTCTGTTTCGCACGGCAGGAGGGACAGAGCGCCGGAGAAGTCCCCAGCCGGATGGCAACGCCGCACCGCTCACAGGATTCCGTCTGAACCCGCGCGAGGGGAAGCTGCTCCAGAAAGGGGACGGCGATCTTCTCAAGCCCCTGCAGCCCGCCGTAGGGACAGATCTCCGCACAGAGGCCGCAGGCGGTACACTTCCAGGGCGTAATGCTGATCAGGCGGGTTCCGCCTTCTTCGGCCCGGATCTCAAGCGCCTGCTGCGGGCAGATGCGTTCACAGATGCCGCAGCCGAAGCAGGCGGTGGTGTAGGCCGGAAGGGACAGGGGATAGGAGGGAAGCTCCTCCGCCGTGCCGGCGGCCTGCTGCGCCTCCCGGAGCCGGTCCCGCTCCTTCCGCACCGCCCGGGACAGGAGGCGGCGATAGCGCAGCCCGTCCCGCTCCGCGTCCTCCAGCTGCGGGACGCGGCTGACTGCGGCGCGGTAGACGTTTTTCTTCAGGTTTTTCTTCAGACCGGAGAAGATCGCCCGGCGGGACATCTCTTTTTCCGATGGGGAAGTCTCGGGTTCCCAGGTGCCGGATTCCATCAGCCGGATCCGCTCGTGGAAACGCTCCTCACCGAGAAAGACCTTCGCCTCGGCAAGGTTTTCCAGCAGGAGAGCGTGCGGCCCGGCTTTGCCGCAGGAGGCACAGTGGTTCATGAGCAGCACCACCTCGCCGTAGAAGGCCATCAGGGCCATCAGCTCCCAGGGGATCGCGGCGAGACAGGGAATCTTCCGGTCCATCAGCTCGGACTCCTGCTCACAGGCAAACACGAGGGGTTCGTCGGGATGGGTGCCCTCGGTCAGCGTCCGCTGCATCCCGGATGACGGTGTGAAACAGCGCGAGGGACACGCGGAGACGCAGAGCCCGCAGTCCCGGCAGCGGTTCCACTTCAGTTCTTCCTTTGCGTTGAGAGAAATCACATGCTCCGGACAGATTTCCGCGCAGGCCGTACAGGTGAACTTATTCTGTTTTCGATTCAGACAGCGGTCAGACTGCAGCGCCGGGCGGCTCGCGGCCGAGGCGCTGCCGATGACCGCGCTCGTCAGAAGTCCCATAGACTCTCACCTCTCACGGAGAGCATATCACATCTTCCCTGCAGGGTAAACAGTTTCCCGCTGTGCTGTTTTCGGAGCGGATCAGCGGCTTGACTGCTCGACGAGACGGAAGAAATCCGAAACCGCGGCGGGGGAGCCTGCCAGGAGGGAGGTCTTGCTTCCGTCGGAGGGGAAGCAGCCGCCGTCAATCGTGCAGCACTGACCGCCGGCTTCTTCCACGATCAGCACGCCGGCGGCATAGTCCCAGAGACTGAGCTGCAGCTCAAAGTACAGCCCGGCTCTGCCGGCAGCGACGCTGCAGAGATCCAGCGCCGCCGAGGCCTCACGACGGACATCAAGGCCCGCGGTAAAGAGCGCTTTTGTCAGGGCAAAGGTCCTGTCCGCCAGCTCCGGGGCATAGGGAGAACTGCCGAAGCAGACGAGGCTTTCGCTCAGCCCGGCGCCTGTCACGTGAATCGGGCGTCCGTTCAGCCAGGCCCCCTGGCCGGCGATGGCCGTGAACATCTCATCAACATAAGGATTGTAAATTGCTCCGGCGCGGACCACGCCGCGTTCGGCATAGGCGACAGAGATACAGCTGTGGTGGAAGCCGTGAACAAAATTCATTGTTCCGTCGATGGGATCGATAATAAAAAGCTGTCCGGCATCCAGATGATCCTGCGCATTCATCTCCTCGCAGAAAAAACGGGCATCCGGCAGCGCCTCGCGCAGGCGCGTGATCAGAAGCTCCTGTACGCGGCGGTCGTATTCCGTAACGACGTTGCGGTGGTCGGTCTTGGCTTCCGCCAGAATCTCATGGGCTTCCAGAATGAGCCCGGCAGCTTCCCGCTCGGCACTGATGATAAGGTCGAGAACGGCCTGACAGTGGCTGACGCTGTATGACATGGGGTGATCTCCTCCTGTGGGTTTCAATACCCGCGCAGTATATCACCATCCGGCTCGAATGTCACGGAAAACTTGTACCGGGTCAGCCGAATGGGGAGAAGCCTGCAGAGAAGTTCCGGCCATGCAAGAGAAGCGTTCTTCCTTGACGCTTATTGGATTCTATGGTATGCTCACAATGCGGAGTCATGATATAAGAGGAGGAGTGCACCCATGCATTCCATTCGCTATCGAATCGCGATACCGACAGTGCTCGCGATCATTGTCAGCGTGCTGATCATCGGGCTGGTCGGCATCATTTCCATCAAAGACATCGGGGACCGAAGCTCCGGGGAGATTCTGACGCTGCAGTGCGAGCGTGCGGCACAGGAGCTGGATGCCTATATGAACAGCGTCGTCCAGGCTGTGGAGACGGTTTCCCGCTATACGGAGAAGGACCTGAACGATGTGAGCGATACGGCCGAGCTGACCGACCGGCAGATGCATTATCATCTGATCCGTGTCAGGGACATTTTTGATACGGTTGCGCGCAATACCCGCGGCGCGATGACGTATTACTATCGGGTCGCACCCGAAGTTTCCGGACAGGAGCAGGGCTTCTGGTATTCCAAATTTGAACAGGAGAGCTTTGAGGCAAAAACCCTGACCGATCTGGAGGCCTATGACCCGGACAATGTTTCCCGGGTCGGCTGGTATACGATCCCGAAGGAGCGGGGAAAGGCAAGCTGGCTGTCTCCGTATTTTAACGAAAACCTGGAAGCGTGGATGATCTCCTATGTGGTACCGATTTATCATGAGGGAGAATTCATCGGGGTTGTCGGGATCGACATCGACTATGAGACGCTTGCATCCCAGCTCCGGACCATGGTGGTGCTGCAGAACGGTTATGCCTTCCTGACCGATGAAAACGGAAAGATTGTCTATCACCCGCAGAAGGAGATCGGAAGCGATTCCGTCGCCTTTCATAAACAGGAGGTACAGAATGCCCTCTCCGAGAGAGTCGCGCTGGTGGATTATCAGTACGAAGGAGAAGAGAAACTGGCGGCCGCCTGTGCTCTCTCCAACGAAATGCGGCTTTACGTGACGGCGCCGCTCTCCGAGATCAATGCCGACTGGATCCGGATGGTCAAAATCGTCCTGATTTCCGCGGTGCTGATTCTGCTGATCTTTGTCACGTTCAGTTTCCTGGTTACGAGCCGCGTGACGATCCCGCTTCGGAAGCTGACGGAGGCGGCCAGACAGCTGGACAAGGGCAATTATGAGGTGAAGCTGGATTACGCGGGGGATGACGAGGTAGGCATTCTGACCGGAACATTCAATCAGCTGACCGGCCATCTGAAGGAGAATTTCAATGATCTGAGCAGCCGTGCCTATAAAGACGCCCTGACCAACATCCGGAACAAAGGCGCGTATGACCGCTTCCTTCTCGAACTTCGGGAGGAAATTGATCAGGCGGCCCGGGATGGGATGCCCGCGCCGGAGTTTGCGATCTGCGTTTTTGACTGCAACGATCTGAAGCGGATCAACGACCGTTATGGCCACGAGAAGGGCGATCTTTATCTGAAAGCGTCTTGTGATCTGATCTGCAGGACCTATCGGCACAGCCCTGTCTTCCGCATCGGGGGAGATGAGTTCGTCGCGATCCTGCAGGGGCCGGATCTGGAAGAGAGAGAAAAGCAGCAGAATAGCTTTCAGCAGCAGATGGCGGCTGCCGGGAATGCGCCGGATCCGTGGAGGCGCGTCAGCATGGCGGCCGGACTCGCGGTGTATGATCCGGAGAGCGACACGTCGCCCGAAGACACGTTCAAAAGAGCAGATATCCTGATGTATGAGAACAAGAGAAAGATGAAAAACCGGAAAGAACAGAGTGACGGAATCGGATGAAAGCAGGATAAAAATGCGGATTGGGTAATCAGAACAGGAGCGTGTACCCATGACAGAAAAAGATTTCGGACAGCTTTTTACCGGGGAAGAGATTACGGGTCTCCCGGCGGGGGCGGACTTCTTCCGCCCGATTCAGGAGCGCCTTCCCGGGCTCGGGAGTGACTGGTGCATCATCAGCATTCTGATCGAACACTTCCGGTACTATACAGACTGGTTCGGACTGGAGGCATCCGGTTACCTCCTCTCTCGCATCGGGGAAATCATTCGCAGTTCCGCCGCGCAGGCAGGCGGTATGCCGGGGTATCTGGGCCAGGAGGAGTTCTGCCTCGTCGTCCCCTATGATGAGGCATGGATCCATGACCTGTACGGACAGCTGCAGAGCCTGATTGCCTCTGTCAGCCGGCTTGACGGCTTCTCACCGGTTTTCGGAATCGCGCGTTTTGACGGTTCCGGTACCCGGATTATGGAGTATTACAACCATGCGGCGCTCGCGGCGGAAAGCCTGCGCGGCAATGTTCACACCCGCGTGATTCTGTACGATTCTGAGCTCCATCGGAGAAGCGCGGAAGAGTACAGGATCCTGTGTGATTTTCAGAACAGCCTGAACAGCGGGGAGATCACATTTTTCCTCCAGCCGCAGGTTCGCGCTTCCAACGGCAAAATCATCGGGGCGGAATCGCTGGCCCGCTGGCACCGCCGGGACGGAAGCTTCCTCTCACCGGCTGTCTTTGTTCCGGTCCTGGAAAAATACGGACTGGTTACCCAGCTGGACCTCTATATCTGGGACGCGGTCTGCCGGTGGCAACGTCACATGAAACAGAACGGAAAACCGCTGATTCCCGTTTCGGTCAACGTATCTCAGCTGGACATTGCGGCACTGGATGTACCGGTGCAGCTGTCCTCGCTGCTGAAGAAATATGACCTGCCGGCGGACTGCATGAAGGTGGAGATCACCGAATCGGCTTACGCCGACGACATCGGGCTGGTACGCGATACCATCACCCGGCTGCAGGAATACGGATTCAAGGTGCTGATGGATGATTTCGGGAGCGGCTACTCCTCGCTGAACATGCTGCGGAATGTGAACGTGGATGTCATCAAGCTGGACGCCCAGTTCCTGCGGATCTCAGACAGCAGCACGAAAAAAGGCGTCAACATCCTCGAATCCGTCATCAACATGACCAAGAACCTCTATATCCCGATCATTGTCGAAGGCGTTGAGACCGAAGCACAGCTGGAGTTCCTGGAGGGACTGGGCTGCCGCTATATGCAGGGATACTACTTTTATCGGCCGATGTCGCCGCAGGATTTTGAGAATCTGATCGGCGACGGGGCCATTGTGGATCCCATAGGGATCCGCTTCAAAGCCAATCAGCAGCTCACCGTCCGTGAATTCATGGACGACAACATCTTCACCGACACCATGCTCAACAACGTCCTCGGACCGGTGGTCTTCTACCGCTGGGACAGCGAAGAGAATGTCGATATCATCCGTTTCAATGAGCAGTTCTATGAGCTGGTGGGGATTGATCCGGAGGCCTTTGAAAAGCGGAGAAATCACATCCTGGACAGCATGTATCCCGGGGACCGGAACGTGTTTCTGAGACTTCTGACCGAGGCGGAAGAGCACTGGGCCATCGGGTCGCGCGGCGTTGTACGGTCCTACCGGCCGAACGGGGCGCTGGTCTGGATGTCGCTGCGGCTTTTCTACATGTATGACGATTCCAGAGGAAAAGTCTTCTACGGTTCGGCCCAGGATGTGACCGAGACGCAGGTCATCAACATGGAGATGCCGGGCGCCTATTATCGCTGCGCGGTGTCGGACAAGTTCGAATTCTTCTACATCAGCAGAAATTTCCAGAAGATGACGGGCTACAGCGAACGTGAAATCAGGATCCTCTTTGATAACTCCCTGGTTCAGATGGTTCACCCGGCCGATGTCGCATCCCTGAGGCAGCAGACTCTTCAGCTTGCGGACGGAGAGATCGAGAGCATTCAGCCGTACCGCATCCGCCGGAAACAGGGGGATTACATCTATGTCGCGGAACACAGTCAGATTTCCGACCGCTTCGGAGCGCTCTGCTGGCAGTGTATGGCGATCGACGTCAGCGAGGTCATGCGGCTGCGCAATCAGATGCGCATTCTCTCTGATTATCTCTCCAGCACGGTGCTTTTTCTGCACCGCCGGAGTGAAGGCCTGATCTATGAGGTCGCGGTCCACGGGCTGGACGAACGGCTCGGCATGGACGCAAATGAACTGGAGAGCGCCCTGAACACCGGAGCGTTCTGCCGGATGATTGAAGGCAGCAGAGAAATCCCGCACCGGGAATACACGGATCTCTTTATCAGCGAATACGCAGGAAAGAGAAAATGGCTCAGCTTCCTCCGCAGCGACGGAAAGATCATCCGGATCTCCGCCGCGGTGGACCGGGTGGAGGACACGCAGACACGGATCGAGTACATTGTCGTACTGCGCGCGCTGGACGACACGGACAGCGAAGTGCCGGCAGGGGAGGAACGGGATCCTTCCTGAGCCCCGGCTGAGGAGCATGATTCCGTTTCAGAACAGAGAAAAGCGAAAACAAGACAGAAAGGACGGGCAGGCGTCAGCCTGCCCGAATGCAGCAAAATGGCCTGGTATGACGAAGCATTCTTTTATCACATCTATCCACTGGGGCTCTGCGAAGCGCCGAAGACCAATTCCTACGGAAAAGAGGAGCACCGGCTCCGGGAACTTTGGCCCTGGGTGGAGCACCTGGAACGGCTCGGCGTGACGGGGCTGTACATCGGACCGCTCTTTGAGTCCGGCAGCCACGGCTATGATACCACGGACTACCGCCGGCTGGACCGGCGCCTCGGCAGCAACGAGGATCTGAAGGACTTCGTGCGGTACTGCCATGAACACGGCATCCGGGTGGTGCTGGACGCGGTGTTCAACCACAGCGGCCGTGATTTCTTCGCTTTCCGCGACCTGAAGGAGAAAAGAGAGCGGTCGGAGTATCAGGACTGGTACTGTAATGTCAACTTTTGGAACAACAACGAGTATGGCGACGGCTTCTCCTACGACAACTGGGGCGGCTACAACCTGCTGGCAAAGTTCAACCTCCGCAATCCCCAGGTGGTGAACTACCACCAGGAGACCGTACGGTACTGGGTGTCGGAGTTTGACATCGACGGACTGCGCCTGGATACAGCGGACGTGCTGGACTTTGACTTCATGCGGGCCCTGCGAAATCTCGCGAACACCGTGAAACCGGAATTCTGGCTGATGGGCGAGGTGATCCATGGCGAGTACCAGCGCTGGGTGAACCCCAGGATGCTGCATGCCGTGACGGACTACGCCCTGCACAAGGCGCTCTACAGCGGCCACAACGACCACAACTATTTCGAAATCGCGCATACGCTGAACCGCTTTATGCAGAACGGCGTCGACTGCCGCACGCTCTACAGTTTCGTGGACAACCACGACGTGGAGCGCATCCACACAAAGCTGAATGACAAACGGCACTGGCTTCCGGTACATATCCTGCTCTTCTGCCTGCCGGGGATCCCCTCGGTGTATTACGGCTCGGAATTCGGGATCGACGGGCGGAAGGCCCGGGGCGGCTCCGACGATGAAATCCGGCCGCAGCTGAACCTGGACGAACTGCTCACCGGAGAGAATTCCTGTCTGGAAGCCGTCCGGGCACTGGGACAGATCTACCGGCAGGAAAAAGCACTGGCCTGGGGAGATTATCATCAGCTGGTTCTGACCACAAAGCAGTATGCTTTTCGCAGAGGGGATGTCCTCGTTGCGGTGAACAACGACGGCGGTGAATGTGAACTCTCAATTCCCTGTGCCGACGGATCATACCGTGGGGCGCTGCACGGCGGCGCGTTCACGGCCGGGAACGGCAGGCTGAGCCTCCATCTCGGCCCCTGTGACGGCGAGATTCTGATCCCGGAGAGCCGGAGCACAGCGCGGTTTGAGCCGATCCGGACCGCGGTCCCGGAGCCGGAAGCGAAGGCGGGAGCGGAAAAAGCTCCCGTTGTGACAGCTACAGGAAAGGAAACGACAGCAACGGCAACCGAAAGCCCACTTACACAGGCACAGGCGGATCATCCGCTCGACCTCTCCAAACCCTATGAACAGATGAACGTGGAGGAGCTGCAGGCGGCGATTCTGCAGAAGCTTGCCCATAACGGCCCGGTGACCGACCAGATGCGCCGCGACGTGGCGGCCAATATCTGGAGAGATTCTTTGCTCAACTGGGTGAAGAGCTTCCGGTAATTCGTTGATTACCCTGTAAAAGGCCCCGTTGTACGGGATTGCTTCCAAATCTGACAGAATTGCAGAATACTCCCCGACGGACATGATAGACCGTACGGGGAGTAATTTTTGGCGGCTCGAAAAAAAGTTCTTGCTTTATTTCGCTAATGTGGTATTATAGCAAAGTAAAAAATCACCTGAAGGAGAACAATCATGAAAAAGATCCTCTCTATTGCACTTGCCCTGACGATGCTCCTTGCCCTGGGCGTCACTGCTTTTGCCGCGGACGATCCTGTGGCGGACAGAACCTCTTTCGTGATGGGCATTGATCCGGAGTATCCTCCGTTCAGCTACCTCGGCGACGACGGCAACTACACCGGCTTTGACGTGGAAGTCTGCCAGGCGGTCTGCGACCTGCTGGGCTGGAAACTGGAAGTCTTCGGCGTGAACTGGGACGAAAAACTGGTTCAGCTTGACTCCATGGAGTGCGACTGTGTCTGGTCCGGCATGACCATCCTCGACAGCATGAAGGAAGCCGGCTATGTAATTTCCGAGCCCTATTATGACAACACCCAGGTCCTGGTCGTGAAGGCGGACAGCGGCTTTGCTTCTTCCGAAGATCTGGCCGGCAAGGTTGTGGCGGTTCAGCTCGGCACCTCCGGCGAAGCGCTGCTGAACGGCGATCTCAGTGATCTGGCGGCGACCTTCGAGAACGTCATCACCTGCGACAGCTTCCTGAAGTGCTTCACCGAGCTCGAAGGCAACGCGGTTGACGCGGTATTTGTCGACCTGCCGGTTGCGGCCAGCTATGTGGCCAAACATGACGGCCTGAATGTCATCGACGAGAACCTCGGCGCCGAGCAGTACGGCATTGCCTTCCGTTCCGGTGACGAGGCCCTCTGCGAAGCGGTCGATGCGGCGGTTCAGGAGCTGGTCGAGAACGGCACCTATGCCGAGATCGCGGCGAAGGAAGAGTATGCCGACATCGTCAACAATCTTCTGTTCCTGAGCGAGACGGAAGAAGCCGCCCCGGAGGCGGAAGCCGAAGCGGCAGCCTGATGACGCAGGTACATCTGAAGACACAAGAAAGCCCGAAAGCGCACATTCGTGCGCTTTCGGGAAATTCTGTCTATAGAAGAGAATTCACGAAATAAAAGAACGAGGTTTTCCCTATGTCCTTAATGACAATGATCATCAAGATGAGCGAAGGTCTGTCCAAGACCTGCGCGATCTTCTTCCTGACCCTGCTGTTCTCCCTCCCGCTGGGCATGATTGTGGCGCTGCTGCGCATGAGCAAGATCAAGATCGTCTCGGCGGTCACACGCTTCATCATCACGATCCTGCGCGGCACGCCGCTGATGCTGCAGCTGCTGGCGGTGACCTACGGGCCGTACTACCTCTTCGGGGCGAACGTGGCCCGGAACAAGCTGATCCCGGTTGTGATCGCGTTTTCCATCAACTACGCGGCCTACTTTGCGGAGATCTACCGCGGGGGAATCGAGTCGATCCCGGTGGGGCAGTATGAAGCCGCCGAGGTTCTGGGATATACAAAGTTCCAGACCTTTATGCGGATCATTCTCCCCCAGGTGATCAAGCGCATCATGCCCAGCGTGACCAATGAGGTTGTAACCCTGGTGAAGGACACCTCGATGGCCTTCACGGTCTCTTATCAGGAGATGTTCACCATCGGCAAGCAGATCGCAAACTCCCAGACCAGTTTCATGCCGTTCCTGGTGGCGGGCGCCTTCTACTACATCTTCAACGTGATCGTCGACTGGGTCATGGGGCGGATCGAGAAGCGGCTGGACTACTATCGTTGAGAGGAAAGGGAAGATATGGCAGAGAACAAGAACAACAGTGCGGAAAAGGCGAAGGCCTCCAGCATCCTCGAAATCCGCAGTCTTCAGAAGGCCTTCGGCGGGCACGTCGTGCTGAAGGACATCTCCCTCTCGGTGGAGCGCGGCAACGTCATCTCCATCATCGGCCCCTCCGGTTCCGGAAAGTCGACCCTGCTGCGCTGTGCGTCCTTCCTTGAAACGGCCGACGGCGGCGACATTCTCTATGACGGCAAGTACGCCATGCATGACGGAGTCTATGCCTCGAAGGCGGAACTGAACCGCTGCAGAACGCGCTTCGGTCTGGTGTTCCAGAACTTTAACCTGTTTCCGCATTACTCCGTTCTGCGCAACGTCTCCGAGCCGCCCATCATCCACGGGGTGGATAAGGAAACGGCGCGGGAGCGTGCCATGGAGCTGCTGAAGAAGATGGGACTTGACGGGAAAGAAAACGCCTATCCCTTCCAGCTCTCCGGCGGCCAGCAGCAGCGTGTCGCCATTGCCCGTGCCCTGGCGCTGAACCCCGAGGTGCTCTACTTTGACGAGCCCACCAGTGCCCTGGACCCGGAACTCACCGGCGAAGTGCTGAAGGTGATCAAGCAGCTCGCGGAGGACAAGATGACCATGGTGGTCGTCACGCATGAGATGCCCTTTGCACGCGCGGTCAGCAACCACGTCATCTTCATGGACGGCGGCGTGATCGTCGAGGAGGGACACCCGGAGGCCGTTTTCGGCAATCCGACCCAGGAGAGAACCAGGCAATTCCTGAGGAACTATCAAAGATGACGGGACCTCTTTCCTATGCACTTCTGGATCCCACAGGAAATATGACCCTCCTGGCTGAGACGCCCGTACCCGAGGCAGCTCAGCCCCTGACTGCGAAGCGGCTGATGGCGCTGGAACCGGCCACGGAACAGGTGGGCTTTGTCTCTGAGACGGAGGACGGCATCGGCCTGCGGATGGCGGGAGGGGAGTTCTGCGGCAACGCCTCGATGAGCGCCGCGGTGCTGTACCTGCTGCGCAAGGGCATGGATGGCGGAGAAGTGACCGTCCGTGTGAGCGGGACGCCTGATCCTGTGTCCGTTACCGCGGAGAGACTGCCGGACGGCTCCTGGCAGGGCTGTGTCGAAATGCCTCGCCCGTTGTCTGTGAGAAAAGAATGCTTCCCGGACGGAAGCGAACGACCGGTGATTCGCTTCCCGGGGATCACCCATGTGGTGCTGGAAACCGAGATGGACCGGACAGAGGCCGAGCGGCTGGCGCCGGTCTGGTGCAGGGAACTGGAGAGCGAAGCGCTGGGCCTCATGTTTCTGGATCGGGAGCGGGGCGTTCTGAAGCCCCTGGTCTATGTCCCCTCTGCGGACACCCTGTTCTGGGAGTCCTCCTGTGCCAGCGGGACCACTGCGGTGGGGGCTTATCTCGCGGCGGAGTCCGGTACGGCGGTCCGCATGCCGCTGAAACAGCCGGGCGGCACCCTGGAAATCGAAGCGGATCCGGACGGAAAGCTCCTCCTGAAGGGCAGCGTAAGACTGGTCCGTCAGATGAGCGGCGTGCGGCCGGAAGGATAATCAAGCCGACGGAGTCGGCTCCATACAGAATATCGCCCCTCTGCGCCAAAGAAAGATGACGCAGAGGGGCGATGGTTTTACAGATCTGCTGGTTCTCGGCAGCTTCCGGGTCAGCTCTCTGACCCGGCTCCGGTCCGGAGGGCGAGGAGCTCTTCCGGTGTGAAGACATACTGCTTGCCGCAGAACTGGCAGGAGACCTCGGTGGGGGCCTTTTCGGCGGCCAGCTCCTCCAGCGTCTCATCGCCGGAGCTCTTCAGGGCGGCCTCAATGCGCTCCCGGCTGCAGTAACAGCGGTAGTTCACCTTATCCGTTGCCAGAATTTCCGGCTCCAGACCGCGGAGCACCTGATGCAGAACCTCTTCCGCACCGTCCTCATGCAGGATGGTGGTGAGCTGGTCCATCATGAAGATGTTGTCCTCAATCTTCTGGATCAGCTCTTCCGGCGCGCCGGGAAGCAACTGCACCAGAAAGCCTCCCGCGGCGAGAATATGCTTGTCCGTTCCGACCAGAACGCCGAGACCGCAGGCCGAAGGGACCTGCTCGCTCTCCACCAGATAGGCGGTCAGGTCCTCCGCGACCTCGCCGGAGATGAGCTCGACGCTGCCGATATACGGCTCGCGCAGACCGAGATCCCGGCTGACGGTCAGGGTTCCGTCCCGGCCGATCAGACCTCCGACATCCAGCTTCCCGTCGGCTCTTGACGGGAGATCCGCCGCCGGCTCGTCCACATAGCCGCGGACATTTCCGGCGCTGTCGGAGACGGCCACGACATTTCCCACCGGGCCGCCGCCGCTGAGGCGCAGCGTGAGGGTATCCTTTTCGCCCTTCATGGCGTTGCCGAGCAGGGAGGCCCCGAGAAGCGCCCTGCCGAGAGCCGCAGAGGCTGTCGGGCTGAGCCCGTGGACGGTTCTGGCCTCTTCTACCATTTCAGGTGCGGAGATCACCGCGATCTTGATCATGTCGTCTGCGGCGACCGCACGTATAATCTGTCCCATTTTCAGATACGATCCTTTCCGCTCCGGGCTGCCCCGGAGATTCTGTCCGCTATCATACTCCCTCATCGGGCCGCACGTCAAGAGCGTGGGAAACAAGGTTCTGGACGATTCCGCTCAGGAGGGGTCAGCGCGCCCGCGCCGGGGGAGAAGCACAACGGCGGCCACACCCAGACCGATCACAAGAGAAACACAAAGCACGATGACCACGTGGATATGGGATGCGGTTTTCGCACTCTGGATCTGCGCGTTCATCCTTGAAAAGGTCCCGGAGGCGGCGTCGTAATAAAGTCCGCCGGACAGATCCGCTTTTCCGCGGGAGACAATGCCGTCCGCTTTGGCTGTGGGGATCATTCTGGCCAGGGATCCGCGGCTCTGAATGGAAAGCTGGGGGAGGGCTTTGTTGATCACCACAAGCGAGGCGCTCTCCTTGCCAAAAAGCGCATCCAGCTTTTCATCGGCCTTTGTCCGTACCTCGGAAGCTTCTCCCCTCGTGGACCAGAAGGCAATGCTGCCGTATTCCGTCATGGGGCTCATGTCTTCCAGGAGCTTGCGTTCTTCTGACGAGGTCAGCAGATCGATATCGTCCTCAATCACAACGCGAAAGCCGGTTTTGGAGTTCTTCCAGGTCAGGCCGTTTTCGGTGATGCTGCCGAAGTTCGGCATGTTGAGATAGGGGTCAAAGCTGTCCTTCGGCGCGGCATAACAGAAGCACTTCAGCTGCGGCAGAACCAGAAGAACAAGCAGAAACAGGGCCAGAACACGACGCAGGGGTCGTTCCGACATTGTTATCGTCTCCTTTCCGCTCAGATGCGGGCCCGCTCCGAAAGGGAGAGAGGACCGCTTTCGCCGTTATTCTACCCTCCGGCGAGGGAAAAAGCAATCGAAGGAATCTGAATAATTCTGAAGAGAAATACAGCCCGGACGAAATATTAAAAATAAAGCTTTACTTTTCAGAGACATGCGCGTATAATTGCATACAATTACACAATCATAGCAAAACACGCGTGCGCGTAAGCACAGCGAGGAGGAACCCCATGCTGGAACTGTCTACCAAAACCAATCTGCTCGAAGAGAACGATTACCGCTATTCTCTGCAGGATGTCAAAGACCCGGTCCTGTACCGGGATGTCTATAATTACGAAGAGATCCCCAAGGTCGCCTTCAACCACCGGCGCGTGCCCATCTCGATGCCGGAGGATATCTGGATCACGGACACGTCCTTCCGCGACGGGCAGCAGGCCTTTCATCCGTATACGCCGGAGCAGATCGAGACGCTCTACAAGCTGATGTCCAAGCTCGGCGGCCCCTACGGAATCATCCGTCAGACGGAATTCTTCATCTACTCGAAAAAAGACCGCGAGGCCATCGAGCGCTGCCGCAGCCTGGGACTGAAGTTCCCGGAGATCACCACCTGGATCCGCGCCAGCCGGGAAGATTTCAAGGCGGTCAAGGACCTGGGCATCCGGGAAACCGGGATTCTGGTTTCCTGCAGCGACTACCACATCTTCAAGAAGCTGAAAAAGACCCGCCGGGAAGCCATGGAGATGTACCTTGCGACCGTGAAGGACGCATTTGATGCCGGCGTCATGCCGCGCTGCCACCTGGAGGATGTCACGAGGGCGGACTTCTACGGCTTTGTGGTGCCGTTTGTCAATGAGCTGATGAAGCTTTCGGATGAGGCGGGGATCCCGGTGCGCATCCGGGCCTGCGACACGATGGGCTACGGCGTGCCGTACACTGAGGTCGCGCTGCCGCGCAGCGTCCCCGGCATTGTCTACGGCCTGCAGCACTACTCCGGCGTTCAGAGCGAGTATCTCGAGTGGCACGGCCACAACGACTTCTACAAAGCCGTCTCAAACGCCGCGACGGCCTGGCTCTACGGCGCCAGCGGCGTCAACTGCACCCTGCTCGGCATCGGCGAGCGTACCGGAAATGTTCCCCTGGAGGCGATGGTGATGGAATACGCCTCTCTGCGCGGCTCCCTGGACGGCATGGATCCGACGGTAATTACCGAGATCGCCGACTATTACAAAAATGAGATCGGCTACAGCATTCCACCCATGACCCCCTTCGTGGGACGTAACTTCAATGTCACCCGCGCCGGCATCCACGCAGACGGGCTTTTGAAGGATGAGGAGATCTACAATATCTTCGACACGGATAAGATCCTGAAGCGTCCTGCGTCCGTCGCGGTCGGCAAGAACTCGGGACTTGCGGGCATCGCCTACTGGGTGAACCAGAACTACGGTCTGACCGGCGCGATGGAACTGAATAAGCAGAGTCCGCTGGTGGTCAGGCTGAAGGAATGGGTCGACAGCCAGTATGAGGATGGGCGCACGGCGTCCCTGTCCAACGAAGAGCTGGAAGGAAAGATCAGCGAGCTCTCCGGCGGCGTCCTGAAGTGCATTCATTAATTTTTGAGACGATACGGAGATTGAAAAAATCGTATCTCTCGTTTCCTCGATTCGAAACCCAACGGAGTGGTTTTGAATCGAAACGCGACGAGCATCGGAGTGAGCGAGCTTTCGTCACGCTTGACGGAAGCGAGACGATACGGAGATTGTGAGGAGCTAATGGAACACAGAAGTATTTCGATTGCGGATCAGATTTTTGACCAGCTGGAGCGAGACATTCTCGCCGGGAAGTATGCCCGGGGCGAGGTGATCAGCGAGCTCGGCCTGTCCAAGCAGCTGGGAGTCAGCCGCACACCCATCCGCGAGGCGATCCGGCGGCTGGAGCAGGAGGACTTCCTGGAAGAGAGCGGCCGCGGCGCGGTGGTTGTCGGCATCAGCCGGGAAGACATGGAAGACATGTACGAGATCCGGGAGCAGATCGAAGGCCTGGCCGCGCGCCGGGCGGCGCTGAACGTCACGGACGAGGAACTTCGCGCCATGCGGGATGCGCTGGATCTGCAGCGCTTTTACGTGGAGAAAAACGGAGAGAACAGCTCCGATCAGATCAAGAACCAGGACTCGGAATTCCACCGGCTCTTTTACCGCAGCTCGGGGAGCAAGTCCTACTACAATACCCTCTTTTCGCTTCACAAGCGGATGACCAAATTCCGCAAGGCCTCCGTCTCCAAACAGAGCCGCGCGCTGCAGTCACATCAGGAACACGAGGCGATCTTTGCGGCACTCGAAGCCCACGACCCGGACGCGGCGGAGAAGGCGGCGCTTGCGCATGTACACAACGCAAGAGCGCGGATGCAGAGCATGATGGAGGACTGAAGCATGGAGAATGAGATCAGAGAAGCGGTCGTAAAGTTTGAATCGCTGCTGCGCCAGCAGCTGGAGCGTCAGAACCGGATGGAGCAGGCGGCGCCGGAAAAGGACTTCGCCGGAATGAAGACCATCACCGTCGGGCTCATCGACGGCGACGGCATCGGCCCCATCATCATGAAGCAGGCGGAGCGTGTGCTTGAGAAGCTTCTCGCCGACGACATCGCCTCCGGCCGCGTGGTGCTGAAGAAGATTGAGGGACTCACCATTGAGAATCGGCTCGCCCTGGGCAAGGCGGTGCCGGAAGATGTGCTGGCGGCGATCAAGACCTGTGATGTTCTGCTCAAGGGGCCCACCACCACGCCGAAGGGCGGTACGCTGGAGAGCGCCAATGTGACCCTGCGGCGAGAACTGGATCTCTATGCCAATGTGCGCCCTGTTTCCGTTCCGGAGGAAGGAATCGACTGGATCTTCTTCCGGGAGAACACCGAGGGAGAATATGCCCTCGGCAGCCGGGGCATTGAGCTGCCCGGAAAGTTCAGCATGGACTTCAAGGTGACCACCGACGCGGGAACCCGCCGGATCGCAAAGGCGGCCTTCGACTATGCCCGGGCCAACGGAAAGACAAACGTCGCCATTGTGACCAAGGCGAACATCATGAAGAAAACCGATGGCATGTTCTCCCGCATCGCCCATGAGGTGGCGGCGGAGTATCCGGAGATCGAGGCAGATGACTGGTATATCGACATCATGACCGCAAACCTGGTGAACCCCGCCGTGCGGAGCAAGTTCCAGGTCTTCCTGCTGCCGAATCTCTACGGCGACATCATCACCGACGAGGCGGCCCAGATCCAGGGCGGCGTCGGCACCGCAGGCAGCGCCAACATCGGCGGCCAGTACGCCATGTTCGAGGCCATTCACGGCTCGGCGCCGCGGAAGATCGAGGCGGGGGAGGGCGATTATGCCAACCCGTCCAGCATTCTGAAGGCGGCAGAACTGATGCTGCGGCATATCGCCATGACGGACAGGGCCGACCGGCTGAATGCAGCTCTGGCGCTGTGCCTGGAGCAGGAGAAGCGCGTTGTGGTGACCGGCCACCGGGACGGGGCGACCTGCGCAGCCTTCACAGACTATCTGCTGGAAAAGCTCTGAGCGGATGCGGAGGAGGGGACAGCGATGACGGAACTACCGGTCAGTGAAATCCGGGGAATCAGAATCGGACAGACGGAAAACGTGAAAGCCGGAACCGGCTGTACCGTGCTGGTCTGTGAAGAAGGAATGCGGGCCGGTGTCGATATCCGCGGCGGCGGACCCGCCTCCCGGGAGACGCCGCTGCTGAATCCCCTGATGGCGGCACAGACCATACACGCCATTGTCCTCGGCGGCGGCAGCGCCTTCGGCCTCGGCGCCGCAAACGGCGTGATGAAGTATCTGGAAGAGAAACAGATCGGCTTCGACGTCGGCGTGACCAAGGTGCCGCTGGTGGTACAGTCGGATATCTTCGATCTGACCGTCGGAGATCCATTTACCCGCCCGGATGCGGCGATGGGATACGAAGCGGCGAAGGCCGCCATGGAAGCGCCGAACTACCGGGACGGAAACTACGGCGTCGGCTGCGGCGCTACGGTGGGCAAGATCGGCGGAATGGAGACCTGTATGAAAACCGGGATCGGGAGCTTTGCCGTACAGCTGGGCGCGCTGCAGATCGGGGCGATCGTGGTGGTGAACGCGCTGGGCGATGTCTACGACTGGAAGACGGGCAAACAGGTCGCAGGGCTGCTGACGGAAGACAGAACCGCACTTCGCAGCACGTCGGAGTACATGAAAGGCTCACTGGAGGTCGTGAAGAACCGATTCGTCGGGAACACGACCCTGGCCGTCGTGATCACAAACGCAGCCTTCCAGAAGGCACAGCTGTGCAAGATTGCCGGCATGGCCCAGGACGGCTACGCCCGCTCCATCCGCCCGGTCCACACCTCCGCCGACGGCGACAGCATCTATGCCGTCTCGGTCGGGAACGTCGCGGCGGACCAGGACGTGATCGGAATACTGGCTGCCGAGGTGGTGAGCGAAGCGATCCTCCGCGCGGTGGAAAAAGCGGAAAGCGCCTACGGCTATCCCTCTGCGGCAGAACTCAGGCAGAAATAAAAAAAGAACTCTGCCCAGAGTGGACGTGGATCGGATATAGTATAATAGCTATGGATCATAAGCCAAAGCGGAGGCAGAAAGCAAACTGGACTGTATGAGAAATACGGCTGTTCTTTCTGGAAGACAATGAAAGATTTGAATGGAAATGACAGTCGGATATATCGAAAAGAGGTGCTCTTATCATGAAACATTCCATGAAACTCCTCACGCTGTTGCTGACGGGGGTGCTGATCCTTTCGGTTGTGCCGTGTGATGGCGTACAGGCGGCTGCAGAAGAAAGAAGCGTGACGGTGATCGACGGGACCGGAGCGGCGGATTCTCTTCAGATTTGCAGAGTGGGAGATCGGCTGTATTATCTTGACGCAGAAGGCCTCGTGAGCTGTGCACCGGACGGCTCGGACCGGCAGGTGATCTCGAACCAGACCGGGACACTCTTCACGGACGGGGAGACCCTGTTCCGCGGAACCCAGAGCAAAATCACCAGACTGTACCCGGACGGGACGGAAGAGACCATTTTGAAGGTTTCTCCGCTGGTCAATGAAGGGGCCTTCGCCATCATGAACACCATGGATCACTTTGCTGCGCGGGACGGACAGATCTACTACGTGCTGACCATGGCGCAGGACTACGAACTGTGGACCGTCGGCACAAATGGGAGCGACGACAGACGGATCTGCTCGATCTGCCCGCCGGAGCGAGAGATCCTGGGCCTATACCTCTTCGAGGATCTGGAAGGCGTCTATGTGCAGTTCAGCAATGAAGACGGAACGGGCTGGTCCCTGATCCGGGTGGAATGATTGCGTCGGAAGCCACACGAACATACCGATGCTTTCGCCTGGTCCGAACAGCGACAGCATCGACGTCAAGCAGCCACAAAACAGACAATCGCCCGAAGCAGGGGAATGAGATCAATCCCGCTTCGGGCGGTTCCTTAATCGCTGCACAGGTCATTTCAGGAACTTCTTCAGCTGTTTTTCTGTCGCACGGGGGAAGAGCGCGGCCAGACGCTCCAGCAGGCGGGCATAGGACTCCTCCGGGCTGCGCTGATAGACCGCATCGGTGAATGTGCTGCCCATAAACTTTTCGGGCGTGCTGTACTGGGCAACACCCCAGCCGCGGCGGTTGCCGTGACTGTCGAGGGTATAGACAAAGTCGCTGATGATCACATAGCATTGCTCCTGCAGGCGGGTGATGGTGGTGTCGAAGCCCTTTTTGCCCTCGGTTTTCTGCCATCGGCCGTTGTAGGCGTACCCGCCGGTCACGCGAAGCTCTTTGGAAAGCACGGGCGCATGGGCGTCGATCAGATCATAGAGCTGCTTGTCCTGAAACTTCGCCAGTCCGTCGTCATACCTGGCGTCGAAGTCATAGCCGTCGCGGCGGTAGTTGGCGAGGTCGAGAAACACCTCCCGGCTGACATAGGTGGACTTCTTCTCAAAGAACTTTCCGTAGGCGCAGCCGGTGGCCTGAATCACGGGACCTTTCCAGGCCCAGGAGTCGTCTTCAAAATCAGAGAAGAGCACGGCGGGAGAACAGTGTTCCTCCAGAGAGAAGCCGGGGATGGACGTGGAGAAATACGGAACGATGCCGTACTCTTCCACGGCGTCGATCAGGTCCTGTTTGCTGCGGACATAAAAATCGTATGCCATTTCTTACCTCACTGACGGAAATGCAGAGTGTGGATGCACAATAAAAATCGGGAATCGGGACAGAAGGCCTGGTTCGCCGCGGAGATTATAGTACACGGCGCAGCAACCCGTCAAGAAGAAACAACACGCGAAAGCGACGGAGAAAGGGAGCGAGAGAGGGACGGTGCGAGAGAGGGCGGGAGAACAGGAGCGAAAAAAACACAGGCTGAAAAAGCGCTTCTCTTCCGGCCGGAATTGTGCTATACTGCCATGAAAGATAAAACGGGACTGCAAGAGGGCGTATGAGCAGAAAAAGATACTTGTTTTTTGATATCGACGGAACACTGCTGGCAGGAGGGCCGCTGGGCTATGTGCCGGAATCAACCAGGAAGGCGATCCGGAAACTGGAAGAGGAAGGGCACTTTGTCTCCATCGCGACGGGCAGGGCGCAGTTTATGGCGGAGCCATACATGCGCATGCTGGAGATGGAGAACATGGTCAGCGACGGCGGCAACGGCATCACCATCGGCGGAAAACTGATCGGGATCGAGCCGCTGAACAAGGCGGATGTGGTTGCGTTGATTCGGGAATGTGAGGCACGGGGCTTCACCTGGGGCCTCGCCGTCGACAACAGCGATGTGCGCCTGGTGCCGGATGAGCGCTTCTATGAGCTGACACACGACAACTATATCAGGTGCAAAGTGGTTCCCGAACTGGATCCGGAGGACCAGGAGATCATTTACAAAGCCTATGTGGTCTGCAAAGAACCCGAGGAGTTCACCCTGGAATCTCTGAAAAAGCTTCCCTGGTGCAGATACATGCCGGAATATTTTTTTGTGGAGCCCACGGACAAGGCGGCGGGAATCCGGCGCATGATGGACTATTACCACGCGGATTACCGGGATGCCATCGTTTTCGGCGACGGACTGAACGACATGTCCATGTTCATCGACGACTGGACCACGGTGGCCATGGGAAACGCCGTCCCCGAGCTGAAGGCAAAAGCCGATCTGATCACGACGGATGTGGACAAGGACGGCATCTGGAACGCCTGCATCCGGCTGGGGCTGTTTGATGCCTGAAGCTGACATTAACCGAACACGAGGGACGGTAGGGCAGAACGGCAGACCGCACGGCAGGGTGAGAGACGGGCTTCCCGGACAGACAAGAAAAAACCACCGCTTCAGGCTGAGGGGTTCAGCTTGGAGCGGTGGTTTTTCGGGATCAGAAGACTTCTCAAGAGAGCAGAACCGAATCGGTCTCCATCGGTGTGCCGGCGAGTGCGGCAAACTTCTCAAGCAGTTCCTGGCGCGTGAGGTGTTTCTTTTCCTCCCCGCGGATATCCAAGATAATCTGACCCTCGTTCATCATGATCAGGCGGTTGCCGTGCTGGATCGCATCGGTCATGTTATGGGTGATCATGAGGGTGGTCAGGTTATGCTCCGCGACGATCCGGTCGGAGAGATCGAGAACCTTCGCGGCAGTGGCCGGATCCAGGGCCGCGGTATGCTCATCGAGCAGCAGCAGCTTTGGTTCCTGCAGAGAAGCCATCAGCAGCGTGACAGCCTGGCGCTGGCCGCCGGATAGCAGGCCGACTCTCGCGGTCATCCGGTCTTCCAGACCGAGGCCGAGGGTCTTCAGCCGCTCGCGGTATTCCGCGCGCTCTTCCTTGGTCACGCCCCAGCCGAGACCGCGTTTCTGCCCGCGGCGCTTCGCGAGGGCGAGGTTCTCCTCCAGCTGCATGTTGGGAGCGGTGCCCATCATCGGGTCCTGAAACACACGTCCGATCAGGAAGGCTCGCTTATGCTCGGGCAGAGCGGTGACATCATTCCCGTCCAGCACGATGCGCCCCTCGTCAATCGGCCAGACGCCGGCGATGGCGTTGAGCATGGTGGATTTTCCCGCGCCGTTTCCGCCGATGACGGTGACAAAGTCACCGGGATCCAAGTGGAGAGAGAGCTTGTGCAGGGCACGCTTTTCATTGATGGTGCCGGGGTTGAAGGTCTTGCTGATCTCGAACAGGTCAAGCATGGGTCTTCGCCCCCTTTTGTTTGAATTTAGCAAAGGAGCTGATCCGCTGGCCGCGAAGATAGGGGACCGCGAGGAACAGCGCAACCACGATGGCGGTGAAGAGTTTGAGGTCGTTGGAATTCAGGCGCAGCCAGAGCACAATGACGACGACCAGGTAGTAGATGATACCGCCAATGACGGTGAAGCTCAGCGTGAAGTAGAAGTTGATATACTTCTTCAACAGAGCGTTGCCCAGCACTTCGCCAATGATGACCGCAGCCAGGCCGATGACGATGGCGCCGCGGCCCATGTTGATATCTGCAAAGCCCTGATACTGGCTCATCAGACCGCCGGCGAGCGCGACGATGCCGTTGGAGATGGAGAGGCCCAGGACCTTCATGTTGTCGATGTTAATACCGAGCGCACGGCTCATGGCGGGGTTGCTGCCGGTGGCACGGAGGGCGGAACCCTGCTCGGTGCCGAAGTACCAGTAGAACAGCGAGACCAGCGCGATGGCGATGAGCGCCGAAGTCAAGATGGCAAGGGGAATGTTGCGCGAGGAGATCAGAAGATGATACTTGTCGACGCTGACGGCCTTGTTTGCCGCCATCCCCATGATGTGAAGGTTGATGGAGTAGAGCGCAAACTGGGTCAGGATCCCGGCGAGAATCGCGGGAATTCCGAACTTGGTGTGAAGCATGCCGGTGCAGAAACCCGCCAGCATCCCGGCGAGAATCGCGACCAGCAATGCCGCCCAGGCGGGCCAGCCGGCCAGAATCAGCATGACCGTAACCGCGCCGCCCGTCGTGAAGGAACCGTCGACCGTCAGGTCGGCCACGTCCAGCAGACGGAAGGTGACATAGATGCCAAGCGCCATAATCCCCCAGATCAGGCCCTGAGAGATGCCGCCCGGCATATTGCGAAGAAGTTTCAGAACATTCAGAGAAGCGAAATATTCACTCACGGGAAAAAGCTCCTTCTTATCAGAAATGCCCGCTCCCCGCAGGGAGCGGGCGACAGATGCGTGGATTACTCAGCAGTCTCGATGGCTTCGAAGCCTTCGGGAATCTCAACGCCGAGCAGCTCGCAGTTGACGGCATTGTACTTGCCGGTGAAGGGGGCGTACTCAATCTCCATGGTGGAGATGTCGGCGCCGTTGGCCAGAATTTCAGCGGCCATCTTGCCGGTGACAACACCGAGATCATAGTAGGAGATGGAGAGCGTGACGCAGCCGCAGCCGGCGCAGAGGCCTTCCTCACCCGCAACAACGGGAACCTTCTTCTCCAGGCAGATGTTGTTGATCAGCTCGGCATTGGAGGCAGCGGTGTTGTCGGTCGGAATGTAGAGCACGTCGCTGTCGTCGCAGGCGTTGGCAGCAACCTGGGCAACGTCATTGGAATCGGCAAAGGTGTAGTCCTTGACCTTGTAGCCCATCTCTTCAAGGATCGGGCGGATCTCGTCGGCCTGGAACTTGGAGTTGGGCTCGCCGGAGCAGTAGAGAAGGCCGACGTTCTTTGCATCGGCAAAGACCTGCTGCAGCAGCTCAGCCTGAGCCTGAGCCGGGACACCGTCGGAGGTGCCGGAGATGTTGGTGCCGGTGGCGCCGTTCCAGTCGTCGATGTCAAGGGCACTGGCGTAGTCGGTGACCGAGGTGCCGAGGATGGGAATCTGGTTGGTGGCGGACTGGGCGGCCAGCAGAGCCGGGGTGGCATTGGCGAGGATCAGGTCGACCTCGTCGCTGACAAACTGATTGCAGATGACCGCGCAGGTGGCGGAGTCACCGGAAGCGTTCTGGACAGAGAACTTGACGGCGTCTTCACCGAGTTCCTCTTTCAGAGCATCCTGGAAGCCCTGGGTTGCGGCATCAAGCGCGGGATGCTGAACCAGCTGGCAGATACCGACGTTATAGGCGGGAGCGGCGAAAGCGGCGGCGCTCAGACTGAGAACCAGGACAGCCATCAGAACAAATGCAAAGATCTTTTTCATTTGGGGTTCCTCCTGTATATAGGTTTTTTGAATCAGCGTGAGGTATGAAAAAACCGCCCGGAGAAGTCCGTGCGGCTTAAATCATTCGGTTTATAAAAATGACAATCATTGCAGCACAAACTTCTATTACCTTTTCGTAAAGTAATAGCGGTAGTAGTATGCAGCAAAGAAATCGGCTTTCATAAAGCGCCTCCCGTTGAAACTGAGGCTCACTTTAGCACTTTTTGGTGCTAAAGTCAAGAGCACTCTTGTATTTCCGGGGAAAGAATGTTATCATGTACAAAAATTTGAAGGAAAAGAGAAAAAGATTATGAAATATGTCATCGGCGCTTTTCTCGGCCTCCTCTGGGGCGCCCTGGTCGCATGGCTGAACTCCCGGATCAACAAAGCTGCGATTGAGAAAAACAGCACCAAGGCCATGATGGGGGCCAGCATGGGCCGGACGGCCATCGACATTGCCGCGCTGGGACTGGTCTTCCTGCTGCGCAACGTCCTGCCGGGTAATTTTGAGGCGAAAATCGTCGGGACGGCGGCATCCCTGGGGCTGCTGACGGTGTTCTTTGCCTTCCAGCTCTCCAGGCCGGAGCCGAAAGAGAAAACCGGGACAGGCGCACAGACGGAGAAAACAGAAAACCCGGGAGAAGAGACAAAGTGATGCACGCGATCTTCTTCCCGATGGAACTTACCTGGAAAATGGTCCTCATCGTACCGGTCGGCGTGTTTCTTGCCTCGGTTGTGGACGGAATCGCGGGCGGAGGCGGGATGATCTCGCTTCCGGCCTATTTTCTTGCCGGGCTTCCGGCGCATCTGGCCCTGGGGACGAACAAGCTCTCTTCCTGCATCGGAACCTCGGTTTCCGCGGGGCGCTTTATCCGCGGCGGTTTCGTGGACTGGAAACTGGCGGCGCCGTCGGCGGTACTGGCGATCATCGGATCCTATTTCGGGACCAAACTGCAGCTGGCGGTGGATGAGCGCTATCTCAAGTGGCTGCTTGTGGTGATTCTGCCGCTGGTGGCGGTGGTGGTCCTGCGGCAGCACAGCTTCCCCGAGGAGCGGGGAGACATTGCGCCCGGAAAACAGATGGCGATCGTACTGCTCGCCTCGCTGGTCATTGGAACCTATGACGGATTCTACGGACCGGGGACAGGGACGTTTCTGATCCTGATCTTCTGCAATCTGGCGAAACTGGACCTGCGCACCGCTTCGGGCAACGTCAAGGTGGTGAACCTCTCCAGCAACATCGGCGGCGTCACGACGGCCCTGCTGAACGGAAAGGTGTTTGTGGCGCTGGGCCTGATCGGAGCGGTGGCCTCCGTCGCGGGACATTACATCGGCTCTGGCCTTGCCATCAAGGACGGCTCGAGAATTGTGAGACCCGTGATCATCGTGGTGCTGAGCCTGCTGCTCATCAAGGTGGTCACGGAGCTGATCTGAGAAAATCATCCGAAAAACCATACAGATATGAGAAAAGCGCCGGATGCTTTGGTGAAAAGCAAAACGGCGCTTTTGCGGTTTTGTGTTATTACGGATTCGACGATCCGGCTGCGGCTTCTCACAGAAGAAGTGTCCCTTCGGGAGGAAGGTATTCCTTGTCCGGAATGATATAGGAGACATTGCCCTTCTGCTCTTCCTCCAGACAGTCCTGTACGAAGTTGACAAACTCCTGGGCCAGCTCCTTCTGCTGCTGGTTCCGGTTCCAGACCAGGACATATTCAATCTGCCGCTCGCTTTCGACAATCACTTTTTTCACCACGAGATCGCTGTCATTATAGGTCGTCATGGGATAGATGCAGATGCCGACATTCTGTTCCGCCAAGGCGACGGCATCGATGTGGCTGGAAAGTTCCCCGGCAATCAGAGGCTCTGTTCCGACCTCACGGAACCACGCCCGGACGCTTTCGATGCGGGAGCGGCGGCTCGGAATGAAGAGCGGCTGCCCGGCCAGTTCCTTCAGGGGAAGAAAGTCCCCGGCCTTCTGTGCCAGCGGATGGCGGATCGACATAAACGCGGTCCAGGGTTCGTGGGCAACAGGAAAGCCCTCAAGCAGCTCCGTGTTATAGGGTGCGGCAATCAGGGCAAGATCTGCCAGACCGTGATGAAGACGGTCCAGAACATCGTCTCCGCTGCCGTTCCAGAGACTGAAGGAAACCTGGGGAAACTCCAGCCGGAAGCCGGAGATCCATCGGGACAGCAGATAGGGGGCGCGGCCTTCGACCAGGCCGATGTTCAGTTTGCCGGCGAGGCCTTCGAGAGAACGGACCTCCTCCTGGGTCTGCTCAGAGAGCTCCAGAAGCTGCTGTGCCCGGCGGTAGAGTACGGTTCCGGCGTCGGTCAGGGTCAGGTGGCGCTTGCCCCGAATAAAGAGCAGCGTGCCGAGTTCTTCCTCCAGCGCTTTCATCTGATTGGAGAGGGGAGGCTGACTCATGTTGAGTTTTTCCGCCGCACGGGTGATGTTCAGTTCTTCCGCAACGGCGACGAAGTATCTGAGCGCACGCAGATCCATCCGAAAAACCTCCTTATCCGATACTGTTCATGGGAAAGTATACTCGAGAAATGAATAAAAATCAAGAAAAAGCAGAGAAAACTTCCGCGGTCGCGATCACTCGCCGCTGGCGCCGTAGTTGGACAGAACGCGGGCGGACGGGTCATCCACCCGGCAGCCCTCCCAGTCGGGGTTGGGCATCCAGAAGTCCGCGATCATGGGAGCCTGGCCCGGGTAGTACTTCTCGAAAATGTCCCGATAGAGAAGGCTCTCTTTCGTAAACGGGGGCCGGTATGCGTACTTTTTACATCCGCTGTGAAATGCTTCATCGCTGTAGATGCCTTCCGCATACGCCTTCAGATCGTCCACCATGGAGTGACCGACCGCGTCCGAGAAAGCCGCCTTCTGCCGCCAGAGGATCTCCGGCGGGAGAATGTCGTCCTTTTCGAAGGCGTGGCGAAGAAGATACTTTCCCATCCGGTAGCGGTTGAGCTTCAGTTCCGGATTAATATGCATGACGTAGCGGACAAAGTCAAGATCGCCGAAGGGTACGCGGGCTTCCAGAGAGTTCACCGAGATGCAGCGGTCGGCCCGCAGTACGTCGTACATGTGCAGTTCATCGATCCGCTTTTTGCTCTCCAGCTGGAAGGCTTCCGCGGACGGGGCGAAATCCGTATACTTGTATCCGAAGAGCTCGTCGGAAATCTCGCCGGTCATCAGAACCCGGACATCGGTGTGCTCATGGATGGCCTTGCAGCAGAGGTACATGCCGAGACTGGCGCGGATGGTGGTGATGTCCCAGGTGCCGAGCAGCCGGATGACCTCCTCCAGTGCAGAGAGAACCTCTTCCCGGGTCATATGAAACGCGGTATGCTCCGCCCCGATATAGTCCGCGGCGATCCGGGCATACTTGAGGTCGATGGGGTCGAGATCCATGCCGATGGCGAAGGTACGGATCTTTCGGCCGAGAAGCTTGGAGGAGATGGCGCAGACCAGGCTGGAATCCAAGCCGCCCGAGAGCAGAAAGCCCAGCGGAGCATCGGCGTCCAGACGCTTTTCGACTCCGGCGATGAGACGCTCCCGGATGCCGCGGCAGGCGGTTTCCAGATCATCCGGAAGGTATTCTTCCACCGTCGTGAGATCGGCATAGCGGACGAATTCTCCGTCGGCATAGTAGTGGCCGGGCGGGAAGGGAAAAATCCGCTCACAGAGGCCGAGAAGGTTCTGCGCTTCACTGGCGAAGGCGATGCTGCCGTCGGCAAGATAACCGTAATAGAGCGGGCGGATCCCGATGGGGTCCCGGGCGGCGATGAGCCGGTCGTGTTCCCCGTCGTAGAGAATCAGGGCAAACTCGGCGTCCAGAAGATGGAACATGTCCAGACCGTGCTCACGATAGAGGGGCAGGAGCAGCTCACAGTCGGATCCGCTTTGAAAACGGTAGCCCAGCGCTTCAAGCTCCCATCTCTGTTCCCGCCAGCCGTAGAGCTCGCCGTTGCAGACGACCTTGTTCTTCCCCAGAGAAAAAGGCTGCATCCCTTCATCGTGCAGGCCCATGATGGCCAGCCGGTGGAAACAGAGAAGTCCTCTGCCGGCGGGTTCGATGCGGGTGTCATCCGGACCGCGGCTTTTGGTTCGGTCAAAGTACGGCCGGATCTGCCCGGCGGAATAGAGATCAGACAGAAAACCCATCACACAACACATAAAAAAGCACCTCCAGAAAAATCGCAGCTTCCCGTCCGATTCAAAAGGACGGACAGCTGCGTATCCGTGGTGCCACCTTTTTTGCCGCAGAACGCGGCCGCTCAACAGGAGTCCAACAACCCCCTGCGCCTTAACGCAGCGCCTACGGCTTACCTACTTGCTCTCGCTTTGGGCTCGCGGCTCGGGAGGGTTACCTGCAGAGAGGCATGTACCGGGCTCTCACCGGGCCCCGGCTCGCTGTGACCGTATCTCTCTGAGACATGTCTCCGTCTCAGCCATGTCCGGCGAAACCCGCGTCCTCGCCTCGCGGACTTCAACCGTTTGCTTATCTAAGGATGAGCGAATCATAGCACAGATGGAGAAAAAGATAAAATACAAATCACGTGGGAACTATCATATGATAAAAATATGGTAGTTCTCACGTGATTTGCCGGTAGGTATTCCTTGAGCACTCCTTCAGATGAACAACTCGTCAATCGAATACAGGGCGGCTTTTCCGGCCATGAAAATTCTGTTGCCCTCCCGACGGCAGTACAGCGTGCCGCCGCGCCTGGAAGCCTGATACGCAACGAGCTCGTTCTTCCCAAGCGAATCCGCCCAGTACGGGATAATATGGCAGTGACCGGAGCCGCATACCGGATCTTCCGCCACAGAGAGTTTGGGCGCGAAGCTGCGGGAGACGCAGTCTTCATCCTTGCCTCTGGCCGTGACATGCACCAGAAGGCCGTCGATCTGTTTGATTTTCTCCAGATCCGGATTCAGATTGCGCACAGTCTCTTCATCGTCCAGAACGCAGAGCAGGTCGCGGGCCAGAAACGCCTCTTTGACGGAGGCACCCAGCGCGTCCTCCATGGCGGCGGTCACATCCACCTTCTTCAGATCGTAGGCAGGGAACTCCATCTCGTACAGATCCCCTTTGCGTGTGACAATCAGGTCCCCGCTCAAGGTGGTGAAAACGACCCGCTGTGCGTCCTTCTCATAGAAGTTCAGCAGAACAAATGCGGTTCCCAGTGTGGCATGACCGCAGAGATCGATCTCACCGCCGGGCGTGAACCAGCGCAGGTGCCACTTTTCACCCTCCCTGACGGTAAAGGCGGTCTCTGAGAAATTATTCTCTCGGGCGATGTTGATCATCAGTTCTTCGGGGAGCCACTCGTCCAGAACGCAGACCGCAGCCTGATTTCCATGGAAAACCTGATCGGTAAAGGCGTCGACGACATACTGTTTCATCTTGTATTCCTCCTTGTGTTTTCTTTGACCACAGTATATACTACAGAAAAGCATAAGTAAAACAAAAAAATTGCATCTTCACATGCAAGGAGCTTATTTGAGCTATGAACCGTTATATCGCTTTTCTGAAAGTCGTCGAGGTCGGCAGCTTTACGAAAGCTGCTGAAATTCTGGGCTATACGCAGCCGGCCATGAGCCAGATGATTACCGCGCTGGAGAATGAGCTGTCGATCAAGCTGCTGTTCCGCTCCCGTTACGGCGTGAAGCTGACACCGGAGGGGGAGCGCCTGCTGCCGTCGATCCAGAGCAGCGTCGCGCAGTATCAGTCCATGCAGAACATCGCCGGCGAGATCCGAGGGCTGGAGTCCGGCGTAGTCCGGATTGGAACGATTTCCAGCATCTCCTGTCACTGGCTGCCGCAGGTGATCCGACAGTTCTGGGGGAAGTACCCGAATGTGAAGCTGATCGTCCATCAGGGAGATTACACGACCATTCCCGAATGGGTACGTACCGGTGAACTGGACTTCGGCTTTGTGACCCCGGACGCCGTCGAGGGAACGGACCCGCGCTTTCTCAAATACGGGGAGCACAGAGCCTGCCTGCCCAAGAACCACCCGCTGGCGGCCGGAACAAGCGTAAAACTGGAAGATCTGGCGAAAGAACCGTTTCTTCTGCTGGAGGAGGGAATCTACAGTGAACCTCTGGCTGCGTTCAGGGCGGCCGGTCTGGAACCGACGATCTGTATGACCATGCACGACGACTATTCGATCCTTTCAATGGTGGAGCAGGGGCTCGGCGTGACGATCCTTCCGGAGCTGGTATTGCGGAAACAGAGCTACGATATTGTTACCCTTCCCACGGAACCGATGGTGATGCGCCGGATCAGCATTCTGACGCGCAATAAGGATGAGCTCTCGATCGCCGCCAAGCGCTTTATAGAATTGCTGATCAAAGAACAAAGCCTGTTACCGTGATGCTCTTTATCGTCTGTGCAGGTTTGGCAACAGTGTTTTTCAGCAAATTTGCGAAGACGAGAAAAAGACATGAGTTGTTTGTAGCGCTTGCATATACGATTGGTGCAATTGGATGGCTGGTCGGATGGATCATCCAGCTTACACAGTGATGAGGCAAAATGATGGATGAGAAACTGATACTTAAAAACAGACTTAAGGAAATCCGTACAGAGAAAGGTCTGTCACAGGCACAACTCGCTGAGATGGTTGGTGTATCTCGAAATACGATCAGCTCTATCGAAACCGGGCAGTTCAGCCCAACCGCAAAGCTGGCACTTGTCTTGAGCATAGCGTTGGAAAAGCAGTTTGAAGAAATCTTCTATTTCTGAGTTTCGTGTCCAAAATCGGATAAAATGTCCCTTCAAAGACAAAACCCGCTGCAAGACACCGCACCTGACTGAGGATGAGATCAAGTCCGCGTTCGTCAGGATGGTGAACAAGCTGTACGCGGACCGGGAATTCTACATTACGGAGCTCACCGCCATAAAGGACCGGCTCGGTGATACCACGGCGTTGGAGAAGGAACGCCGGATTCTGGACGAGCAGCTTGGCATCGACGCCAAGGCGGTGAACGACCTGATTGCCCGCAACGCCCGGGTGGCGCAGGACCAGAAGGAGTACAACGAGCGCTATGATGCGCTGGTCAACCGGTATGAAGAAACCGAGCACAAGCGCGATGCCGTCATGGAGCAGATCGACCAGATTATGATCCGGCGCAGGAAGATCGAGCGGTTCATCGATAGCGTGAAGGACATGCCGGGCGTCCTCACAAGCTGCGCATCCATTCGCTTCCCTCACAGGTTCGGAAAGCTCAGTCGCTCCGCTGCTCGTCCTTCTCCCATCAAAACAGGTTTTGATGGGAACCCTGAGACCGAGTTCGACGAGAGCCTGTGGGCCGGGCTGGTGGACAGCATGACGGTCCACAGCAAGGACCGGATCGTATTCATGCTTACGGGTGGGAGGGAGATTGAAGCGTAAACCTGTTGCGAGAGTAGCGTCTCACTCTTAGTAGGCGGGGCAGTTTTTTATTAAAAACATATTGACAAAAATCTATATGTGTGTTATCTTTCAGATAGAATTTTTTGAATGTGTGGTGAAGTGTATGGAACAGATCTATATAGATAGTGCCAAGATGCTCCGCGCCATGTCCGATCCCAAGCGGCTGCGGATCGTGGATATGCTCTCCTGCGGAGAGCTGTGCGCCTGCAAGATTCTGGAGGAATTTCACATCACCCAGCCCACGCTGTCCCACGATATGAAGGTTCTGGGTGAGGCTGGGATCGTTAAGCAGAAGCGGGAAGGGAAGAACATCTACTACTCCCTCAACAGCGAGGCATTAGCAGCCATGCACCAGATGCTTGGCCAGATGTTCGAGGATAAGCCGGACTGTATCTGCCATCAAACAAACTGCTGCGGTTAAGCCGACGCAAGCAGCGTCGGCTTAATCCGCACTCTATAAATAGAAATAATTAAATGTTTCAATGAAAGGAATGATATCTATGAAAAGAGACGTGAGCGGCATCAGTTCATTCCAAAAGAATTTGACCTGGTGGGTGCTTGGCTGCATGGCGGCGGGTGTCGTGATTGGTCGTTTCTTCCCCGCAGTTCCGGTCTTCTTAAACAAACTGCAGATCGCCGGGATCTCGCTCCCGATCGCCGTGCTGATCTGGGTCATGATCTATCCAATGATGATGAAGGTCGATTTTCAAAGCGTCAAGCAGATCGGAAAGAACCCCAAGGGACTGATTGTTACCTGGGTCACGAACTGGCTAATCAAACCATTTACAATGTATGGAATTGCCTATCTGTTTCTATTCGTAATCTTTAGGGCTTTGATCCCGGGTGAGCTTGCCAAGCAATACCTTGCAGGCGCGGTATTGCTCGGTGCTGCTCCCTGCACGGCGATGGTGTTTGTTTGGAGCACCTTGACGAATGGAAATCCGGCTTACACGGTTGTGCAGGTGGCCACAAACGATCTCATCATTCTGATTGCCTTTGTACCCATCGTGAAGTTCCTACTCGGCGTCTCCAATGTAATCGTTCCGTACAGCACACTATTTGTCAGTGTGATCCTCTTTGTGGTAATTCCGCTGACCGGCGGGATTCTCACTCGGCTGACCGTCACAAAGCACAGGGGCAGAGAATACTTTGATAATTCATTTGTACATAGATTTGACAATGTGACCACATTGGGGCTGCTGCTGACACTGGTACTGATTTTCAGCGCGCAGGCGGAGGTCATTCTCTCTAACCCTCTGCATATCGTACTGATCGCTATCCCACTGATTCTTCAGACATTTCTTATCTTTTTTGTTGCATATGGTGCAAGTAAAGCTGTGAAGTTGCCATTCGATATTGCCGCGCCAGCCGGAATGATCGGAGCGTCGAATTTCTTTGAGCTGGCTGTTGCGGTGGCTATCGCACTATTTGGCACAACAAGTCCTGCAGCCCTTGCAACGACCGTCGGTGTGCTGACGGAAGTGCCGGTTATGCTAACACTTGTAAAAATTGCGAATAACACGAAAGGCTGGTTTACCTGATGGGCAAGTTTATTCAAGATCAGATTCTCGGTATGAAGTGGCTCAATGCTTTGATCGGCAAAGGGCTGAGCGCACTCGGTTTGGACATCGCTTCCCGCTGGGGAGGAAGCATTCAATTCTTTATCTATGATGTAATCAAGATTTCCATCCTGCTGTGTCTCCTGATCTTCATCATTTCCTACATTCAGAGCTTCTTCCCGCCGGAGCGCAGCAGACGCATTCTTGGCCGCTTTCACGGGATCGGGGCCAATATCATCGGGGCGGTGCTCGGTACGGTAACGCCGTTCTGCTCCTGTTCCTCTATCCCGATCTTCATGGGTTTTACCAGCGCAGGATTGCCCCTGGGTGTGACCTTCTCGTTTCTGATTTCTTCTCCGATGGTGGATCTTGGCAGCCTTGTTCTGCTGATGAGCATTTTCGGTGTGAAGATCGCCGTAGCCTATGTGGTGCTGGGACTTGTGATCGCCGTCCTTGGCGGGACGCTGATCGAGAAGCTGCATATGGAAGGCTATGTCGAAGACTTCATCCGTAATGCAAATTCCAGCGTCAACATCGAAGCGCCGGATCTGACTGTGAAGGATCGGTTGATCTACGCAAAGGATCAAGTGGTTTCCACTTTCAGGAAAGTCTTTCCGTATATTCTTATTGGTGTAGGCATCGGTGCGGTGATCCATAACTGGATTCCTGAAAGCTGGGTGGAAACTGTATTGGGCAGCCGTAATCCCTTCGGCGTTGTGCTGGCGACAATCGTCGGGGTTCCCATGTACGCAGACATTTTCGGCACCATTCCCGTAGCCGAGGCGCTGCTGGCCAAAGGCGCTCTTCTGGGTACGATCCTTAGTTTCATGATGGCTGTTACGACGCTGAGCCTGCCCTCGCTCATCATGCTCCGCAAGGCGGTCAAACCCCGTCTACTCGGCACTTTCATTGCCATCTGCACGATTGGCATCATCATCGTTGGATATGGCTTCAATGCCTTCCAATATATCTTTATCTAAATGGAGGAAAACAGAATGAATATCAAAGTCCTTGGCGGCGGGTGCTGCAAATGTGAGAACCTGTTGGAAGCAGTGAAAGAGGCTGTTGCCGAAAAAGGTGTCGATGCCAAGATCGAGTACATCACGGACATGTCTAAGATCATGGAATACGGCATCATGAGCACTCCGGCGTTGATGGTCGATAACAAAGTTGTCTCTATGGGACGGGTACTGAAAACAAAAGAGGTTTTGAAATATCTCTAATTGCAGCTGATAAGCTGTAAAAAAGCAATGGTATCGATACGCCGAGCGCTTCTTCCTTTTAGACGGAAGAGGCGCTCGTTTTTGCCTGTATGCGCAATCGTGTGCCCGTTTGAACCCAACGATAGTAAATCCAGACCGCTTTTGGGTTCAGCCTGGATTCATCGTGTACTTGTATCAATTCGCCTCGGAAGGGGGAAATGATCGTTACTATTATGAGTTGCTTTGCGCGGAAGGAAGGTAGTGCTCCACTATTCCGGTAGAACAGACTTATGATTGAAAAATGGCGTCGGGAAACACGACGTCATCCCGGGGCTCACCGCCATGCACAATCATGTGCGGGCTTGCATCCAACGATTATGCGCCCGGCCGCATTTTTGGGTGCAGCCTGGGCGCATCGTGTAATAGTATCAGTTTTCCTCGGAAGGGGGAAACTTGTGTTGAGATTCCTCTCTTCCACAGGTTAAAGGTTCAAAGGGCGGAATATAGAAGAAGCTTCATGACACCGGTACAGGATCAGATCGTGATCTCAACAGACCCGGCGGCAGCATCGGCCCACAGGTGCTGATATTGCGAGAGAAAACGCTCTACCTGCTGTGGGGCGCGGCCGATAAAGGCGGCCGGATCCAGGAGCGTATTCAGCTCATGCTCGGAGAGACCGAATTCCAGCTGCCGGGCCAGGCGGGAGAGCAGATCGCAGGGGAGGCCTTCCCGCATGACGGCGACAGACTCCATGGAGCAGCGACGGATCAGCTCATGCAGCTGCTGGCGGTCGCCGCCGCGCTTGACGCCCTCCATCAGAAGGTTTTCCGTGGCAATGAAGGGGAGATACTCCCGGACACTGCGCTCGATGATCTTCTCATTCACGCGGAGGCCGGAACAGACGTTGCCAGCCAGATGCAGAACCGCATCCGCGCAGAGGAAGGCCTCCGGCATGGAGAGACGGCGGTTGGCCGAGTCATCCAGGGTGCGCTCCAGCCATTGGGCGGAGGCGGTGAGCGGTGCGTTCATCGCTTCTGTCATCAGGTAACGGGAGAGAGAGCAGATCCGCTCGCAGCGCATGGGGTTGCGCTTGTAGGCCATGGCGGAAGAACCGATCTGGCTGTCCTCAAAGGGCTCTTCCAGCTGGCGGTCATGCTGCAGGAGGCGGATGTCCTGGGCCATGCGGTAACAGCTCTGGGCAATGGAACTCAGGGCATTCAGGATACGGGAATCGGTCTTGCGGGGGTAGGTCTGGCCGCAGACCGGGAAGCAGGAGGCAAAACCGAATTCTTCGGCCAGCATCTCGTTCATCCGGTCGATCTTCCCGCTGTCACCGTCGAACAGATCCAGAAAACTCGCCTCGGTCCCGGTGGTGCCGCGGCAGCCGAGGAAACGGAGGCTTCCCATCACGAAGTCCAGTTCCTCCAGATCCGAGACAAGGTCCTGCATCCAGAGCGTGGCCCGTTTCCCGACGGTGACCAGCTGGGCAGGCTGATAATGGGTGTATCCGAGGGTGGGGAGCGCCTTGTACCGGTCGGCAAATTCCGCCAGAACCGAGAGCAGGGAACAAAGCTGATCGCGCAGCATCCGCAGGCCTTCGCGATAGAGAATCAGGTCCCCGTTGTCGGTCACATAGCAGCTGGTGGCGCCGAGATGGATGATCCCTGCCGCCGAAGGCGCGGCTTTTCCGTAGGCATAGATGTGCGCCATCACGTCGTGGCGGACTTCCTTTTCCCGGCGGGAGATGCAGTCAAAGTCAATATCGCTCAGATGGGCCTCCAGGTCGCGGAGCTGTTCCTCCGTGATCGGGAGGCCAAGCTCATACTCCGCCTTTGCCAGAGCCAGCCACAGCCGGCGCCAGGTCTCGGCACGCCGCTGCGCGGAGAAGAGCTCCTGCATGCTGACGGAAGCATAGCGGGTGATCAGGGGAGACTCATAACGGTCATACATGGTCTGTTCCTCGTTTTTATCTGAAATGATCGCCTGTCCGGAATTATCGGACGAGATAGGCATCCCGCTCGGCTCCGACGGAGACATAGCGGATGTGACAGCCGATCTGCTCTTCAACGAACTCAACGTAGCGCCGGGCGGCCTCGGGCAGATCGTCCCAGCTGCGCACGCCGGAGATGTCGCAGTTCCAGCCCTCCACCGTGGTGATGACGGGTTTGGCTTCCGCCAGGGCGGCGGGGAAGGGGAAAGCGTCCGTGCGAGTCCCGTTCAGTTCATACTGAACGCAGACCGGGATCCGCTCCATATAGCTCAGAACGTCCAGTTTCGTCAGCGCGATGGCGGTGGCGCCCTGAACCTGGACGCCGTAGCGGGTGGCGACCAGGTCGATGGGGCCGACACGCCGCGGCCGGCCGGTCTTGGCGCCGTATTCGCCGCCGGCTTCGCGGAGCTTCTCCGCCTCGTCGCCGAACATCTCGCACACAAAGGGACCCTCTCCGACACAGGTGGAATAGGCCTTCACCACGCCGATCACTTCATCGAGGCGGGCGGTCGGAAGCCCGGAGCCTACCGGCGCATAGGAGGCGATGGCGTTGGAGGAAGTCGTGTAAGGATAGATGCCGTAATCGAGATCCCGCAGCGCGCCGAGCTGAGCCTCAAAGAGAATGCTCTTCCCCTCCGCGGCGGCCTGCCGCAGCCAGGTACCCGTATCGCGCACGAAGGGACGGATCTTTTCGCCAAAGTCCTCGACCCACCGCATCAGCTCTTCCATGGTCCAGGGCTCCGCACCGTACACGCCGGTCAGAATCAGGTTTTTCCACTCCAGCAGTTCCTGCAGATGGACTCTGAGATGCTCCGGATAGAAAAGCTCACCGGCCAGAATGGTTTTCTTCTGGTATTTATCGGAATAAAAGGGCGCGATGCCCTGTTTGGTGGAGCCGTACTTTTTATCCTTCAGCCGGGCTTCCTCCAGTCCGTCCAGCTGGCGATGCCAGGGGAGCAGCAGAGAGGCCCGGTCGCTGATCAGCAGGTTCTCCGGCGTTACACGGACGCCCTTGGCGCGAACATCCTCGATCTCAGCCCAGAGATTCTCCGGATCCAGCGCGACACCGTTGCCGAGCACGTTCACCACGTTCGGGTGGAAGATGCCGGAGGGCAGCAGGTGGAGCGCAAATTTCCCGTAGCGGTTCACAACCGTATGCCCGGCGTTCCCTCCTCCCTGATAACGGATGACGACGTCGTAGGATTCGGTGAGCAGGTCGACCATGCGGCCCTTTCCCTCGTCGCCCCAGTTGATGCCCACAATTGCACAGGTTTTCATCCCGGTATCCTCCTTCATTGTTCTCATTCATGAAACATGCTGTGGTATATCTCCCCGCCGGAGGCGGGGAGATATGTCTTACAGGGAATTGACCCCCATGAAGCAGTATAACATATCCCGACAGGGAACGGAAAAAGTATACCCTGCCGGAAGCGGAATGTCAAAAAGAATCTGAGAAAAGATCAATCATGTGCTTCATGATAGGGATAACATATCGTAATTATAATGGAATCGGTATGATGAAAGAAAACGACGCCATGATAAAATACAGTGGGTGAGAAGCCCGGACCGGTACGAGGCCTGTTCCTATTCGGAACGCCGGAAAAACGGCGTTTGTTTGCACTGCGTGCACAAAGAAGCAGGGGTGTATCAATATGGATCAACAGCAATATGTCAGTACCGGGATCAAGGGCCTCGACAGGGCGATCGACAGCCTGAGACCGGGAGATACCGTGACCTGGCAGATGGAAAACATCGGCGACTACATGTATGTCGCGACGCAGTTCGTGGTGGATGAGGCACTGACCGGCCGGCCCATGGTCTATCTGCGCTTCGGCGATCATGACGAGCTGGTCCCGACGGAGGTGCTGCAGGCCAGGGGAGCAAACATCCGGATGATCAGGCTGGATCCGACGGTCGGCTTCGAAACCTTTGCCGTGCAGGTACACAGGATCATTTCGGCAGAGGCGGAGAATACCTTCTTCCTGTTTGACTGCCTCTCCGAACTGCAGCGGTACTGGTTTTCGGACCTGATGATCTGCAACTTCTTTTGCCTGACCAGCGAGTTCATCGCGTCACGCGGTGCACTGTGCTATGTGGCGCTGCAGTATGAGCGGCATATCTATGAGACCATCTCGCGCATTCGGCATGCCACGAATGTCCTCATGAACATCCGGACGATGAACGGCTGCACGTACATCCATCCGGTGAAAGCCGAGGGAAGGGACAGCAGGTACATGTATTTCCCGCTGCGCATTCACGGCAGCCAGTGTGAGGCGGTTACTTCAAGCAGCGAGACCTATGCCATCTTCGATATTTTTACCCAGACCGGAGAACGCCGGGACTGCTGGGACAGCATGTTCGACTCGGTGAGCGTCGATCACCCGGAGCCGAAGGACCCGGAGGGGATCGCGCTGAAAGAGAATATCATGCGCTGCCTGCTGGGGACGGAGCCCACCCGCCTGGAACTCTGCCGGAAGTACTTCACCATGCGGGACCTGATGGAGATCAAACGCCGTGAGATCGGGACGGGCTGCATCGGGGGCAAGTCCGTCGGCATGCTGCTGGCCCGCCACATCATCCGGGATTCCGACCCGGAGCTCTACGCGAAACGGATTGAACCCCATGACTCCTATTATATCGGGGCGGACGTGTTCTATACCTACGCGGTGCAGAACAACACCTGGGAGCTGCGGACCAAGATGATCAGGCCAGAGGACTATCTCCGTGTCGCGCCGGAATTCCGGGAGCGCCTGCTGCACGGAACCTTCATGCCGACCATCAAGGAACAGTTCCTCTCCATGCTGGAATACTTCGGCCAGTCTCCCATCATCGTGCGTTCCAGTTCCCTGCTCGAGGACGGAATCGGAAATGCCTTCGCGGGAAAATACGAGAGCGTCTTCTGCCCCAGCCAGGGCAGCCTGGAAGAGCGCTATGAGGTGTTCGAGAACGCGGTGCGGACGGTATATGCCAGCACGGTGAGCCCGGACGCGTTCCGCTACCGCGCGGACCGCGGCCTGCTGGACCGGGATGAGCAGATGGCCCTGCTTGTCATGCGGGTGAGCGGGGATGTGCACGGCGATTATTACTATCCGCACCTGGCCGGCGTGGGGCATTCCAAAAACCTGTATGTCAACGGCCCGAAAGCCAATGAAGACAACAGCGGCATGCTGCGCCTGGTCTTCGGACTGGGAACCCGGGCGGTCGACCGGGAGGCGGACGACTATGCCCGCTTTGTGAATCTCGACACCCCGCTGGCCCCGCCGATGGTGGAATACGGCGACGAATACCGCTACAGCCAGCACAAGGTGGACGTAATCGACCTGCCGGAGAACCGCTTTACAACAGTCCCGCTCGAAAAGCTCAGCAAATACAGCATGCGCACGGATGCGGCGCTGTTCATGGAACCGGATACCGCGACGGCGGCCAGATTCCGCGAAATGGGGCTTTACAACGAACCCGTCCCGGATATCGTGAACTTTCAGAAGCTCCTGCGGAGGACGGACTTTGCCCAGGTGATGAAGCGGATCATGGCCATCGTGGCGGAGAAGTACAACTATCCGGTGGACGTGGAGTATGCCTGCAACTTTACCCAGCAGGGCGACTATAAGGTCAACCTCCTGCAGTGCCGCACGATCCAGACCACGGGGCTGGGGAAAGCCGGCGTGATGCCGGAGTTCCGGGAAATGCTCTGGCGCATCCGCGGCAACTTCATGGGCGGCAATGCCGCGATCCCTGTCCGTTACGTGGTGTTCGTGAAGGTGGAGCCGTATCTGAATCTGCCGGAACAGCAGAAATATGCCGTGGCCAGAGCGGTCGGGGATCTGAACCGCCGCCTGCAGGGACAGGATGCCATCCTGATCGGCCCGGGAAGATGGGGGACGACAACGCCGAGCCTCGGCGTTCCGGTGCGCTTTGCCGAGATCAGCCATTATGCCTGTATGTGCGAACTGGCCTATTTCTCCCACGGGCTGCGTCCGGAGCTGAGCTACGGGAGCCACTTCTTCCAGGACCTGGTGGAGTCGGGGATCTTCTATACGGCCATCTACCAGGGAGAGCCCGGCTGCGAGTTCCACGAAGAGGGCTTCGACGCGTTTCCGGACCGCTATGCGGAACTTACGGGAGACAAGAAGCTCAAAAACGTGGTGAAGGTCTATGAGCTGGGGGAGAAGGGCGCGACGCTCTATGCCGAGGTCAAGAATCAGGACTGTCTGCTCGGCCTGCTGTGAGGGCGTTATACCGCTCAATGGTATTCTTTGCCGATTGATGTATATCATATTTTTTTCATATGATAATGGAAAAGAATAAAGTATTGTTCATTTGCCTGCTGCTGTGATAGCATCAGGCAATGTTTTTTGAACTTTGAAAAGGGACTGCCCGCAGAAACGTCAGGCGGTCCTTTCGCTATTTCGGGATGGAACAGAAGGAGGACAACGATGAGGAAGCCGGAACAGAACTACCCCCTGTACTGTCCGACCATGGAGCATGATTCCTGCGGGATCGGCGCGGTCATCAGCATCCGCGGCGAACAGAGCCACCGGACCGTGGACGACGCGCTGAAGATCGTGGAAAAGCTTCAGCACCGGGCCGGCAAGGACGCCTGCGGCGAGACCGGAGACGGCGTCGGGCTGATGATGCAGATTCCCCACAGGCTGATGGTGAAGGCGGCGCGGGAGATCGGAATCGACGATCTGGGCGCGGCCAGAAGCTACGGCGTCGGCATGTTCTTCCTGCCGCAGGAGACCCTGAAGCGCCTGCAGGCGAAGAAAATGCTGGAGATCATCGTCGGACGCCACGGGGTGGAGTTTCTCGGATGGAGGACGGTCCCGGTGTGCCCGGAGGTGCTGGGACAGACTGCGCGGGAAGCGCAGCCCTGTATCATGCAATGCTTTGTGCGTCGCCCTGAGCAGGTGGCGGAGGGCCTGGACTTTGACCGGCTGCTGTATATCATCCGGAGGGAGTTTGAACAGAGCGACATCGGAACCTATATCGCGTCCTTCTCCAGCCGGACCATCGTGTATAAAGGGATGTTCCTGGTCCATCAGCTGCGGGCCTTTTACCGGGACCTGCAGGATCCGGACTGCGAGAGCGCCATGGCCATGGTGCATTCGCGCTTTTCCACCAACACCAATCCCAGCTGGGAGCGGGCGCATCCCAACCGCTATATCATGCACAACGGTGAGATCAACACCATCCGCGGCAACGTGGACCGCATGCTGGCCAGGGAAGAGACCATGCACTCCCCCCTCATCAGCGATGAAGACATGGACCGTATCCTTCCGGTGGTGGACCAGAAGGGCTCGGACTCGGCTATGCTGGACAACACGCTGGAATTCCTGATGATGAACGGCATCGAACTCCCGCAGGCGGTCATGATGACCATCCCGGAGCCCTGGGCCAACAACCGGAAGATGAGCCAGGAGAAGCGCGACTTCTATCAGTACTACGCCACGATGATGGAGGCCTGGGACGGACCGGCGGCCATCGTCTTCAGCGACGGAGACAGCGTGGGCGCGGTGCTGGACCGAAACGGGCTGCGGCCCTGCCGCTGGTACCAGACCCGGGATGATTACCTGATTCTCTCGTCGGAGGTGGGCGTCCTGGAGCTGGACCCGGCGGACATCGTGAAGAAATCCCGCCTCCAGCCGGGGAAAATGCTCCTCGTGGACACCAGGCAGAAGCGTCTGATCGGCGACGAGGAACTGAAGAGCCGATATGCGTCCCAGAGTCCGTACGGCGAATGGCTGGACGGGCATCTGGTCCATCTGGAGGACCTCCCCATCCCGAACCAGAAGGTGGAAAAGCATTCACAGCTTCTGCGCGACAAACTGTACAAGGCCTTCGGCTATACCTATGAGGATGTGAAGGAGGAGATCCTGCCGCTGGCGAGAAACGCGGCGGAACCCATCTCTTCCATGGGGACGGACATCCCGCTGGCGGTGCTCTCGGAGGCGAGGCAGCCGCTGTTCAGCTATTTCAAGCAGCTCTTTGCCCAGGTGACGAACCCGCCCATCGACGCCATCCGGGAGAAGATTGTCACGGATACGGCGGTCTACCTGGGGGCCTCCGGCAATCTCCTGGAGGAACGGGCGGAAAACTGCGCGGTGCTCCAGATCCATAACCCGATCCTCACCAGCGTGGACCTGATGAAGATCCGGCATATGGAAAACCCTGAATTCAAGGTCGAGACCATCTCGCTGCTCTACTATAAAAGAACCCCGCTGGAGAGCGCGGTGGAGCGCCTTTTTGTCGCCTGTGACCGGGCGTATAAGCAGGGGGCCAATATCCTGATTCTTTCGGACCGGGGCGTGGATGAGAACCACGTGGCGATCCCGTCGCTGCTCGCGGTGTCGGCGGTGCAGAAATATCTGGTGCGCAGCAAGAAGCGCACGGCCCTGTCTCTCATCCTCGAGAGCGCAGAACCGCGCACGGTGCATCATTTCGCAACGCTGTTGGGTTACGGCGCTCAGGCCATCAACCCCTATCTGGCGCAGGAATGCATCGAAGAACTGGTGAGCCTGGACATGCTGGACAAGGACCCCGGCGCGGCCATCGACGACTATAACCGGGGGATCCTCGCGGGTATCGTAAAGATCGCCTCCAAGATGGGAATCTCCACGGTTCAGTCCTACCAGGCGGCGCAGATCTTTGAGTGCGTCGGCATCAGCTCCAGGGTGATTGAGCGCTACTTCACCAACACCGTCAGCCGTGTGGAGGGCATCGGCCTGGAGGAGATCGGCGAAGGGGTCGAGTGGAAGCACGACCAGGCCTTTGAACCGCTGGGCCTCGGCATTGACACCACGCTCAATTCCGTCGGCTCTCACAAGCTGCGCTCCGGCAACGGCGCGGAGGACCACATGTATAACCCACTGACCGTCAAACTCCTGCAGAAGGCGGCGAGGGAGGGAAGCTATGAGACCTTCAAGCAGTATACCTCCATGGTGGACAATCTGGAGATCCCGCATACGCTGCGGGGCCTGCTGGATCTCAAGCGGGATCCGAACGGCGGCATCCCGCTGGATGAGGTCGAACCGGTGGAGAGCATCGTCCGGCGCTTCAAAACCGGCGCCATGAGCTATGGATCGATTTCTCAGGAGGCCCATGAATGTCTCGCCGAGGCGATGAACAGCCTCGGCGGCCGCTCAAACTCCGGCGAGGGCGGAGAGACCCCGGACCGTCTGAAGGACCCGCTGCACTGCTCGGCCATCAAGCAGATCGCCTCGGGGCGCTTCGGCGTGACCAGCGCGTATCTGAACAGCGCGCAGGAGCTGCAGATCAAGATGGCACAGGGCGCGAAACCCGGAGAAGGCGGCCACCTGCCCGGAAGCAAGGTCTATCCCTGGATCGCCAGAACCCGCTGCTCGACACCGGGCGTCTCTCTGGTGAGTCCGCCGCCCCATCATGATATCTATTCCATCGAGGATCTCGCTCAGCTGATTTTCGATCTGAAAAACGCCAACCGGGATGCCCGCATCAGCGTCAAGCTGGTTTCGGAGGCGGGCGTGGGGACCATCGCCTGCGGCGTCGCGAAGGCGGGCGCACAGGTGGTGCTGATCTCCGGTTACGACGGCGGGACCGGCGCGGCGCCCGGCTCTTCCATCCACAATGCCGGCCTCCCCTGGGAGCTGGGCGTCGCCGAAGCCCACCAGACACTCGTGAAGAACGGTCTGCGGGAGCAGGTCGTGATCGAAGCCGACGGCAAGCTCATGACCGGGCGGGATGTGGCGGTGGCCTGTATGCTGGGTGCGGAGGAATTCGGCTTTGCGACAGCGCCGCTCATTACCCTGGGATGCTGCATGATGCGAGTCTGCAACCTGGACACCTGCCCGGTGGGCATCGCGACACAGAATCCGAAGCTGCGGGCGCGGTTTTCCGGAAAGCCGGAATATGTGATGAACTTCATGCGCTTCGTGGCAGAGGAACTGCGGGAGTGCATGGCGGCGGTCGGCATCCGGACCGTCGATGAGCTGGTAGGCCGCAGCGATCTGCTTACCGTGCGGGAAAAGCGCATCACCCACCGCGCCGAGACGGTGGATCTCTCCGCCCTGCTTATCAATCCCTACGGGGAAGATGTCCCGCACTTTGCCCCGGAGGCGGTTTACCGCTTCCGCCTGTCCGAGACCAAGGACTACAGCCTGCTGCTGGAGAAGCTGGGGCCGTCGCTGAAGAGCACGCGCCACGGAAAACTGGAGGTACAGGTCTCCAGCACGGACCGGGCCTTCGGCACGCTCTTCGGGTCTGAGATCACCCGCGCCTGCGGCGACAGCCTCCGGGAGGACAGCTATGTGATCCGCTGTCACGGCGGAGGCGGACAGTCCTTCGGTGCCTTCATTCCGAAGGGACTGACCCTTCGCCTGGAGGGGGACAGCAACGACGGTTTCGGGAAAGGCCTGTCCGGCGGAAAGCTGGTGCTTTATCCGCCAAAAGGGAGCACGTTCCGGGCGGATGAAAACATCATCGTCGGGAATGTCGCCCTGTACGGCGCGACTTCGGGCAAGGCCTTCATCGCCGGCGTGGCGGGAGAGCGCTTCTGTGTGCGGAACTCCGGCGCCAGCGCCGTGGTGGAAGGCGTCGGCGACCACGGCTGCGAGTATATGACCGGCGGACGGGTCGTGATTCTCGGCAATACCGGGAAAAACTTCGCGGCGGGCATGTCCGGCGGCATCGTGTATGTCCTGGATGAGAAGCACGATCTCTACACCCGGCTGAACAAGACCGGACTTGAGATGAGCACGCTGCAGGAACACCATGATATTCAGGAACTGCAAGGCCTGATCCGGGAGCATGTCACGGCGACCGGATCGGAAAAGGGCAGACAGATCCTGGAGCACTTTGAGGAGTACATCCCGGCCTTCAAGAAGATCATCCCGAAGGACTATGAGAAAATGATCGCGGCCATCGCCGCGTTCGAAGGCAAGGGAGAAAGCCGGGAACAGGCGGAGATCGCGGCCTTCAACGCCGCGGTAAAACACTGAGAGGGGGCGCCGTGAATGGGAAAACCGACCGGATTTCTGGAATATGACAGAGTGGAAAACAGACGGCGGCCTCCGCTGGAGCGTGTGAAGGACTGGGAAGAGCTCTATCTTCCGGTGGAAGGGGAGGAGCGGCTCAGGCAGGGTGCGAGATGCATGAACTGCGGGATTCCGTTCTGCCAGGCGGGGGTGCAGTTTGAAGGAAAGCAGCTCGGCTGCCCGTTGCATAACCTGATCCCCGAATGGAACGACATGCTTATGGACGGAAACTACGGCCACGCCCTGGCAAGACTTCTGAAAACCAACAACTTCCCGGAGTTTACCGGACGGGTCTGTCCGGCATTCTGTGAGCAGGCCTGCACCTGCGGCCTGTACGACGCGCCCATCACCGTCCATGACAACGAGCGGAGCATCATCGAACATGCCTTTCGAAACGGCATGATGAAGCCGCGCTTTACCCAGAACGCCTCCGGAAAGAACGTGGTGGTCGTGGGCTCTGGCCCGGCCGGCCTCGCCGTGGCGGACCAGCTGAACCACCGCGGACACAGCGTCACGGTGGTGGAAAAGCACGCCCGGGCAGGCGGCATCCTGACCTACGGCATCCCGAACATGAAGCTCCCCAAAAGCGTTGTCACGCGGCGGATCAGCCTGATGACCGATGAGGGCGTAAGCTTTGTGACCGGCGTGGACGCCTCCGATCCTGCCATCGCCCGGCGCCTCTCGGCGGAGTACGACGCGGTGGTGCTCTGCTGCGGCGCGGAGGAGCCCAGAAACATCGGGGTGAACACCGACGGCGTGAGCGGCGTCTGCTATGCCATGGAGTATCTGCATGCGGCGGCAGACAGCCGCTTTGGCGGACAGGCAGAGTATGCGCCGAATGCGTCCGGGAAGAATGTCGTCATCATCGGAACCGGAAACACCGCCAGCGACTGTGTGGCCACGGCGCTGCGCCAGGGCTGCCGGAGCGTGACGCAGCTGGTTCGGAGAGGCCGGGAAGACTATCTCGATCCGACCGGTAAGCTGCCGCAGGACTATGCCCAGGAAGAGACGGAGAGCGTGTTCGGCGAGGATCCGAGGCGCTTCGGCCAGAGCGTGGACACATTGCAGACGGACGGAAACGGAAATCTGACTTCCATCACGACGAAGAGCGGGGAGAATTTCCCCTGCGAGCTCCTCATCGGGGCGACGGGGTTTGCCGGCTGCCGGGCGGATGTGTGCGAGGCTTTCGGCGTGGAACGGGAGCGGACCGTGAAGACGGAAAAGGGCAGCTTCCAGACCAGCGTGCCGCATATCTTCACGGCGGGCGACATGCACCGGGGACAGTCCCTTGTGGTTCACGCCATCGCCGAGGGGAGAGCCGCGGCCGCGGAAGTGGACCGCTTCCTGATGGGCTATACCAACCTGCTCTGAGCGTCACAGACTGTTTTTGCTTGATCTGAAATCGGGAAAGGAAGGGACTCCATGACGAAGTATATTTTTGTAACCGGCGGCGTGGTATCCGGACTCGGAAAAGGCATCACGGCGGCGTCCCTCGGCAGGCTGCTGAAGGCCAGAGGGCTGAAGGTCGCGGCCCAGAAGCTGGACCCCTACATCAATGTGGATCCCGGAACCATGAGCCCCTACCAGCATGGTGAGGTCTATGTGACGGAGGACGGCTCGGAGACCGATCTGGATCTGGGACACTATGAGCGCTTCATTGATGAAAACCTCAACCGCTGGTCGAATCTTACCACGGGAAAAGTGTACTGGAATGTGCTGAACAAGGAACGGCGTGGAGAGTACCTGGGTCAGACCGTGCAGGTGATCCCGCACATTACCCAGGAGATCAAGGAGTTTATCTACTCCGTCGGCAAGAAGACGGACGCCGATGTTGTGATCACGGAGATCGGCGGCACCACCGGCGACATCGAGAGTCAGCCGTTTCTTGAGGCAGCGCGGCAGGTGGGCCTGGAGCAGGGGAAAGGGAACGTCTGCTATATCCATGTGACGCTGGTGCCCTTCCTGCGGGGCAGCGACGAGCACAAAACCAAGCCGACCCAGCACTCGGTCAAGGAACTGCAGGGGATGGGGATCAGCCCGGACATCATCGTCCTGCGCTGCGACGAACCGCTGGAGGAGGAGATCTTCCGAAAGATCGCCATGTTCTGCAATGTCAAGCCCGACTGCGTGATCGAGAACCGGACGCTGCCGGTGCTGTACGAAGCGCCGCTGATGCTGGAGGAGGAGAACTTTTCCCTCATCGTCTGCCGTGAACTGGGCCTCTGGACCAAAGCCCCGGAGCTCTCCGGCTGGACCGAACTGGTACAGCGGATTCATCATCTGAAGAAAAGCGTCCGCATCGGCCTGGTCGGCAAGTACGTGCAGCTTCACGATGCGTATCTCTCGGTGGCCGAAGCTCTGCGGCACGCGGGCTATGCCTGCGATGCCGCGGTGGAGATCGAATGGATCAACAGCGAGAGCGTGACGGAGGAGAGCGCGGCGGAACTTTTCCGGAACTGCGATGGAATCATTGTTCCGGGCGGCTTCGGCAGCCGCGGCGTGGAGGGAATGATCACCACGGTCCGCTATGCCCGGGAACACGGGATCCCGTACTTCGGCATCTGTCTCGGCATGCAGGTGGCGGTGATCGAGTACGCGCGGAATGTCTGCGGACTCGAACGGGCCAGCTCCGGCGAGCTGGATCCGGAGAGTCCGCACAAGGTGATCGACTTCCTGCCGGACCAGAGCGACGAGGTGGACAAGGGAGGCTCCCTGCGCCTCGGCGCGTATCCCTGCAGACTCCGGGAGGGGAGTCTGCTGCGGCGCTGCTACGGCAGGGAGCTGGTGCAGGAGCGCCACCGCCACCGCTATGAGTTCAACAACGACTACCGTGAGGTTCTGACGGAGCACGGAATGCTGCTCAGCGGGATGAGCCCGGACGACTATATCGTGGAGGCGGTGGAGCTGCCGGAGCATCCGTTTTTTGTCGGCGTGCAGTTTCATCCGGAGTTCAAGAGCCGGCCGGACCGTCCGCACCCGATTTTCCACGGGTTTATTCAGGCATCGCTGGAGCGGAAACATTGAATGATATGCTCCACGTCTGCAGCGGGGAGCATGGAAACAGACCGCGATATCATAGATATGGAGGAATATCAGGTTGAATAATCAGAAGGTCCTGATTCTGGATTTCGGCGGGCAGTACAACCAGCTGATTGCCCGGCGGGTGAGAGCCTGCCATGTGTACTGCGAAGTGCGTCCATGGACGATGACGCTGGAGGAGATCCGGGCTTATGATCCCGTCGGAATCATCTTTACCGGAGGGCCGAACAGCGTCTATGCGGAGCATTCGCCCCATCCGGATCCCGGCGTCTATACCCTCGGCGTCCCGATTCTCGGGATCTGTTACGGCTGCCAGCTGCTGGCACAGGAACTGGGCGGCTGCGTAACCGCGGCGCAGGAGAACAGCGCCAGGGAGTACGGAAAGACCGTGACATTCTTCGACGCCGGCTGCGCTCTGTTCCGCGGCCTTCCGGAGGAGAGCATCACCTGGATGAGCCACGGGGACTTTATGGCAAAGGTGCCGGAGGGCTTCCGCCTGGTGGCGCGGTCCGAAGTCTGCCCTACGGTCGGAATCTGCGACGAAGACAGAAAGTTTTACGGCGTGCAGTTTCATCCGGAGGTCAATCATACCGAATACGGCAGCCGGATGCTGCGCAACTTCCTGTACGAAGTCTGCGGAGCGGCCGGAGACTGGACCATGGCCGATTTCAAGCAGACTGCCGTCGACGGGGTACGGGAGAAAGTCGGAAACGGACGAATCCTCCTGGCGCTTTCCGGCGGGGTGGATTCCTCCGTCGCGGCGGCCCTGCTGGCGGAAGCCGTCGGGAAGCGACTGACCTGCGTCTTTGTCGATCACGGCCTGATGCGCAAGAATGAGGGAGATGAGGTGGAAGCCGCGTTTTCCCGCTGGGATCTGAACTTCATCCGGGTGGATGCGGAGGAGCGCTTCCTCACGCATCTGGCGGGCGTAACCGAACCGGAGCAGAAACGGAAGATCATCGGAGAAGAATTCATCCGCGTCTTTGAAGCAGAGGCCAAAAAGATCGGCCGGGTCGACTTCCTGGCCCAGGGAACCATCTATCCCGACGTGATCGAGTCCGGCGCGGGCGAGGCGGCCGTGATCAAGAGCCACCACAACGTGGGCGGCCTGCCCGATTATGTGGACTTCCGGGAAATCATCGAGCCGCTGCGCATGCTCTTCAAGGACGAAGTACGCGAACTCGGAAGAGAGCTGGGGCTTCCGGAGTATCTGGTGACGAGACAGCCGTTCCCGGGACCGGGCCTGGGCATCCGTGTCATCGGGGAACTCACGAAGAAAAAACTGGATATGGTGCGCGAAGCGGACTGGATCTTCCGGGACGAGATCGCGAAAGCCGGCCTGCAGGACCGGATGAGCCAGTACTTCGCGGCGCTCTCCAACATGCGCTCGGTCGGCGTGATGGGAGACGGACGGAGCTACGACTATGCGGTGGTGCTGCGAAGCGTCCAGACCGGCGACTTCATGACAGCCGACTGGAGCCGAATTCCCTATGAGGTGCTTGACCGGGTTTCGGTCCGGATCGTCAACGAGGTCCCCGGGGTTAACCGCGTGCTCTATGACATTACCTCCAAGCCCCCGGCCACCGTGGAGATGGAATAAAGGTCAATTCAATCTGCATATAAGAGGGGCGGGGAGTAATCCCCGCCTTAACACATTTTTACCGCAGTGTGGTAGATTTGAACAAAATCGGTGTGTATAATATGATGTGAAATCGTGATTTGCGGAGGGAAACGATGCGACTTTACAGAAAAAGATTCCACGAACTGACGACAGATGAACTGTACCGGATCCTGAAACTGCGCGTGGCCGTTTTCGTTGTGGAGCAGAATTGTCCCTATATGGAACTGGACGACCTTGACCGGAATGCCATCCATGTCTGGATGGAAGATGAGAACGGAATCCAGGCTTACCTTCGTGTCATGGATAAAGGCGTGGAAAATGAACATGCATCCATTGGCCGGGTGATCGCAGTCAAACGGCGCTGCGGCTTCGGGAGCAGAATTCTTTCTGAAGGCATCAACGCGGCGAAAGAATGTTTTCTTGCGGACAGCATCTATTTGGAAGCACAGGTATATGCGAAAGCGTTATATGAAAAACAGGGCTTCCGGCAAATATCAGATGTGTTTCTGCTGGATGGCATCCCGCATATAAAAATGCTGAGGGATGAGGTGCTTTGACAGATTACGGTCTCAAGCTATGCTTGAAGGTTGCCATGAAGCAGTGCAAAAACACAGGATCCCGGTCATGAAAGATATCATGGCCGGATTTGATTTTTTGCAGTATCAAAAACCGTACCAAGTACGGTGTTACTGCGTACTTGATTTCAAAATGGGATATGGTATAATTATTATACTGATCATGCACAGAGGGGGACGTCTATGGAACTGTCAGGGACGGCGGCATATGCCGGTGAAAAATATCAAATGCAGGAACAACACGGCTTTACCGTCGTCCTTGAATCACAGCGTCCAACCCACGAAACCGGCTATCATGAGACTGCCCTGCCTTTTTCCGACAGAAGCTTCCGGCCGGGGAAGGAGCAAGTGCCGGAAAAGCTGCGCGAAATGTGCCGACTTTTTGAATACGGCAGGGAATCTGCCGAGGCCAGGGCGAAAATCTTCTTCCGGCAGGCAGTGTTCATGCAGGATTATGAGGATGACTGTCCGTGGACAGGCGGCGACTTTGTCCGATATTTCCCTACCTATCACGATCTGACCACGAGGCAGCTCCGCGGCTACTTCACCTGGCGGACCAGACTGCGCAAGGGGGATTACGGGCCGATTCCCACCTCCGCCGCGTATATTTACATCTATGAGCTTCTGAACGGCGTGGGCGCGGCCTCACCGGAAGAATGCATTCAGAAACTGCGCGAATTTGAAGAGGGCTATCTGAATTCCGGAATCGGGGATGCGCGCATGCGGCCCAACCTGCGACGCTGGATGCTGGAATTTGCCGTGCTGAACGACCTGCCACCGGCACTGGCCCGAGAGGTCGCGGAACCGGAAATGACGGAACGGGACGCGGCTCTGGCGGTTTTGCGTTCACCGGAGAACCACTCCGACGGGGAAGTGTTTTCCGCGCTGTGCGGCCTCGGCGGGAAGAAAACAGAAAGCTCCCCCGTGCTGGCAGGCAATGGGGATAAAGGCAAAGCACTGTTCGCGCAAAGCTGGCGGAAGGCATCCGCCTATGCCCGGCAGGAAAAAGACCTGTTCACCCTCTGCTTTGGTGAGCGGAAGACCCGGCAGTGGTTTCCTCTTTGCAACGCCGTGTATTATGAGCGGACAAGGCAGAAAGACAGAGAGTTTCCGCTGAGCGACTGCCGAAGCTACCGCTGCCGGAACGGGGTCTGGCAGATGGAGGCCTACGAGAAGCTGTCTTTTGACAAAGGGCGGCTGCAGGGCTTCCTGCATGAGACAGACGCCCGGCTGCGCCGCTATCTGAAGACGGGGCGGTATCTGAGGGAAAACATGGCGGATGAATGGGCCGACCCCTATATCGACGCGGCGATCGGGGAGGACAGAAGAGCCGCGGTCGAAGCATCCAGACCGAAGATCACCATCGACCTGTCCGGCCTGGAACGGATTCGACGGGATGCCGCCACGACGCGCGAGAGCCTGCTGACCGAGGACGAGACAGAGATCAGGGAAAACGAAGCGAGCGAAGACGCGGCCCCGCCCGCAGTAGAGGACGAAACAGGCGATCTTCCGCTGAATCATGCGCAGCTTCAGATTCTGCTTGCCCTGCTTGAGGGGCGGGACACGGCGGAGATCATGAAGACCGAACATCTGATGCCGAGCATGACGGCGGACGCCATCAACGAAGCCCTCTTTGACGAGATCGGCGATACCGTGCTTCTCTGTGAGGATGACAGGCTGCTGCTGGTGGACGACTATATCGAAGAACTGAAGCAAATCCTTGGAGGAACAGGCAATGGATGAACACAAAAAAGTACCGAAGCGTATCGCACAGACGGTGCTGAATTCTTTAAAGGGCGGCGTCGTACCGCGCATCGGTCTGCCGTATATTACGGTGGGGCGGAAAAACGAAATTGAAGCCCTGCTGCACGATGTGGATATCATCGCGGAGGGCGGCGCTTCCTTCCGTTTCATTGTCGGACGCTACGGCAGCGGCAAGAGCTTCCTGCTGCAGACCATCCGCAACTATGTGATGGACCGGGGCTTTATCGTGGCGGACGCCGACCTTTCGCCTGAACGGCGCTTGCAGGGAACGAAGGGACAGGGGCTCGCCACATACCGGGAGCTGATCTCCAACCTGTCGACAAAAACGAAGCCGGAGGGCGGCGCGTTGACGCTGATCCTGGACCGCTGGATCAGCGCGGTGCAGAATGAGGCCATTCAGGAGACCAGGCTTTCTCCCGACGATCCCGCTCTGGCTGCTGCAGCGGACAGAAAAATCTATGCGGTAACGGCCTCCGTCAGCGAGCTGGTACACGGCTTTGAGTTCGGCCGCCTCCTTTCTTCCTATTACAGCGCATACAGAAACGGTGACGATGGGACGAAGGCGAAAGTCGTGCGCTGGTTCCGGGGCGAATACACGACAAAAACCGAGGCCAGGGAAGCTCTCGGCGTCAACATCATCATCACCGATGAGGACTGGTACGACTATCTCAAGCTCTTTGCCGCTTTTTTCCGGCTGGCGGGATACACGGGCATGTTCATCATGATCGACGAGCTGGTGAACATCTATAAGATTCCAAACTCCATTACCCGGCAGTATAACTATGAAAAGATGCTGACCATGTACAATGACACCCTGCAGGGCAGGGCGAAATATCTCGGCATTCTCATGGGATCTACACCCCAGGCCATGGAGGACAGGCGGCGGGGCATTTACAGCTACGAAGCGCTGCGCTCACGCCTGGCGGAGGGACGTTTCTCCAGGCCGGGGGCGAGGGACCTGCTGGCGCCGGTGATTCATCTGGAGCCGCTGACGGCCGAGGAGATGCTGGTGCTGTGCGAAAAGCTTGCGGAGATGCACGCGGGGCTGTATGGCTATTCCCGCAGCGTCACCACGGAGGATCTGGTGAGCTTTATCAAGATCGAATACGGCCGCATCGGTGCGGATCAGAACATCACGCCCCGCGAGGTGATCCGGGACTTTATCGAACTTCTGGATCTGCTGTACCAGAACCCGAAGATGAACATTACCGAACTGCTTGCCTCCGACGAATTCAGCTATGCCAAATCAGAAGCCGTCTCGGATGAAGCGGACGCGGGCTTTGTGGAGTTTACGATATGAACGTATTTGAGCGCTATGCACCCTTTATTCAGGACTACATTTACCGCTCCGGCTGGCAGAGCCTGCGGGCGGTACAGAACGCCGCGGGAGACGCCATCTTCCATACAGATGAGAACGTGCTGCTGACGGCCTCTACCGCCTCGGGCAAGACGGAGGCGGCTTTTTTCCCGATCCTGACGCTGCTGGACGAAACCCCGTCTCAGACGGTGGGGGTGTTGTATATCGCGCCGCTCAAGGCGCTGATCAACGACCAGTTCGGACGTCTGAACGAGCTTTGTGAGGAAGAGGGCATCGCCGTCACCCGCTGGCACGGGGACGCCAATCAGTCCGGGAAACGGAAGCTGCTGAAAAAGCCCTCCGGTATTCTGCAGATCACGCCGGAGTCGCTGGAATCGCTGTTGATCAACAAGCACATGGAGATCCCCTCCCTCTTTGGGGATCTGCGTTTTATCGTTATCGACGAGATTCATTCTCTCCTGCGGGCAGACCGCGGCCTGCAGACCTTTTGCCTGATCGAGCGGCTCTGCAGGCTGGCGGGTTGTAATCCCAGACGAATCGGCCTGTCCGCCACCATCGGCAACCCGGAATTGGCCGGACAGTTTCTTGCGGCAGGCAGCGGCAGGGGTACCGTCATTCCGCAGTTCGACGGAGGCAAAGAGGTCTGGCGGCTGAGCATGGAGCACTTCTACAACTCCGCACCGCAGGCGGACGAGGGAAAAGACATTCCGGCAGAAACCCCGCCTGTGGAGGAACCCACCGATACCGCACCAAAGGCCGCCGATCCGGGGATCGGCTATATCTTTGAGCATACCCGGGGCAGAAAATGCCTGGTGTTCACCAATTCCCGGGAGGAATGTGAGACCGTCTGCCAGCAGCTGCGGCAATACTGCGAGGTCAATCACGAACCCGACCGCTTCCTGATTCACCACGGCAATCTCTCCGCCTCCTACCGGGAGAGCGCCGAGGAGGAGATGAAGGACGACGACTCCCTCATGTCCGTCTGCGCCACGGCGACACTGGAGCTTGGCATCGATGTGGGGCGGCTGGAGAGGGCTTTTCAGATTGACGCGCCGTTTACTGTTTCCGGCTTCCTGCAGCGTATGGGCCGTACCGGGCGCAGAGGAGATCCCTCGGAAATGTGGTTTGTGATGCGGGAGGATCACCAGGAAGCCCGCGCCATGCTGCCCGACAGTATCCCCTGGTATCTGATCCAGGGAATTGCCCTGGTGCAGCTCTATCTTGAGGAGCGTTTCGTAGAACCGCCGCGCCTGGACCGCCTGCCCTACAGCCTGCTGTATCACCAGACCATGAGCACGCTTGCCTCCCATGGGGAGATGACGGCGGGGGAGCTTGCATCCCGCGTTCTCGGCTTAAGCTGCTTTCACCGCGTCTCGCAGGAGGATTACCGTCTGCTGCTGCGGCATCTGCTTGAGATCGACCACCTGAACCGTACGGAGAACGGCGGGCTGATCGTGGGACTTGCCGGAGAGCGGGTCGTGAACAACTACAAGTTCTACGCCGTGTTTCAGGAGAACGTGGAATACACCGTGCGCGCCGGCTCGGAGCAGCTCGGTACCATCGTCAAGCCCCCTCCCGTCGGAGACAAGATCGCCATCGCAGGCCGTGTCTGGGTGGTGGAGGAAGTGGATCACAAGCGCCGGGAGGTCTTCTGCACGTTGGTCAAGGGCAGCATCCCCGCCTACTTCGGTGACGTGGCCGGCGATATCCACACGCATATCCTGGAACGTATGTACCGGGTGCTCGACGAGGACAGGCAGTACCGCTATCTGATGTCCCACGCGGTCTGCCGTCTCGCGGACGCACGGGAGAGCTTCCGGAAATCGCACATGGCGGACAGGCCTCTCGTCCATCTGGGCGGCAAGATGTGGGCGCTGTTTCCCTGGGTCGGAACGTATGCTTTCCTGGCCATGGAGCGTTTCCTGAAACTCCGATGCGGAAAGCGGCTCGGCCTCAGAGGCCTGCAGTCCTCCCGTCCATATTACATGCAGTTTACCATGCAGGCGGACGAGACAGCGTTTTACGGGATCGTCTGCGAGGAAGCCGAAAAAGACTTTGACGCGCTGGAGCTGGTTTACGAAAAGGAAGTGCCGGTCTTTGAGAAGTACGACGAGTATGTGCCGGAAGAGCTGGTGCGGAAGGGCTTTGCCTACGGTATCCTGGACGTGGAAGGCATGAAACAGCGCGTTCTGAGCTGGAAGAAGTTTGGAGGAGATCAAGTTGAAGCGTGAGTATATGAGCTATGAGGAATACCTGGTCAACGTGAAAAAGGGCATTGTGACCGGGGACGGGAACTGCCCGGTTACACCGCTTCTTCTCATGCTGCAGGGACGGTGGAAATCTCAGTTGATGTACGAAATGTGCATCTATGACACGGTACGCTTCGGCCAGCTCAAAAAGGATCTCCCCGGCATCACCAACACCATGCTGACCAAGGCGCTGCGGGAACTGGAGGGGGACGGCCTCATCAGTCGGGAGCAGTTCAACGAGATCCCGCCCCACGTCGAGTATTCGCTGACCGAGATGGGCCGTGATCTGCTGCCCGTCTTCTACGCAATTATGAACTGGGGCTTTCAACATGAAAAGGAGCTCTACGGGAAGACAGAAGCCGAGTGAGGTGAAGGGCTTTGCACGACATTGACAGAATCAGGATACTTCAACATTGTACAATAATCAGGAGGGAAATATGATTCTTCCGGAACTGCTGTCTCCGGCAGGGGATCAGGACCGGGTTCATACGGCGCTCCTCTATGGGGCGGATGCCGTATATCTTGCGGGCAGACTCTTTGGCATGCGTGCCAAGTCGGTGAGTTTCCCGGACGCGGACCTTGAAAAGGCAATCGGACTGATCCATGAGCGGGGGAAAAAGGTGTATATAACCTGCAATGTGCTTCCGCGGGAGAAGGAACTGGAACTTGTCCCGGACTACTTTGCGTTCCTGCAGGATCTGGGTGCGGATGCGCTGATTCTGGCGGATCTCGGCCTCCTTCGCATGGCGGAGCGTTACGCGCCGAAATGCGCCCGGCATGTAAGCACGCAACTGGGTGTACTGAACAGCGAGACCGCCTCCTTCCTGTATGAGCTCGGCGCGGATACCGTGGTGCTTGCCCGGGAGTGCAGCCTGGAAGAAATCCGCGCGATACGGGAACATTCCCCTGCGGCGCTTCGACTGGAGGCCTTTGTCCACGGCGCAATGTGCGTTTCCTTCTCCGGAAGGTGCCTGCTGTCCAACTATCTGACGGGAAGAGATTCCAACCACGGCGAATGTGCGCAGCCCTGCCGATGGAAATATCATCTTGTGGAGGAGACCCGTCCGGGGAAATACATGGAAATCTCAGAAGACGGGGGGACCTTTATTCTGAACTCCGAAGATCTGTGCATGATCGAGCACCTGGCGGAACTCCGGGAGGCCGGTATAGACAGCTTCAAGATCGAGGGGAGAATGAAGTCCGCCTACTATACCGGCGCCGTGACAAACGCCTATCGCATGGCACTGGATGCCATGGGAAGGGGCGAGACGCTGTCTGTCAGTACGGCCCGGGAGTGTGATGCCGTCAGCCACCGTCCATACTGTACAGGGTTCTACTATGGCCAGCCGCAGCAGTATTATCCGGATTCTCTCTATCATTCCACGGCGGAGATCGTGGCCGTGGTCTATGACTGCGATGAAAACAAAACGGCGCTGCTCAGGCAGCGCAACAAGATCAAAGCAGGAGACCGTCTGGAGCTCCTGCTTCCGGGAACCTGCGGAATTCCCTTTACCGCGGAGAAGCTTTGGAATGAAAGCGGGGAGCAGATCGCCGATACCCGGCACGCAGAGATGCTCTTCCGGATGCAGATTCCGGAAGTTGCCCCGCCCTATACCATCGTCAGAACCGCGCGAAGCTCCGGCAGTGGATTGTGAAACGGAAGAGAGCCGGAAACGATATCTTTATCGTATGATAACGGAAAAGAAAACAGTATTGTCCGTATGCCCTTCGTCCTGCTATAATAAAAACGATATTCATGGGTGCCTTGAAAACGAACCGCCTGCAGACGCTGTAGGTGGTTTGTTCCATTTTATCCAACGGAATCAAACGGATTGGGAGGGAATACGGAATGTGCGGAATTGTTGGGTTTACGGGAAATCACCAGGCGGCGCCGATCCTGCTGGACGGCCTGTCCAGACTGGAATACCGGGGCTATGACTCGGCGGGGCTCGCGGTACGGGACGGAAGCAATCTGGCCGAAGTGGTAAAAGCAACCGGAAAGCTCCGGAATCTGGCGGTCAAGACAGACAACGGGGCCGCGCTTGCGGGCACCTGCGGGATCGGCCATACGCGCTGGGCAACCCACGGAGAGCCGAGCCAGACCAATGCCCATCCCCATGTCAGCGGCAACTGCACCGGATCCGGGTCGGGGGCTGTAGAGGCGGATGTGGTCGGCGTCCACAACGGCATCATTGAGAACTACGCCGAATTGAAGGCCAAGCTGCTGCGCCATGGCTATACCTTTTACTCCGAGACAGATACAGAAGTCGTCATCAAGCTGGTGGACTATTACTATAAGAAGTACAAGATCGGGCCGGTGGATGCAATCACGAGAACGATGGTGCGCGTCCGAGGCTCCTATGCCCTGGCTCTGATGTTTAAGGATTATCCGGGGGAGATCTTTGCCGCGCGCAAGGACAGCCCCATGATCATCGGCATAGCGGACGGCGAAAGCTATCTGGCGTCGGATGTGCCGGCGATCCTGAAATACACCAGACAGGTATGCTATATCGAGAACCTCGAACTCGCAAGACTTGCTCCGGGAGAAGTTCGCTTCTATGATCTGAACGGGGATGAGGTGAGCCATGACACCGTCGAGATCACCTGGGATGCGGAAGCGGCGGAGAAGAACGGCTTTGAACACTTCATGATCAAGGAAATCCATGAGCAGCCTGCCGCGGTGCGCGATACCCTGGCCAGTCTGCTGAAGGAAGGGAAAATCGATCTCTCCGCCTCGGGACTGACGGAGGAATATCTCAGGGAAATCCGTTCCGTCTGCATCGTGGCCTGCGGTTCCGCCTGGCATGTGGGGATGGCGGCCCAATATGTCCTGGAGGACCTGGCGGAAATTCCGGTGCGGGTGGAGCTGGCATCGGAATTCCGCTACCGGAAACTGCTGACCGGAGAAGACTGTCTGACGGTCGTCATTTCACAGTCGGGAGAGACGGCGGACAGCCTGGCGGCGCTGCGGGAGGCCAAGGCACACGGCGGAAGGACGCTTGCGATCGTGAATGTGGTGGGCTCGACCATCGCGCGGGAGGCGGACAATGTGCTCTATACGCTGGCGGGGCCGGAGATCGCCGTGGCGACGACAAAAGCCTACAGTGCCCAGCTGATGGCGATATACGCCCTGACGGTGCAGCTGGCCTCGGTCCGGGGAAAAATCACGGAAGAACAATACGGAAGCTATATTGAAGAGCTGAAGGAACTGCCGGACAAGATGATCCGGGTGCTGGAGGACAAGGAACGGATCCAGTGGTTCGCGGCGAAGTTCGCCATGGCGAAGGACATTTTCTTCATCGGACGCGGGCTGGACTATGCCATCTGCCTGGAGGGCAGCCTTAAAATGAAGGAGATCAGCTATATTCACAGCGAGGCCTACGCCGCGGGCGAGATGAAGCACGGCACCATCAGCCTCGTAGAGGACAACACCCTTGTCATCGGGGTCCTCACCCAGAGCGGACTCTATGAGAAGACCATCAGCAACATGGCCGAATGCAAGGCCAGGGGCGCCTACCTGATGGGCCTGACCAGCTCCGGACACTACAGCGTGGAGGACAGCGACGACTTCACCGTCTACGTGCCGAAGACGGATGAGCACTTCATCGGAAGTCTTGCAGTGATTCCGCTGCAGCTGCTCGGCTACTATACCAGCGTGGCCCGCGGTCTTGACGTAGACAAGCCGCGGAACCTTGCCAAGAGCGTCACAGTGGAATAATTTCAGAGATAAAGACAGAGGAAGGCCCGGGCCGGTTCCGTGATCAGAACCGGCTCGGGCCTTCTGTCAAAACGGGCATCACAGATGCGTTTTTTACGGATGACGCACGCCTTGAGGAGCCCGGCCGTTTTACTCTCCCAGGATACGGCGGCGCATTTCGATGTATGCGTCCTCCACGCCTCCGAGATCCCGGCGGAAACGGTCCTTGTCCAGCTTTTCCCCCGTCTGGCTATCCCAGAAGCGGCAGGTGTCCGGACTGATCTCATCGGCCAGAACCAGCGTGCCGTCAGATGTCTTTCCAAACTCAAGCTTAAAATCGACCAGCGTCACGCCGGCTTCTGAGAGGGTGGCTTTCAGCAGCCCGTTAATCTGAAGCGCCATCTTTCTGATCCGGGCAATCTCGTCTCTGGAAGCCAGCTTCAATGCAACCGCATGATCGTCGTTGAGAAGAGGATCGTGCAGCTCGTCGTTTTTATAGGAAAACTCAACGACGGGGTCGTCAAAGACGATGCCCTCCGGCACGCCGTAACGGCTGGCAAAATGCCCGGCGGAGATGTTCCGGACGATGACTTCAAGAGGGACAATGCGGACTTTCCGGACCGCTGTCTCGCGGTCGCTGAGTTCCTCAATCAGGTGCGTCGGGATCCCGTGTTCGGAGAGCATCTTCATCAGATGGTTTGTCATACGGTTGTTGATGGAACCCTTCCCCTGAATGGTTCCTTTTTTCTTGCCGTCAAAGGCGGTGGCATCGTCCTTGTATGAGACAATGACAATCTCAGGATCGTCCGTCGCGTATACCTTCTTGGCCTTTCCTTCGTAGAGCTGAGCGCGTTTTTCCATGGCAGAATACAATCCTTCTATTTTAAGGTTCTTCTGATACCATAACACAGAAGCGGAAAAACGGGAAATACGAATCCCCTAAGGGTTGCCATACGGAGGCCGTATCGTTCCGCGGAGATGAATGCAGCCGCAATCAGAAGCAAAAACTCTGAAATGGTTCTGAAATCAAAAGAGAGGTTGACGGATCGGATGAACAGAGCTTTTAGCCCGATGCACCATTGGTGTTATAAGTCGAAAACAGTATGATTCTGCTTTATTGATATGAGACAAATATTGTTAAATAGTGTTAAGATCATATGGAAAACACATCAAAAACAAAACTTTTTGCGCATGATTTGCTCGGATGACGAAAAATTTTGTGAAAAACAGACAAAGTGAAAAAGTGCGGAGAGAACATATTTCTCATTCATGAGAGTTTTTCATGGAAGACCTGCCCGATTGGGTGAAGCGGAGGCGTTGACAGATCGCGAAGCGGAAATTATAATCCGCCCCATTACAGCCCGGAGCACGATCTGTGACCGGCTTTCGCCGACAAAGCGGAGGCGGACGCAGGAATGTGACGTGCTGTGAAAAATGATGAGGGAGGAATCCAAAATGAAAAGCAAAAAACTGATCAGCGTGATGATCGCGCTCTGCATGCTGCTGAGCCTCGGCATCACGGGCATCACCGCAACCGCATTTGCCGCGGACGACCCGATCGTCATCGGCGTTATTTCGCCGAACACCGGCACACTGGCCGCTTACGGAACCGGCATCGTCACCGGCGTGCAGCTGGCAGCGGAAGAGATCAATGCGGCCGGCGGCATCCTCGGCCGGCAGGTTGAACTGGTCATCACTGACGACCAGGGAGATCCGACCGAATGCCTGAACGCGTTCAACTCGCTGGTTGCCAAGGGCGTCACCCTGATCATCGGCTCGGCCACCTCCGGCTGCACCTCGGCCATCACGGATGCCGCAAATGAAGAAGAAGTCTGCATCCTGTGCCCGACCGGAACCGCCGACTCGCTGACGACGGAAGACGACTATATCTTCCGCGCCTGCTATGCTGACAGCTTCCAGGGCGCGATTGCCGCGGCTTATGCAAAGCAGGCGGGATTTGAAAAGGTCGGCGTGGTCTACTGCGCCGCGGATGTCTACTCCAAAGGACTTTTCGACTCCTTCTCCAAAGCATGCGAGGAGTACGGAATTGAAGTGGCAGCCTCTCAGTCCACCGCCTCTCTCGATGTTCAGGACTACACCAACCAGTTTGCCGCAATGGTCAGCGCCGGCGTCGACTTTGTCTATGCCCCGTACTACTATGATGTCATCGGGCCCTATGTCGTGCCTCAGGCCCGTGCCGCAGGCTATACCGGGATCATCATGGGCGCCGACGGTTACGACACCACGCCGGACTATGTTGTCGCTGGTGCGGATCTGACCGTGTTCAACGATGTGTACTGGACCAACCACTACGATCCGGGTGCCGATTCCGAGATCGTGCGTTCCTTCGTTGCAGCCTATGAGGCGGCCTACGGCTCTATCCCGAGCGCGTTTGGCGCAACGGGCTATGATTGCCTGTATATCTATAAGGCGGCGATGGAGGCAGCCGGTTCTGCGGACGCCGGGGATGTGCGTGATGCGCTGGCAGATACCTCAACGGTCTATGAATGCGTAACGGGTACCTTCTCCCTGGATGAGAGCGGCACGCCGGTCAAAGGCGCAGCCATCATCTCCTTCCAGTCCGACGGCAGCGCCGTGACCTCGACGCTGGTTGACGTCGTAACCCAGCTGCCGTAAGGCAAAAAGACCCTTTCAGCAATAAGATTCGCACATAAAACCGGCCGGGGAGGGAGGCTCCCTCCCCGGCCTTCCGGAAGGGAAGCAGAAGCATTGAACACTTTTTTTCAAACACTGATCGTGGGCCTGCGCCTGGGCAGCATCTATGCGCTGGTTGCCCTTGGCTACACCATGGTCTACGGTATTATTCGACTGATTAACTTTGCGCACGGCGACTTCATCATGGTAGGCGGCTATACGATGATTTTTGTGATGCCGCTGATGCTTCGGCTGGGGCTGCCGGCATGGCTTGGCGTCCTGGCGGCAATTGTTGTGTGCGCTCTGGTCGGCATGGGGACGGAACTGATCGCCTATCGGCCGGTGCGCAGGAAGGGGACTAATATGACCGCGCTCATCACGGCCATCGCGATGAGCCTGTTTCTGGAAAACCTTGCCCAGGCGATCCCGGCTATCGGACCGAACCCGAAGGTCTCCAGCCAGATTTTCGGGAATGGGGGCTTTAAGCTCGGGACGGTTACCATGGAGTACACCACCGTGATCACGCTGGTGATCAGCGGGATCGTCATGCTGGTGCTCTATGCCTTTACCCAGCGCACAAGACTGGGCAGGGCGATGCGCTGCGTGTCAGAGGACAAGGCCGCGGCGACGCTCATGGGCATCAATGTTAACAGCACCATCCTCCTTACCTTCGGAATCGGTTCGGGACTGGCCGCCATCGCTGCCCTGATGTACATGGCGCAGTATCCGAAAGTATATACAACCATGGGCGCACTGCTGGGCCTGAAGGCTTTTGTATCAGCCGTTCTGGGCGGGATCGGCATTATTCCGGGCGCCATGCTGGGCGGCATCGTCATCGGTCTGGTCGAGTCATTCACGACCAGCTATATTTCATCCAGTATGGCGGACACCTTTGTCTTCCTGATCCTGATCGTGGTTCTGATTATTAAGCCCGCCGGAATCCTCGGAAAGAATGTAGGTGAGAAAGTATGAAAAGCAAAACATCACGGGGCTATCTGCTCAATACCGTTGTAGTGGTTGTTTTATTCATTGGCTTTCAGATTCTCACATCCCTGAAGGGATCCGAGGGATCCTTCAAGCTTGTCATTGTTCCAAGCATCTGGCAGTGCTGTTATCTGATGGTGCTTGCAGCCTCGTTAAACCTCGTTCTCGGATTCATGGGACAGCTTTCTCTCGGCCACTGCGGGTTTATGGCAATAGGCGCCTATACAGCAGCGCTGTTGAGCCTTGCCTGTGAGCGGGCAGGCCTGTTTGAGAATAAATCCGATCTGTCGTTCCTGCTGGTGCTGATTGCAAGCGTCCTTGCAGCCGGTATCCTTGCAGCTCTGCTCAGCTTCCTGATTGGCATACCCGCGCTGCGCCTGAAGGGCGACTATCTCGCCATCATCACGCTCGGCTTCGGCATGATCATCATCAACATCATCAACAACCTCCCGTTCTGCGGCCAGGACGGCCTGGCGCAGGGATCGGCGGCAGCCTCGCTGTACAAAAACGGGCTCGGCTTCGGCAGCAAGGCGAAGGTCCAGTTCCTGTGGTTTGCGCTGGTCGTTACCATCCTGTCCCTGACGCTGATGTTCATGTTTGTCCGGTCCAAATACGGCCGCGCGATCCGCGCGATCCGCGACGATGAGATCGCGGCCTCGGCCTCCGGGGTGAACACCTCTTACTACAAAGTCCTGACCTTTGCGTATTCGGCGTTTTTTGCCGGCGTAGCCGGAGCACTCTATTCCTGCACGAACGCGACGCTGTCGACCTCGTCCTTTGCCTTCACAAACGGCGGCATTTTGAACTCGACCTTCGTGGTGGTTATGGTTGTGCTGGGCGGTATGGGCTCGCTGACCGGGTCGGTGGTCGCCGCGACGATCATGTTTTTTGTGAACTATCAGATCAAAAACGGAGCCTGGGTGGAGCATCTCCCGGCATCTGTCAGCGGCGTCTTTGAATACCCGATGCTGGTCTATGCGCTGGTCCTGATCATTGTGATCCTGTTCCGGCCGAAGGGGATTTTCGGCAGTTATGAATTCTCTCTGCAGAATCTGATCCCGGATATCCGCCGCGCGCGGGAGCGCCGAAAAGCGGCAAAGGCGGAGCGAAAGGAGGCGCAGGCACATGGCTGAAGAACGCGTACCGGTTTTGGAAACGCGCAAGCTTGGCATCAGCTTCGGCGGCCTGAAAGCAGTCACGGATTTTAATATCCAGATTTTCCCTGGGGAGCTTGTCGGGCTGATCGGCCCGAACGGCGCCGGAAAGACCACCGTGTTTAACCTGCTGACAGGGGTATACGCCCCCACCGAGGGGACGGTTCTCTTGAACGGGAAGCCGCTCAACGGGAAGAAAACCTACCAGTTTGTCGAGGCGGGCATTGCCCGGACATTCCAGAACATCCGCCTGTTCAAAGAGATGTCCGTCATTGAGAATGTAAAGGTCGCGTGTACCAAGGACCTGCACTACGGGCTCTTTTCCGCAAGCCTCCGGACGCCGAAGTTCTGGAAAACCGAAAAGGAACTCACGGAAAAGGCCATGTCGCTTCTCGAAATCTGCAACCTGGCCGATGTGGCGGAGCTCCCTGCGGCCAGCCTGCCCTATGGGCGGCAGAGAAAATTGGAGATCGCGCGTGCGCTCGCGACGGATATGAAGGTCCTGCTGCTGGATGAACCGGCCGCAGGCATGAACCCCACAGAGACAGCGGAACTGCTGACATGCATCAACACCATCCGGGACCGGTTTGGCATCGCCATCCTTCTGATCGAACACGACATGTCGCTGGTTATGAACGTCTGCGAGCGAATCCAGGTTCTGGATTACGGCCAGACCATTGCCGCGGGCAGTCCCGCGGAGGTCGCGGCAAATCCGAGCGTCATCGCCGCTTATCTGGGCGAGTAAGGGGGCAGCAGCATGCTTGAAGTAAACAATCTGAACGTTTTTTACGGGGCGATTCATGCGCTGAAGGGCATCTCGCTGACCGTTGGCGACGGAGAGCTCGTCTCGCTGATCGGCGCAAACGGCGCGGGAAAGACGACAACCCTGCATGCCATCTCCGGCCTGCTTCCGATTGCCTCGGGCTCCATCCTGCTTGACGGGAAGGATCTGCAGAAGGTTCCCTCGCATAAGATTATTTCGCTCGGCCTGGCGCATGTTCCGGAGGGGCGGCATGTTTTTGCCCGCATGACAGTGGAAGAGAACCTACGGATGGGTGCGTATATCCAGCGCGATCAGAAGAGCATTCAGAAAAACCTGGACAAGGTCTATGAATACTTCCCGCGGCTCAAAGAGCGCTGGAAGCAGCTTGCGGGCACGCTCTCCGGCGGCGAGCAGCAGATGCTGGCCACCGGACGCGCCCTGATGACGGACCCGACCATCGTTCTGATGGACGAGCCCTCGATGGGGCTGTCCCCGCTGCTGGTGAAAGAGATCTTCTCGATCATCGAGACCCTGCACCGCAACGGCATCACGATCCTACTGGTAGAACAGAACGCCAAAATGGCGCTGGCGGTTTCGGATCGGGCGTATGTGCTGGAAACCGGTACGATCTCGATGAGCGGAAAGGCGGAAGAACTGGCGAACGACGACCGTGTGAGAAAAGCATATCTGGGTGCGTAAGGGGGAGAACATGAATAAATTTGTGATCACCATCACGAGAGAAACCGGAAGCGGCGGACACAACATCACCAAAAAACTGTCCGAGGCGCTGGGCGTCCCGTATTACGACCGGGACCTTCTGCGGAAGGCCTCGGAGGTCAGCGGCATCCATGAACGGCTGTTCGGCGAGGCGGATGAGCGGATCGGCTTCAAGGAGATGATCTCGGCCGCCGAAAAGGTGTATACGGGCGAGGTGCTCCCGCCCGACAGCGACGATTATCTTTCCACACGAAACCTGTTCAGCTTTCAGGCCAAAATCATCATGGAGCTTGCCGAACAGGAGAGCTGCATCATCCACGGCCGCTGCGGGAACTTCCTCCTGCAGGGACGTCCGGATGTGCTGCGGGTGTTCATCCACGCCCCGCTGGAGGCCAGAAGGGACCGGGTGGCCGCATTTTCGCTCGCCTGGAGCGAGAGAGAGATTCTGCGCCATATCCGTGTGGAGGACAAGCGGCGTGCCGCCTACTATCACTACTATACCGGCGAGGACTGGAGAGACGCCGCGGGTTATGACCTCTGTCTGGACTCGAGTCTGCTGGGCGAAGACGGCTGCGTCGAGAGAATCCTGCAGGTTCTCCCGTTCTATACGTAACAAAACACAACAAAAAAGTCCGCACAAGGCGGGCAGAACGATCCGGTTAAAAGGTGGTTTCTCCATAGCCCCTTTTAATAAATACTCCTCTAAGGCAGCCCTGAAGCGTCACTCAGGGCTGCCGCCCCGTCCGGCATGAAGAAATCCGCACCCGATCCCGTTTACTGGGAATAGGTGCGGATGATGCTTTCGGCGATCTCGCGTTTTTGCCGTTTCTGCTGCATGGCAAGTTTGCTGATATACCGGTGGGCTTCGTCCTCCGTCATGTTCAGGCAGGTGATCAGCAGCCATTTGGCATGGTTGATCAGTTTGATCTCCTCGATGGTCTGCTCGACGGTCTGCTGCTTCTGTTCCCGGGACCGTAGCCGCTCGCGCATGGAACACAGGGCCCGGAGCGACTGTGTCAGAAGCCCGGAGGAGAGCGGCTTGCCCAGTGTCATGACACCGTACGGCAGCATCCTGTCCTCGACATGTTCCAATTGGTCCCGGGGGACAAGAAGAAGGATCGCGCTGTCCGAAGCCTCCGAGAGCCCGGAACAGTACGAAAGGCTGTCTCCGCCCGGGAGAGGGGCGTTCACGATCACGAGATCGCAGGGAGCGCAGTCTTTGGCCGCCCGGAGATCTGTGACCAGCGTAACGGGGTAGAAGCGCGACGAGGGCAGGAGGGGAAGAACCGCCCGGTTGAAGACCTCGGAAGCGGACAGCAGCAGGACGCTGTATGTCCGGTCAGAAAAAACCATACGGCAGCCTACCTCCTGTCTTTTAGCATGCTCAGATTGTAGCGCATACAGAGCGACTCTGCAAGGGACTTCTGCCGCATGATGCACGCGGTACGGGATAATAATACTTTTTGGAAGTGAATACCATACAAAAGGAGTATCTCCGGAACGGTTGACTTTTCGGCAGAGGCGGCATATAATCCCCGACATGTTCAGACGGCAAAGGCGCCATGTGAGAGACAGGGCGCCTTTGCCGATTTTCTAGGGAGGTGTCGGTATGGACATGTCGATTTGGTTTTTGATCGGTGCGATTCTGGTGTTTTTCATGCAGTGTGGTTTCGCCATGGTGGAAACGGGCTTTACGAGAGCCAAAAACGCCGGAAATATCATCATGAAGAACCTGATGGACTTCTGCATCGGAACGGTGGTGTTTATCTTCATCGGCTACGGCCTGATGATGGGGGAGCATGGGCGCCTGGGGCTGATCGGAAGGCCGGAATGGGGGATGTTCCTGGACTTTGAAGGCTTCGACTGGTCGTCTTTCGTGTTTCAGCTGGTGTTCTGTGCTACGGCAGCAACGATCGTCTCCGGCGCGATGGCGGAGCGAACCAGATTTTCCGCCTATTGCCTGTATTCGGCAATCATCAGTCTGGTGGTTTATCCGATTGAGGCAGGCTGGGTCTGGGGCGGAGGATGGCTGAGCAGACTGCAGTTCATCGACTTCGCCGGGTCCTGTGTGATCCATATGGTCGGAGGGCTCTCGGCGCTTGTCGGAGCAATCATTCTGGGACCGAGGATCGGGAAGTATACTAAGGACAGAGACGGAAAACTGATTTCAAACGCGATACCGGGACATTCGGTGACGCTCGGCGCACTGGGCTGTTTTATCCTGTGGTTCGCCTGGTACGGCTTCAACGGAGCGGCCGCGGCCGATGTCAGAGAGATGGCAAGGATCTTTGGCACGACGACCATCGCTCCGGCTGTCGCGACGGTAACATGCATGCTGTTCACCTGGAAGAAAAACGGCAAGCCGGATGTCTCTATGTGTCTGAACGCTTCGCTGGCGGGACTGGTTGCGGTTACGGCGGGCTGTGCCAGTGTAGACGCGCTCGGTGCCTTCCTGATCGGCATCGGTTCGGGGATCCTGGTAGACCTGGCGGTCGAAACGCTGGATGTACGGTTCCACGTGGACGATCCGGTCGGTGCAGTCGCGGTGCACTGTGTCAACGGGATCTGGGGCACCTTGGCGGTCGGACTGTTCGCATGCAATGAGAGCTACGGCACCAAAGGCCTGTTCTACGGCGGCGGCCTCCGGCAGCTGGGGATCCAGTGCCTCGGGGTCCTCACGGTAGGAACCTATACGGTGCTCTGCATGATCCTGGTCTTTCGCCTGATCCGTGCGACCGTCGGCCTGCGGGCCAGCGCGGAAGAGGAGATCGAAGGCCTGGATGTCACAGAACACGGCCTGACCAGCGCATACGCCGACTTCCTGCCGATCGAATCGACCCTCGGGGTTCACTCCGACGGGCCGGTTGCGACAGACAAGCTGATTCCGTTCCCGCTGGAGCTCTCATCCGGCCTGAGAGAGACGCCGGTCGGGAAAAAGCGCTATACCCTCGTCCGTATCCTCTGCGATGAGGATCGCTTCGGCACGCTGCGTGACACCATGGCGGCGATCGGCGTCACGGGCATGACGGTGACCAACGTGATGGGCTGCGGAACGCAGAAGGGCAAGTCCGGTCAGTATCGCGGGATTGAAATGAGCATGCATCTGATCCCGAAGCTGCAGATCGACATTGTGGTCTCAAAAGTAGACCCGGAGCTGGTCGTCGCCGCGGCAAACGCGGCGCTTCACACGGGCGAGATCGGTGACGGTAAGATCTTTGTCTACGACGTTGAAGATGTGGTGCGCATCCGGACCGGAGAATCCGGCTACGACGCTCTGCAGATTTCGGGGGAATAAACGGCGAGATGTCGGGAAGACGCTCCTCGCGTGGGAAGGCAGCATACCGGCATAAATGAAAAAATATCTTTCCGGTATGTTTTTCATATGAATCGGCTATAACACGGCAAGGGGCTTCTTGACACAGGCTTCGATAACATGGTATGATCCTGTCATCCTGAATAACATCTCAAAACGAAAGTGCTCTTCAAAGCCATAGGGTGTATTGCCACTATGAGGCAGGAAGAGCGCTTTTGTTTCTTGCGGGGAGAGAGCGCGAGGAAAACAGAAATCGTCGAGTGGAGGAGCCTGAAGGAGGAAGCGGGATCATGTGCGGTATCTGTGGATTTATAGACAGAGGACAGAGCTCGGAAGAGCTTCTCCGGGAAATGATCGATACGATCCGATACCGGGGACCGGATGATCGGAGCAGCATGCTGGAGACGCTGGAAAGCGGCTTCCGGGTGGGCCTTGCACACCGCAGACTTGCAATTCTGGACCTGAGCGCCGCCGGGCGCCAGCCGATGAACTCGGAGAGCGGCCGCACCGTCATCAGCTTCAACGGGGAGATCTATAACTACAGGGAGCTTCGAGCGAAGCTGGAACAGAAGGGGTATCGCTTTCGGACCGGAACCGACACGGAGGTCATTCTCAGCGCCTGTGAGGCCTGGGGCATCGATGCGGTGCAGCGCTTCAACGGCATGTTCGCCTTCGCGCTCTTCGACCGGGAGGCACAGAGCCTGTATCTGGTCCGGGACAGGATGGGGGTCAAGCCGCTTTATTATTATACGGACGGCGATACGCTGGTCTTTGCCTCGGAGCTGAAGCCGATTATGAAATATCCCGGCTTCCGGAAAGAGATCGACCGGAACGCGCTGACCATGTACCTGGCGGCGGAATATATCCCTGGAAGGCAGAGCATCTTCCGAAACACTTTCAGGCTGCTCCCGGGGGAGATCCTGAAGTGGACGCCTCAGGGGATTGAGAAGCGGCGTTACTGGTCCGTACAGGATGTCATGAGCCGGCAGGAACCGTTTACCGGAAGCTATGAGGACGCGGCGGAAGAGCTGAACGCACTGCTTGAGGACGCGGTCCGGCTCCGGATGATCAGCGACGTGCCGCTGGGGGCCTTTCTGAGCAACGGAGTGGATTCGAGCCTGATCACCGCGAAGATGCAGAAGCTTTCGGACACACCGGTGAAGACCTTTACGGTAGGCTTCCGGGAGCCGGCGTTCGACGAGTCGCAGGCGGCGGAGAAGGCGGCGCAATACCTCGGGACTGAACATGAGACCAGAGTTCTTTCCGTGGACGAGGGGAAAAGACTCCTTGGGGAGCTGCCAGGGTGGTTTGACGAGCCGACGGCGGACCCTTCCCAGATCGCAACGCTTCTGGTGAGTGCCATGGCAAGGGAACGTGTCACAGTGGCGCTCTCGGGAGACGGGGGCGATGAGCTCTTCTGCGGATACAACACCTATGCGCATTTTGAAAAGCTCAAAAGGCTGAAGAGCCTCAGCGGGTGTTTGAACGCTGCGGAGCGCCTGCTTCCCCTGCGGGAAGCGGGAGAGCGGGCCAACAACAGGACCTGGGTGAAGCTCTTTCATCTGACAAGTGACGAAGAGATCATCGACGCGGATCTCTATACCTGGTGGGACCGGTATCGAGGAATTACGGGAGGTACGGGGGATCCGGGTGTGTTTCAGAGCGCCATGCGTCCGGGGCGGACACTTCCCGAGAAGGCGATGCTGCACGATCTCAGCACCTTCCTGCCGGACGATGTGCTGACCAAGGTCGACCGGGCTTCCATGGCGGTTTCCCTTGAGACGAGGGCTCCGCTACTCGATTACAGAATCGTGGAGCTGGCGCTGCGCCTCCCTCTGGCGTTCAAACGGAAGGAGGGAAAGAAAAAGCGGATTCTGAAGGACCTGCTTTATCGCGAAGTCCCGGAAACTCTGATCGGACAGAGAAAGATGGGGTTTCGCATCCCCTTTGCCCGGTGGATGCGGGAGGACTACGGCGATCTGATCCGGTGGTACTTCTCGGACGAGTTTCTGCGGAAGCAGGACCTGTTCGACATGACACAGATGCGGAAGATGCAGAAGGCCTATGAGGGATCCCGCACAACGGATTATGCCAGGGAAGTCTGGACCTTTCTGCTGTTCCAGCTTTGGTATGAACATTACATAAGATAATATTATGTAAATCACTCTTGTGTGATGTGCACAAAAAGATCAGCTGAATTTCAGGCAGAATGCCAACTTGTCAAAAAACAGCTGATATATTAGAATATCAGCTGTAAAATATCTGTCTTTCTTTGCGGTTTGATCACTGTGCAGGGGCGTCCATCACCGCAGGTCTTTGCACTTCGCCTCCGGCAGATGCCGGCAGATGAAGTCCCAGGCATCGTCGGATTCCTCACACTTCGGCATCAGAAAGGCTCTGGTCGGAAGGACGTAGAGGTAGATACAGCCTTTCACGCGGCGGGCCATGAAGCTGTTCTTCCAGGCATATTCCGCTTTTTCTTTTCCCCGCTTGACCGTGACACCGTCTTCGCGAAGCAGGAGACTGTATGCGATCCGGGTTTTGGAGAGGCCGAGCGTTCGCGCTTCCTTTTTCACCGAGGAGAGAAACCACAGGTACCAGACGAGCGGCAGGATCAGGCCGATCCCGAGCAGTACGCCGCTCAGCAGCAAAGCCTGCTCCCGGCTTTGACGCAGGGCAAAGCATGCCGCGGCAAATGCCGTCATGAGTACGGCAAAAAGCACGGGGGTCTTCCAGCGCTTCTTCACGTGAAAGGTGTCGAAGAGAGCAAAACGAAGGAAATCATCCTGATCAATGTTGGAGAGGAAAAGGAGTTCTTCCTGCTGAGCAGCGGACATGACGGTACCTCCGAGAGCGCTAAGAATGCGTAAAGATTTTATGACGGTTAATTATTAGACAAGCAAATGTGGACAAACAGGGTGCTTTTCAGTATAATATCATAAAAGAACAAAAATGTGAATTTGATTTTGCGCACTGTACCTTACTCCCCGTATCTGTTTCATTTCGGAAGAAATGGATAGAAATATGCAGAACCCAAAATTATAAGGAGGAAAACGAAATGAAAAAAACCCTGGCACTTCTGATGACCCTGTGCATGATCTTTGCAGTCTGCGCAGTGTCTGCTTCCGCAGAGCCGATTACCCTGACCTATGCGGAAGTCAACCCCATCGAAGGTACGGTCGTTGGTGACGTGGCTCTGGCTTTCAAAGAGAAGCTGGAAGAACTGTCCGGCGGAGACATCGTGGTCGATATTCAGGCCAGCGGCGTCATGGGAGATGAGAAAACTGTTCTTGCCAACATCCTGGGCGGCGACACCTCTGTCGACATCGTTCGCATTTCCGCGTTTGCCCTGAACCAGTACGGCGCCGTGAAGAGCGTCTTCCTGACCCTGCCCTATGTTTTCACCAGTGAGGATCATTACTGGAACTTTGTCGAGAGCGATCTGGCCAAGGAAATGCTGGCTGAGTCCAAGGAAGTCGGCCTGCCCTTCAACGGCCTGGCCTACGGCGAAGAGGGCTTCCGTCACTTCTTCTCCAAGGTTGAAATCCACACCATCGACGACCTGAAGGGCCTCAAGATCCGTGTGTCCGACGACCCGATCATGACCGGCATGGTCAAGGGCCTGGGTGCCGCCTTTACCCCGGTTTCCTTCGGCGAACTCTACACCAGCCTGCAGACCGGTGTCGTGGATGCCGCTGAGCAGCCCATCACCAACTATCTGTCCAACTCCTTCCAGGAGGTTGCCCCCTATCTGCTGAAGGACGGCCACACCCTCGGCACCATCGAGCTGATCGCCACCGACAACTGCCTCAGCAAGCTCTCTGACGAGCAGAAGGCCATGGTCCAGGAAGCTGCCGACTATGCCATGCAGGTCTGCAAGGAGTCCGTGACCGAGAAGCAGGAAGAGGCTGCCAAGACCCTGGTCGAGAAGGGCTGCACCATCATTGAGGTCGAGGATAAGACCCCCTGGCAGGAAGCCACCAAGAGCGTGCTGGAAGAGAACATCGCCGGCATGGAAGATATCTACGAGCAGATCATGGCTCTGCAGTAAGAATTGACTGACACAAGACCCAACAGATAAACCCGTCCGGGGTGCAGGGTTTAACCCCCTGCACCCTTCTTTTTAGCTGTTGGGATCATGCTATGAAAGGGGTTTCTTATGCCTGCTTTTTTCCGCACGCTTGAGAAAATCAAGCCGGTCTATGACTGGGCTTACAAAATCATGCTTTTCATCTGCAAGCTGCTTCTGATTGCGGATATCATCATCACTTCCGTCACGGTGGCCGGACGGTATTTTCCGTTCTTTACGGCGCCGCACTGGGGCGAAGAGATCGTCCTGACGCTGATGGTTTACATGGCGGTGCTCTCCGCCACGCTTGCCATCCGCAAACGCAGTCACATCCGCATGACGGCTTTTGACCGGTATCTGCCGAAAAAAGCGATCATCTGGCTGGACCTGCTCGCCGATGTGGCCGTGCTGGTGCTGGGAATCGTGCTGGTGGTACAGGGCTACACCGTGGTCAAGCCCACCGGCAACATCGCCAAATTCGCCAAGTATTCCTCCCTCCCCAAGCTGAGCCAGATCTGGATGTATATGCCGGTGCCTGTGGCCGGGGTGGGGATGATCATCTTCGAACTGGAGCAGATCTTCCAGCACATCGAAGAATTCTTTACTCTCAAGAATCCTGAAGGAAAGGAGGTCCAGGCGTAATGAGCGGTGAAACTCTTTCTACGCTGATCCTGCTGGGCAGCTTTCTTATTATGATCTTCCTGCGTTTTCCCATCGCCTATTCCGTAGGCATCTCCACCGTGCTGTGCCTGCTGAGCATGGGCCAGAACCTGACGGTGCTGCCCCTGCAGATGGTGAAGGGCGTGTGGTCCTTCTCACTGATGGCGGTACCCTTCTTCATCACGATGGGCGTCCTGATGGGAACGGGAGGCATCTCGGATAAACTGATTGCTTTGGCAAACTCCCTGGTCGGATGGATGCGCGGCGGCCTCGCGATGGTGAACATTGTGGCGTCCTACTTCTTCGGCGGAATTTCCGGCTCCGCCTCGGCGGATACGGCCTCTCTGGGCTCCATCCTGATCCCGATGATGGTGGACGAGGGCTATGACGCGGACTTCTCGACGGCGGTCACGATCACGTCCTCCTGCGAAGGCCTGCTGGTTCCGCCCAGCCACAACATGGTCATTTTTGCAACTTCTGCGGGCGGGGTCTCTGTCGGCGCTCTGTTCATGGCCGGTTATATTCCCGGGGCGCTGCTCGCGATCGCGCTGATGGTGGGATCTTACATTATCTCGGTAAAACGCAATTACCCCAAGGGCGCACCCTTCTCCCTGAAAAACTTCATCAGGCAGATCGGCCAGTCCATCTGGGCATTGCTCGCGGTGCTGATCGTCGTGGTCGGCGTGGTCGGCGGTGTCTTCACGGCCACCGAGTCCGCGGCCATTGCGGTCATCTATTCTCTGATCGTTTCCGTGTATATCTATAGAGGGCTCAACTGGAAGGGCGTCTGGAAGAGCCTGGAGCAGTGCATTGACACGCTTGCCATCGTGCTGATCCTGATCTCCCTCTCCGGCGCGTTCGGCTACTGCCTGACCAATCTGCACGTCCCGGCCAAGGCGGCCACCTTCATCACCAGCATCTCCAGCAACCGCATTGTCGTGATCCTGATGCTGAACCTTATTATTCTGCTTCTGGGCATGATCATGGACATGGCGCCTATCATCCTGATCGCGACGCCGATTCTGCTTCCGGTTGCGCTGGAAGTGGGAATTCACCCGGTGCAGTTCGGCATCATGATGGTGCTCAACTGCGGCATCGGCCTGCTCACACCGCCGGTCGGCGCGGTGCTGTTCATCGGCTCCGCCGTGGCAAAACGGCCGATGGAAAAGGTGGTCAAGGCAACGCTGCCCTTCTATTTCTGCATGCTCGTGGCGCTGATTCTGATTTCGTTTATTCCGGATATCAGCCTCTGGCTGCCGAGACTTACAGGTTCCCTGTAAGTTCCGGCATATACTTGAAGGGACATAAGCGCGAGCCACTTATGTCCCTTTCCCATTGAAAGGAACGAAAAAACGTGTTTACTGAGAACAAAACGATAACCGGCCGCGACATCGGCGGGGGCGTCACCCGCAAGGTGCTTTCCTACAGCCCGAACCTGATGACCGTCGAACTGAAGTTTCCCGCAGGGGCGGTGGGCGCCAAGCACTCGCACCCCCATGAGCAGATCGGCTACATCGTAAGCGGCAGCCTGGTTTACCAGGAGGAGGGACAGCCGGATCAGGTCCTTCATACCGGCGATACCTATTATGTGGCGCCCAATGTCGTCCACGGCGTTCAGATCCTGGAAGATACCACGCTTCTGGACATTTTCACACCGATGCGGGAAGATTTTATCTGACGGAGGAGAAACGATGAAAGAATTCATGGACAAAGATTTTCTGTTGGAGACGGAGACAGCCAGACACCTGTTTCACGACTATGCAGAGCATATGCCGCTGGTGGACTACCACTGCCACATCAATCCGAAAGAAATCTACGAAGACCGCCGCTTCGATAACCTTGTCGAGGTGTGGCTGGGCGGAAAGCAGCCGGAGGGCGGCTATTTCGGAGATCACTATAAATGGCGCGTGATGCGCTCCAACGGTGTCAGCGAGGACTATATCACGGGAGACCGGCCGGATTATGAGCGCTTCCTCAAGTTTGTCGAGGCGCTGGAGATGGCCATCGGAAACCCGATGTATCACTGGTGCAACCTGGAGCTGAGACAGTTCTTCGGATACAACAAGCCCCTGACGGTGGAAAACGCCGAAGAGGCCTGGAACTTCTGCAACGAGAAGCTGAGAACGGATCCGGACCTGACCGTACGCGGCATCATCAGGAAGGCGAATGTGGCCTTCATCGGCACCACCGACGACCCCGTGGACACCCTGGAGTGGCACGGGCGCATCGCGGCCGATGAGAGCATTGATGTGAAGGTCTGCCCCTCCTTCCGCCCGGACAAGGCCATCAACATCCAGAAGGAAGGCTTTGCCGAGTACATCGGGAAGCTGGCAAAGAGCGTTGGGAAGGAAAGCCTCGATTCGGCAGAGGAGGTCATGGACGCCCTGGTGCAGCGCCTGGAATTCTTCAAGACCATGGGCTGCCGTGCCAGTGACCACGGCCTGGATTATGTACCCTTCCGCCCCGCCTCCGCCAAAAAGGTCAACGAGATTTTCCAAAAAGCGATGGCCGGCGAGAGCCTGAGCAAAAAAGAGGCCGAGAAGTATCAGACGGCCGTCCTGCTGTGCCTGGGCAAAGCGTACCACAGGCTCGGAATCGTCATGCAGATCCACTATTCCTGCTACAGAAACGCCAACGAGCGCATGTTCCGCAAACTGGGGCCCGATACCGGCTTTGACATGATCGCCCAGAACACCTGCGGCCAGGACATCGCCCGTTTCCTCTCTGCACTGGATGAGAGCGGCGAGCTGCCGAAGACGATCCTCTACTCCCTCAACCCCGCAGACAACGCACAGCTCGGCACCATACTCGGCAGCTTCCAGTCCGACGAGGTTCCCGGAAAAATCCAGCACGGCAGCGCCTGGTGGTTCAATGATACCAAATCCGGCATGGAGGAGCAGATGAAGTCCCTGGCCAACCTGAGCCTGCTGGGGAATTTTGTCGGCATGCTGACCGACTCGCGCTCCTTCCTCAGCTATGCAAGACACGACTATTTCCGGCGGATCCTCTGCAACCTGGTGGGCAACTGGGTGGAGAACGGCGAGTATCCCTATGACGACAAAGCGCTCAGGCGCATCGTCGAGGGCGTCTGCTTCCGGAATGCCGAACGCTATTTTGAACTTTGAGCGACGGGAGGAGATGATCTCAGATGGACCGTTTATCATTTGCAACACTGGAAAAACAGGGCTATTCCGGCTATCTGCTGAAAGATGCGCCTGAGCGCGTGGTGCAGTTCGGGGAAGGAAACTTCCTGCGGGCCTTTGCTGACTGCTTCGTCGACCTGATGAACGAGAAGGCCGGCTTCAACAGCAAGGTCGTTCTGGTTCAGCCCCGCGGCGGCCACCCGGAAGCGGCGGACCGCTTTGCCGAGCAGGACGGACTCTATACGCTGATCCTGCGCGGACGCGAGAACGGACAGCCCGTGGAACGGAAGAGAGTGATCTCCGCCGCGTCCCGTTGCCTGGATCCCAAACGCGACTGGGAAAAGCTCCTGGACTGTGCGCGCAACCCGGAGCTTCGTTTCGTGATCTCCAATACGACGGAAGCGGGGATTGCCTTTGATCCGGCCTGCGGGGCCAAGGATACACCGCCCTCCGCCTTCCCGGCAAAACTCACGGTTTTCCTGCATGAGCGCTGGAAGCTGGGCCTTCCCGGCGTCATCATCCTTTCCTGTGAGCTCATCGACCACAACGGCCAGGAGCTGCGCCGCTGCGTCAACGAATATGTGAAGCTCTGGGCACTGGAGGACGGCTTCGCCGCCTGGCTGGACAGGGAGAACATCTTCTGCTCCACCCTGGTGGACCGGATCGTGACCGGCTCTCCGAAAGCCGATGCACCGCGCCTCTGGGAGGAGCTTGGCTATGAGGACCAGCTCATCGACACCGGAGAGGTTTTTGCGGCCTGGGTCATCGAGGGACCGCAGTCCATCCGGAACGAGCTTCCCTTCGAGCAGGCGGAACTTCCCATTCAGGTGGTGGACGACGTGACGCCCTATAAGCAGCGCAAGGTGCGCATCCTCAACGGCGCCCATACCTCCATGGTCCTCGGCGCTTACTTAGGCGGCAAGAACATCGTGCGCGACTGCATGCAGGATGAGGCAATCCGCGGCTTCCTGGAGAAAACCATGTTCGAGGAGATCATCCCGACCCTGGATCTGCCGAAAGAAGAATTGCTCTCTTTTGCCGCATCCGTCATCGACCGCTTTGACAACCCCTACATCGACCATCAGCTGCTGGATATCGCCCTGAACTCCGCTTCCAAGTGGAAGGCGCGCGTGATGCCCAGTCTTACGGAATATGTGAAGCGGACCGGAAACCTGCCGAAGCGCCTTACCTTCTCGCTGGCGGCCTTCATCGCTTTCTACTGCAGAGGCGAGCGGAACGGGGAAGCGTACCCCGTGCGGGACGACCAGTGGGTGCTGGACTTCTTCGCCGCCCATAAGAATGACGACAACGCCGCCCTTGCCCATGCGGTTGTGACGGATGAACGCCTTTGGGACGGCGCACTGGCCGGGGTCGAGGGCCTGGAAGCGGCTGTGACCGCCGACCTGAACCGTATTGACGAAGCAGGCATGTACGAGGCCATGAAGGAGTGCGCGGGATGAAGCTCATCCGCATCCATCCCGCGGATAATGTGGCGGTGGCCCTGACCGATCTCGCCGCGGGTGAACACCTGACGGCGGACAGAACAGAGGTCACCGCGGCAGAGAACATCGCCCGCGGACACAAGATTGCGCTGGGTACGATCCGGGAGGGTGAGCCAGTCGTCAAGTACGGCAATCCGATCGGTATTGCAAAGACGGAGATCCCGGCTGGGGCCTGGGTCCATGTCCATAACGTGCGGACCGGATTGAGCGAGAGCGCGGACTATGCCTATGACCACAAAACGTTTCCTCTGCCCGCGGTGGAGCCCAGAACGTTCCGGGGCTACCGCCGTGAGGACGGGCGTGCCGCCGTGCGCAACGAGCTCTGGATCATCCCCACCGTCGGCTGCGTCAACAGCATCGCAGCCGCCCTGGTGAAGGAGAATCAGCATCTGGTCACCGGCAGCATCGACGGACTTTACACCTTTGCCCATCCCTTCGGCTGCAGCCAGATGGGGGAGGACCATGCCCAGACGCGAAAGCTTCTGGCGGCGCTGGTGCGCCATCCCAACGCGGGCGGCGTGCTGGTGCTGAGCCTTGGCTGTGAAAACCTGACACAGGAACAGTTCAAGGCCGAGCTGGGGGATTGGGACGACCGGAGGGTCAAGTTCCTGGTCTGCCAACAGGCGGAGGACGAGATGTCCGCCGGCGCCGCGCTGCTGGAAGAGCTGGCGGCCTATGCCGGGCAGTTCCGGCGGGAAGAGATCCCGGCCTCGGAGCTTGTGGTCGGCATGAAATGCGGCGGCTCGGACGGCCTGTCCGGCATTACGGCCAATCCCACGGTCGGACGTTTTTCCGACCGCCTGGTGGCTCTGGGCGGAAGCACGGTCCTGACCGAGGTGCCGGAGATGTTCGGCGCGGAAAATATTCTGTTCTCCCGCTGTGAAAGCAGGGAGGTCTTCGACAGGGCAGTGCGGATGGTCAACCGATTCAAGGACTACTTTGTCAGCCACGGCCAGGTGGTCTATGAAAATCCGAGCCCCGGCAACAAAGCCGGCGGCATCACCACGCTGGAGGACAAATCCTGCGGCTGCGTCCAGAAGGGCGGAAGCGCCCAGATCACGGACGTACTGGAATATGCCGAACCCGTGCGCAGAAAGGGACTCAATCTTCTCTCCGGACCGGGCAACGACCTGGTTTCCGCGACGGACCTGACCGCGGCCGGTGCGCACCTGATCCTCTTTACCACCGGACGCGGTACCCCCTTCGGAGCGCCGGTGCCCACGGTCAAGATTTCCACCAATACCGCGCTGTATGAGAAGAAGGGCAACTGGATCGATTTTAACGCCGGGACCGTCGCCGAGGGAGAGAGCCCGGATGACGCGGGAAAGCGCCTGCTGGACTTCGTGCTGGAGGTTGCCGGCGGCCGGCAGACGAAAAACGAACTGCACAACGCCAGAGAAATCTCCATTTTCAAAGACGGCGTGGTGCTCTGACACCATCAGAGAATACAATTCCGGGACGCGGAACGAACAGGGAAGGAGGCGGGAGTCATGCCGGTCCAGAACACGGAAAAGAATACGTATGCTGCCGGAACGGGCAGAAACGCCAGAGAGACCGCCTACCAGATCATACGGGACAAGATCATCGGCTGTGAGCTCAAGCCCGGCGAAGCGATCAGCGACAAGCAGCTTGCCGAAGAACTGCAGATGAGCCGTACGCCGGTAAGAGAGGCCCTGATCATCCTGTCCACCAGCAACATGGTTGTTCTGAAGCCCCAGACCGGAACCTTTGTCTCTCCGATCGACGTGCACCGGATGGAGACGGAGCAGTTCGCCCGCTACGCGCTGGAGAAGGAGATCATCACCCGGGCCTGCGGCAGGCTCACGGAGGAACACAGATGGCTGTATGAAGAGAATCTCCGGACCTACCGGCACTATGCGGAGCTGCCGGGGGAAAACAGGGGAAAGAACCTTTTGCGCCTGGATAACGAGTTTCACCGGATTGCGTTTCTCGCGGTCGGCAGGGAGGAAAACTACCGCATTCAGTTTGGCCAGCTCCAGCACATTGAGCGCATGCGTATGCTGAGCCTGCATTTCATGGGGCAGGAGACCAACCTGAAAGACCACACCGGACTCTATCATGCGATCGCGGACGGAGACCTGAAAACCACGCTGGACAGGCTGGAGGTTCATATGGGCCGTTACCGGGAGAATCTGGCCGCGGTGCAGGAGCGTTATCCAAACTATTTCAGCATGAGCTGACGGGAGAATAACGACATGCCTGCTTTGCGTGAAAGGCCGGGATTCCGAATCCGGTCGAGGGCGCGGGGAAGGCAAAAACTTGAAAACGCATCAGACTGCACACGAAAGGTCTGATGCGTTTTCCGATTTCGGAAACAGATGAATGGTCGCTGTAAACATGCACAAAAAACAGTTCAAAAATTTGTTCATACTGCCGGTCCTGTTTGACAAAATATACAAGGCGGACTATAATGCAGAACTAGAGTTACCGAATCCATATCGGTAATCCAGAAAGAATCAGAAAAGGAGAAATCAGCATGAAAAAGAAGTTATTTGCACTCTTCCTGATTGCCGCGCTCATGCTCTGCATGATCCCCGCAGCCTTCGCGGCGGACGATGAGATCACCCTCGATGTCATCATCTGCCAGTACGGCCCAAACACCAATGAATGGTTCCTGGGCAAGGGCATGGACGGCTCCAACTTCGTTGAGAAGTTCGAAGCGGCCAACCCCGGCATCAAGCTGAATCTGGACGTGGTGTCCTGGAACGATGTCTACACAGAAGTCGATACGCGTATCGCCAACAACAACGCGCCCGACATTCTGAACATCGACGTCTTTGCCAACTACGCGAATGAAGGCCTCCTGCTTCCTGTGAAGGATTACTGCCCGGATGACCTGTTCGCCGATTTCTTCCCCTCCTTCATTGACCAGTCCATCATCGACGACACATGCTGGGCGGTTCCCGATCTGGCTTCCGCCCGCGCCCTGTTCTACAACGTCGACATCCTCAACGAGGTCGGCGTGGAAGTGCCCACCACCTGGGCAGAGCTGCAGGATGTTTCTCAGGCAATCATCGACTTCTATGACGGTGAGATCTATCCCTGGGGCATTGACATGACCACCGATGAAGGCCAGGCTGCCTTTGCGTACTACACCTGGGGCAACGGCGGCGGCTTTGTCGACGCCAACGGCGACTGGGCGGTCAACTCTCCGGAGAACGTCGAAGCCATTGAGTATGCCATCAGCCTCGTGAACGACGGCTATACCAACCCGAACCCGGCAACCCAGACCCGTTATGACCTGCAGGATATGTTTGCCGCCGGCAAGCTCGCCATGGTCATCGCCCCGAACCAGCTCCCGACCTACGTCGCGGATAAGGGCGGCGAGATCAACATGGCCACCGCAGGCCTGCCTGCCAACGAGGGCAAGGCTTCTTCCTCCGTCGGTGTCATGGACCGCGTTATGGCCTTCAAGGACGATTCCGCTCCCGACCAGGCTGCGCGCAACGAAGCCATCGGCAAGTTCCTGAAGTTCTTCTATGATCCTGAGAACTACGTCGGCTGGGTCAGCATGGAAGGCTTCCTCCCCGCCGTGAACTCCGCGGTTGAAGCACTTGTCGCGGCCGATCCCAGCTTCGAGGCGTGGCTGGATGTTCTCGGCGGCTGCCAGTTCTATCCCACTGCCAAGGCGGAATGGGATCAGGTGAAGCAGGGCGTCATCGCTGCCGAGCAGAATGCTCTGACCGGCGCGGATGTCCAGGCCGAACTCGACAAGTTGCAGGCAGAGCTCACAAAGTAAGCTCTGATTCCGATTATTCCGCAAGTTACAGCATGATCTGAACAGGGCCGGCTGAGATGGTCAGCCGGCCCTGTCCCATCTTACGCTTTTTCACCGCTTACCCAAGGAGGATGGTCATGAACACCGGACTCAACCGAACCAAATGGGAGCCCTATGTGTGGCTCCTGCCCAGTATTCTGCTGATTGCGATCTTTGTCGTGTTTCCGATTCTGATCGTCTTCAAGCTCTCTTTCAGTGAGATCTCAAAAGCCGGCGTGATCGGCGGATTCATCGGCTTTGACAACTATGTCGAAGCGGTGCATCTGCCCGCGTTCAAGACCGTCATGCTGAACACCCTCTGGTGGGTGCTCTCGGTGGTCATCCTGTCCACGCTTCTCGGCTTCATCATCGCCATGGTTCTGAACCAGAAGTTCCACGGACAGAAGATCGCCCGCGCCATCATGGTTTTCCCCTGGGCGACCTCACTGGTTATCCAGGCTTCGGTCTGGAACTATATCATCAAGGCGGAGTACGGCAACCTGAACAATGTCCTGCTGAATCTGGGCATCATCCGTCAGGCGATCAACTGGCGATCCAGCTATCAGATCGAATTTGTCTGGGAGTGCTGGGTCGGTATCTTTGTCACGGTGCCGTTTGTGACGTTCTGCGTGCTCTCCGGCCTGCAGTCCATCGACGGATCGCTCTACGAGGCGGCCACCATGGACGGAGCGGGCTTCTGGCACAAGCTGCGCCATATCACGCTGCCGATGGTGCGGCCGTCGCTCACGGTAAGCACGGTGCTGAACATCATCTACGTCTTCAATTCCTTCCCGATCGTCTATACCATGACGAAGGGCGCACCGGCCCACAAGACGGACACGATGATCACCTATCTGTATATGCTGTCGTTCTATGAGCGGAAGAAAGGACCGGCCACCGCGCTGTCAGTAATCGGCTTCCTGATCCTCTGCGTCTGTGCCGGAATCTATATGATGACGGTTATGCGGAAGGAGGAAGAGCTGTGAGATACCCGGAAATCCGTCAACAGAACCGGCGGATGCTGATCCTGATGCTGGCCGGCCTGATATTGACGCTGATCCTGATGAGCCTCCCGCTGTACAGCTTCGATGTCGGCATCTACACCAAGAAATCCGGCAACACCTTTGTCGGAGACGAGAAGTATCAGGCGGTACGGGCGGAAGTCGAAGCCGTGGCGGAGGACTACCGCGCCCAGGGCTTTAATGTGGAGATCGAGGAGAATGTCCTGGAGCGTGTCAACTCCAAAGGAAACACCACTTCCCTCATCACCTTCACGGTGACCGAACGCTACAGCAAGAACATCTTCGCTTTTCTTGGGAAGGGACTTTCGTCCTCTCTGGTCGCGGCGGCCATCCTGGTGTTGATGGCGGCAGCGCTCGTCTGTGAACTGGCGGGGCTGGCCGGCACGGACGATCTGGTGCCACGGTATCTGGGCCGGAAAAGCAGACGCCTGCGCAGCGGAGCGATCGCGGCGCTGGTGCTTTCGTTGCTGCTGGTGCCGGTGTTTATCCTGATGAACAACGTCATTTTTTCGCGGCAGCTCTCCCTGTATAACGCGGAGCTGATCACGGAGGGGAAAGACGCACTCTTCGCGAAGCTGGACAGCTTCTTCTTTGATGGGAAAATGGGCGAGAATATCGGGGATGCGCTCGGCGGGCTGAAAATCTCCCACTCGCCGATGATCTGGATCTGGTTTGCGACGTTGTTTGTCTCGCTTCTGGCGGCAATTTCTCTCCGTTACGGCGAGATCAAAAGCGGCCTGCTCCGCGGTATCCTCTATGTTTTCGTGGCTGTCGTCTGCCTGATTACGCTCTATCCGTACTACGTCATGACCATCACGGCTTTCCACTCCAACGCCGAGACACTGGACATGTACTTCCTGCACATGTTCCCCACAAAATGGATCTGGAGCAACCTGACGGATATCGTTCAGCGCGGCGTGCCGCGGTACCTGCTGAACTCGCTCTTTGTGGCGGGCGGGGCGACGGCGCTGGCCATGCTCTGCGGCGTTCCGGCGGCCTACGCCATGGCGCGGATGAACTTTGTAGGGAAAAAGGCTTTCCTGGGCTTTGTGATCATGAGCCAGATGTTCTCACCGGTGGTGCTGCTGATCGGCATCTCCCAGCTGATGAACACGCTTCATCTGAACAATACCCTCTGGGGCCTGATGCTCATCAACGCGGCCTTCAACCAGGCCTTCGCCATCTGGCTTCTGCGGGGAACCTTTGTGTCGATCTCTTCGGAGATGGAGCAGGCCGCAATGATCGACGGCTGCGGCACGGTGGGCGCACTGACCAGGGTGCTGATCCCGATGGCGGCGCCCGGAATCGTGACGGCGCTGATCTTCGTGTTCATCAACGCCTGGAACGAGTACACCATTGCGACGGTGCTGATCTCGACGGCGCAAAACCGCCCGATCACCGTGGGTATCACGCAGTTCAGCTCCTTCAACATGATCGAGTGGCAGTACATGTTTGCCGCTTCCCTGCTGGCGACGATCCCGGTGGTGATTCTCTTCATGAGCATTGAGAAGTACCTGACAGCGGGATTGACCTCCGGCGGCGTCAAAGGGTAATAAAAACCCCGCCGAAAGGCGGGGTTTTTGATGCGGGATAATCTTTTCACAGACTTTAAAATATAACAGGTGGCGTATGAATGCAAGAGAAGCTTTAAAAGTATACTTCGGATATGATTCCTTCAAACGAGGACAGGAAGAGGTTGTTGCCGCAATTCTCGCCGGACGGGATGTGCTGGCTGTTATGCCAACCGGAGCGGGAAAGTCTGTGTGCTACCAACTGCCGGCTTTGCTTTTACCGGGAATTACCATTGTTATTTCACCGCTGATCTCCCTCATGCAGGATCAGGTGAGTGCTTTGAGGGAAGCGGGAATCCCCGCCGGATATATCAATTCGTCACTGACGGAGGCGCAGATTCTAACGGCCTATGAGAGAACACGGCAAGGAGTGTACAAACTTCTGTATATTGCGCCCGAACGCCTGGAGAGCAATGAATTCAATCGCCTTGCGGACAGCATAGATATCTCCATGGTAACAGTTGACGAGGCACATTGTATTTCACAGTGGGGGCAGGATTTCAGACCGAGCTACCTGAAAATTGTCGATTTTGTCGATCGCCTGCCGAACAGACCGGTTGTTGCAGGTTTCACGGCTACAGCTACGGAAGAAGTGAGAAACGATATTTGCTGCGTCCTTAAACTACAGAATCCCAAAACGGTGCTTACCGGCTATGACCGTGAAAACCTTTATTTTGAGGTGGTGGAATGCAGGAAAAAAGATGATTATGTGCTGACATACATCAAGGCACATCCTGCTGACAGCGGCATTGTCTACTGTGCCACAAGAAAGAACGTGGATTCTTTATATGAAGTGCTGATCAAAGAGGGAATCCCGGCAGCAAGATACCATGCGGGAATGAGCAACGAAGACAGAGCAGAAAACCAGAAGGACTTTATTTATGATAAATCTCCGGTGATTGTTGCTACGAATGCCTTCGGGATGGGAATTGATAAGTCCAATGTAAGATTTGTCATCCATTACAACATGCCTCAGAGCATGGAAAACTATTACCAGGAAGCCGGACGGGCGGGAAGAGATGGTGAGCAGGCACAATGTATTCTGCTGTTTTCTGCTCAAGATATCGTGATAAACAAGTTCCTGCTTGAGAATAAGGCTTTTATGGATATTCCGGATGAAGATATTGAACTGATTCGAGAGCGGGATACCAGAAGACTACAGCTTATGGAGAGATACTGCAAAACATCCGGGTGCCTTAGAAATTATATTCTCGAATATTTTGGCGAAAAGAAAAGCAGTCCGTGTGAACATTGCGGGAACTGTAACGGACTATTTACAGAGCTTGATATGACAGAAGAGGCAAAGCAGGTCATCAACTGCGTTTATGAAGCCAGGGGAAGATATGGAATGAGGGTCGTTCTTGGAACACTCCTCGGCGCCAACCGGGCAAGATTGAAAGAACTGGGAACAACGGAATACAAAACATTCGGAGCCCTGAAAGACAGATCAGAATCTGATCTTCGGAAACTTCTGAACAAATTGCTGGCCGATGGTTATCTCTTTCAGACGGATGACCTTTATCAGGTGATTCGTTTAGGAAATATCATGCCGCTCAGGGATCCGAAGACACATGTTATGGTTCGCTTCCCTCTGAAAAAGCAACACGAACACGAGAAAAAAGAACAAATCAAGAAGAGCATGGATACTCTTACAAAGTACGGTTACGAACTTTTTGATGCTCTTCGCAATCTCAGAATTGAAATTGCGAGAGAAGAGGGGGTCCCACCGTATATCATCTTCAGTGATAAAACACTTAGAAACATGAGTGCGAAGCTACCTCGGGATAAAACGGCGATGCTGAGTGTCTCGGGTGTAGGGGAAGTAAAGTATGAAAAATTCGGAGAACGCTTCATACAGGCCATAGCGGAATTCCTGGATGATCATCCTAACGTCGTCACGAGTATAGATGAAAAAGCGGCAGAAGCCGGGCAGTATGACAGCTTATCTTCTGCTGCGGGGGCACCATCTGCGAGAGCAGAATATAACCGGAAGGTGAACAGGCCTGACGGGGCTGGTGCTTCATGGACGGAGGAAGAGGACAGACAACTGGAAAATGAATATCATGCCGGGATGAGCATTTCTGAGATGGCAGAGGTACATGACCGGACAAAAGGCGGAATACGCTCAAGGCTGCGCAAACACGGGCTTATAGAATAGTGAAGTTTTTGTATAACGAGCCTGGAAAAAATTGATTCATACATCTTTGATTCCCAAAGATGTATGAATCAGTAAATTGAAGACGGAAGGAGACAAACCATATGGCATCAAGCAGAGCGTATCTTGATTTTGTCCTGGATCAGCTTTCGGGACTCGAGGATATCACATACCGGGGCATGATGGGGGAATTCATCCTCTATGATCGCGACAGGATCTTCGGCGGCATCTATGATGACCGTCTGCTGGTAAAAGATGTACCGGCGGCGAGAAAACTGATGCCGCAGGCAGTATTGGAAAGGCCTTACGAAGGCGCGAAACCCATGCTGCTTGTCGATGAGATCGACAACCGGGAGCGCCTGCAGGATCTGGTTCAAGCCATGTATTCAGAGCTCCCGGAACCAAAAAGGAAGATATCACACTGTCAAGATTTAAATAGTTCAGATCTGAAAAGCGAGGGATAGTCTGAACGACCATCAAAAATATGATACACAAAAACCGTGTCACCAATCAGGCGATAGATGATGATGTATTTCTCAACAACGATAAATCGATATCCAAGCTTACGCAGCTCCGATTCCCGCATGGCAGGGCCCGAAAGAGGAAAACGAGTAAGCTGCTCAAGTGTATCATAAATCTTATCCGAGATCTTACGGGCTGAGTCTACACCGACAAGGGAGAGGTACAACTGCGCGATCTCTTCCAGCTCGCTCTGTGCCGGGTCAAGAATCTGTACAGCGTATGTTTTTTCAGTCATACATTCTCTCCAGTCTTGCCCGTGAATCGGAAAGCGAAACGCCCATGTGACCGGCCAGGCGGAGTTCCTCAGCTGCGGCAAGTTTGGCTTTCAGCTTATAGAGTTCTTCACGACGCTCGAACGCTTCAATGCTCATAACCACGATATCTCCTTCACCATTCTTGGTGATGTAGATCGGTTCATTCTCTTCATGCGCAAGATCAGAGATGGCACCATAATCATTCCGCAGAGCAGTAGAGGATTTAATTAACATCACAAGCACCTCCATTAATAATTCTGCTATTATTATAGCAGAATTATATTAGATTACAAGGGCAGATTCAGATTTGGACGAGGGTACTCTTGTCCAGCCTCTATGACCTACCATTTTCAAAGATGAACCAAATGATATCGCCCAGGCTGCTTTGGGGGCGGCCTGGGCGATATCATTTGCTTGTATTAATATCGTTGCTGTAGATCCGGAAGCAAGGAAAACAGCAATGAGCAGAGGGAGTACCGCGATTATAGGTTTATCGGCGGTGTATTTATGATCAGCCGGTCAGCTTCAGGTCAGAAAGCGGCGGATGACGGTGTCCATCTGTTCCTGTTTCTGCTCCATGTCGGCGACCAACTTAAGCTGCGTCCGGCAGCGGTCAAGGTTGTGCTCCGGATAGGCAATGTGGTAATAGTGATCCCCTTCGAGATAGTCGGTCAGAAAGCGCATTCCGTTTTCCAGCGTCATGGTCCGGGCTCCGAGCGGGAGCGACATGAGCTCTGCCGCCGTCAGCCCGCCGCAGGCCGGGATAAAGCCCTCGGCGTAGGTTCGGAAGAGGTCCAGATTCATTTCCACCCGGCTGAGGTCCTTCTCGTCCTCCGCGGCGGTGGAGGCGCCGAAGCGGATGGAATCGCCGAAGTCATAGGCGACCAGCCCGGGCATCACGGTGTCGAGATCGATGACGCAGAGCGGGAGACGGGTTTGGGCATCGAGCATGACGTTGTTGAGCTTGGTATCGTTGTGCGTGACGCGGACGGGGAGTTCGCCCCGGTCCCGCATCCGCTGCAGTGTTCCGGCTTCCTCCTCACGCGCGAGAAGAAAGTCTACCTCGGACCGAACTTCTGCCAGACGGCCGGCGGTGTCCGCCTCAATGGCGAGGTGGAACTTCCGATAGCGGTCCGGCGTGTTGTGAAAATTCGGAATCGTCTCACAGAGCGTTTCCGCCGGGAAGTCTCTCAGCTGATTCTGAAAACGGCCGAAGGCCACGGCGCTCTGGTAGAAGTCCATAGGGGACTCCGGCGTCTGGAGGCAGAGACTGTCTTCGACAAAATCATACACCCGCCAGTACTCCCCGGCTTCGTCCCGGCACCAGGTCTGCTCGTCCTTTGTCGGCACCAGGTGCAGGGAACTGCGGGGATCAGAGTTCCGCGCCGAAAGAAACTCCGTGACGGCGGTCACATTACGCATGAGACCGGGAATATCGGAAAAGGCAGCCCTGCTGAGCCGCTGCAGAATATAGCGTCTTCCGCTGTCGGTGACGACGAGAAAGGTCAGATTGATGTGCCCCTCGCCGTACCGCTCACAGGAAACGGGACTGCCGTCCAGACAGAAGCGATTCAGAACCTGTTCCATAGACAGAGCTCCTCCGAAAGTGTTAAGAAATCACAGATATTTTTCCAGCAGAACCAGATTTACATCGGGAATGCCGTTGAAAACCGTGGGGACGACGGCAATCTCCCGGTAGCCGAGCTTTTTGTACATGGCCCGGGCGCGCTCGTTGCGGGCATTGGTGTCGATGCGCAGTTCAGGCCACTCATGCTCCAGGGCATACTCCTCATAGAACTGCACAAACTGCGGCCCGAGTCCTCTGCCGAAGCGCTTCGGCGAGATCATCAGCGTATGCAGAACGCAGACCTGATCCGGGGGAACGTCATGCTCCCAGGGGGCGCCCTCATAGACATCCACCTGAATCTGGTTGATCAGGGCGGAGCCGTAGATCTGGTTGTTCTCCTCCATCACAAAGAGGTCGCCCCGCTGCAGGGCGGCTTCCGCCGTGGCCCGGACGGGGTATACGCCCGGAAGCCAGCCGGTTGTGATGATGCCGCGCCGTTCGGCCTCATGGGTGTCGTCATAGAGCCTGACGACGCCGGGAAGGTCAAAGACCATTGCTCTTCGGATATTCATGCAGGACACTCCCATCATGCGTAGTTTTTCAGAACGTTACCTCTCCGTCATGCCTGAGCAGGGAAGCGGAGCCGACACCTTCCAGCGCCAGCAGCTCCTGAAGAAGATCGCTTCCGGCGTCGGTGCGCAGCTCGACAATCATCTCCAGTGAGGATTCGGTCATGTTTCTGGACTTGACAGTGCTGGAGCGGGCATGCCGTTTCACGATCTCCATGATCGGGGCTTCCGCGTCGCGGTCAGAGGAGCGGATGACGAGGATCTGAGGTGCTTTGGCGACCGGAAGGCGGTCCAGAATCAGAATCCCCACGGTCAGGGCGATGCTCAGGATCAGGGCGATCTTCGCGAGTCCTACACCGCAGATAATGCCGACGGTGATGGACCAGAAGAGGAACATGAGATCCATCGGGTCCTTGACGGCTGTGCGGAAGCGTACGATGGAGAGCGCGCCCACCATACCCAGCGACACGACGATACTGGACTGGATGGTCAGAATAACCGCCGCGGTGATCAGGGTGATCCCGGCGAGCGAGATGTTGAAGGTCTTGGAATAGAAGGTCTTTCTGGCCAGCAGCCGATAGACAAGAAAGATATAAAGCGCGAACAGGCTTGAAGTCAGCATGACCGCCACGGCCGCGCTTGTCCCGATGTCATAGCTGGAAAAACCGTCCAGAAATGATTTCTTAAAAACGTCCGAAACAGACATCATAAACCGTCATCCTATCTCAAAGAGTATTTTCTGCAGAGGTAATATTTGGAGAAACTGGTCTGCCGCAGCTGCCCGAGATTCAGACTGCGGTAGATGAAATCAGGCAGAAACCCGTCATACTTGACTTCCATCAGGTGTGTGCCCAGAGGCAGAACGGGCCTGACGGGAAGCTGCGGCGAAAAGAAGCCCTCCGGATCGCAGGAAGCGGAGGCGATATCCGTGTCAAAGGTGACGCGCACGTTCCCGTCTGAGTAAATGAAAGGTTCCCGTACATAGTCCACGATCACCACGGGATGCATCAGCTCCGTCTGACGCAGCAGGTCCAGCTTCCGCAGCAGGGGAGGCATTGGTTCCGCCTCCGGAAGCGGAAGGCTCCGGAGCAGGCTTCCGGCCTGTTCCCGGGTGAGCGGACAGGCGGTCTTGAGCGTCATTCCATGCTCTTTCCGCTTGCACTCCAGCGTGATGCGGGAAGCAGAGGCGTTGTAAATCCGGATTCGGAATTTCTCCCGGGGTTCTGTTCCGTTTTCGTTTTCATAGAAGCAACGGTTGTGGTAATCATCGAAATACAGACTGCGTATTTCGTAATCCCCCCGGGGACCGGTGTGAGGGTCCGGCGCCATGAAGCAGGAAATCCGGCTTCTCAGGAGCGGAATCTGCGCTGCACTGACAAGGTACTTGAATTCATGCCGATACTGCGGCGCATCCGTGCTCATGCGGTCATGGGCCTCCTCTCATACCGAAATAGCAATAACAGGGGAAACGCGGAACTGCCCGGGACAGGGTATCCTGGGACGGCCGGGCTTATTCGCCGATATCACCCCGTACGACTTTGCCGATGTTCCAAAGATGCGCGGCCATCCGGGCGGCCTCCTCGCGCTCTTCGGCAGTACAGAATTCCATGGCGGCGGTCTGGGCGCCGCAGTCCATGCACATCACATACCAGCACCAGTTGTTTTCTTCCTCCAGCAGGCCGGCACCGCCGCAAAAGGGGCAGTCCTGCAGCTCAAGCTTCGCGTGTAAATCCAAAGCGCTGTTCCTTCTTCCGTGAGATTTGATTCCGTGTGCCGCTGATCCCTGCGGTACAAAAGTGTTTGAAATCATACTGCTATCATACCAGAGATTCGGAAAATCTTCAATATCATTCCATGTAAAAGATGAAGAAGCAACACGTGGGCTTTCTTTTGGAAAAGCTATTGCAAAACGGGAGAGGACCTGTTATAATGCATCACCGTGAAACCAATTTGAAAAGGAGCTATTGCTATGAATAAGACCGAACTCGTCAAGAAAGTCGCCGCTGAGAACGCACTCAGCCAGAAGCAGGCTGCCGCTGTTGTCGACAGCGTCCTGAATGCGGTTGTTGATACCGTCGCCGCCGGCGAGCCCGTTGCTCTGCTGGGATTCGGCACCTTCTCCGTGAAGCATCGCGACGCCCGCCAGGGCCGCAACCCCGCCACCGGCGAGGCCATGGAGTTTGCTGCCAGTGACACCCCTGTCTTCAAGGCAGGCAAGGCGTTCAAGGAAAAGGTCAACGGATAATCCGGGACCAATCATACGCAAGGAAAGAGCTGCCTTCGGGCAGCTCTTTTGCATGGAAGAAAAATGTTTGGGCATTTAGACCCGAGTGTACAAAAATACGGCGGAAAGGGCGGAATGGCTTGCTTTTTTCCACTGACAAGAGGTATAATACAGTTTGGATCGAATGCAGGGTCTATGCAGCGATGATTTTATCGGGAATCTTTGGAAGGGAGGCGGCTGCTTGAACCGGTTCGGAACAAAAATATGCAGCATCATTCTTTGTACGGCAATGCTCGGCACGACGATGCTCGGCGCGGGGTTGCCGTCTGCTTCCGCGGACGGCCTGCTCGGAGGGCTGAGTCTCTCGGAACGGCTGCAGAGCCGCCGGGCGGAGAGAAGCTCCCTGTCAGACCGTCTCGGTGACGCGGCGGACCGCCTGGCACAAGGCCGCGAAGAACGGCAGGACGGGGCCGAAGCGCTTCTGGAAGCCGCCGGAAACGCGGCGGAGGAGTTTCGGGAGAGTCATCCGGAACTCGCCGCGGGCGCGGATGAAGCGAGAGAGAGTCTGCGTGAAGCGGCGGACGGCCTGCGGGAGAATCTGGAGCAGCGCGCCCAGGGAATCGGCGGCGCGGAAGGAAGCGGAGCATCCGGGGCAGGTGACGCACAGGCCATGACAGCCGGAACGCAGAGTGAAACCGGAGAGACACCGACCGCGGAGCGATTCGTCCTGGATGTGACGAAACGGATCGATGAGCGGCGGGCAGAGCGCGAGGCGCAGATGAGTCAGCTGCAGGACGGTCTGGAGAACGTCATTGTGCAGATCGATGCCAGCCGCGCAGAGGCGGAAGAACGCGTTACCGCAGTCCGGGATGAGCTGGAGAGCGGAATCGCCCAAAGAACGGCTTCGCCTTCTCTTCTGACAGAGGGAAACATAGACGGGCAGAGCGGAACAGAGCCGGACGGCGGCTCGAGCGTGCTGGACAATCTTCGCGAGCGAATCGCCGAAGTCCGGCAGCAGCTGGAGGAAAACCGCGATAACTGGACCCAGCCGGAGGAAAAACTGGAAGAGCTCAGAACCCGCGTGGAAGAAATCCGTGCCCAGCTGGAGGAAGCCGCGAACAGCGAAGGCGGCGGAAACAGCCGGGTGGAAGAACTGAGGCAGCAGATCCGGGAAATGGAAGAGAAGATTCAGCAGGCGAAGGAAGAGTCCGCGGAGAAAAGAACGGCCCTCTGGAGACTGAAGAACTGGATCGCGCATCCGGAAGCGATGCTGATCTTCCGCGTGCTGCAGAGACTCTCAACTCCGAAAGAACATAAGACGGTGGAACGGGCACAGAGAGATACCTCGGCGACCGGTGCGGCAAATTACCAGCCCGCGGCCAGCCCCGCAGTTTCACCGTCGCCGTCGCCGTCTCCGACTCCCGAACCTCCGGCGAAGAAAATCCCGCTCTTCCAGGAAAAAGAAGAGGAGATTGAGGAGGAAGAGATCCCGCTGGCCCTTCCGGAACCTGTGCCCATGAAGGTGACGCCCTGGTATGTGAAGCCGGAGTTCATCATCGCGATGTGCACGGTGGCGGCCCTGGGGGGCATCTCGGTGGCTGCGGCGCTCAGAGCGGGAACTGCGTCCGCGCACAGGAAGAAGGAAAGCGGGCAGACCGCGTAAGCAGGAAAAACAAATAAGGAAAATCACAGGCTGCGTCAGAAACTCTGACGCAGCCTGTTACTCTGCGGAAAAGGGCCATATGGCGGATCGGGCGGTATGCTTCGGCGCGGGAGACGCCGGTCAGTGCCCCTTGTGATCTTCCGTGACGGCGCCGTCCCGGTAGGCTCCCACCAGCGCGCGCAGATCGTCGATCTGCATCTGCAGCTCACGGCCGATGTCGGTATCGGCAATGCGCTGGCGGAGTTCCTGGCGCTCAAAGACTTCCGTCGAATGGGCGATGCCGTAGTTGTCCCGGATCGCCTTCTCCCGGCCGACAAAGGGCTGGTGGGCGACGATACGGTAGGACTGGGAAGTGCTGATGAGCGTGTAGCCGGCAATGCCGGAGGTAGGCTGATAGGCCTTGCAGAAGCCGCCGTCGATGACCAGAAGCTTTCCGCCGCCCTTGATGGGGCTCTCTCCCTTGCGGACCTTGACGGGAACGTGACCGTTGATGATGTGACAATGGGGCCCTTCCAGGCCGAATTCCTTCAGGATGAAATCGCAGATCGCCGGATCCTGATAGAGGGTGTAGTAGGCGTTCTTCGGCTCGGTCCAGGCGCTTTCGTCCTTAATCAGACGGCGTTCGAAGGTGGTCATGCGGTCCCGTCCGAAGATGGGACTGTTGCGGCCGGCCCACAGAAACCACAGGAGGTCCATCCCGAGCTTTCGCTCCGGAGAACCGGATTTGTAATAATACGCCTGACGCGCGGCGGTGTCCGCGAAGTCAAGGAAGTCCTTTCCGGCGCGTTCTGTCCCGTCAAGCTTGAAACTCATCATCTCTCCGTCGACAGTCAGGGGGATGCAGCCGTGAAACAGCAGATTCCCGTTGTGAATCTTGTACAGGCTGCCCTTGGAATAGAGGAAACGGACGTGATTCTGCAGCTTCTCGCTGCGCTCAAAGGACCTGGTAAGCTGGTCGATGACCGCGGCTTCCTCCGCCGTCAGCTCATAGGGATTTGCCGGATCCACGGTCGGAAAATCGGTATCCTCCAGCGGATAGACCGTGCCGTCAATGGTGATGCAGCGGTTACCGTAATCGATCTTATCCAGCAGAAGGCGGTCCTCCATGCCGTACTCCGGATGACGGAGAATCTTCTGTCCTTCCAGCTTGAAAAGGATGACCGTGATGGCCTTGTGCATGCGGGCGGAGAGAAGCTTGTCCTTCTCGGAATAATGCGCGGCGTCCGCCTCCGTGAGCTTCACGGCAAAGCGGGATACGTCGCAGTCTTTGTAGATCTCGTTGGCAAAGACCGAGAGGGGACGCAGCGAGATGCCGTAGCCCGTCTCCAGAACCTCAAGATTGTTGTAGTGGATGGAGTTGGAGAGTACGGTGGCCACCAGAGTGCGGCTGCCGGAGGCGGCGCCCATCCACAGAATGTCATGGTTGCCCCATTGGATATCCACGCTGTGGTAGTTCAGAAGAGAGTCCATGATGATATCCGCGCGGGGACCGCGGTCAAAGATGTCGCCGACGATGTGCATATGGTCCACGGCCAGCCGCTTGATTACCGCGCAGAGCGACGAGATGAAGTCCGGCGCCTGGCCGATTTCGACGATGGTGGAGATGATGTTCTTGTAGTATTCCTGCTTGTCGAATTCATCGCTGTGGGTGTGCAGCAGTTCCTCAATGATGTATGCGTAGTCCGCGGGCAGGGCCTTGCGGACCTTGGAGCGGGAGTAGCGCGAGCTTACGCTGCGGCAGAGCTCGATGAGACGATAGAGAGTGATGCGGTACCACTCATCCAGGTCGTCGATCTCGGGCTTGAGCTGCTCCAGCTTCTCCTCGGGATAGATGATCAGGGTGGCGAGCTGGTCCAGCTCCGAGCGGGGAACGCTGTCCTTGAAGAGCATGTCCAGCCGCTCCCGGATGACGCCGGAGCAGGAGTTGAGAATATGGAGAAAGGCCTCGTGTTCTCCGTGTACGTCGGAGATGAAGTGCTCGCAGCCTTTCGGAAGATTCAGGATTGCCTGCAGGTTGATGATCTCGGTTCCGGCGGCGCGGAGCGTGGGATACTGCCGGGAGAGCATTCTCAGATAGCGCAGCTCCTCTGCGGTATAGGATTTATGTTGTTTCATCATGTGGACTCTCCTTGTTCTCGGTCGAATGGCGCGTTACGGCAATTGGCGAACGGGGACAGAATCAAAAGCTGCCGCGGCACGGAAGGCCGCGGCGTCGGGATCAGGTGAGCGATTCAAAACCGCCGGTGCTCTTTTTCGTTCTCTTGGGCGCTTCACCTTTCTGCAGGTTTTTGACCATCACCCAGCAGCAGTACAGAAGCGAGGCGGCCAGACCGATGAAGATGATCTGCATCCCCAGATAGCGCTCGCCCGCGAGGCAGGTGATGCAGAGCATGGAGGCCAGCATGCAGCTGAAAAAGGTGCGCTTCCACTTCGGGCGTCCGAAGACATATCCGCCCAGGCGGAAAAAGGCAAACATGGAAGCGCCGACGGCGACCATCTCGGGCCCATAGGACCAGATGACGCTGTTGATGGTGTTGACCTTATAGCAGATCACCATCCACGCCGCCAGAAACAGCATCGGAATGAAGCTCAGCACGCACAGAATCCAGATGTTCAGCTGGGGATCCCGGTTTGCGGCGGTCATCCACAACAGATAGCATATACCGGAAAGCACCGCAAGAATCGCAATGAGGTGATAGTCGGCGCTGTTCCGGTCCGTGTCGACCTGCATAAAGAGCAGAGCCCCGCCCGCGCAGAGCAACAGCCCCGCGACAATGCGGGCGGCCAGATACAGCCTGCCCGTATTCGAGAACGCGGCGGGAAACGCATCCGGCAGGTAGAGGTGCTGGTTTTCATAGCGCTTGATAAAAAACAGAAAAACCAGAGCGGCCGCGACAACGTAAAGAATCAGCCCGATGTGGAACGCACTGGGGTCGGGAAGCCCCAGCTCGTTAAATGCCAGCTGCAGCTGCAGCCAGCGTAGAAACACGCCGAAGGCGCCCGCGCCGGCGATGTAGCAGGCAAGCTCCAGAGACTTTTTCCCGCTGCGAAAATCTTCCATTTCCATTTGAGTCAGTCCTCCTTCTTGGGAATCCGTACATAGGTGGCAAAGCGGTAGGGGACTCCGTCCTCCTCCTGCCAGGGGCCGCAGCTGAGGCAGCGCCAGTCTCCTGACGCGTCCAGGTTCGGGAAAAACCGGTCCGACTGCGGACAGAGATCAATCTGTGTGAGGTGAACGGTGTCTACATAGGGCATCATCTGCAGGTACACGCTTGCCCCGCCGATCACAAGACAGCGCGGATACGCCTTTGCCGCCTCGGCGGCCTCTGCTTCGCTGTGAACCACTTCGGCGCCCTCAATCTCCGCCGCCTGGCGGGTGAGGACGATGTTGTGCCGGCCCTTCAGCGGCCTGCCGCCGGGAAAGTCGCCCAGCGTCCGGCGCCCGACCAGCACGGCCGCGCCGTCCGTCAGCTCGCGGAAGTGTCTGCGGTCGGCTTTCAAAACGACCTGCTGGGTGCCCTCGCTGCCGATGCCCCAGTCGGAAAACACCGCTACGATCGCTTCCATGGCTTACACCGCCACCGGGATTTTGCCGGTGAAGTCGGAATATTCATAATTCTCCATGCGGAAGCTGTCACGGGTAAAGGCATAGAAGTCCGTAACCTCGGGATCGAGGAAGAACTGCGGCGCCGGTTTCGGCTCGTTTCGGATGATCTCCTCGATGGCAGGGACATGGCGGTCGTAGATGTGTGCGTCGGCGATCACGTGGACGAACTCGCCCGGCTCAAAACCGGAGACCTGGGCGATCATCATGGTCAGCACGGCATACTGCACGACGTTCCAGTTGTTCGCGGCGAGCATGTCCTGCGAGCGCTGGTTCAGGATCGCGTTCAGCCGGTTTCCGGTGACGTTGAAGGTCATGGAGTAGGCGCAGGGATAGAGCGCCATCTCCGACAGGTCCGCAAAGGTGTAGATATTGGTCATGATCCGACGGGAGGCGGGATTGTGCTTCAGGTCCCAGAGCACTTTGTCCACCTGGTCCATGTCGCCCTCGGGATAGTGATGCTTGACGCCCAGCTGATAGCCGTAGGCCTTGCCGATGGAGCCGTTCTCGTCCGCCCAGGCGTCCCAGACGCGGGTGCGCAGATCATGGACATTGTTGCTCTTCGCCTGCCAGATCCAGAGCAGCTCGTCGATGGCGGACTTCCAATAGGTACGGCGAAGGGTCAGAATCGGGAATTCTTCCGAGAGGTCGTAGCGGTTGACAATCCCGAACTTCTTGACCGTATGGGCGGGAGTGCCGTCCTCCCAGCGCGGGCGAACCTCGCGGTCGGTGTCCCAGATGCCGTGGTCGAGAATGTCGCGGCAGTTCTGAATGAAGATTTCGTCTGCTCTGCTCATGATTTTCCTCCCTGTATGACAGGCTGTCTGCGGCGCGGCAGCCTGCACGGCGTTCTTTAATGCCCGGTACAACCGCTGCCGCAGTTTCACAAATCAATATTATAACACAGCTTCCGCTTCCCATCAATGCCGAATTTGGGAGAAAACAGAATTTTATACCGGCGGAAAGCCGGAAACAGACGCTCTTTCCGCGAATTTGAAAAACGATTACGCTTTGAAACGGGCAGAAACAAAAAAAGAAAAAGCACTATATTTTGTGGTCAAATTGGTTACAATGAGATAAAATATCAATATCTTGTGATTTTGGACTTGACAACTACAAGATACGGCATTATCATGTGCAAGGAAGATGACGAAGGGGAGGAGTGGAGATCGTGTACCTTGCAGGGATGCAGAAGCTCTCGCTCCTGGACTTTCCGGGGGTCGTGGCCTGTACGCTGTTTACACCCGGATGCAACTTCCGCTGCCCCTGGTGCCACAACGCGAGTTTGGTTCTGCCGGAGCAGTTTCCGGCGGAGCTTCCGGATCCGGAAGAAGTCCTTGCCTTCCTGAAGAAGCGGCAGGGCATTCTGGACGGCGTGTGCATCACCGGGGGAGAACCGCTTCTGCATGCGGAGATCCCGGACTTTATCCGGAGGCTGAAGGAGCTGGGCTATCGGGTCAAGCTTGACACCAACGGAAGTTTTCCCGAACGCCTCAGAGCTCTGGCGGAGGAAAAGCTGGTCGACTATGTGGCGATGGACATCAAGAACGGCCCGTCCCATTATGCCGAGACCATCGGGCTTCCGCAGTACCGGATGGAAGCGGTGGAGGAATCGAAGAATTATCTGCTGACAGAACCGGTTCCGTATGAGTTCCGCACGACCGTGGTGCGGGGCCTGCATACGGAAGAGAGCCTGCTGGAGGCGGCGGAGTGGATCCGCGGCGCGAAGGCCTGGTATCTGCAGCAGTTCCGTGATTCCGGTGCGCTGATCCACGGCGACGGACTCAGCGCGTTTTCCGAGGAGGAGATGCAGCAGCTCCTCCGTGCGGTACAGGAAAAGCTGCCCGCGGCAAAGCTCCGCGGATTATAATCGTTCATTGTGAGGATCATCAGGAGGAAGAGACATGTATAACGTAGTCAAGCGGGACGGACAGATCGTCAGCTTCGATATCAGCAAGATTGTATCCGCCATCAAGAAGGCGTTTGAGGCCACGGACACCGATTACACCGAGAGCGTGATCGATTTTCTGGCCCTGAAGGTGACGGCGGATTTCCAGCCGAAGATCAAGGACGGCCTGATCACGGTGGAGGATATTCAGGACAGCGCGGAAGCGGTGCTGTCGCGCGCGGGCTACGAAGCGGTGGGCAAGGCCTATATTCTTTACCGCAAACAGCGCGAGAAAATGCGCAACCTCAAGAACACCTACCTCGACTACAAGGAGACCGTCAACAAGTACCTGAACGTCTCTGACTGGCGCGTGAAGGAAAACTCCACCGTTACCTATTCCGTCGGCGGCCTGATCCTCTCCAACTCCGGCGCGGTCACGGCCAACTACTGGCTGAGCGAGGTCTATGACCAGGAGATCGCGGATGCGCACCGCAACTGCGACCTGCACCTGCACGACCTGAGCATGCTGACCGGCTATTGCGCGGGCTGGAGCCTGAAGCAGCTGATCACCGAAGGCCTCGGCATTCCCGGCAAGATCAACTCCGCTCCCGCAAGCCATCTCTCCACTCTCTGCAACCAGATGGTGAACTTCCTCGGTATCATGCAGAACGAGTGGGCCGGCGCACAGGCCTTCTCCTCCTTTGACACCTACCTCGCGCCCTTTGTGAAGGTGGACAAGCTGAAATACTCCGATGTCAAGCAGTGCATCCAGAGCTTCATCTTCGGCGTCAACACGCCGTCACGCTGGGGTTCTCAGGCGCCGTTTACGAACATCACGCTGGACTGGACCGTTCCGGCGGACCTGAAGGATCTGCCCGCCATCGTCGGCGGAAAGGAAATGGACTTCACCTACGGCGACTGCAAGCCGGAGATGGATCTGGTGAACAAGGCCTTTATCGAGCTGATGATCGAGGGCGACCGCAACGGCCGCGGCTTCCAGTATCCGATCCCGACCTACTCCATCACCCGCGACTTCGACTGGTCCCCCACGGAGAACAACAAGCTACTCTTCGAGATGACGGCCAAGTACGGCACGCCTTACTTCTCCAACTACATCAACTCCGATATGGAGCCCTCCGATGTGCGGTCGATGTGCTGCCGTCTGCGTCTGGACCTGCGTGAGCTGCGCAAAAAGTCCGGCGGTTTCTTCGGCTCCGGAGAGAGCACCGGCTCCATCGGCGTCGTGACGTTGAACATGCCGCGTCTGGCCTATCTTGCCACCGATGAGAAGGACTTCTATGCCCGCCTGGACAAGCTGATGGATATCGCGGCCCGCTCTCTGAAGATCAAGCGCGACGTCATCACAAAGCTCCTCGACGAGGGCCTCTACCCCTACACCAAACACTATCTGGGTACCTTCAACAACCACTTCTCTACCATCGGCCTTGTCGGCATGAACGAAGCGGGTCTGAACGCCAAGTGGATCCGCGCGGACATGACCGACCCGAAGTGCCAGAAGTTCTCCCGCGAAGTTCTCGACCACATGCGTGAGCGCCTCAGCGACTATCAGGAACAGTATGGCGACCTGTACAACCTCGAAGCCACCCCGGCGGAATCCACCGCCTACCGTCTGGCCAAGCACGACGTCGAGACCTATCCCGACATCATCACCGCCGCGGAACCGGGCGGAACCCCGTATTATACCAACAGCTCCCATCTGCCGGTGGGCTATACGGAGGATGTCTTCGCCGCGCTGGACGTGCAGGATGAGCTGCAGACCCGCTATACCTCCGGCACCGTCTTCCACGCCTTCCTGGGCGAGAAGCTGCCCGACTGGCAGGCCGCGGCAAGCCTGGTCCGCAAGATCGCCGAGAATTACCGCCTCCCGTACTACACGCTTTCTCCGACCTACTCCGTCTGCAAGACGCACGGCTACCTGACCGGCGAGCACTTCACCTGCCCGATCTGCGGGGAAAAGGCCGAGGTCTACAGCCGCATTACCGGCTACTATCGCCCGGTGCAGAACTGGAACGCCGGCAAGACCCAGGAGTTCAAGGAGCGCCGCGAATATGTGATTGCAAACTCCCTCCTGAAGCATGTGGGACCCGTTCCGCTGGAGAGCACGACGGAAGAGAACGCGCAGCAGGATGCGCCGAAGGCAGAGCAGACGGGCGACCCGATCCTCTTCGTTTCCGCGACCTGCCCCAACTGCAAAATCGCCATGAGTTTCATGGACAAGATGGGCTTCTCCTATCGGAAGGTCCTGGCCACGGAAGAGCCGGAGCTGGCCAAATCCTACGGCGTGCGGCAGGCGCCCACGCTGGTGCTTCCGGACGGCAGCAAGTATGCCGGCGCCGGCGCCATCAAGACATACGTCAGCAAAACAGCCTGAAAAGACGGAAGCGAAATCCCGGTAACTGAATGAAACATCGAACAGCGTATGGAATAACCGCCATACGCTGTTCGTGAATGGGAAGAGGATACAGGAGGAAGACATGTACGATATCATCATCATCGGCGGGGGACCGGCGGGACTGACCGCCGCGGTATATGCCCGGCGCGCGGGCAAATCCGTTCTGGTCCTGGAAAAGGACGCCCTGGGCGGGCAGATCACCTGGTCTCCCAGGGTGGAGAACTATCCGGCAATCCCGTCTGTCAGCGGCATGGATCTGGGAAACCTCATGGCGGAACAGGCGATGGAGCAGGGCGCAGAGGTCGAGATCGACGAGGTCGTAGAGATCCGCGACTGTGTTGACCATAAGCTGGTGTGCTGCGCCTTCGGGACAGAATATGAGGGCAAGGCCGTAATTCTGGCCACCGGGGCGAAGCCGCGTACGCTGGGAATCCCGCGGGAGGAAGAACTCGTCGGGTGCGGCGTCGGCTACTGCGCCGTGTGTGACGGAGCCTTCTTCAAGGACCAGATCGTCGCGGTGAACGGCGGCGGGAACAGCGCCCTTCAGGATGCGCTTCTGCTCAGCGAGACTTGCAGCCGGGTCTATCTGATCCACCGGAGAGACCGTTTCCGCGGAGAAGAAAAGCTTGTCGAAGCGCTGCGGAGCAAGAAGAACGTGGAATTCGTCCTCAATGCTGCCGTCACGGAGCTGCTGGGCGAAGAGGAACTGAAGGGCATCGTGGTCGAGCAGGACGGAGAGCGGAGATGGATCGAGCTCAGCGGGCTTTTCGTTGCCATCGGACATGAGCCGGACAACAAGGCCTTCCGGAATGTGGTGAAGCTGGACGCGGGCGGTTATGTCAGCGCGGGAGAGGACTGCATGACCGGTACGGCGGGCGTCTTTGTCGCCGGAGATTGCCGCGGCAAGAAAATCCGCCAGGTCACCACCGCCGTGGCCGACGGGGCTGTGGCGGCGCTGGCGGCCTGTGCCTGGCTGGAGGGCTGAGGCATCAAAACTATTTCACAGATTCCTCTTGACAGACGGAAGCTTTAGCACTATAATACGTTAAACCGTTGAAGAAGAGTGAGTAAGCGGTGCGAGTGCTTCTTCAGAGAGCTGCCGGGTGGTGCAAGGCAGTGAAGCGCGCATGGCTGAATGGACTTCCGAGGGCAAGCAGAAACGGCACTGCCGGAGTATGGGAGACGGGCCGACCTTCCGTCACAGAGGTCAGCATATGACAGTATGCGTAAGTGGGTGCGCGTCGCGTACCAAGCCGGGTGGCACCGCAGGATAGTTCGTCCTGTCCCAGCAAAGCTCTGGGGCAGGGCTTTTTTCTGCCCCGAAATACAGGGTGCCCGTCACCCACATCAGAAAGGAGCCTTCCCCATGGCAGAAAAAAAGATCCCCTACAAAATCTATCTCGAAGAAAGCGAGATGCCGCAGAGCTGGTACAACGTCCGGGCGGATATGAAGAACAAGCCCGCTCCGCTGCTCAATCCCGGTACGCACCAGCCCATGACAGCCGAGGAACTGAGCGGCGTGTTCTGCGAGGAACTGGTCAAACAGGAGCTGGATAACGAAAACGCCTATATCGAGATCCCGCAGGAAATTCGCGAATTTTATAAGATGTACCGTCCGTCTCCGCTGGTGCGGGCCTATTGCCTGGAAGAAAAACTGCAGACACCGGCGAAGATCTACTACAAGTTTGAAGGAAACAACACAAGCGGCAGTCATAAGCTCAACTCCGCCATCGCCCAGGCCTATTATGCCAAGAAGCAGGGCCTGAAGGGCGTTACCACGGAGACCGGCGCCGGCCAGTGGGGCACAGCGCTTTCCATGGCCTGCAGTTACTTCGGGCTGGACTGCAAGGTGTACATGGTCAAGGTGAGCTATGAACAGAAGCCTTTCCGCCGTGAAGTGATGCGCACCTACGGCGCATCGGTGGTGCCTTCTCCGTCAGAGACCACCCAGGTCGGGCGGAAGATCCTGGCGGCGCACCCGGGTACCACGGGCTCGCTCGGCTGCGCCATCTCCGAAGCGGTGGAAGTGGCGGTGTCGAATCCCGGCTACCGCTACGTCCTTGGCAGTGTGCTCAACCAGGTGCTTCTGCACCAGTCTGTGATCGGCCTGGAGACCAAGGCCGCGCTGGACAAGTACGGCATCAGACCGGACATGATCATCGGCTGCGCCGGCGGCGGATCCAACCTGGGCGGACTGATCGCGCCCTTTGTGGGCGAGAAGCTGCGCGGGGAAGCGGATTATGAGATCGTTGCGGTGGAACCGGCCTCCTGCCCGAGCTTCACACGGGGCGTGTATGCCTATGACTTCTGCGACACCGGAATGGTCTGCCCGCTGGCAAAGATGTACACCCTGGGCAGCGACTTCATTCCCGCGCCGAACCATGCGGGCGGCCTGCGTTATCACGGCATGAGCCCGGTGCTTTCCCAGCTCTACGACGACGGCCTGATGAAGGCGGTTTCCGTCCCTCAGACGGCGGTCTTCGAAGCGGCGGAAGAATTCGCAAGGGTGGAAGGCATCCTGCCTGCTCCGGAGAGTTCCCATGCGATCCGCGTCGCCATCGACGAGGCGAAGCGCTGCAGGGAGACCGGCGAGGAGAAGACCATTGTCTTCGGCCTCACCGGAACCGGATACTTCGACATGGTGGCCTATGAGAAGTTCCACGACGGGAAGATGGACGATTATATCCCCACCGATGAGGAACTGGCCGCCTACCGCGCAAAGCTGCCCAAGGTCGACTGACTCTGAACCAGAGGTCAACCGAAATACGCGATAACGCCAAAGCGGCGGGGAGCGATCCCCGCCGCTTCCTCTTACGGCCGGAAGATGAAATACCAAAACGATATTCCGACGATATCCCGCACGTATCATACGCACCTCCGGTGCGAAAAAACCGCCGGATTCGTCTTGACAAAGCGGGCACCAAAGCGTAAGATACGCGCATATTGGGAGACGGAGACAGCGCGAAGATGCTTTAGCAGGCCGATGTTTCCCAATTAGAAAAACACGTTTGGAGGAATGATCATGAGCACGGTACCGGAACTGTTTGGATGCATGGTATTTGACGACAAGGTCATGCGCGCCAGGCTCTCCGCGGATGTCTATCGCAGCCTGCGTGACACGATGAACAAAGGCAAGAAGCTCGACCTCTCCCTCGCCAACGCCGTCGCGGACGCGATGTGCGAGTGGGCCGTGGAGAACGGAGCGACGCACTTCACGCACTGGTTCCAGCCGCTGACCGGCATCACCGCGGAGAAGCACGACAGCTTCATTACCCCGGCGCCTGACAGCCACGTGATCATGGAGTTCTCCGGAAAGAACCTCATCACCGGCGAACCGGATGCCTCCAGCTTCCCCTCCGGCGGCCTGCGTGCCACCTTTGAGGCGAGAGGATACACGGCTTGGGACCCCACCTCCTACGCCTTCATCAAAGAGAAGACGCTCTGCATCCCGACCGCGTTCTGCTCCTACGGCGGTGAGGCGCTGGATAAGAAAACCCCGCTGCTGCGGAGTATGGAAGCCCTGAACAAGCAGGCCATGCGGATCCTGAAGCTCTTCGGCCATACGGACGTCAAGCGGGTGGTCACCAACGTGGGTCCCGAGCAGGAGTACTTCCTGGTGGACCGGGACATGTACCTGAAGCGGAAGGACCTGATCTATACCGGCAGAACGCTTTTCGGGGCCAAACCGCCCAAGGGCCAGGAGCTTGACGACCATTACTTCGGCGCCATCAAGCCGCGGGTCAAGGCCTTCATGGAAGAACTGGACGAAGAGCTCTGGAAGCTTGGCATCTATGCCAAGACCGAGCACAACGAGGTCGCCCCGTGCCAGCATGAGCTGGCGCCGATCTTCACGACCGGCAACATCGCTTCCGACCACAACCAGCTGACCATGGAGATCATGAAGAAGGTCGCCCGGAAGCACAACCTGGTCTGTCTGCTGCATGAAAAGCCCTTCGCCGGTGTCAACGGCAGCGGCAAGCACAACAACTGGTCCATGGCGACGGACAAGGGCGTGAACCTTCTGAGCCCGGGCGAGACGCCGTATGAAAACGCCCAGTTCCTGCTCTTCCTGGTGGCGGTCATCCAGGCCGTGGACGACTATCAGGGCCTGCTGCGCATGAGCGTCGCCTCCGCTGGAAACGATCACCGCCTCGGCGCAAACGAGGCGCCTCCGGCCGTGGTATCCATGTTCCTCGGCGATGAACTCACGGCGGTTCTCGACGCGCTGGAGAACGACAGTCCCTATGCCGGAACCGAGAAGCACCGCCTGCGCCTGGGCGCGGATGTGCTCCCTCGCTTCAACCGCGATACCACGGACCGCAACCGTACATCTCCCTTTGCCTTCACGGGCAACAAGTTCGAGTTCCGTATGGTGGGCTCCAACGACTCCATCTCCTGTGCCAACGTCATGATCAACGGCGCCGTGGCGGAGTCGCTCCGGCAGTTTGCCGACCGGCTGGAGAACTGTGAAGGCGACTTCGATACCTGCCTGCATGACCTGATCCGCGAGACCATCAAGAAGCACAAACGCATTCTCTTCAACGGCAACGGCTATGACGACGCCTGGATCCGGGAAGCTACCGAAGTCCGCGGCCTGAAGAACCTCCGCACCACGCCGGATGCGCTGCAGATGGTTCTGGATCCGGAGAATATCCAGATGCTGACCAGCCACAGGATCTATTCCGAGGCGGAACTGCACTCGCGCTATGAGATCTCCATGGAGAACTACGTCCGTACGGTGCGGATCGAAGCTCTTACGATGGTCGAAATGGCCCGCAAGGAGATCCTGCCGGCTGTCGTACGCTACTGCGGGGATCTGGCCTCGGTGCTGAACACCAAGAAGGCCGCGGCACCGGAGCTCGGCTGCGGCTATGAGAGCAGACAGGTGAAGCGCCTCTCCGGCCTCATTGACAGCATCGACGAGGCGACCGATGCACTGGAGAAGAGCGTGCTTGCCCTGGAAGGGGACAACACGAAGCAGGCCTTCCACATCCGGGACGATGTGCTCTGCAGAATGACGGAGCTGCGTGCTCTGTGCGATGAAGCCGAGACCATCACGGCCGCGGAGTACTGGCCCTTCCCGACCTACGGCGATCTGCTCTTCGGCGTGTGAGAATCAGAATAATTCAGTTTAGCCCCCGCTGCGGAACTTGGCGCAGCGGGGGCGTACTGCTGCCTGAGGAGAGAAAAGAACGCCGCCCGGATGCCGGAGATAGTCAGCCGGTTAAGCCCTCGTGAAATGAAAACAGATTATTCTTGCCCAAACAGGAGAAAACCTTTATAATAAAACGTCAGAAACCGGTATCATGGGTTGCGAGGAGCGCGGGCTGAAAAACTCTGCCTGCGGGAGTGCCTGAGGAGAACAGACATGAGATTGAACAATAAAATCAGTAAGAGCATTGCGTTTCGCAGCATCCTGATCATTGTGACGCTGCTGATTGTCTATTCGGCGGTCTCAGGCATCATGGGATACCGCGCCACCAGCCAGTCGCTCTATGACCAGTATACCGAGGACGCGTTTCAGGTTGCAAACGCGGCTGCATTTGTCATCGACGGAGATTCGCTTGATGAAATGATAGAGGGCGGCGAGGACAGCCCTCTTTACCGCGAGACCTGGCTGCGGCTGGATCAGCTCTGCAATGCTTTTGATGCGACTTTTGTCTATGTGATTCGGCCGAATCTGCCGGATTACGATAAGATTACCTTTCTCTTTTCCACCGTCCGCTGGGAGAGCGAGTATACGCCCTATGAACTCGGCTATGTCAGAACCACGACCAATGACGAGTATAAGCTGAAATACCGGAATCTGTATGAGGGAAACTCGGATCATGAGCTCCTGCTGCTGAACGACGCAAGCTATAAACGCTCTTCTCACCACATCACCGCCATGGTTCCGGTGAAGGACACGGATCAGCGCACCCAGGCGATCATCTGTGTACAGCGGCAGATGGACGAAATCCGTCAGATTCAGATGAGTTATGTGTCCCATATACTCAGAAGACTGCTGATGTTTGCCGCCGTGGAAATCATCGGGATTGAGCTTTTTCTGAGCGAACAGCTCATCAAGCCGGTCACGAAGATCACGGAAGAGGCGAGCCGCTTTGCGCGGGAGAATGAAACGGCGGAGAAGAAGCTGGGCGACAGTATCCGCGGGCAGGATGAAATCGGCGTTCTCGCCCGGTCCATCGACCGGATGGAAGAACAGATCACAGACTATGTGCAGCACCTTACCGCGGTCACGGCGGAAAAGGAACGGATCAGCACGGAGCTGAATGTAGCCCGGCAAATCCAGGCTGATATGCTGCCCAGCGTGTTCCCCGCTTTCCCGGACCATGATGACTTTGACATTTTTGCGAGCATGACTCCGGCGAAGGAGGTCGGCGGCGACTTCTATGACTTCTTCCTTGTGGACGACGACCATCTTGCCATGGTGATGGCCGATGTTTCGGGAAAGGGTGTGCCCGCGGCACTCTTCATGGTCATCACCAAGACCCTGATCAAAAACCGCGCCCAGATGGGCGACAGCCCTGCCGATATTCTCTATCATGTCAACAATCAGCTCTGTGACGGAAATGAGAGCGACATGTTTGTCACAGTATGGCTGGCGATCCTCGAGCTCTCCACCGGAAAGGGCATCGCCGCCAATGCCGGGCATGAACACCCGGTTCTCTGCCGAAAGGACGGCAGGTACGAACTGGTCGTATATCGGCACTCGATGGCGGTGGCGGCGATGTCGGATATCCCGTTTAAGGAGCACGGTTTTGAGCTTCATCCCGGGGACAGGCTGTTTGTTTATACCGACGGCGTCCCCGAGGCAACGAACATCAATAATGAGCTTTTCGGTACGGACCGAATGCTGGAAGCGCTGAACCGGAATCCCGAAGCGGCTCCGGAGGAGCAGCTGAAGGCGGTCAGGCAGAGCGTAGACGACTTTGTCGGTGAAGCACCACAGTTCGATGACATGACCATGCTCGGCTTCTGCTATTACGGCCCGCAGAGACAGGAGGAGACCGACACGACCGGCGCATAAGCCCGGACGGACCGCCGGCGCTGATGATGCGGAACAGATCGAATGAACGAGAAACCGGCAGGCGCTCGGCCTGCCGGTTTCACATTCAGGGAACAGGAATGAGGCGCAGACAGAGACTGCGTAAGTTTCCATCCGCTTCAATTGGGCAACAAATCAGGAAAAATGTTGAACAGAGAATGGAAAAGCTCTTTTCAAAAGACAAAAAATGGTGTATGATAAAGCACAATGTGACCCTAAAAGGAGGTGAGTGAATGGAAGAAACCACCCATGCATTATTTTCAATCGGACCACTGGAAGTTACCGGAGCCGTAACGACAATGTGGGCCATCATTCTTGTTCTTACTGTTCTCAGCTGGCTGGCCACGCGCAATATGAAGGAAGTGCCGGGAAAGTTGCAGAACATCGCGGAGATGGCGGTAGGAAGCCTGCAGAACTACTTTAACGGCACGTTGGGGACCAGGCTTTGCAAAAAGTATTTCCCGGTGTTCGCGACCTTCTTCATCTTCATCATCGTCAGCAACTACTCCGGCCTGCTTCCAGGCGCCGGACACCTGAAGGCATTCCATGTGCCGACGGCCAGTCTTTCCGTGACGGCGGGACTCGCGATTGTTGCGTTCTTCACGACTCATTTTGTCGGGGTGAAGGAGAGAGGCTTCGGGAAATACCTGATCGGAGTCCTCACTTCGATGACGATCCCGCTGTTTTTCCTGGCGATCATCGAGCAGTTTATCCGTCCGCTGTCGCTGGCACTGCGACTTTACGGCAACCTGTATGGTGAGGAATCGGTCACAGAATATCTGTACCGGCTGTTCCCAATCGGTCTGCCGCTGGTGATGAACATCCTGAGCCTGCTGTTCTGCTTTATTCAGGCGCTGGTATTCACCATGCTGATCTCGATCTACACGGTCGAGGGAATCGGCGAAGAAGAATAATCGATACGATCTACAGAATTTAGGAGGAAAACTATTATGGCATCTTCTGGACTCATTGCACTTGCCGCAGCGATTGCGATCGCCGTCAGCACCATCGGCCCCGGCATCGGACAGGGCCTCGCCGCTTCCAAGGCCATGGAAGCCATCGCACGCCAGCCTGAATCCGCCGGAACCATCCGTTCCACACTGATCCTCTCCATGGGCATTATGGAATCGCTGACCATCTACGGTCTGCTGATCGCGTTCATGCTGCTGAATAATATGTAAGTTTACCGACAGAAAGGAAACAGTCCATGAGTATCAATCCATCAGAACTGATATGGACCGTCATCAACTTCTTTCTGTTGCTGTTTTTGCTGAAGCATTTTCTGTACACCCCGGTGCTGCGCTTCATGGAGGACCGTCAGGCCCGCATGGATGCCAAGCTCAATGAGGAAAAGCAGGCGCAGGCCAAGGTCGAGGAAAATGACGCACGGCTTCTGAGCGAAAAGGCGAAGAGCCGTGAGGAAGCAAAACGCATTCTGGCCCAGTCCGGTGACGAGCTGGAGAAGCGCCATGCCGAGGCCATGAGCCAGGCCCGCGCCGCCTCCAGCCAGGTGCTGAAAGACGGCGAGGCTGCCCTGAGCGAGCAGCGTGAGAAAACCGCCGAGGCACTGCGCACGGCCACACCGGAGCTGGCAGAGCTGCTGGCAAAGCGGCTGCTCAACGAGGAGTAAGCAGAATGCGAAATTACAGCAGAGAGGAGGGATGACCGGAATATGGGAACATTTCACTATACCTTATTATATGGCCTGATTAACTTCGCCATCCTGGCAGTCGCCCTGTATTTTGTCGGCAAGAAGATCATTCCGAAAATGTTCGGCGGACGCCGTACCGGAATCGTCGACCAGATCAAGGCGGCTGATGACGCGGAGGAAAAGGCGAAAGAACTGCTCGCCGGGATTGAAACTGCCAATCAGAAGGGCGAGGAGGAATGCGCCGGCATCCTGAGTGCGGCGCGCGAATCCGCGGCTGCAGAAAAAGAACGTGCGGAAGCCATGAGCCGCAAGACTCTGGATGAGCTGAACGCAGACAACGAAAAGTCCCTGCAGTATCAGACAAAGTCCGCGCGTACCGCCCTGACCCGCGACACCATGGAAGAGGTGATCACGCAGGCGGCGGTTCTGCTGGCGGATGAAAAGTATGCCGATGCCCGGGCCAGGATGACGGAACGCCTGATCGACCGGGCGGAGAAAAAGCTCCGGATCACCCGCGGCGATTTGATGGCCTTTCAGGAGAAGGGCTTCATCCCGGTGGAGATGCACGGCGTGACAGAGACGCCGGAGAAGGACATCGTCAGAGTCAAGGCGGCGATCCTGAATGCCCTGCGTGAGGCGGGGGAGACGGCGACGGAAGACCAGATCCGGATTACGACCGGTGCGGATGAGAGCCTGATCGGCGGCGCCTACCTGAAAGTCGGCGACACCGTCTATGACAGCACCCTCAAGGGCATGCTGCAGCGTGTAAGGGATTCGGTCAGTGTCCTGGAACACGACGACGAAGCGCTTATTGACGCGCTGAAGGAAGAGCTGGCCAAGGCAGACAATGAGACGGCGGTCTACCAGAAGGGAACCGTCATCAGCGTCTCCGACGGCATCTGCCGCATCGCCGGCGTGTCGGATGCCATGGCGGGCGAGCTGATTGAATTCAACCGGGATCTGCGCGGCATGGTGATGGACCTGGAGAAGGACAACATCGGCGTCGTGCTGCTGGGCGACTATTCCGGCCTGCAGGAGGGCGATGAGGTCCGCCGCAGCGGACGCATCATCGAAGTCCCGGTGGGCGAGGAGATGATCGGCCGCGTGGTCGACTCCCTCGGCAATCCCATCGACGGCGGCGGTGAAATCCACACCACCGAGACCCGGCCGATTGAGAGCCCGGCCCCCGGCGTGATTTCGCGCCGTCCGGTGTCGGTTCCGATGCAGACCGGTATCAAGGCCATCGACGCCCTGGTTCCCATCGGACGCGGCCAGCGTGAGCTGATCATCGGCGACCGGCAGACCGGCAAGACGGCGATCGCCATCGACACCATCATCAACCAGAAGGGCAAGGACATGATCTGCATCTATGTCGCCATCGGCCAGAAGGAGTCGACAGTGGCAGGCTGTGTGCAGAAGCTGCGCGAGCACGACGCAATGGACTATACCATCGTGGTCTGCGCCAGCGCGTCCGAGTCCGCTCCGATGCTCTACATCGCGCCTTATGCGGGCGCGGCCATGGGCGAATATTTCATGCACAAGGGCAAGGATGTCCTCATCATCTATGACGATCTCTCCAAGCAGGCGGTTGCCTACCGTGAGATCTCCCTGCTGCTGCACCGTCCGCCCGGACGTGAGGCCTATCCCGGCGACGTCTTCTATCTGCACTCCAGACTGCTGGAGCGTGCGGCAAGACTCAGCGAGGAAGCCGGCGGCGGCAGCATGACCGCCCTGCCCATCATCGAGACGCAGGCGGGCGATATCTCTGCCTATATCCCGACGAACGTTATCTCCATCACCGATGGACAGATCTTCCTGGAGACGGATCTCTTTAACTCCGGCGTCCGTCCGGCCGTCAACGTCGGTCTCTCGGTCTCCCGTGTCGGCGGCTCAGCCCAGCTGGGCGCCATGAAGCAGGTGGCCGGACGTCTGAGAATGGATCTGGCCCAGTACAGAGAGCTGGCTGCGTTTGCGCAGTTCGGTTCCGACCTGGACAAGGCGACCCGTTCCACCCTGCACCGCGGCGACCGCATGACGGAGCTTCTCAAGCAGGGCCAGTATGCCCCGATGGAGGCTTCGGATCAGGTCATCTCCATCTATGCGGTGAGCGAAGGCTATGCCGACGGCGTTGAGCTGAAAGACATTGCCCGGTACGAAAAGGGCCTGCTGCCCTATGTGAACAGCCGCTATCCGGATCTGAAGAAGCACATCATGAGCGGCAAGAAGCTGGGAGAGGATCAGCTCAAAAAACTGAAGAAGCTCATAACGGAGTACACCGAGAGCTTTGAAGCGTAAGGAGGCTGAAGCATGGCAAACCTGAGAGCCATCCGTACGCGCATCAAGAGCGTTGAGAACACCCGCCAGATCACCAAGTCCATGAAGATGGTCGCGGCGGCCAAACTGCGCAAGACCCAGTCCGCGTTTGCCAGCCTGCGCGCCTATGCCGGGGAGAGCGGCAAGCTGCTGGCAGAGGCGTCGGCCGGACAGACGGGAATTGAGAATCCCTATCTGACGCCGCACGCGGAATGCCGGAGAATCTGTTACGTGCTGATCGTCGGCAACCGCGGCCTCTGCGGCACCTACAACCAGAGCCTTCTGCGCTACTGCGAAAACCTCATCAAGGACAGTGACAAAGAAAACTACGTCATCGTCTGCGGACGCTGGGGCAAGGATCTGATAGCCGCGGCCGGACTGGAAGTCCGGGAGAACTATGAGATCGGCGATACCCCGACCCATGAGGAAGCGCTGACCCTGGCCGAAAGGCTCAAGGAACTCTACCGGGAAGGGAGCGTCGACGAGATCCGTCTGGTGTATCAGCATTACCGTTCCGTTCTGTCGCAGGTGCCGGAACAGGCACAGCTGCTTCCTCTGCAGAAACAGGAGGAGACGGGCAGTGCGGACAGAAGCACGATCTTTGAACCGGACCGTGATAGCCTGCTTAACACGCTGCTGGACATGTACATCGGCAATACCGTCCATGCCGTTCTGCTGGAGGCCCGGACCGGCGAGCATTCCGCCCGCATGACCGCGATGACCGCGGCGGCGGACAACACGGAAGAGCTCATCAACGATCTGACCCTGGAACTCAACCACGCACGCCAGGCAGCCATTACCACCGAAATCTCCGAAATCGCAGGCGGTGCGGAAGCACTTCGGAACAACACTGCCGGAGGATAAAACATGAAGAATGCAACAGTCAAACGGGTCATCGGCCCTGTGGTCGATATCCACTATCCGGAGGGAAAGCTTCCGGAAATCTATAACGCCATCGAAATTCAGCTGCCCGAGCGCAAAGTCGTGCTGGAGGTGGTGCAGCAGCTGGGCAACCGGGACGTGCGCTGCATCGCCCTGTCATCCACGGACGGAATCTCCCGCGGCATGGACGCCGTCGATACCGGTTCCTCCATTATGATGCCGGTGGGCGAGCCGACGCTGGGCAGAATGTTCAACGTTGTCGGTGAACCCATCGACGGAAAAGGCCCGGTGGAGGGCGCCGAACGCCTTCCCATCCACCGCAAGGCCCCGAAGTTTACCGAGATCCTGCCCGCCACCGAGATGCTGGAGACCGGCATCAAGGTCGTGGACCTGCTGGCCCCCTATGCCCGCGGCGGTAAGATCGGCCTCTTCGGAGGCGCGGGCGTCGGCAAGACGGTGCTGATCATGGAACTGATCCGGAACGTCGCCTATGAGCACGGCGGCTATTCGGTCTTTGCCGGGGTAGGCGAGCGCAGCCGTGAAGGCAACGACCTCTGGAACGAGATGAACGAGTCCGGCGTCATCAACAAGACGGCGCTGGTCTTCGGCCAGATGAACGAGCCGCCCGGAGCCCGTCTCCGCGTGCCGCTGTCCGGCCTGACGATTGCGGAAAATTTCCGTGACCGCTCCGGCCAGGACGTTCTGCTGTTCATCGACAACATCTTCCGTTTCACCCAGGCGGGCTCCGAAGTCTCGGCCCTGCTGGGGCGCATGCCCTCCGCCGTCGGTTATCAGCCGACGCTGGCAACCGAGATGGGCGACCTGCAGGAGCGCATCACCTCGACGCGAAACGGTTCGGTCACCTCGGTTCAGGCCATCTATGTCCCGGCCGACGACCTGACGGACCCGGCCCCGGCCACGGCCTTTGCCCACCTGGATGCGACCACGGTTCTGTCCCGATCCATCGCGGAGCTGGGCATCTATCCCGCGGTCGACCCGCTGGAGAGTTCTTCCCGTATTCTGGAGCCGAACGTGCTGGGCAAGGATCACTATGAGACCGCCCGCGCCGTGCAGCAGGTGCTGGAGAAATACCGCCAGCTTCAGGATATCATCGCGGTGCTGGGCATGGACGAACTGGGCGCGGAAGACCGCGCGACGGTCGCCCGTGCCAGAAGAATCCAGCGCTTCCTGTCCCAGCCCTTCCACGTGGCGGAGAACTTTACCGGCATGCAGGGCAAGTATGTCCCGCTGAAGGAGACCATCAAAGGCTTCCAGGCAATTCTTGGCGGTGATGTGGACGACCTGCCCGAGCAGGCCTTCCTGCTCTGCGGCACCATTGACGAGGTTATCGCCAAGCGCGGCAGCTTCTGAGCGGAGGAAGAGGCAATGGCAAAGTCTTTTCATCTGCGGATCATGACCGCGGAGGGCACGCTGCTGGAAGGGGAGGCGGACTACTGCCACATCCCGACGACGGCGGGCTCTGTCGGCGTTCTGGCCGACCACGCCCCGATGCTCTGCGCGATGCCGGAGGGCGAGACGCTCTGCCGGATGGAGGACGGAACGGAGAAGACCGTCCGGCACTCCTCCGGCGTGGCCGATGTCCGCGACAACCGGGTCACCATTCTGGCCGACCGCGCGGAACTGTAAACAGAACAATCCAAAAAAACGCAGCTCACAGAGCTGCGTTTTTTGTTGGGCTTCATTTTTCGCGGGAGAATCCTTGAAGAGACCGTTACCGGCCGCGGAAGTCGCTGTGAAACGGGTCATAGACGCTGCTGTCGCCGACAGCGGCGGGACCGTCCTTTGTCGTGCCGCCCGGAACATAGGTCACCGGAAGACGGAAGATGCTCTCATGGGTGGAGGATTCAGAAGAGAGGAGAAGATCCACCGCGGTCTCCGCCATCCGGCGAAGAGGCTGGACAATGGTGGAGCAGACATAAAAACCCGTCGCAAAATTGATAATCCCGTCATAGCCGATGATCTGGACATCGTCTGGGACCCGGACACCGTTCCTTTCCAGATAATTGATGACGCGTCTGGCAAGACCGTCGGTGTTACAGAAGATGCCGTCAAAATCGAAACGGCTGTCATGAAGATGTTCCATCAGGAAGCGGTAGATCGGAGCTTCGGTCTCTTCATCATTGACGTAGAGAAGCTCATATTCCGTCCCGGTGCGGCGGCAGGCCTCTTCAAAGCCGGGGCCGCGCCGGTCCGCTTCGCTCTGAATCTCGGGGCCGATGCGCAGGAAGAGAAGTCTGCGGCAGCCGAGCTCCAGCAGCTTTTCTGCCGCCATCTGTCCGCCGCGGAAGTTATCGGAGGACACGCAGGGAATATCCGGGTGAAACTGCCGATCGATGGTGACAACCGGAACGTCAGCTTCGACAACAAGATCCGGACGGTAGGTCAGGGCAATGATACCGTCGACCTTGTTCTGCTCAATCAGACGAAAACACTTTAGCTCAGCGTCCGGATCAAAGTTCGTGATCATGACGTTGGTGAGATAACCGCGGCGCATCAGCGAAGCGGTCAGCTCATCGATCAGCGACGCAAAGAAGGGATGCCGAAGAGACGGCATCAGCAGCCCGACACAGAAGGTCTTGTTTGTTTTCAGGCCGCGGGCATAGTTGTTCACGCGGTAATTGAGCTTTTCCGCGGCGGCTTCCACGCGCTCGCGGTATTCTTCACCGACCGGGAAACCGTTGAACACCCGGGAGACGGTGCCGAGCGCCACGCCCGCTTCCCGGGCGACATCTTTCATAGTTGGCTGTAAACTGCGACTCATCGAAGCGGATTCCTCTCATCTTTCTGTCTGAGACAGTATATAGATATTATAACAAGCAAACAGAGAGAAGAAAAGACCGATTTGTGAGATGAGCTTTCGTCATTTTGCAACAAAAATGTGAAGGATATTTATGCAAGTTGCGAGAATTTCCGAGCGATAACGTTTTCGGAAAAGGGAGGAATTGACACGGATAATCCCGTATGTTAATATATTGTTCACAGCGATGTAACGTTTCATGATACGCTTTTCCGAACGGAATCGGGTGCGCCATGGCCGTTATGAAAAAGTAAAATGAAATCAGAAAGGAAGCAGAACATGAAAAAAACAATTGCGTTGCTCCTCGCGCTGGTCATGGTTTTCGCCTTGGTCGGTACCTCCGCTTTTGCGGCCCCGGTTGAAGTGACCATCTTCAACTCCAAGATGGAGATCCAGAGCCAGCTGGAAGAACTGGCGAACGAGTGGAATGCAGACCATGATGATGTCAACATCACGGTCTACTATTCCTCCGACACCGTCGCGGCGCACATGGCCTCCCGCTATGCCGCCAAGAATCCGTACGTCATCTCCATGGTCGACGCGAAGGACATCTACTCCCTCGGACCCGAGCATGCCCTTGACATGAGCGATCAGGACTGGGTCAAGGACACCACCCAGGCCATCACGGTTGACGGCAAGGTCCTCGGCTTCCCGGTCTGCGTCGAAGCCCGCGGCATCCTCTACAACGCCAGCGCCATCGAGGCTGCCACAGGTGAAGCCTTCGATCCCGCCGCCATCAAGACGACCGAAGATTTCCAGGCCCTGATCGATGCTCTGATTGCCGGCGGCATGGCGACGCCCTGCGGCCTGCAGAAAGAGGACTGGTCTCTTGCCGCGCATTTCTTTGCCTCTGTCTATGAGATGCACGATGATCCCGATGCCTTCATCGCCGGCATCAAGGACGGTTCCGTGAACCTGGCGGACGATGCTGTTTTCAATGCCCTGATGGACACCTTTGATGTCATGAAGGCCAACAACTGGATGAAGGACGCCCCGCTCTCCGCTGTCCGTGAGGACACCGAGATGTACCTCGCCCTCGGCGAGATCGCGTTCAAGTACGGCGGCAACTGGGACTGGTCCGACATCAAGGAGTTTGAACCCGATGAGAACCTCGGCATGATGCCGGTTCCCAGCGCCCTGGAAGGCTACAACGACAAACTCGTCGGCGGCGGCTCCAAGTACTTCTTCATCGACAACTCCGTCTCCGCTGAGCAGCAGGAAGCTGCCAAGCAGTTCCTCAACTGGCTGGTCTATGACGAAGCCGGACAGGACTTCCTGGTCAATACCTGCGCGCTTGTTCCCGCCTTCTCCAACATCACCCTGCCGGTTTCCGATCCTCTCGGCGCCTCCGTCAAGAGCTATGCGGATACCGGAGCCATGGTCGGCAACTACAACTACCTGCCGGATGACCACTATGCCAAGGTCGGTATCTCCTTCCAGAAGTATCTGGGCGATCAGATTGACCGCGCGGGCTTTGCCGATGAAGTGACCGCATACTGGGCCACGGCCGAGGTCGGCGCCCACTGATCCACAGCGATACGGAAACCCCGGGTATCAGAACCCCGATACCCGGGTTTCACTACAACTGCAGATAGGAAGGTATTCTGATGAAACAAAATACCCTGAGCTATAAAGTCAAGCAATATCTGATGTTCGGCGGGGTTGGCACGGCGCTGTTCCTCTGTGTGGTGATTGCTCCGTTCCTTTACGGCCTGTATCTCACCCTCACCAGCTGGGACGGCGTCAGCAAAGCAAAGCCCTTTGTCGGATTTCAGAACTTTGCGGCCGCCTTTCAGGACACCACCTACTGGCAGGCCATGGGCCGCACCCTTATTTATTCGGTGTTTGCCGTTATTCTCATTAACATTGTCGCCTTTGCGCTGGCCTATCTGGTCACCAGCGGCGTGAAGGGACAGAATTTCTTCCGCGCCGGTTTCTTCGTGCCGAACCTGATCGGCGGTATCGTCCTCGGTTATGTGTGGCAGTTTGTTTTTAACCGTGCCTTTGTCGCCATCGGCAAAGCGCTCGGCGGTTCCTCCGTCTCACTTCTGGCTACCCCAAACGGCGCCATGTTCGCATTGATTCTGGTCTCGGTCTGGCAGTATGCAGGCTACATGATGCTGATCTATGTGGCGGGCTTCATGAGCGTCTCCAAGGACGTACAGGAAGCCTCTCTGATCGACGGCTGCACCCCGGCCCAGGCCATGAAGAACGTCACGATCCCCCTGATGCGCTCCAGCTTCGTGCAGTGCATCTTCCTGAGCATTACCCGCTGCTTCGTCGTGTACGACGTGAACCTCTCCCTGACCAAGGGCGAGCCGTTCGGCTCCTCGGTCATGGCGGCCATGCACGTGTACAATCAGGCCTTTACGTACAGAAACTTCGGCCTCGGACAGGCTGAAGCCGTGATCCTGTTCCTGGTTTGCGCCATTGTCGGCGTGACGCAGGTTCTGGTTGGTAAGAGAGGGGAGGTTGAAGCGTAATGACAGAGAACGAAAGAGCTGCCCGCAACAAGAAGATCGCCCATGTCATCATGTGGATTGTCCTCCTGCTTCTGTTTATCTGCTTCATTTTCCCGTTTATCCTGGTGGTCATCAACGTTTTCAAGAGCAAGGTTGACATCGTCGCAAATCCGCTGTCCCTGATCGGAACAAGGAAAGGCTTTACGCTGGATAACTTCCCTGCGGCGATGGAGAAGATGCAGTTCTGGAAGGTCTTCGGAAACTCACTGATCATCACGGTAACCGCGACGATCCTGACGATTCTGGTGTCCTCCATGACCGCTTTCGTCATTGTCCGCAACGGCAGATGGAAGTTCTGCACCCTGATTTTCTCGCTGATGATCGCGTCGATGGTCATTCCGTTCCAGGTCCTGATGCTCCCGCTGGTGTCCATTTACGGCGGCATGCTGAACGTGCTGAACCACCGGATCACCCTGATCCTGATGCATGTCGGCTTCTCGGTGTCGATGGCGGTCTTCATGTTCCACGGGGCGATCAAGACGAACATCCCGCTGGCCCTGGAAGAAGCCGCGACGATCGACGGGTGCAGCCGGTGGCAGACCTGGTGGAAGGTCGTCTTCCCCCTGCTCAAGCCCACCATCGCGACCGTCGGTATCATCAACGCGATGGCTTACTGGAACGACTACCTGCTGCCGAGCCTGGTGCTGACCGAGAAGCCCCTTTACACCATCCCCATTGCGACACAGGCCTTCTACGGAACCTATTCCACCGATATCGGCCTCGTTATGGCGGCGCTGCTGCTGGCGATGCTGCCGATCCTGATCCTGTATGTGTTCCTGCAGCGCTACATCGTCGAAGGCGTTGCCTCCGGCGCGGTAAAGGGCTGATCCGAAAGACGGACCGCACAGATTCAGATTACTTTTCAAGCAAGCGATTTCCCCGCCCGGCCGGGCGGGGAAATCTTCTGTGACCCGGCAGAAGCCGGGCTGTGTACATCTACAGACCGGAAGGAAAGGACGGTATGCCGTGAGACGAATCTTTGATATGGAGAATCCGTTCTGGCAGGGACTGAGCGTGATCGCGGACATGATGCTCCTGAACCTGCTGACGCTGCTGTGCTGCGTACCGGTCATTACGGCGGGCGCCGCGCTGACGGCTATGAACGACATGGTCATCCGGATCGTACGCCAGGAAGAGAACGGTATCCTGAAAGGCTACGGACGGGCCTTCCGGCAGAATCTGAAAAACGGCATTCTTTTCGGCCTGATCCTTTTGGCCGCGGCTGGCCTGCTCTACTTCGACTATCTCTGCGCACTGACTTATGCGCCGATCTTCCGCTACGGGATCGCGGCGCTGGCAATTCTGCTGCTGGCTCTGACGATCTATACATTCGCCCTGATGGCGCGGTATGACAACCCGCTTCGTGTCACGCTGAAAAACGCGGTGATACTGGCGGTGGGATATTTCCCCCAGACCCTCGGGATGATCTGTTTTACGACGGCTTTCTGGCTGTTGTGCATCCGCTTCTGGCGGTACGGAACGCCGGTTCTGTTCCTGTTTGGGTTCTCACTGCCCTGCTATGTCTGTGTCCTGCTGATGCGGAAGATGTTTGCCCAACTGGAAGAAGAGAAGGATGACGGAGGAAAGAACGAATGAAACAGATGAACATTCCCTGGTGGAAGCAGGCGGTGATTTACCAGGTCTATCCGCGGAGCTTCTGTGACTCGAACGGCGACGGAATCGGGGACCTCCCCGGGATCCTCACAAAGCTGGATTATCTTCAGGAACTCGGGATCGGCGCGATCTGGCTCTCCCCGGTCTTCTGCTCGCCACAGGACGACAACGGATACGACATCTCGGACTATCAGGACATCGACCCCATCTTCGGAACGCTGGAGGATATGGACCGCCTGATCGCCGAGGCGGGGAAGCGCGGTATCCGGATCATTCTGGACCTCGTGCTGAACCATTCCTCGGACGAGCACCGCTGGTTTATCGAGGCGAAAAAGAGCAGGGACAATCCGTATCATGACTACTACATCTGGCGCGACGGCGACGGCGTGACACCCCCGAACGAGCTGAAGTCCGGCTTCGGCGGGGCGGCCTGGGAGTGGGTGCCCGAGCTGGGGCAGTATTATTTCCACCAGTTTTCGGTCAAACAGCCGGATCTAAACTGGGACAACCCGAAGCTCCGCGCGGAGCTCTACCGCATGATCAACTGGTGGGCCGACCGGGGCATCGGCGGCTTCCGCCTGGACGTCGTGGACCATTTGGGAAAAGACCCGGACCACGGCATCATGAAATGCGCGCCCACGCTGCACCCCTATGTCCGCGAGATGAGCCGGGCCGCGTTTCAGAGACCCGGCCTGGTCACGGTCGGAGAGGCCTGGAGCGCGGACGTGGAAGGGGCAAAGCTCTACAGCAACCCGGACGGGTCCGAGCTCTCCATGGTTTTCCAGTTTGAGCATATGAAGATCGACCAGATCCCGGGCAAAGAGAAATGGGACATGGTCCCGATTGACTTCGTAGAACTGAAAAAGATCTTCACCCGCTGGCAGAAGGGCCTGTACGGGCAGGGCTGGAACAGCCTCTTCTGGGAAAATCACGACCTGCCGCGCAGCGTCTCCCGCTTTGCCGACGACGGCATATACCGGATAGAATCGGCAAAGATGCTGGCGATCCTCCTGCACGGGATGCAGGGTACCCCCTATGTCTATCAGGGGGAAGAGCTCGGCATGACCAATTATGACTTCCGGGCGGAAGAATGCCGGGATATCGAGATCCTGAACATGGTGCGCGAACGCCGGGCACAGGGTTACTCCGAAGAATGGATCCGCGACGCCATCCGGAGAAAAGGCCGTGACAACGCCCGGACGCCCATGCAGTGGAGCACGGCGCCCAACGCCGGCTTCACGACGGGCGAACCCTGGCTTGTGGTGAACCCAAATTACCGCGAGATCAACGCTGAGGACCAGATTGGACGGGATGATTCGGTTTTCGCGTGCTACCGGACGCTGATCCGGCTGAGAAAAGAACTCCCCGTACTGACGAACGGAACGTATGAGCCGCTGCTGGAGGAGAACAGGCAGCTCTTCGCCTACCGGCGGGACGACGGAGAACACCGGCTGCTGGTCGTATGCAACTTCTTCGGCGAAGCGGTGCCGGATCCTCTTACGGAAGAAGAGAAAGGCGGCCGGCTGCTGCTCAGCAGTTATAATGCCCCGGGGGATGATCCCGCGATCCTGCGGCCCTACGAGGCGCGGATGCTGCTCTTCTGAGCGACAGCCTGCCATCGCTGAAGCGCCACGAAAAAGAAAAACCGGAGACCGAAACGGTCTCCGGAAATAAAGTGAAGTCATGCAGGGGGCAGGGGACAAGCCCGGCACGGCGGAAGCAGCATCCGGGCGAATGCTTTGCGGGAAGAACGAAGCTGCAGGCAGACCGCTCAGCCACCCAGCTGGTAGCTGAGCACATTGATCCGGACGGCCCCGTCGGCGAAGAAGCTGATCCCTTCGGCACTGAGATCGGTGCTGACCGTGGCGGAGAGCACCTGCTCCCCGTCGTTCACAAACACCTCGGCGCTGAAGCGGTCCAGAATGAGGCGCAGCTTCAGGCGCCCGCCGTCGTGGCGGACCTTGGCCCGGCGCTGATGGATGATGGCCCGGCGGGAACCGGAGAACTTCCGGTCGATCTTCAGGACGGACTCATGCGGCCGGAAGCTGACCGTGGTGTGGTAGAGCTCGTTCTGGGCAAAGCGGATGGCGAAACGGTTGAACAGCGGCCCTTCCGGCTCGATCTCGAGCTCCAGGTCGACGGTGCGCCCGTGAACACCCGGAAGCCGGATTTCGGAATTCTCGATCCGTACCTGCTCGTGACGAACCGCCTCCCCGCGCAGCGCTTCCAGTTCGCGGACCGGCGTCTGATAAAGGATGCCGTTTCGGACGGAGAGCTCTCTGGGCAGGCTCATCTGGCCGAACCAGGGGACCCATCTGGTGTGCAGGTTGCAGGTGTCCCAGTTCTGCATCCAGCCGATCATGACGCGTCTTCCGTCAGGCGTGAGGACCGTCTGCGGCGCGTAGAAGTCGATGCCGTAGTCCACGGCGTGGTCGGATTCCTCGGTGAAAACGCCGGTATCGTCGTCGCAGTGGCCCAGCAGGTAAAAGGTGCCGTTTCCGTTGTGGTATTCAAAGCCCTTCGGCAGCATGTCCTGGGCGCTGGCCAGCAGAACATCGTAACCGTCGAGACGGAAGAAATCTGGGCACTCCCACATGAGGCCGATGCGGTTATGATTCTCCGCCAGAGGGCCGACGAGGCTCCAATGAATGGCATCCACGCTGCGGTACTGCAGAATCTGCCCGCCCTCGCCGAGGCGGTTGTTGGCGATCAGGGCGCGGAACGTGCCGTCGGGGAGCTTCAAAATCTTTGGATCGCGGAAATCAAAGCGGCTGCCGCCTGTGGGTAGATCCGCTTCCGTCAGAATGGGGTTCCCGGTATATTTCTCATAGTTCAGCCCGTCACCGAAGGCGAGACACTGGGTCTGGACTTCACGGACCTGCCCGTCGGGTGTGGTCTCATGGCGGACACCGGTATACATGAGCAGCTGCCGTCCGTCGGAGAGCTCGACCGCGCTGCCGGAGAAGCATCCGTCCTTGTCATAGGGCATATCGGGCGCCAGCGCGCAGGGGAGGAACTCCCAATGCAGCAGATCGCGGCTCACGGCATGGCCCCAGTGCATCGGGCCCCAGTGAGAGTCATAGGGGTGATACTGATAGAACATATGGTACTGCCCCTGATACCAGGAAAAGCCGTTCGGGTCGTTCATCCAGCCGATCCAGGGCGTGAGATGGAAGAGCGGGCGATCCCTGTCGGGGATGGCGCTGCCGTGGCGCTTTTCAAAGATTCTTGCTTCCTGTAATGCCTGACTCATGGCGATCATTCCTCTCACATTCAGACGGTACTCCGCCGCGTGCGGCGGGCTTCATGAAACGTATCATATCACAGAATATGACTTTCGCATAGAGCATTTTTTAATTTGACAGCAAAGATTCGACAGAATACAATGGATGAGAATTGATACTGCTTAACGGTGCTGCATGCTGCGTGAAGGTCATCTCTCCGCCGGAGGCGGAGAGACGTACGGGAAATGCATTTCGTTAAGGAGAATATTTCAGTCAACAGAGGGTCAATCATGAACAGAGAAAAGTGGAAAACGGAGTTTCGTACCCGCTTCGAAGCCTGCGAGGAGGAGCTGCGGGCACGCTATATGGACCTTTACCACGGCGATGAAGCTGCCTGGGACTATTTCACGGGGATGCTCTACCGTGCCTGGCAGGAGCGCTCCACGGCGCTGAAGAAGCTGGACCGGCAGCGCCTGAAGAACCCCGACTGGTACCGGGGGCACAATCTCCTGGGCATGCTGATGTATGTGAACGCCTTTGCCGGCAGCCTGAACGGAGTACGCGACAGGCTGGATTATCTGGAAGACTGCGGCGTGAACTACCTGCATCTGATGCCGATCTTGGAGAGCCCAAAGGGGCGCAGCGACGGTGGCTACGCGGTGGCAAACTTCCGGAAGATCGAGCCGGAACTGGGCACGATGGAGGATCTGGAAGCGCTGGCGGCGGACTGCCACGCGAGGGGCATTTCCCTCTGCCTGGATTTCGTGATGAACCACACCAGCGAGGATCACGAGTGGGCGAGAAAGGCCCGGGCCGGAGACGCGGAGTGCCAGGCGCGGTATTTCTTCTATGACGACTGGACCATTCCGGAGGAGTTTGAGAAGACGGTGCCGCAGGTATTTCCAACCACGGCCCCCGGCAACTTCAGCTGGTGCGAAGAAGCCCATAAGGTTGTGATGACGACCTTCTATCCCTATCAGTGGGACCTGAACTATGCCAATCCGATCGTCTTCAACGACATGACGGAGAACATGCTCTATCTCTGCAACCAGGGCGTGGACATCATCCGCCTGGACGCGGTGCCTTATATCTGGAAGGAGCTCGGCACAAACTGCCGCAATCTCCCGCAGGTCCATTCCCTGGTGCGGATGATGCACATGGCGTCGGATATCGTCTGCCCGGGCACGCTGCTGCTGGGCGAGGTGGTTATGGAGCCCTCCAAGGTCGTCCCGTATTTCGGCACGGTGGAGAAGCCCGAATGCCACATGCTCTATAACGTCACCACCATGGCCAGCACCTGGCATACCGTGGCGACCAAAGATGTGCGCCTGCTGCAGTACCAGCTGAGCCAGGTCTTTGCGCTTCCGAAGGAGTATACCTTCCTCAACTATCTGCGCTGCCACGACGATATCGGCTGGGGCCTCGACTACGGCTTCCTGAACCGCTTCGGCATGGGCGAGGTGCCGCACAAGAAGTTCCTGAACGACTGTCTGACCGGACGCCTGCCCGGGAGTCCGAGCAGGGGAGAGCTCTACAACGACGATCCAAGACTGGGCGATGCGCGGCTCTGCGGCACGACTGCCTCGCTCTGCGGTGTGGAGGCGGCGCGCTATGAGAAGGATGAGGAAAAGCTCGCCTGGGCGCTGCGGCTGGATATCAGCCTGCATGCCTACATGTTCACGCTCAGCGGAATTCCCGTGCTCTACAGCGGCGACGAGATCGCGCAGGAGAACGACTACAGCTACCACAATGATCCGGACAAGGCGGCCGACAGCCGGTACCTGCACCGGGGCAATATGAACTGGGAGGCGGCGAAGCTCCGCCACGATCCGGCCACCCCGGAGGGGCAGATCTTTACCGCGCTGCGTGCGCTGGAGACCCTGCGCGATGCCCACCGCGTTTTTGACAGCCGGGCTGATGTCTGGCTGCTCCGGACCGGGGACAACGCTGTCCTCGGCATCGGGCGCTACCATCAGGGGGAGAAGCTGCTGGCGCTCTTCAACTTCGCCGAAACGGAGCGGCGGGTCTCGATCGACGAACTGGGCGAGTACCGGGATCTGCTGAGCGGGCAGGCCGTGGACAAATGGAACCTCACGCTCCTGCCGGGCGGCTTCCTGTGGCTGCTCTGCGATTTCGGCGAAGAGAACGGAAAACAAGGATCATAAGAGAGGATGGAAACGACGATGAAGAACTATGATGTTGTGGCACTGGGCGAGCTGCTGGTCGACTTTACCCGGAACGGAGAGAGCGGCCAGGGAAATCCTCTGTTTGAGGCCAATCCCGGCGGAGCACCGGCGAATGTCCTGGCCATGCTGCAGAAGCTGGGAAAAAAGACCGCCTTCATCGGCAAGGTGGGACAGGACGGCTTCGGAAACCTTCTCGCGGAAACGGTGCAGAAGGCGGGCGTTGATGTCAGCGGCCTGAAACGGGATCCGGAGATTCCGACGACCCTGGCCATCGTGAATACCTTCCCCAACGGCGACCGGGACTTCAGCTTCTATCGGAAGCCGGGTGCGGACCTGCTGCTGACGGCGGACGAACTGGACGAGGATCTGCTGAAAAACTGCCGGATCTTCCACTTCGGCACGCTGTCCCTGACGGATGAGCCCTGCCGCAGCGCCACAATTCGGGCGCTGGAGCTGGCCCGCGGGGCGGGAGCGCTGATCTCCTTCGATCCGAACTGGCGCCCGCCGCTCTGGCCGAGCGAAGAAGCGGCGAAGGAGCAGATCTCCTGGGGCCTCGGCCAGTGCGACATCCTGAAGATTGCGGATAACGAGATCCTGTTCATGACCGGCGAAGAGGACTTTGACAGGGCCGCCGCGGTGCTGAAGGAGCGTTATCCGAACATCCGCCTCCTGAACGTGACCGCGGGCGGGGACGGAAGCCACTCCTACTACGGCGGGTATCAGGTCTTTGAGCCGGCCTGCAGCTTAGGCGGCGTGATCGAGACCACCGGAGCGGGAGACACCTTCTGCGCCTGCGTGCTGAACTATGTCCTGGAGCACGGGCTGGATGATCTGCGCGAAGAGAACCTGCATGAGATGCTGCGCTTTGCCAATACCGCGGCCTACATCGTCACCACCCGCAAGGGCGCGATCCGCTCGATGCCGGAGCCGGCGGAAGTCGCGGCGATCCTGAACCGCTGAGCGGGAAAACCGGGACCGACCGTACGGTATAGGTATTGGCCCGGCCGGTGCAGCAGAAGCCAAACCGGTATTGTAAGAACCGGACTCAAGACGTGATGTGAAACCAAAAAGAGATCCCAACCCGTTGATTCGGAAGGGATCTCTTTTTTCACGCAATTTTAAACGATGTGCTTTTTTACAATCAGGACCGGTTCAGGCCTTCTTCGCGGCCAGCCACGCCATCGGAACGCTGGGGAAGTTCGTGATAATTCCCTCCACGTCCCAGGCGTAGAGCTTTTCAAGGCCCGCCATGTCGTTCACGGTCCAGACGTTGATCTTGACGCCGTGAGCCTTGCAGTCGGCGACGTTCTCATTGTTCAGCGCGGCGATCGGCGGGTGGTAGCAGTGGAAGCCTGCGGCCTCGCAGTATGCCCCGGGATAAACCTTGACGCCGCTCTCGTGCTCGACCAGCGCGCCGAGCTCAACCTCCGGCGGAAGGATGCCCTTCATCCGGGTCAGACTGAAATGGTTGAAAGAGGAGAACAGGACTTTCTTCTCGAGGCCGTACTTTACGACCATATCCCAGGTTTTCTGCTCAATCCCGGGATAATAGGTGTTGTCGGTCTTGATTTCGATGTTGGTGAACAGATCCTGCCCGGCGGCCCATTCACAGTATTCCTCGAAGGCGGGAACCTTCTCGGGTGCATAGCGGTCTTTCCACAGGTTGGCGGCATTGAGCGTCCTCAGCTTCGCATAGCTCATGTCGCAGATCCGGCCGGTGCCGTCGGTGGTGCGGTCGACGCGCTCGTCATGGTGGACGACGAGGACGCCGTCCTTTGTCATATGGACATCCAGCTCGATTCCGTCCGTACCGACCTGGGCGGCTTTCCGGAAGGAGAGCATGGTGTTCTCCGGATAGGCACCGCTGTACCCGCGGTGTGCCATTACTTTCATTCTGGTGAATCTCCTTTATCTAATGAATACAGGGAAGCATCGTCTGTTTCCGGAATCTCTCCCCGCCTTCGGCGGGGAGAGATTCCTGGCAAATCATATTTACCGCTTGGATGGAATCAGTAAATCAGGTTCGGCAGCAGCAGGGAGATGCCGGGGATATAGGTGATCAGGAGCAGCGCGATAATCAGCGCGAGAATGAAAGGCTGAACCTCGCGGATGAATTCGGACATCTTGCTCCCGGTGATCGACACACAGGTGAACATCATGGAACCGAAGGGGGGCGTCAGACCGCCGATCATGATGTTGACGTTCACCACGATGCCGAAGTGCACCAGATCGATCCCGGCCGCCTTGACCAGCGGCACCATCAGCGGGGCCAGGATGATCAGCGCGGCGCCGCCTTCCAGGAACATGCCCATGATCAGCAGCGCGACGTTCAGGATCAGCAGGATCAGGTACTTGTTGGAAGCAATGCCGCTGACAGACTTCAGAAGCGTATTCGGAATATTCTCCCAGGTGAGGTAATAGCCGAAGAGGTTCGCGGCCACGATGATCAGCATGACCGTGCAGGTACCGGAGATGGTCTCACGGAAGACGGGGATGAAGTGCTCCTTCTTCAGGCCGCGATAGACAAACTTGCCGATGATGAAGCAGTAGAGAATGCCGACACCGCCGGCTTCGGTCGGGGTGAAGAGACCCATGCGCATGCCCATGATGATGCCGAGGGGGAAGAACAGCGCCCAGAAGGAATCCAGAGCCTGCTTGGCAATGACCTTGGCACTGGCGCGGGTGTCACGGCTCGGTGCATAGCCGCGCTTTTTGGCAATGATATGGACGGCCACCATGAGGGCCAGCGCCATGACAAAACCCGGAATATAGCCGGCGGCAAAGAGTTTTCCGACGGAGGCGCCGGCGATCAGACCGTAGACGATCAGGTTGATTCCGGGAGGAATAATCGGCGTGATGCAGGAGGAAGCGGCCGTGATGGCGGCGGAGAAGCCTGTGCCGTAACCGCGCTTTTCCATCTCGGGGACCAGCATCTTGCATTCCATGGCGGCGTCGGCGTTGGCCGAGCCGGAGCAGCCGCCCATCAGCATGCTGAGCAGGACGTTGATCTGGGCGAGGCCGCCGGGGCGGTGACCGGTCAGTGCGTCGGCAAAGGCCATCAGCTTGTCGCTCATGCCGGCGTAGTTCATGATGGAGCCGGCCATGATGAAGAAGGGAATGGCCAGGAAGGGGAAGGACTGGGTCGAAGTGATGAACTTCTGCAGCAGCAGATAGACCTTGGAGGTCGTGTCCACAAAGCCGAAGTAGTACAGCGTGCCCGCCATCAGCGCATAGGCGATGGGGATTCCGGTGAAGTAAAGAATCAGCGCGATAATAATCGGGAGGTACATGGTCATGTTACTCTGTGACCTCCTTTTCCTTTCCGCGAATCAGATCGCGGATATCCGTCCCACAGTGGATCAGAGAATAGACGGTCATCAGACCGAAGCCCAGCAGCAGGGCGAAATAGAGATAGTTGACGGAAATTTTCAGGATCGGCATGGTCTTGACCTTGGAAGAGCGCATGAACAGGACGCTCAGATAGGTGACATAGCCGTTGAGGACAAGGATGACAAGATCCGTGAGCAGATGGACGACTTCCTTGGCCTTCTCGGGCAGACGGTCCACCAGCAGGTCGACGCCGACATGCTGACGGGTCCGCAGGCACCAGGCGGCTCCCACGAAAACCGTATACACGAAGCAGCTGGTGGCGACCTCTTCCACCCAGGCAATCGGCGCATTGAAGAAATAACGGGAGAAGACGTTGATGATGACCAGAACCATGGTGATCGCGAACATAAAGCCGGCGAACCATGCGTCAAGGTTCTTCAGAATGCGCTTTCCCAGACTGTCTTTCAAAGTGTGACGCACCTTCTTTCAGAACGATTCAGACAGAATGATATACATGCTTTTACAGCTTTTCTGCGGTACAGTTATGCTTAGAATCGGCAGACGCCTGCCGCAGGGGCTGCGGCAGGGCGTCTGAAAGGGATATACTATGTTCAGATTGCGAAAAGAATCTCAGCAGACAATCTCAGGCTGCGTTGGCCGCGTCGTACTCGGCAACCAGTTCCTGAAGCTGGCCGATGAAGCCTTCGGTGACACCGTCTTCGGCGACCATGCGGTCATACTCCGGCTGCATGACAGCGCGGAAGGCCTCGACATCGACATCGTTGAAGTGGCAGCCCTGCTCCTTCTCGAGCATCTCCATGGTGCTCTGGAAGTTGTCATCGGTGAACTGGGTCAGCTCGGCCGCGCCGTAGGTGAACTCTTCCTGGATGATGTCGCGGTACTCTTCGGGGATGGAGTTCCAGACATCGATGTTGATGTAGGCGCCGCAGGTTCCGATCAGGTGGTTGGTGAAGGACATCTGCTTGGCAACCTCGGCCGAGCCGTTGGTGGAGTAGGCGTTCATGTTGCCTTCCAGACCGTCGACAACACCCTGCTGTACGGCGGAGATGGTCTCACCGAAGGGCATGGCGACCGGGGTGGCGCCCATGGCGGTCAGGCAGTTGATGTACATGGAGCTGTTGGGAACGCGGATCTTCATGCCCTTCATGTCATCGGGGGTGACGATCTCCTTGTTGGTCTGCATGCAGCGCAGGCCGACGTTGAAGTCGAGGGCGAGAACGTGGATGCCGTAGTTGTCCTCAATGTCCTGGCAGAGCGCCTTGACCACGTCGGACTGGCAGACATAGGAGTACTCCTGAAGGTTGGCATAGAGCATCGGAGCGATCAGAGCTTCGAAGTTGATGTTGTAGTCGGCGAGGTAGGAGGGATCTTCGCAGGCGATCCAGTTGGAGCCGTCCACGACCTGCTGCAGGTTGTCCTTGTAGACAGCCAGCTGGCTGGAGCCGTAGGTCTGAATCTCGACCGCGCCGTTGGTGCGCTCGAGGATGCGGGCCGCGACCTGCTCCATCTCGACGGTGAGCTGCTCGGTGGGGGCAAAGACGTGGCTGAGCTTGAGGGTGATGTGATAATCATCATCGGCGGCGAAAGCGGTGGTGCCGACGCTGCAGAGAGCGACGACCATCACGAGGGTGAGGAGAAGCGCGAGGAGTTTTTTCATGTGATTCGTCCTTTCCTGCTTCAGCTTAATATTTTGCTGAAGACTGATAAAAATTTTGCGAAATAGCCGCAAACGGTTACTCAAAAGTTAACACAGATCAAATTTGAAGTCAATATTAACGACCGATTTTCGGCTTTTTCCACAGTTTCAGCCCCTCTTTTTTGGATAAAATGTCAGTTGAAAAATGCTTAATTAAATGATTTAATTTAAACACAATCTTAAACCAGTATTGTTCTTTTTTTGACGTGAACAATGCCGGATGATAAGGATGAACCGACCATGAGTAAGAAAGTCACACTGCGTGACATCGCGGACGCAACCGGGGTTACAACCGCCAGCGTCTCGATGATCCTGAACGGGAAGAATCTCTCCCGTTTTACACCCGAACTGGTCAGCCGTGTCCTGGATACGGCGAGGATGCTGCATTATACAGTTCCCTCGGCACGGAACAAAATCAGACAGATCGCCGTGATCAGTCCGTCGGTCAACAATGCCTACCACACCACGATCATGATGGGCATCGACCGGGCCGCACTGGCCAGCGGCTACATTGCGCATATCTACAACACCTACTGGAACCCGAACATCGAGCTGTCCATCCTGAATCTGCTGGAACAGCAGCGGGTATCCGGCATCATCTATCTCATGAATCCGCTTCAGGCGAAACGTGCCAGGGAGATCGACCGCCACATTCCGATTGTCGCGATCGGGGACATCGTCAACGAGCTGGGCATCGACACCGTGGACGTGAACAACTTCCAGGCGGGCCAGATGGTGGCCGAGTATCTGATCGGCCTGGGGCACCGCCACATCGCCTACCTCACAACGTCTCTGAACGCGCACCATATCTCCCGCGTTCGGCGCTGCGAGGGCCTGCAGGAGGCCTTTCGGCGTCTCTGCCCGGAAGGGAGCGTCTCGGTCTACTGCAAGGACAACAAATATGAGCAGGAGATCCAGTCGGTCACCATTGAGATGGATTCCGGCCGGGAACTGGCCTATGAATGCATCCAGAACTCGAAGATCACCGGAATCGTCGCCATCAACGACATGGTGGGTTACGGCGTACTGGACGGCCTGCTGGAGAAGGGCTATCGCGTTCCGGAGGATTACAGTCTCTGCGGTTTTGACAACGTCTTCCCCTCGGGCTTCCATCGCATGGAGCTCACCACCGTCGATCATTCGACCCAGGACCACGGGGCCAGCGCCTTCCATCTGCTCCGCGGGAGAATGGAGGAGCGCAGTGAAAAGCAGGCGGATTACCCGATTACCCGCCTGGAATACCGCAGCCGTCTGATTGTCCGCGGCAGCACGGCCGCACCGAGGAAAGGAGCCCGGGATGGATCGGTATGACATCACCATGGAACACAACGAGGACAGCCTCATCGCGCTGTCGCACATGCAGTATGACCTGTTCTGCACCCGGAACTTCATCGCCCGCAGCCTCCTGAGCCTTGTGGCCATCGCCGTCGGGGCGGTGTATTTCAGCCGCTTCTGGGGCATTGCCCTGGTGGCCTACGGCGCCTATCTCATGACCAGCACCTACAGTGCCTCCAACCACACGGCGAAAAAGCTGACCGAGGCCATCAAGGCGTCGGGAAAAGGCTTTCCTTCCTCCCGCTACCGCTTCACCGACAAGGGGATCGAGATTACCTTCCATCCGGGAAAAGAAGATGAGGAGAAGCTGACCCCGGTGGGTTACGGTGAGATTCTGAAATTGGGCGAGGATCTGAACTTCTTGTACCTCTTCCCGACGCCGAACGGGGGATACTGCATCCCGAAAACGAAGCTGGGGGAGAAGCAGAAGGACTTTGTCAAGTTTGTGGAGTGGAAAACCGGAAAGAAATTCTACCGCCGGCGTCCGTCTCCGCTCCAGCGCATCCGCGACTGGCTCCGGGAGCGCAACAGCGAGCCGGAGCACCTCTGAATGGACACTTTTGATATCGGGGTTTACTTCTTTCGTGATTCATGTGTGCTGCTTATAAGGTGATGTTCTGTGAGAACGGCTTGTGACATAACAGAGGCTTTGAAGTAAAACGAAGCAGTATTGAAGTATGTTTGAAGTAGCTTTGAAGTTCGTTAGAAGTAGCTTTGAAGTAAGAGTGAAGTACAATCGAAGAAAGCAGGGCGGACATGGATTTAACATATCCGCCCTGCTTTTCGTCAGGAAAGTTGGAGTACTGCTCCAGAAAAAGAAATCATTAGAAATTGACCAGGTTGCCGCTTGCCGTGCCGTAGACCAGGTTCGGAACAATGGTGACCAGCCAGGGCACAAAGGTGATCAGGAGCAGCACAAGGAAGAGGCAGATGATGAACGGCCAGACTTCTTTGATAAAGGCGCTGATCTTGCAGCCGGTGATGCCGCAGGTCGTGAACATCATGGAACCGAAAGGAGGCGTAATGCCGCCGATCATGATGTTGACGATGCAGACCAGACCGAAATGGATGGTGTCGATGCCGAGGTTCTTCGCCACCGGCAGCAGCAGCGGGGTCGCGATCATCAGCGCGGCGCCGCCTTCGAGGAACATGCCCATGAACAGCAGCACGACATTGACCAGCATCAGGAACACATACTTGTTGGTGGTGAGGGTGGTAATGGAAGCCGCGACGATCTTGGGCAGGTTGATCATGCTCATGTAATAACCGAAGGTGCTGGCCGAGACCATGATCAGCACGACGCTGGAGGTGCCGGCGATGGTGTCAAGCATGATGGGGATAAAGTGCTTCCTGAAGTGCAGCTGGCGGTACACAAACTTGCCGATGATGAAGCAGTACAGCACCGCGACCGCGCCGCCTTCGGCCGGCGTAAACAGGCCGAAGCGCATACCGAGGATGATGCCGAAGGGAAAGAACAGGCCCCAGAAGGAGATGAACGCCTGCTTCAGCACTTCCTTGATCGGCGGGAACTTGTCGCGCGTGGTGGGATAGTTGCGCTTATGCGCGATGATGGCCACGACGATCATCATCGAAATGCTCATCAGAATGCCGGGGACATAGCCTGCCGCGAAGATACGGCCGAGGGAGGCCTGGGCGATCAGCGAGTAGACGATCAGGTTGACTCCGGGAGGAATGACCGGGGTGGCCGCCGAGGAGGCCGCGGTAATGGCGGCGGAGAAGGCCTTGGAGTAGCCGCGCTTCTCCATCTCCGGGACCAGCATCTTCGACTGCATGGCGCAGTCGGCGTTGGCCGAGCCGGAGCAGCCGCCCATCAGCATGCTCAGCAGCACGTTGACCTGGGCCAGGCCGCCCTTCATGTGGCCGGTGACGCATTCGCAGAAGTCCATCAGCTTATCGGCAATCCCGCCGTAGTTCATGACGGAGCCCGACATGACGAAGAAGGGGATCGCCAGCATGGAGAAGGACCCGGTGGAGTTCATGACCTTCTGGAGAATGGTCCAGGGCTGAACCGTGGTGTTGATGAACAGGAAGTAGATGAAGGTGGAGCCGAAGAGCGCATAGACGATCGGCATGCCGAGGAAGTAGAGGATGAAGACCAGGAAGATCGGAATCAGGTTGGTAAAGGTCAACATCAGTACGCGCCTCCTTCCTCGACGATTTTTTCAGACTCTTCCTGCGGCTTGGCCTTGATCAGATGCAGGCGGTCGCGCAGGAAGAAGTAGATTGCATAAATCAGTGAGAGGCCGAAGCCGAGCGGCACGGCGATGCCGGTGTACCATTTGGGAATCCGGAGCGTATCGGTCAGGGTCAGCTTGATCTGGCCGACATACTTCCACGCGCCGTCGACCTGCTGGAAGATAATGCCGCGCTTCCAGATCAGGTTGCAGACATACTGCGCGCTGATATAGGTCAGCAGAATCAGAATCAGGATCTGGATGATATCCATGACAAACTCAATGACCTCCCTGGACTTGCCATGGATAAGATTGACGACAATGTCGACACCGAGGTGCGCATGCCTCCGGTGCGCGTAGGCGCTGCCCATGAAGACGGTCCAGATGAAGAGGCCGGTCACCACTTCATCGGTCCACTTGATGGGGCTGTTCAGAAAATAGCGGAAGATGACGTTGGCATTGACGAGAATCACGCAGATGGTCAGCGTAACGCCGCAGATGACCGCGTCGAGGTTGGTCACAATCCGCTTGAAAAGGGATTTCTTTTTCATAGGCAATCACATAATCTGCTTTCTTTACAGAATAAAACAGGGGCTGATACCCGACATGGACTGCCCGGAAAACCGGGCAGTCCAGTCGTTTGCGTCTTGAAAATAATTGGGGAATGATAGGATTCGGGTGAGAATCAGGCGGCCTTCTCAGCGCGGAACGCGGTGAGGGCGTCGACCAGCTGCTGGTGCAGGTCGGGGTTGGCGCCGTACTCTTCAACGATCCAGTCATAGACCGGTGCGCAGGCCTCGGTGAAGGCGTCGATGTCGACTTCGTTCCAGGTCACGCCGTCTTCGTTCTTCATCTTCTCGATCTGAACCTGCTCGTCATCGGCGCAGGAGGTCTGCTCCCACATACCGAACTCGAGGGCGCACTCGTCGAGAATGTCACGCCACTTCTCGGGGATGGACTCATACACATCCTCAGCCATGAACAGCCAGCGGGTTGCGATGAAGTGGTTGGTCAGAGCGACCTTCTTGACCAGCTCGTAGGGAGCGCCGGCACCGGCGAGGGTGGAGGTGGAGCCTTCAAAGCCGTCGACAACACCGGAGGAGATGGAGGAAAGGCACTCGGTGAAGCTCATGGGAACCGGAGTGGCGCCCAGGCACTCGATGGTCTTGATGAACAGCGGGGCGGTGGTGGAGCGGAGCTTGACACCGTTGAGGTCTTCGGGCTTATAGATGTCCTTGTTGGTGACGACGGAGCGATAGCCGAAGGAGTAGTGGGTGTCGAGAACGTGGATGTTCTCTTCCGCCAGACGATCGGTGATGTCCTTCACGATCTCAGAGCCCATGATGTAGTTGTACTCTTCGTCGTTGGTGAAGAGCATCGGGCCGGCCAGAACGGCGCAGTCACCGACATACTCGGCGAACAGGGAGGGCTCTTCCAGGCCGATCCAGTTGTCGCCGTTGTAGGCGTGAACCAGGGAGTCGGCATAGCAGTCCAGCTCGTTCAGACCGTGATAGGTCACGGTGATGTGGCCTTCGGTCCGCTCGGTGACGGCTTCGGCGAAGAGTTCGGCCGCCTTGTAGTTCCACTCAGCAGGGTTGAAGACGTTGGAGTAGGTCAGGTCAATGTGGAAATCATCCGCGTCGTCCGCGTAAGCCGTTCCGACCGCTGCGAGCGAGAAGATCATGGCCATGACCATCAGCATTGCGAGGAGTTTTTTCATGTTGTTGCCATCCTTTTCATTTAATTTGGTTATATATTCGTGCAGTGCACGGTAACCACATCATCAGTCCCGGAAGCGGTTTTCTTCCGATCCGGGAAAGCGGCCGTTTACATAACAAAAGCCGCCATAAAAGGGTGATCAGCCGCAGAAACACGGCTGACGGAAGAAGATCACAGCAATATACGGGGCTCATCCATAATGGATCAGATAAATATTAACATCCTGTGAATACCGGTTAAAATATACGCGCAAAAGACGAAAATGTCAACCTGTCAGATAGGTTGAACGGACGCTTTTGACTGATTGCACAAATTGGAGAACGGAATTTTGTGAGGTTTGCGGTATTGACGAAGAATACTTGCGAACTTCTTTTCAGCCCTGCTGATGAAAATGAAAGAGGCTGGGGCGGGGAATAAAAGCCAAACTCGGGAAGCCCGAAATCAATCCGGCTTCCCGAGCGAAAATGCGGCCTGGTAATGTACCTTTTCATATACTCCTGTAGACGGACATGAAGTTGCTTACAGCCCCGCGTCGAGGGCTTCCGCCCGGTTGATGATCATCTGCACGAAATCATCGGTCCAGACGCCGCTGAAATGCAGAAGATCGATGATGGAGAAGCGGTTTCGCATCAGGTGGCAGTTTGTGATGGCCCAGGTGGCCGTTTTCGCGTCCACCGGATAGTTCAGAACACTGTACCGGCAGGGAGCCTCTGCGTTGTGCATGCATCTGGAGATGTAGGCGGGATCTTTGACCCAGGGAGAGACCGTCGCCTTAAACTCGTCAAAATGATCCAGAAACTGCCGGAAGCTGTCGCGGTTATCATGCCAGCGGCGAAGTTTCTTCTGATAGTCCGACCAGCACTCGTCCGCGGCGGAGTGGGTGCCATCCAGCCAGTCAAAGGCTGCCCGGACCCGCGGTTCCATCTCTTCAGGACTGGGGTAGCACGCGCCGAGGTCTACCGCCTTCGGGTCAAACTCATGCAGAAAGTAATCCCACAGAAGGCAGGAGATGATGCCGGAGACCGCCACCTGGGTTCCGTGATAGCAGATTCCGGTCTTTCGCACGCCGGAGGCCATGTCAATGAGATGACTCATGACGTGCTCGGAACCGGAAGCCGGGGAGCTCTCGTCGGCCAGCCCCATGGAGAGGCCGCTGAGCGTCAGAACATTGGCGAGATCGCCGATAACCTCCGGGTCGCAGGCGGCGAGCCTGGCGGAGTTCTCCAGGAGCCTCTCGCACTGTGTCCGGATCATGTCGGACGGCGCGGTATGGAAGTTCCCGCCCATCCCGAGCATATAGCCCAGGTACCAGTCCACCGGCGCGGTCCAGGTGGCGATCAGATCCCCGTAGCCGCTGACGTTCATCTCGGGCGGGGCGGCGGTAACGATGTCGAGATCAATGATCAGTACCGTCGGATAGCGGGAGTGTACCGTGCGCTTGACTCCGCTGATGAGCATGACGGAGGAGTTGTCGGAAAACGCGTTCACCGAGAGCGCGGTCTGGACGATGACCAGCGGAAGGGGATTGGCCTTATCCGCGTAGAACGTGCCGTACTTGCAAAGGTCACAGATGGTGCCGGAGCCGACCCCGACGACGCAGTCCTTGCCGGGGAGCCGCTCCTGAATCTTTGCGGCGTTTTCCGGCGTGCAGTGCACGATGCCCTCCGGCTCACGGATGACGAGCCATTCCACGTCAAAATCCGCCTCAAGCTGTGCCAGAATCTTCTCCTTGACGGCGTCATTTTTCGTATCGGTGATGACGGTGGGGCCCGTGACCAAAAGGATCTTCTTCCCGGCGGTCAGGGATCGCACCGCATCATTCAGCCCCGCCACGGCGCCGTGATCGATCAGGATGGCCTTCATGTCGATATCGTGCAGCTTTTCCGGATGCTCCTGCTGCAGCATGATCTCATGCAGCTCATCCAGCTTAGTTGCATTGGCTTCTATCAGTCGTTGATCTAACATAAGCATTCTCTCCTTACAGAAAGCGCCGCGGGCTTTATTTTTTCGCCATATAGTCCGCCACGGCGATCAGGTTCTCACGGAAGCTTCCCTCCGGCAGAAACTTCTTCTCGAACAGAGCGGAACCCATCGTAAAGGTCCAGGGACCGATATCGAACATGGTGTCGATCCGGGCAAAGCTGTTGATGCTGCCCGCGATGCAGATCCTGGCCGGAACCGCGGCGCAGAACTCATAGGCCAGCTTTTCTCCGTCCACCACATGGCGATAGGCGAGAATGTCAAAGCCCGTGACGCCCTTTTCCATCAGATCCTTCGCGTTCTGAATGATCTCTGCGTTGCTCCCTTCCAGGATGCTCGGGCTGCCGGAGACCTTCCCGACAAAGGGGAGATAGTCCATGCCGTTGTCCTTCAGCAGCTTGGCTACGCTGTCGTAATAGATGGTGCCCATCAGGTAGTCAAAGCCGCAGTCGATGGCGGTCTGCGCGCCGTCCAGGCAGCTTTCCTCGTCATAGGTGACGACCTCAAGGAAGGTGGTCTTTCCGGCTGCCTTCATGGCCGCGGTCAGCGCTTTCATCTGGTCCTTCGGCAGGCCTACGTTCTTGAAGCCCCAGAGTTTGACGGCTTCAATGTCTTTGCATTCCTCGAATACTTCCGCGGCATTGGGCACCGTGACGTCATGGTGGGTCAGCATAACGATAATGTCGGGTCTCATTGTTATTCCTCCTGTTTCGATAAATTTAAGTATTGAATTGCGCGTTTCGCGCAAAATGGAAACCGATTAGGCCGAAATATAACCATATGTCATGACAAAAATGCGCAAAAATAATACTAAACACACTTTTTTCACTGTACAAATTGCGCGTTTTGGTATAAAATCATGCGTGTTTGAACTTGTAAAAGGGAAGTGAGCGCCATGAAAACAGCCCGCCGGGAACAGAGAATCATCGGCCTGCTTGAGAGCCGGGGGGAGATATCGGTCGGCGAACTCAGCGAGATTCTGGATATCTCCGTCTCGACGCTGCGCAAGCAGCTTGCGGTGATGCAGCAGAACGGACTTCTGATCCGCACCTACGGCGGGGTCATGTCCGTCAACCGGGTACCGGACGAGAGTTTCGAGAGCAAGCTCCGCAAGAACGTGGCGGAAAAGCGCAAGATCGCGGAACGGGCCAGAGCCCTGGTGCCGAACGGCGCATCCATCGCGCTGGGCAGCGGGACCACGGTCTATGATCTCTGCAACCTCCTGGACGACCTGGACAGAGGGGTGATCTATTCCAACTCCATGCAGGCCTCGGACTATCTCGCCCGGGTCAACAGCCTGGAAGTTCACATCTGCAGCGGCATCGTCCGGAGCCTGACCGGCTCCATCATCGGAAACGAGGTTGCCGAATACTTCCGGGGTCTGAAGCAGGTGGACTACGCCTTTATCGGCTGTGATGCGATCAACGCCGGCGGCGATGTGATGAGCGACAACGTCTCTGTCGCAACGGCGGAGCAGAACATTCTCTTCAGCGCGAAGCACCGTTATATCCTTTGTGACTCCTCCAAAATCGGCCAGTCGGCGGTGGCGCACATCACGAACCTGAAAAACTGTGACGGTCTGATCACCGGCTACACCGGGAGCGAGATTACGGAGCGGTACAAAACGCTGACGGAAGTCCTCTACGTCTGACCCGGTCCCAGGGCCTCCAGAAGAACCTCATATTCCCGCGCCTCCCCCTCCGAGAGATCGGAGGGGTTTATGTTTCGCAGAAGCTCACCTGCGGCCGCTTCTTCTCCGTGCTCATATAGCACACCTGCCCGGATGAAGCGCAATGATTCGGGCTTATACTTTTCCATCCAGGCCCGGGAGAGGATCAGGCGTTCCGCCGCCTCGAAGCGCCCCGAAGCCGCGAGCCGCTGGGCGGGGACGCCGGAGAGCAGCAGCGCCAGCAGCAGCAGCGTGACCCCCGCGACGATCCGCCACCAGGACATTTTCCCGAGCGGCCGCCAGGTCCGCTGTGCGCGGATCTGCCGGTAGACAGCGGTTCGGTTGTTCATGGCTCACATGGGTCCGAGGAGCAGGTCGGGCAGCCAGGTGCAGAAGCCGGGGATGAAGGTGACCATCAGGATCACGATCAGGTCGACCAGGATCATGACCATCATCCACGGGATCAGCTTGGTGACGCCGGTCTTGACAACCGTGACCGTCACGAAGAGGTAGGAGCCCACCGGCGGGGTCAGACCGCCGACGATGGTGCAAAGCGTAAAGAACAGGCCGAACTGGACCATGTTCATTCCAAGCTTCTGAAGCAGGGGATAAACCAGCGGCAGAACCACGGGCATGACGGCCACCGGCTCCATGAAACAGCCGATCAGCAGCACAAACGCCCCGACGAGGAGCATGATCACGGTGGCGTTGCCGGAAGACACGCTCATCAGCCACTCCTGAAAGATCTTGCCGAAGCCCTCGACGGTGAAGATGTAGGCAAACATCGTGGAAGCGGCATAGAGGGAGAGAATCTGGCCGGTTCCCTGCGCGGCCGAGAAGAGAACGTCCCGGATCTTCTTCAGGCTCAGGTCCTTGTAGAAAACCAGCCCGACGATCAGGCCGTAGACGCAGGCGACGGCGCCCGCCTCGGTGGGGGTGCAGAACCCGGCGGTGATGCCCACGATGATGATCAGCGGCATCAGCAGGGCCCAGAAGCATTCGTACAGGGCACGGAGGACCTTCTTGATCTCGAACTTCCCGCCGTAGTCGATGTTGTGCTTCTTGGCATAGAAGTGGCAGATGATCATCAGGATGATGCCGATGACAAAGCCCGGGGTATAGCCCGCCAGGAACATCCGCGTGATGGACAGCCCCGTGATGGCGGCGAACATGATCATGACATTGCCCGGCGGAATGATCGGCGCGGTGGAGGCGGCACCGGCGATCATGGCGCCGGTGAATTCTTTCTTATACCCGATTTTCTCCATATCCGGCGCGGTGATGGAACCGATGGCTGCCACGGCCGCCGTACCGGAGCCGGAGACCGCGCCGAAGACCATGTTGGCGGCGACGCAGACGATGCCGACACCGCCGCGCAGCCAGCTGAACAGCGCCGAGCAGAACTGGATGATGCGCTTGGAGAGGCCGCCCTGGTTCATGATCGCGCCGGAGATCATGAAGAAGGGGATCGCCATCAGGGTAAAGGAGTTGATGCCGCTGATGAAGCCGCGGCAGTTCATGTACATCGGCAGGCTGCCGTTGCCGAGCAGCACGGCAAGGAAACCCGCGCCGAGGAGGGAAAAGGTGATGGGCACGCCGAGGAACATCAGGGCGAGCAGCGAGATACAGGCGATAATCAGCATTTACGCGTCCACCTTCCCTTCTTCCAGTTCTTTTTCGTGTTCGTTGATCTGTTCATATTCGCTTTTTTCCTCGGTGCCGTTCCACAGGGCGACGACCCTGCCCGGCGTGATGCGCAGATAGCCCAGCACCATGGCGATGGAGCCCACCACATAGGCGTCATACAGCACCCACTGGGGCCATTTGGTGCCGGTGAGCTTCATCGGCGCATAGATTTTGACCATCTGAAACGCGGCGGGAAGCAGCAGCAGCAGGAAGGCGCAGGCGAGGCCTCGGGTGAGGGCGTAGAGGACGGCCTTGACCTTTGGGTTTTTCACCAGCTCCTGCAGCAGGTCCAGGGTGACGTGGTCGTCCGCCCGAGCCGTCAGCGAGGCGCCGACGCAGGTGACCCAGACGGCGCAGAGGATGACGATCTCCTCCGCCGCGCGGAAGGAGTGGTGGAAGGCATAGCGTCCGACGGTGTTGACAAAGCAGACCGCGATCATGGCCGCCAGCAGCAACGCGCAGAAGTACTTGGTGATCAGCTCCACCGCATCGTCGATCCTGCGGTAAACCTCTAATACTTTTTTCATAACTCGCTCTCTTTCTGCTTCGATTCTGTGATGCGTTCAACAGAAACGGGACAGGGCGGCGCCATGAATTTCCGGAGAGCCCGGAAAGGGGCTCTCCGGAAAAGGGACGCCGGATTGATTTCAGACGGAAGCCTTACTTGGTGTTGTTCGCGACGTAGTCAAGCGCCTCGGCGAAGACGTCTTCAACGCCCCATTCGGCGATCTTGCCGTCACGGTACGGGGCATCGGCGGACTTGAAGCCCTCGAAGGCTTCTGCGCTCGGGGTGATGACCTCGACGCCGGCGGCCTTGATGTCGTCCAGCAGCGCGGCGTTCACGGTCTCGCGGTCATAGCACTGCTCCACGCACTTCTCCTTGAACACGCTGATGAGGATCTCCTGCAGGTCGGCGGGCAGCTTCTCGAGGTTTGCCTTGTTGATCATCAGGAGGTTCAGCGAGGCGATGTGATAGGTCTCGGTGTACCAGTGGAAGCCCTCCTGCTGGCCGCGGGCAAGGATGGAGGCCGGGTCGGACTCAAAGCCCTCGATGGTCCCGTTGGCAAGGCCGGTGATGACCTGGGAGGAGCTCATCGCCGTGGGGGCGCAGCCCCAGCCTTCGACGGTGGACATGTAGACCTCGGACTGCGGCACACGGATGCGCAGGCCCTTGCAGTCATCCACGGTATTGACCGGGAACTTCTCCGCGGTGCAGAGGCAGCGGATGCCCTGGCTCATGGCGCCCAGGCAGTACAGGCCGATGCCGGCCTCTTCCAGCTGCTTGTTGGTCAGGTCGGGAAGAATCTCACCCAGGGCGTTCATCTGGGGATAGTTGTCCACAACATACGGAAGCTCGGACCAGCCAATGGCGTCGATGCTGCCGACCGTGCCCCAGACGGAGGGGCCGGAGAGGCTCATGTCGACGGTGCCCGCGAAGACCTGCGGGATCAGCTCTTCCTCGCTGCCCATGACACCGGCCGGAACGCAGTCGATCTTCAGGCGGCCGCCGGACTTCTCTTCCACTTCGGCGATGGCCTTGTTGATCCACAGGGACTCATGGCCGCCGGAAGCCTCATCCGCGAAGATGTGATAGAAGTTCAGGGTGTAGACGTCATCCTTTTCCGAGATCGCATAGGATGGGGCGGCCAGAGCCACGAGCAGAACCAGCGCGATGGCGAAGGCCAGAAGTTTTTTCATGCTTTTCATTGGGATCCTCCTTAAAGTATGATTTGCGTGTTTTTTTGCTCCGCCTGCCGATGGAGTTCATCGGGGAAAAGGAACGAAGCCTCGGCAAGTTGAACAAATAACAGCTAAAATAATTCTATATTTCAAGGGGGTTACTGTCAATATAACCAAAAAACGAGAAAAAGACCAGAAAGTTCGTCTGAAACCGAAAATGCGCGAAACACGCGTTTTCAGGAAAGAAAGCGACCTTTGTTTTATGCAGTTTCCCTAAAAAACATACAGAAAATTTGAGTTTTTATCCTCATGCGAGAATTTTTGAAGAATGATGAAAGTTCTGCATGGATTCTTTTCTGTTGACATTTTGGTGAAGTTGAAGTATCTTTTCTACAGATATTCCGCTTTTTCACATATAGACCTGTCTAAAAGTCACAAAAAGGAGAAAGTTTGCCCTATGATTATGAACTGCGCACAGTACACCGGCCCCTGCCGCTGCGGCCGGACCCACACCCTGGAGACGAAGAAGGTCGTCGTCGACTACGGCGCCCTGGACCATTTTGAGGAGTATATGGAAGAGCTCGGCCTCACCGGCCGGCGGGCGGTGGTCTATGATACCGTCATCTACAAGCTGACCGAAGGCAAGCACGTCAAGGCCGACCAGGAGATCGTCCTCGAGTCCAAGGGCCTCTTCTCCGAAAAGGGCCTGATTGAGAACATGATGAAGCAGCTCGACCACCCCGATGTGATCGTGGCCTTCGGCGCCGGCACCATCATGGACTTCGGCCGCTACCCCGCCTACCAGTTGGGGATTCCCTTCGTCGCGGTCCCGACGCTCGCCAGCTCTGACGGCTTTACGGCGAACATCTGCTCCATCGTCATCGACGGCCAGAAGAAGTCCATTCCCATGAAGGCACCGGAACTGGTGGTTGCCGACCTCGACATCATCAAGGGCGCCCCTGCCCGTCTGGTGGCCAGCGGCATCAACGACATCCTGGCCAAGTACATCTCCCTGGTCGACTGGCGCATCGCGAAGATCGTGGACGGCGAGTACTACTGCCCCATGGTCGCGGACCTGGCCGAGCACGCGCTGAAGCTGATGCAGGACGCGGCCGACAAGTACGCCGCCACCGGCGTTGCCGACCACGAGGCCATGACCATGGCCCAGATGGAGAGCGGCCTTACGATGCAGCTGCTGGATCACTCCCGCGCCGCCTCCGGGGCGGAGCATCTGATGGCCCACCTGGTGGAGATGAAGCCGCCGCGCTTTGAGAAGGCCGAGGGCATCCACGGCGAGTGCGTGGGCGTCGGCACCTTCCGCTGCTGCCAGCTCTACCACGAGCTGGCGGAGAAGACCCCGAAGGCCAAACCCTTCGAGCCGCTCACCCGCGACTGGGTGCTGGAGAAGTTCGGCGAGCGCCTCTGCGACGGCATCATGAAGGAGAACGAGAACGACGTCCTCGGCACCTTTGATCCGCAGAACATCGTCGACCACTGGGATGAGATTAAGGAGCTGATCGCGACGATCCCGCCGGTGGAGAAGATGGAGAAGCTCTACAAGGACTGCGGCTGCAAGTACCTGCCGGAGCACATCGGCATCGACCCGTCCCTGAAGGACGAGATGCTGCCCATCTCCGCCGCCATCCGCAACCGTCTGACCCTGGTGCGCATGCTGCGCGTGCTGGATTTTGAATAAGCCGGCCCGGCCGTTCCGGCCCGGGCTTCGGCCGGGCGCCGGATCAAACGCTGAACCAATCATCAAAAGTATAATCAAAATATAATCAATCGAACCGAATATGCTTCCCCCGCTGACCGCGGGGGAATGCGTTTTCCCGGGAAAGGGGAATGAATATGCATCTGCCCGACGCACTGACGATCCGGGACATGTTTCTTGGAAATCTCGATCTGCAGCAGAATATCGACTTCTGCCTGCGGCTTCTGCTCGCCTGTATCTGCGGCGCCTCCATCGGCGTCGAGCGCAGCAAGCACTTCAAGGAAGCCGGCGTGCGCACGCACGTGATTGTCTGCATGGGCGCGGCCCTCGCGATGATCGTGTCGAAATACGGCTTTGTGGACCTGACGCTTACCGACGGCACGCCGTTTCCCGGCACGCGCGGCGCGGACCCCGCCCGTGTGGCGGCCCAGGTGGTCAGCGGCATCAGCTTTCTGGGCGCCGGCGTCATCTTCAAGCGCGAGGGTCTGGTCCGGGGGCTCACGACGGCGGCGGGCATCTGGGTCACGGCGGCCATCGGTCTCGCGGTCGGCTCGGGCATGCTGGTGATCGGTCTCTTTGCCGCGCTGGTGGTCTGCATCCTGCAGATCCTGATGCACAAGTTTATCTTCGGACCGGACGCCTATGCCACGAACCAGCTCCACTTCACCGTGAAGAACGGCTATGAGTTCAACCACGCTCTGACCAAACAGCTCGAGGAGTGGGACGGCACCGTGCTCGAGAGCGCCTTCTCCCGCAACCAGGAGGACGGCACCACGGACTATGACCTGACGGTCCGCCGCCGGAAGGAGATCAGCTATTCCGAGATGAAGGAGTTCATCGCCAAGCACGAGGAGATCATTTCCGCCACCAACAGCTCGGCCAAGAAGTAAGCCTGGCCCGCGTCAGAAGAGCGAAACTTCCCGAAACGGGACGGTTTCGCTCTTTTCTTTCGGGAAAGACTGTGGTAGAATAGCCGGCGGAACACGGACGACAGCAATGTAAGGAACATCGGAGGGAACAGCTTATGCAGGACATGCTGGAATTTTTACGCAGCGAGGGCATCGATGAACGCCTGATCGGGGAGATCGAGTCCTTCCGCCGGGAACACCCCGCGACGGGGGATGAGCGCCGCATCCCGAAGCCCCACTTTTTCTATTACGGGAAGGAGATCTGGCTCAAGGCCCTGACCGCGCTGCTGGCGGGGGAGAACCTTCTTCTCGTCGGGCCGAAGGCGACGGGGAAAAACGTCCTGGCCGAGAACCTCTCCGCGGTGTTCGCGCGGCCTCAGTGGGACGTCTCCTTCTACCTGAACACGGACGCGGCCTCCCTCATCGGCACCGACACCTTCCGCGGCGGCGAGGTCGTCCTGCGCGAGGGCCCCATCACCCAGTGTGCCAAAGCGGGCGGTTTCGGCGTCCTGGACGAGATCAACATGGCGAAGAACGAGTCGCTTGCGGTGCTGCACGCGACGCTGGACTTCCGGCGGATTATCGACGTACCGGGCTACGACCGCATCAGTCTGCAGCCCGCGACCCGCTTCATCGCCACGATGAACTACGGCTACGCCGGCACCCGCGAGCTGAACGAGGCCCTGGCCTCCCGCTTCATGGTGATCCAGATGCCCGTCATCACCGTGGAGAACCTGAAGAAGCTTCTCCTCAATCAGCATCCGACCCTGCAGGAGAAGTACGCCGACCAGCTGGCCCAGCTCTTCGGCGAGATCCGGGCCAAGTGCGAAAGCGCCGAGATCTCCACCAAGGCCCTGGACCTGCGCGGCCTGCTCGCGGCGGTGTCTCTGGTGGAAAACGGCCTCTGCCTCGGCGACGCCCTGGAGCTCGGGATTGTGAACAAGAGCTTTGACGACTTTGAGCGCCAGCTGGTCAATGACATCATCTCCGCCCGCATCGACGGGAGCGCGGGCCGAGGGGAAGTCTTCCTCTCATGACGCAGGAGATTTCGGATCTTCAGAAAAAGCGCGCCTGGAACCTGATCTGGAATGCCGCCGCGGATTACGGATTTACTCCTGACTTCAAATTCTACAACACCGACGGTACCGCCGATGTCTACTGGAACAGCATCTTCGGCCTGGCCCATAAACACTATGACTACCCGCTGCTGAGCGGGCTCTTCCGCGGCCTGGAGCATGAGGAAGAAGCGGGGGAGTACGAGGCCCTGCTCTGGCTCGGCCTGGAAAACGCCCTGGTGGCGAAGGAGAAGGCCTCGCGCCCGGCCCTCGCGGTGCTGCAGCGGCGATACGCGGAAAAATTCCTGAAAGAATTCGGCGGCGCCCATACCGAAGACGACCGCTTCTTTGACTTCCTGGCCGAAGCCCACTACCGGCGGCTCCTCGGCCTGCCGCAGCCGCTCTCCCGCTACGACCTCTCGCTCCTCGACGAGCTGGAGTTCTCCCCGGACCTGGACACCGAAGCCCTGGTGGCTGAGATGCGGCGCCTGCTCCTGAAGTGGTTTCAGATCCGTGCGCAGGAGCGCGCAACGGAGCACCACCCCTGGAACCTCCCGTTCCTGAAGCACGCGGAGGAGCGCAAACGCGGAAAACAGAAGCTCCGCCCCTTCGGCCTCGGCCTTGCGGAACATCCCCACCCGGACGACGGCGGCAGCGAGATGCCCGAGGACCTGCTCGAGCGCAAGACCTCCCTGTCGGAGTCCGAGCTGCGCGAGTTCATGGCCGAAAAGTACGGCCGGTCCCTTCTCCGTCCCGAGCAGATTGCCGAGCTGGAGAAGCGCCTCTGCTCCGGCAACCACCGCGGCTGCCACCTGCATGTGACCAAGGGGGAAGCCGCCTCCGCCCACATCCGCAACGGTTTTGAGGCCCTGCACAAGGAGCGGGAAGCGGCCCAGATCGCCCGCAACCGCGCGGCCTTCCACGCCCACGAGGCCCAGAACCGCATCGCCATCTCCCGCCTGGTGGAGAAGATCCAGAACTCCGTCCTGCTCTATCTCCAGCCCTATACCGTCCGCGGCAACGCGGGGGAGCTGGAGGCCGGACGCGTCTGGCGGGCGCTGGAGCTGGACGACGGCGACGTCTTCCGCCGGCGGGAAAATTCGAATGCCGGCGATGTCAGCGTGGACATTCTTCTCGACGCCTCCACCTCCCAGAAGGGGAGACTGGAGAGCATCTCCGGCCAGGCCTTCTGCATCGCCGAAGCCCTGACCCGCTGCGCCGTTCCCTGCCGGGTGATGGGCTTCTGCTCCATGACCGGCTATACCATCGTCCGGATCTTCCGCGACTATTCGGAGACCGGGAAGAACGAGCGCATCTTCGACTATGTCTCCAACGGCTGCAACCGCGACGGCCTCGCCGTGCGCACCGCGGCCGAGCTCATGAAGGCCTCCGCCTGCGAGCACCGCCTTCTGATCGTCCTCTCGGACGTAAAGCCCCAGGACGTGGTGCGCATCCGGGACGAGGAGGAAGACAGCTTCAGCTCCTACGAAAAGGAGACCGGCATTCGGGACACGGCCTATGAGGTGCGCCGGGCCCGGGCCGAGGGCATCGCGGTGATCTGCGTCTTCACCGGCGAGGACGAGGACCTGCCCGCCGCGAGAACGGTCTACGGCCGCGACTTCGCCCGCATCCGCTCCATCGACCAGCTGGCGGACACCGTCGGCCTCCTGATCCAGAACCAGATCAAAAATATCTGAACGCCCGCTCGGAAGCTCGCTCCGCAAAACGCACATACTGTTCTTCCACCCGCGCAGCGGGCGGGCAGAGCGGCGTTTATTTTTTTGCTTTCTGTAAGGATTGACCGCCGATCCTCCCGCTGATCTACCCGCCCGCGCAGCGGGCGGGCAGAGCGGCGTTTAATTTTTTTGCCTTCTGTAAGGATTGACCATCACCCCCGTCTGTGCTACAATAAACTATCACTTTGTTTTGACTAAGGAGGGGCGATCCATGAGATACAGTCGTCCTGTTCGCCTGATTTTCGGGATTGTGATTCTGATTGCCTTCGGCTGGTACATGGCGCAGTGGATGACCAACAGCGTGATGAGCAATGACGTCGGCAGAACGGAGCAGAGCCCCGCCGCGGCCGCCCCGGCGGTACAGGCCGCCCCCGCAGCCGAGACGACGATCGAGGCGACCCCCGTCGAGGCCGCTCCGGTCGAGGCTTCGCCCGTGCCGTCACCGACGAGCGCGCCTACCCGCCCGGAGGAGCTCAAGGCCGCGGCGCTGGGTCTGCCCGCACCGCCGGCCATCAACATCCATGACTGGCAGTATGTCCTCGTAAACGGCGACCACCCCATCGAGCCGCTGTATTATCAGCCGGAGACCCTGGCCTATCTGAACATGGTCGGCGACGACACGGACATCCGGACGGACTATGACCCGAACCGCCAGATGGTGGACATCTCCATTGCCCAGCCGCTCATCGACATGGTCCAGGGCTGCAGGGCGGCCGGTCTCCCGGTGTATCTCTCCTCCGGCTTCCGGGACTACGGCTCCCAGCAGGCCAACTTCGACCGCGTCTGTGCCAACAACGGCATCTCCGACGGCAAGAACGCCGAGGGCAACTACATCACCATGCCCGCCGGCTGCAGCGAGCACCAGACCGGCCTCTGCATCGACATCACCGACGTCTATCATGAGATCAAGAACGATTCCATCGCCGAGGTCCCCACGGTCCAGTGGCTGGCGCAGCACTGCGCGGAATACGGCTTTATTCTCCGCTTCCCGACGGAGAAGCGGGGCATCACCCACGTGATGGGCGAGTCCTGGCATTTCCGCTACGTGGGCCAGGAGGCGGCGCGCTACATGACGGACAACAACCTCTGCCTGGAGGAGTTCGTCGACCTGTACAGCGAGGTGTGAGATCACTGCCGATATGACCAAAATGAAGAGAGTTTTCCTGTCCTGCCTGACAGCGCTTCTTCTGCTGTCCCTGTGCCTGAGCCTGGCCGCCTGCGGCGTCCGCAAAACCTCGGACCTGACGGAGGAGACCCCGGCCGCTCAGGCCGCCTCCGGCGCTGCCGACACTGCTCCGGCGGAGATCGTGGCCGAGCCGAACCCCACACCCACCCCGACGCCGACCCCCACGCCGGACCCCAAGCCTGATATTGATATCAACAGCTTTGAGTTCCTTCTGGCCAACTCCTACAACTCCATCGGCATGGAGTACCGCCCGGAGTATTCCAACTTCGAGGGCCAGGGCATCGACGCGCGGATCTATGACGCGGCGATGGCCTTCCTGACCGCGGCCCGGGAAGCGGGCTTTGAGTGCTGGATCAGCGCGGCCTTCCGCAATTCGGAATTCCTGAATACCTGGTTTCTGTCCTATTACAACCACGTCTACAACCGGGACCCGGTGGAGGCTGCGAATCACTTCCTGGCCCAGGGCCTTGACGAGCACCAGACCGGTCTCGCCATCGACTTTACGGACCAGGTCTGGCGCAGCGGCCTGTATGAGATCTGGGACGACCCCGAGATGGCCGATACCGCGCTCTACAAGTGGCTGGTGGAGCACTGCACGGAATACGGCTTCATCCTGCGCTACCCCGAGGGCAAGGAGCAGTTCTACGGCGTGGCCTGCCGCCACCCGGCCCACTTCCGTTATGTGGGCGTCGAGGCCGCGGAGTATATTACGGAGCATAACCTCTGCCTGGAGGAGTTTCTCCTGATGTATGAGGGGAACACCGTCTTCCTGCCGAAGCCCTGAGACATGAGTATGAACGAATCTGCGAACAACAAAACGGCACAGAAGCCTGAAAAAGCACGCTACACCCGCGACCTGATCATCGCGGGCGTCCTGCTTCTCGCGGCCCTGGCGCTGTTTTTCCTGATGCGCTCCCGCCAGGCCCGCGATACCGGCACCGGCGCCCAGGCGGTCGTCACCGTCGACGGGCAGGAGGTCGGCCGCTACCCCCTGCAAAAAAGCGGCACCTTCCCCCTCAACGGCGGCAGCAACATCCTCGTCGTCGAAAACGGCGAAGCCTGGGTCAGCGACGCCGACTGCCCCGACAAGGTCTGCATGGGCATGGGAAAGATCAGCCGCAACGGCGAGTTCATCGCCTGCCTGCCGAACCGTCTTCTGATCGTCGTCGAAGGCGCGGCGGAACAGTCGCCCGTGGACGGCATGACCTGAGTCCGTGAAGCCCATGAAGACAAAGAAGCTGACGGTCATGGCCCTGACCACGGCCCTCGCGATGATTCTCTCCTTTGTGGAGAGCCAGATCCCCGCCTTCGTGGCGGTCCCCGGGGTGAAGATGGGCCTTGCGAACATCGCGGTGGTCTTCGCCCTGTACAAGCTGGGCTGGAAGGAGGCCGCGGCCGTCTCCCTGGTGCGTGTGGTTCTGGTCTCGCTCCTCTTCGGCAGCATCGCGAGCCTTTTCTACAGCTTTGCCGGGGCGGTGCTGAGCCTCGCGGGCATGGGCCTTCTGAAGCGGAGCGGGAAGTTCACCGAGATCGTCGTGAGCGTGGCCGGCGGCATCCTGCACAACATCGGCCAGATCGCCATGGCAAGCCTCATCCTCGAGACCGACGCCCTGCGCTATTATCTGCCCTTCCTGCTCGTGAGCGGGACCGTCGCCGGCGTGGTCATCGGCGTGGTCTCGGCGATCATGGTCAAAAGGATCCGGATCGATACGGACTGAAAAAAGCAGGTTCCCCCGCCACCGGCGGGGGAACTGCTATACTTGGTTTCTTTTGTCTATACAATGCCCGGAGAATAACTTGCGGTTTTCTCCGGTTTTCGTTATAATGTTATCAGACATATCATGCGTTATCTTGAATTCAAAAATCTATTTAAGGAGAGAGAACATGGCAGAACTGAGACCGAAAATCGTCAAACTGTGTCACATCGTCGGGGGCCTCACCGGCGTCGTGAACAAAATTGACGAGAACGCCCCCGAGTACTACAGCCTTGCGAGCATCGTGACCGACGACGAGGCGGACGTCGCCATCGCGGCCGGCCTGCGCAAGGTCCGCACCGCCGGCTATCTCGCGAAGAAGGTCGGCAAGCCCGTGGAAGAGGTGGAAAAGCTTGCCAAGCACCTGGCCTGGATCGGCGTTTTCCGCTGCACCTATGACGAAAACCTCGGCGAGGACGTCTACTTCATGCAGATCTTCGCCCCCGGCATCATGGAGATGCTCGTCAACAACCAGGAGCTCCTGGATACCCACCCCGAGGTCGGCCGCGCCTTCGAGGAATACACCCGCATCCGCATGCAGACCATGTCGCCTCTGATCCCGAACGGCTACGGCCTGATGCGCGTCGTCCCGGTGGAGAGCGCCATCAAGGACATTCCGAACGTGCACGACTATGAGAAGCTCAGCTATTACCTGAACAAGTACGACCGCTTCTGCGTCTCGCCCTGCTCCTGCCGCGCCTCCCGCAGCAGCATCAATGACGGCTGCGGCCACCTGGCCGAGGAGATGTGCATCCAGATGGGCAAGGGCGCCGAGCACTACATCCGCACCGGCCGCGCCCGTGAGATCACCCGCGAAGAGGCGCTCGAGATCATTCAGCGCGCCGAGGAAAACGGCCTCATGCACGATATCCCCAACATCGAGGAAGCCGGCGAAAGCGCCGCCATCTGCAACTGCTGCGCCTGCGCCTGCTTCGGCCTGCGCGTCGGCCTGATGTTCGGCGCCCGTGACGCGATTCGTTCCAACTTCGTCGCCGAGGTCGACGAGGCGAAGTGCGTGGCCTGCGCCCAGTGCGTCGAGGTCTGTCCCGCCAACGCCCTGAAGCTGGGCCAGAAGCTCTGCACCACCGTGAACATCGCGCCCCAGAAGTATACGAAGCTCTCCGAGCATCTCGTCTCCAAGGACGCCTGGAACCCGAACTACCGCGAGAACCGCGAGGACGTTCTGCCCAGCGGTACCGCCCCCTGCAAGGTCGCCTGTCCCGCCCACATCCCCGTCCAGGGCTATCTCAAGCTCGCCGCCCAGGGCCGCTATGAGGACGCGCTGGATCTGATCCGGACCGAGAACCCCCTGCCCGCCGTCTGCGGCCGCATCTGCAACCGGAAGTGCGAGAGCGAGTGCACCCGCGGCAGCGTCGACGAGGCCGTCGCCATTGATGAGGTCAAGCGCTTCATCGCCGACCACGACCTGAATCTGGAGACCCGCCGCATCCCGAAGATGGTCAACCAGATCGGCCGTCCCTATACCGAGAAGATCGCCGTCATCGGCTCCGGCCCGGCCGGACTGAGCTGTGCCTACTTCCTCGCGAAGAAGGGCTACCCCGTCACGGTCTTCGACCGCAACCCGGTTCCCGGCGGCATGCTGACCCTCGGCATCCCGAACTTCCGCCTCGAGAAGGATGTCCTGAACGCCGAGATCGACATCATCCGCGAGATGGGCGTCGAGTTTAAGTGCGGCGTCGAGGTCGGAAAGGACGTCACCCTTCAGCAGCTGCGTGAGCAGGGCTACAAGGGCTTCTACCTCGCCATCGGCGCGCAGAAGTCCGCCCCCCTCGGCATCCCCGGCGAGGATCTGAAGGGCGTCTGGGGCGGCGTCGACTTCCTGCGGGAAGTGAACTTCGGCTCCAGGCCCGAGATCGGAAAGCGCTGCGCCGTTGTCGGCGCGGGCAACGTCGCCATGGACGTCTGCCGCACGGCCGTCCGCCTCGGCGCCGAGGAGACATACATCCTCTACCGCCGCTCCGAGGCCGAGATGCCCGCCGATCCGGAAGAAGTCGGCGAGGCAAAGGCCGAGGGTGTTTCGTTCCGCTTCCTGAACGCTCCGGTCGAGATCCTCGGTGAGGACGGAAAGGTCACCGGCATCAGGGTGGAGATCATGGAACTCGGCGAGCCGGATGAAAAGGGCCGCCGGAAACCCGTCGGCACCGGGAAGTTCGAGACCCTCGCGGTCGACTCCGTCATCGGCGCCATCGGCCAGCAGGTCGACTGGGGCAGCCTGGATGTGGGCGCGCTGAAGACCACGAAGAAGGGCACCGCCGAGGCCGACTCCCTCACGTATCAGACGGCCGAGCCGGACCTCTTTGTGGGCGGCGACGTCTATACCGGACCGAGCTTTGCCATCAACGCCATCGCCGCCGGCAAGGAGGCTGCCATCTCCCTGCACCGCTATGTCCATCCCGGCCAGACCCTCACCATGGGCCGTGACCGCCGCGTCTATACCGCCCTGGATAAGGATCATGTCCAGCTCGAGGTCGCGGGCTTCGACAAGACCCGCCGCCAGATCCACGGCTACAACAAGGCCAAGGCGAAGACCTTCGCCGACGCCCGCGTGACCTTCACCGAGGAGCAGGTCCGCAAGGAGACCGCCCGCTGCCTCGGCTGCGGCGCCACCAAGGTGGATCCGTATCTCTGCATCGGCTGCGGCATCTGCACCACCCGCTGCAAGTTCGACGCCATCCACCTCAATAAGGTCCGCGACTGGCACGCCGGCAGCTTCGAGACCATGCCCATCAAGGCGGCGGCCGGCCTCGTGAAGAAGACCGGCGGCATCGTCAAGAGAACGGTGTCGAAGTAACATGCACGAGCTTGGGATCTGTGACGCGCTCCTGAAAATGGTACGCAGCATCGCCGAGGAGGAAGCGCTGGAGGAGATCAGCCGCATCACGATTGAGGTCGGCTCCCTCAGCGGCGTCGTCCCCGCCTACATGTCCGACTGCTGGGAGGCCGTCACCGACGGCACCGAGCTCCAGGACGTGGAGTTCGTGGTCGAGGAGCTCGAGGGCACGGCCTGCTGCCTGGACTGCGGCGAGGAGTTCCCCGCGGACGCCGGCCGCCTGCGCTGCCCGAACTGCGGCGGAGAGAAGCTCACCCCGCTCACCGGCCGCGACCTCACCCTGAAGGAAATCCTCGCGACATAAAACAAGGCCCCGCCGTCCGGCGGGGCCTGTATCTCACGATGAATCTCTTCCATCCCCCACTCCGCGGGGGATTGTTTTTACTTTTCGTCCTTTGTGGTGACGTAGACCTTGATAAGCTTTTTGATCTCCTCTTTGGTATACGTCTCCTGCGATGGATCCTCATCGATGATGTTACAAAGATCGAAAGCCATCGCTTTGCGCGTATCCTGCCGTTCTGCTTCTGTACCCATAGCGTTCGCTCCTTTCTTTTCTACGCTGAAATCTCCCTGCCATCCCCCGCGAAGCAGGGGATGGTCTTTATTTTTCTTCTGTCGGCTTGAGGCTCTCATCCCCGGATTCGATGTACAGCAGAAAATTGTTGATTTTCTCTTCGCTCCATCCGGCGGCTCTGAGCCCGATGATCAGTCTGGCGATCTCTGTCATAGGCTTGCTTACTCCTTCCCGAAGTACCTGTGTTCCGGATCCTTCCACATCGCCGTGCAGGCCGCCAGCGACAGGTACGCCTTGTCCGGCGAGTCGCTTCTTGACGTGATCGCGACCGGCACCTTCGCGCCCACGAGGATGCCGCAGCTGGTGGCACCCGCGTTCATCTGAAGCACCTTGATCAGCAGGTTCCCGCTCATGAGGTTCGGCACCACGATGCCGTCGAACTCGCCGCAGTACGGGCAGTCAAAGTTCTTCAGCCTTGCCGCTTCCTTGCTCATGATCAGGTCGTAGGCGATGGGCCCGGCAATGTTGCAGTCGGCGATGGGCCGCATCGAATGCTCCTTCACCATGGTCTGGTCCTCCACCGTGTCGCGCATGTGGAAGCTCGGCTTCTCTACCATGGCCAGCAGGGCGATGTTCGGGTGCTCCACGTCGAAAACTCTCAGCGCCCTCACCATGTTCTTCAGCACTTCTCTGCGCCCGTCCGCCGAGGGGTTGATGAGCAACGTGACGTCCGACACGGCCAGCAGCTTCTCATAGCCCGGTATCTTCAGGAAGCAGACGTGCGTCACAAGCCGGTCGTCGCGAATCAGGTGGTTTGCCTTGTTCAGCACCGGCATCAGCAGGTCTCTTGTCGAGGTGTTGCCGCGCATCAGACAGTCTGCGTTGCCGGACTTGATCATCTCGATGGCAAACTGCACCACATTGGTGCTGTCGTCCACCGGCTGAAGGTCATAGTTGCGGTCCTTGAGCCCGAGGCGGTCCAGCATGTCCTTAATCCGCTTGTAGTTCCCGATCAGAATCGGCTCGACAAAACCGTCGGCCTCGGCCTCGAACAGGCCTTTCAGGATCGATTCGGAATCCGCGCCGGCCAGCGCGACGCGCATGCGCTTCTCTCCGGCACGGGCTTTGCTGACGATGGACTCAAATTCTTTTGCATATTCAATGCTCACGGTGAGGTCCCTCCTGACAGAATAGTATGAATGGTATTCTTGATTTCATATAATGGTATATTTGACTTCATCATAAACCGAAAATTCTCTGCTTACCATTGTATCACAGAACCCGTCCCCGTGACAACTACTTCTGTAATTATTTAAATCCCCCGCCGGATGAGCGCCCGCATGTGCGAAGCTATACAGAGTAGGCGCCATGCAAGCGAGCAACCATGTGAAACATGGCTCTTGGCGAGTCGTAGGCGGGGGGTGAGCTTTACTTGCTGTGCCGCTTTCGGAACCACTTTCTGATCTTCAGCGGTTCGTACATCTCCGTCAGCATGTGCAGCGCCCGCATCGCGTCCTGCTCCGGCTGCGTGTGCTTCTCGAGGCGGATCTCGACAGGGGAGAGGCTGTCGTCCTCTTCCCGAAGCCGCTGCATCAGGCGCTTCTCGGCCTGCTCCATCGTGGCCGTGTGGGCATAGATGTAGAGCCCGTTGATCCCCGGCGCGCCCGCCTGCGGCCGGATCACCGCCCGAAGCCGCCCTTTCGGCAGCACATGGCTCAGGTGGTGCTCGGTCTCCGTGAGCTTCCCGGCCTCGTCGATGACCTTGAGGTAGACCACTTCCTCCGGCACAAACACCTCGCCCTCGAGATAGTCGCGGTAGGGCGAGCGGCGCATCCGGTCGAAGACGGTTTTCTCCGGCGGCCGTGTCTCTCCCAGGTGGAAGATGCAGGTCTTGTTGTTGTGAATCGTATAGACAAAGCAGCTGATTCCGAGCTCCCGCAGCCGCCCGGTCACCCGCGCGGTGTCCTGCGGGTCCAGAGTTTCCGCCTCAACAAAGACGTTCTGCTCCGCGTCGTACAGGGCCGCCCCGTCCATCACGATCAGCGGCACGTTCAGCTTCGTATGCTGCATCTGCATGACGAAGAAGGCCGGCGCGTGCTCGGACATGAGGCAGATCTTTGCCCCATCGGCGTAGAGATAGTTCAGGCGGAACATCGCAGCCGCCGGAATCTGCGAGAAGCGGTCCGGCGCCAGGTCCGTCGTCCGCAGGAAGAAGACCAGGTTCCGCTGCTTGTCACGGGGCAGGCGGAACACGTTCACCCCGATGGCCACGAAGGTTCCGATGAACACCCCAAGGATCCTGAGGCCCGCCTGCTGCAGCGGCTCCTCGATCTCCGGGAACGAGATGACCACGCAGAGGAACACGATGGCGGCGAGGCTCGCGGTGTCGGGCTTGCCGATCAGCACTGCCGTATACAGCGACACCAGCACCCCCAGCGCCATTCTCGCGTAAATGAGCGGCATCGACCGCCCCATCTGCGGGAAGATCAGCAGCATCAGCAGAAACCCCAGGCCCCAGAAGGCCCCGATCATCGTTCCGGCCAGCCGGTTGAGGGCAAACTGCCCGCTGTCGCGGACGTAAGGCTGCATGCAGATGATCGCCGTGATCATCGCTTCCGTCGGCATGTCGCTTCCGCTGTATCCCCGCAGATAATAGATCATCAGACAGAGAAATACCGCGATCGATGTTTTCAGGATGCGCTGCCCGACGCGGGGAATGGGCCGGTGGTCCGGCTTGTCGTAAATGGTTTCCTGATTCATGCTGCTCCTCTGCTTAAGCTCCGTTACGTTCCGCATTCTTCCTTCTTAACGCTAGCCTAACATATCCCATTCGGATTTTCAACCGGAAGGAGAAAACTGCAGGTGAAAAGTAATATTTTTCTCCCCGCCGCATTCCTTCGCTTATCGAAGAAGAGCCCAGCGAAGCGGGTCTTCTTCGAAGAGGCGGAGCAGCGTAGCGAGTGAGCTTTCATGACGCTTCATGGAAGCGAATGATACGAAGCTTGTGACGACGACGGCGGCCCTTACCTTTATTTTCCCACCCGCCGTAGGCGGGTGGGAAAATAAAAAAATTGTTGACAAGCGGTTGAATTTCTGCTAATATACACTTCGCTATCCGATGGCGGCATAGCTCAGTTGGCTAGAGCATGCGGTTCATACCCGCAGTGTCCCCGGTTCGAATCCAGGTGCCGCTACCATATGGGCGCAGCCAATCCTGCGCCTTTTTGATGGCCCGTTGGTCAAGTGGTTAAGACACCGCCCTTTCACGGCGGTAACATGGGTTCAAATCCCGTACGGGTCACCAGAAAAAGAGTCTTGAAATTTTTGTTCAAGGCTCTTTTTCCTATTTGTTCCGGAAAAGCGAATGGAAGATGTTGACAAAATAGGATTTATCCCATATGCTAAAGAGTACCTGAGCAGAAAGGATATTTGAGATGACGAAGTTTAACGATTATTTGAATGAGCAGCTGAAAGATCCTTCGTTTAAGAAGGAGTGGGATGCGTTGGAGCCTGAGTTCTCCATTATGCAGGCTATGATTGATGCTCGAAGAACCAGCGGATTAACACAGAAGCAACTCTCCGAGCGTACCGGTATTGCTCAGGCTGACATCAGTAAACTGGAGAGCGGCAATGCGAATCCTTCGCTGAAAACGCTGCAGAGACTGGCGGCCGGCATGGGAATGAGGGTCAAGGTCGAGTTCCTTCCGACGGGGAATTGACTGTTGGATGATCGAAGCTGGCTCCCCTCCCGTCTGACATCTGACGGTGCCGTTACGCGGTCCTGTGCGTACAGTGAAAATCTTGTAAAAATCCCACTTGACTTTATCACAGTGAAGGAGTAAAATCCAAAACAACTTCATAAAGTTGTTGAAACCGTTGATGAAGAGTAAGTAACCGGTCTTAAGGATGTCACAGAGAGCTGCGCGGTGCTGAGAGCGCGGTACGGACTGGATCGTGTGAATGGACTTCGGAGGGCAATCGGAAGGCGGGTGGTCCCGCCCTATGTGCGACGGAGCGGCACTCCGTGAACAAAGCCACCGTATGATGGTACGGGTGAGTCGGACGCGTTTGCGTCAAGCCGGGTGGCACCGCAGGATTTGTTTTTGATCCTGTCCCAGCATATTATATGCAGGGACGGGATTTTTGTTTTGGAGGCTGATCGATCATGTACCTTTTACACAGACGATGGCGGCGATGGCAGGCCGTCGAACTTGATCGCTTTTCACCCCCGGGCCCTGTTTCCCGGGACGCGGGTTTCACTTCATTGACCCTTCCGTCAAATTCAATTTCCAATCGATATATATCATTCTATTGAAAAAGGAGCTGTCAAAATGAAAAAGATTCTTTCCGTCCTGACCGTTCTCGCCCTGGTCCTCTGCCTGGGCGCCTCCGCCTTTGCCGCGGACAACGACACCGTCTTCAAGGTCGGCATCTGCAACTATGTCGACGACGCTTCCCTGAACCAGATTGTGGAGAATATTCAGAACCGGCTCGCCGCCATCGGCGAGGAGAAGGGCGTGACCTTCGAGATCAGCTATGACAACTGCAACGCCGACGCCAATGTCATGGCCCAGATCATTCAGAACTTTATCGCCGACGATGTCGACCTGATGGTCGGCGTGGCGACCCCGGTTGCCATGAGCATGCAGGCCGCCACCGAGGATAACGGCATCCCCGTGGTCTTCGCCGCCGTCTCCGATCCGATCTCCACCGGGCTTGTCGAGAGCATGGACGAGCCGGGCGCCAACATCACCGGCACCTCTGACGGCCTCGACACGGCCGCCGTCATGAAGCTCATCTTCGCCGCCGACCCCGATGCCGACAGCGTGGCCCTGCTCTACGACATGGGCCAGGACGCCTCCACCACCCCCATCGCCGAAGCGAAGGCCTTCCTCGATGAGCAGAAGGTATCCTATAAGGACTATAACGGCACCACCGTCGACGAGGTCATGCTTGCCGTCGACGCCCTGATCGCCGACGGAGTCGACGCCGTCTTCACCCCGACCGACAACACCATCATGACGGCCGAGCTCTCCATCTATGAGGCCTTGGCCGAAGCCGGCATCCCGCACTACACCGGCGCCGACTCCTTCGCCCTGAACGGCGCCTTCGTGGGCTATGGTGTGGATTATGCCAATCTCGGCGTCGAGACCGCCGAAATGATCGCCAAGATCCTCCTCGAAGGGGTCAACCCCGCCGATACCCCGGTCCTGACCTTTGACAACGGCACCGCCACCGTCAACACCGAGACCTGCGAGGCCCTCGGCCTGGACTTTGACACCGTGAAAGAGGCCTTCGCCCCCCTCTGCACCCAGGTGAACGCCATCACCACCGCCGAGTCCTTCTCCGATCTCGCCTGAGTCGCGCATTTTCCCGTCGGGTGTGACAGAGGGACGGCTCTCTTGGCCGCACAAAGTGTATGCGGCGAGAACCGTCCCCCTGTCATACACATTTACTATTCTACATTATTTTAATTCCACTTTGCACTCTGCACTTTGAACATTTATCATTTAACATTTAACATTTAACATTTCAGAGGAACCTGCATCATGACACTTTCCGCTGCACTCGGTCTCGGCCAGACGGCGCTGGAGCTTGGACTCATCAACTCCCTGACCGTTCTGGCCCTGTTCCTGAGCTATTCGATGCTGAACGTCTGCGACCTGTCCACGGACGGCTGCTTCACCCTCGGCGCCTGCGTCGGGGCCGTGGTCGCCATCTCCGGCCACCCCTGGCTGGCCCTCCCGGCCGCCATGGGCGCGGGCGTTGTCTCCGGCTTCGTCACAGCCCTGCTCCAGACCCGCATGGGTGTGGAGAGCCTCCTTGCCGGCATCATCGTGAACACCGGCCTCTACTCCATCAACATCGCCGTCATGGGCAATTCCTCGCTCCTGAACATGAACAAGACCGAGACCGTCTTCACCCTCTCGAAGGCTCTCCTGAAGGGAACCGCCCTTGCCGCGCAGTATAAGCTTCTGGTGGCACTCATCGCCGTCGTGCTGGTGATCGTCTTCCTTTCGCTCTTCCTGCGCACGCGCCTCGGCCTCGCCATCCGCGCCACGGGCAACAATCCCGACATGGTGCGTTCCTCGTCGATTAACCCCGCCTTTACCACCACCGTCGGCCTCTGCGTGGCAAACGCCTTCACCGCGCTCTCCGGCTGCCTCCTGGCCCAGTCCCAGAAGTCCGTCAACATCGACATCGGCACCGGCATGGTGACCATCGCCCTGGCGAGCCTCCTGATCGGCGGCACCTTCATGGGCCGGGGCAGCATCCCGAAGCGCGCCGTCGGCGTGGTGCTGGGTTCGTTTATCTTCCGCCTGGTCTATGCGATCGCCCTGCGCTTTGACATGCCGGCTTCCATGCTGAAGCTGGTCTCCTCGGTGATCGTCATCATCGCCATCTCCGGTCCCTACCTGAAGGCTCAGGTCCCCATGCTCCGCCGCCGGCTCAGCCACGGCCGGGAAGCCCGGGGAAGCGAAGAAGCCCGCGGAACCGGGAAGGAGGTGCGCTGACATGCTGACGGTCTCCCATATCTCCAAAACCTTCAACCCCGGCACCGTGAACGAAAAGTGCGCTATCCGCGACCTCTCGCTCCACCTGGACCCGGGTGACTTCGTCACGATCATCGGCGCCAACGGGGCAGGGAAGTCCACCCTCTTCAACGCCATCGCCGGCAGCTTCTATACCGATTCCGGCAGCATCGTCCTGGACGGCCGCGACATCACCTTCCTCCCGGAGTATAAGCGGGCCAAGATCATCGGCCGCCTCTTCCAGGATCCCATGCTGGGCAGCGCCCCCGGCATGACCATCGAGGAGAACCTTGCCCTGGCCGCGGGAAGAGGCGGCTGGCTCAGCCATGTGACCCGTGCCGAAAAGGACGCCTTCCGCGACCGCCTGGCCCTGCTGGACATGGGCCTCGAGAACCGGATGAAGCAGCCCGTCGGACTGCTCTCCGGCGGCCAGCGCCAGGCCCTGACCCTCATGATGGCCACCATGGCCGACCCGAAGCTCCTCCTTCTGGACGAGCATACCGCCGCCCTGGATCCCGGCACGGCCGAAAAGGTCCTGAAGCTCACGCGTGAGATTGTCGAAGAGGATCATCTCACCTGCCTCATGATCACCCACAACATGCAGTCCGCCCTGGATCTCGGCAACCGCACCCTCATGATGGATGCCGGAAACATCATCCTCGACATCGCCGGGGAAGAGCGCCGCGGCCTCACCGTGGACGACCTGCTCCGCCGCTTCAAAGCCGGCGTCGGCCGCGCCCTTGACAACGACCGCATGCTGCTGTCATAAAATGCCTTGCATAAACCTGTAATCTCCCCACCGAGGCGTGAGCGCCCGCAGGCGCCATGCAAGCGAGCAACCATGCGAAGCATGGCTCTTAGCGAGTCGCGGGGAGATTACAAGAGTACAATATGCTGCTGTCGTAAATTCTACTTGTTTTTTATCGAAACTGTGCTATAATAGAGTCGCAAAGTTGATAGAAGATATCGATGTACATAGCTATCACCGACGAAGCCCCGGGAGGTGCGACTCCCGGGGCTTCTGCCGTTTTACGACCGGCTAACGTCGCAGGCTGGCTGCCTTATTTTCCATCCAGCCATTTGCAAATATAGTGTGCGACTATACTTGCCATGATGGAAAATGCAAAGTTTATAAAGATATCGGGCATAACTATCACCTCCCTTCATAGAGAGGTATCGGCAGCGAATGTATTATAAAACAGAATAGTCAATTGAACAAGAAAAAATTCGCTGCAGCCGAGGCCACTTGACAAACGCGCAACCTGTGATATAATTCCCAGTGATAAAGTAGGAATAAGCTGAAAATATTAATATCATCTCCCCGCCGTAGGCGGGGAGATGATGAAAAACTTACGTTTATATTAAAATCCCCAATAGAAAGAAGGAATCCCATGTTCGTTTACGCCGACAATGCGGCCACCACCTGCGTGAGCAAGGCCGCCCTCGACGCCATGCTGCCCTACCTGACCGAACAGTATGGAAACCCCTCCAGCCTCTATTCCTTCGGCCAGAAGGCGAAGGAGGCGCTGGAAGCCTCGCGTGAGACCATCGCCCGCTGCATCAACGCCGACCCGAAGGAGATCACCTTCACCTCCGGCGGCAGCGAGGCCGATAACCAGGCCATCGTCTCTGCGGCCCGCCTCGGCGCCCGGAAGGGGAAGAAGCACATCATTTCCACCCAGTTTGAGCACCATGCCGTCCTCCACACGCTGAACCGCCTGGAGAAGGAGGGCTTCGAGGTCACGCTCCTCGACCCGCATCCCGACGGCGTCATCCTCGTTGAGGATGTGGCGAACGCCCTGCGGGACGACACCTGCCTCGTCACCATCATGTTTGCCAACAACGAGATCGGCACCGTCCAGCCCATCGCCGAAATCGGCGCCCTCTGCCGCGAACGGAAGGTCCTCTTCCACACCGACGCGGTCCAGGCCGCGGGCCATATGCCCATCGACGTGAAGGCCATGAACATCGATATGCTCTCCATGTCCGGCCATAAGTTCCACGCCCCGAAGGGCGTCGGCGTCCTGTATGCCAAGCGCGGCACGGTCCTGACGAATATCATCGACGGCGGCGCCCAGGAGCGCGGCAAGCGCGCCGGCACCGAGAACGTCGCCGGCATCGTCGCCATGGCGGCCGCCCTGAAGGAGAGCTGCGACAACATGGAGGAGAACACCGCGAAAATCATCCCCATGCGTGACAAGCTCTTCTCTGAGCTCAGCAAGATTCCCCACAGCAAGATTAACGGCAGCCTCGAGCACCACGTCCCCGGTACCGTGAACATGTGTTTCGAGGGGATTGAGGGCGAGAGCCTGCTGCTCATGCTGGACGACCAGGGCATCTGTGCCTCCTCCGGCAGCGCCTGCACCTCCGGCTCTCTGGACCCGAGCCATGTGCTGCTCTCCATCGGCCTGCCCCACGAGGTGGCCCACGGAAGCCTGCGCCTCTCCATCGGGGAGTATAACAACATGGAGCAGATCGACCACATCATCGAGGTCGTCCCCAAAGTGGTCGAGTACCTGAGAAGCATAAGCCCCGTCTGGGACGAACTGGAAAAAGGTGAATTAAAGCACCTGATCTGAAAATATAATATGTTACTTCCCCGCCTCCGGCGGGGGAGTAACAAGAGTTCAGTCTGGGACGAACTGGAAAAAGGCGAGCTCAAGCACCTGATCTGAAAATAAAATATGTTACTTCCCCGCCTCCGGCGGGGGAGTAACAAGAGTTCAGTCTGGGACGAACTCGAAAAAGGCGAGCTCAAGCACCTGATCTAATGTCTCATTGAAACAATTCCACTTTCCACATTCCACTTTGAAACAATTCCACTTTTCACTTTCCACATTCCACATTGTAAAAACCGGAGGTTTTTTCTATGGCTCTCTATAGCGATAAAGTAATGGATCATTTCCGCAATCCGCGCAACCTCGGCAAGCTCGACGACGCCGACGGCATCGGCGAGGTCGGCAACGCCAAGTGCGGCGACATCATGCGCATGTATATCAAGGTCGACGACGGCATCATCACCGACGTCAAGTTCAACACCTTCGGCTGCGGCAGCGCCATCGCCACCAGCTCCATGGCCACCGAGCTCATCAAGGGCAAGCCCGTCGAAGAGGCCCTCGAGCTCTCCAACAAGGCGGTCGTCGAGGCCTTGGACGGCCTGCCCACCCATAAGATCCACTGCAGCGTCCTGGCCGAAGAGGCCGTCCGCGCCGCGGTGAAGGACTATTATGACAAGAACGGCATCGCCTACGACCCCGAGATGTTCAAAGAGAAGGACGACCCCCACGAGGCAGGCTGCGAAGTCTGAGGCGTAAATTGTAGAATTCAACCATTCGCGGCCACTATATTTTGTACTGTTTTATTCAAGATTTTTTTACAAAAAAACTTGCAATCTCTGTAGAATCGTTGTATAATCACATCATTCATAAGGATAGCGTGCGCTTGGTGCATGTGTTACTATGAAATATGTTTCGGAGGTTATTGAAATGAAGAAGGTATTTGCTCTTGTTCTCGCATTTGCTCTGGTTATGAGTTTGGGCGTTACCGCTTTTGCCGGCTCTTCCGGCGGCGGTGCTTCCAGTGCCAGCACGGTTGATCTCGGCTGGGGCGACTTCACGGTTGCGAAACCTGCTCCTGCCAAGAACGGTATGGAACTCTATGGTGCAGATGATAAGGTGATTGCGACTGTCCCTGAAGATCTGATTGCTATCGTTCCGGTTGCTCAGGCTGCCGAGCTGAATGCCGAGGATGAAGAGGCTTTCCTCGCGGCTTATGAGGATGCTCAGGCTGTCGAAGGCAAGGTCGTAAAGTACTTCTACTGGATTGATATTCCTGAAGACTATAAGACCGAGGATTTTGCCTGGGCCAAGTATGAGTTCAAGTGCGCCGGCGAAAACGTCGAAGTTACTGTGAACGGCAATCCGATGGAAGTTGTCCATGTCGATGGCGTGGATTACTATGCCAAGCTCACTGAGTTCGGTGCCGTGGCCATCATGTGCGACTGATTGAGAGCTTTCTCAATTTAAAACACAAGAACTGATCATTTTTAATTCTGAATATCCTCCGCCGCCGGCGGAGGATATTTCAGGTTCAGGGAAAAAAAGGAAGCAATATGTTTAAAACCAAACGCGGAAAAATCATCTTCCTCATTGTGGATCTGGTCCTGCTGATCCTGCTGGCAGCGGCGGTTTTTTTCGCCCAGACGGAAAAGGCCGAGGTTCCGGACACCCAGGATGACGTTGACAAATACTATTCCCGCTTCATCGAGTATGACGGCCAGGTTTATCCCGTGAAGCGCGGTCTGGAGAGCATCCTTTTGATCGGCAAGGACGCCATGGAAGGCAGACGCCCGGTCAGCGATGTGGAAGACCTGTTCTATAACGACGACCTGTCTGACTTCCTGCTGCTTCTTGCCTTTGACCACAACGGCAAAACCGTCCGCCCCTTCCAGCTGAACCGTGACACCATGACGGATGTGCCCTGGCTTTCCGTAAACGGTCTGGTCGGCGGCTATACCCCGCTCCAGCTGGAATATGCCCACATCTTCGGCAGCGGGAAAGAGGACAGCAGCAAGAATGTCGTCACTGCCGTCCAGGGCCTTCTTCATGGTGCGCCGGTGGATCACTATTTTACCTTCAGCATGGACACTGTGCCGATCATGAACGACCTGGTGGGCGGCGTGACGGTGACCTTGGAGGACGACATTCCGACCCTCGGCCCGGAGTACATAAAGGGAGCTACCATCGCCCTCAAGGGGATGGATGCACTTCGCTTTGTCCGGGTGCGTGAGTTCGAGCCCGTTGATGCAAACGTGCCTCGCATGGCGCACCAGCGGCTCTACATGAATGCCTTTATCCTCAAGGCGCGGGAAAAGATGGATACGGATTCCGAATTCGTGATCCGTGCCTATGATCAGATAGAGAAATACCTGATTACGGATCTGACCGTGGAGAACATCTCTCAGCTGATTGGGAACTTCTATGATTATGAGGTCCTGCCGGTTGTTACGCCTGTGGGAAGCTACACGGTGTCGGATGTCGGTGTGTCCCAGTTCCACGCCGACGAAGCCTCCCTGTGGGACTGTGTCAGTACCACATTTTGCGCATAGTGTGACAGGGAACGCTTTGTCGTCACACAAGAATCCCCGTGGGACACTTCGTCTTGGCGTCCCCTCTGACACACCCTGCCGCCCCGCCGGATCACGTCCCGGACCTCCGCCATCCTCGGCGGCTTCATAAAATGTAAAGAATCCCCTGCCGGAGGCGGGGGATTCTTTACATTATAAGCTCTTCTCCGAGTTGATCGATCCGGTCCAGCGTGTGCTGCCCGAGCTCGTTGCGGATCACGTCCCTGGCCTCCGCCATCCTCGGCGGCCGCGAGCTCAGGTTGTGCGTGTCCGTCCCAAGAAGGTGGATCCGGTGCTCTTTCAGCAGCTTCAGCGCCCTGTTCCCGCCCCTGAAGCGGAAGATCAAATCCGGCTGCAGGAAGTAATCCGCGTTCGACTGCATCAGGATGTCCAGATCCAGCAGTTTGTCCCAGACCTTCCGCGGCTGCTTGGCGTAATAACGCTCGATATGCGCCATCAGGATCGTGAACTCTCCGCTGAGCGCCAGGTCGCAGACCTCCCGCACCCAGTATTCCTGCCATTCCGAGAACGGCATCTCCAGAAGAAGCAGGTCCGTCCCCTCAAGGCACAGCGACGGAAGGCTCTCCAGCCGGCTGATCCCGGGGAAATAAAGCACTTCAGCGCCGAGGAGAATCCTCGGCGCGTCATCCGGCAGAACGGGCTCCAGAAGCTCAAACGCTTCCTGCCTGCGTTCCAGAAAATGTTCCGGTGTCCGCTGGGTCACATAGAAGTGCGAAGTCGCGCAGATCGTGTCCACGCCCTGGCGGGAGAGCTCCCCGATCATGTCGAGGCTCATCTTCACGTTGCGGCTTCCGTCATCGATCCCCGGCAGGATATGACTGTGAAAATCAATCATTGCTGTTATTGGAATTCTTCATCTTAATTGATCATTTACCGTTTCATTCATCATTGCCTCCAAACGCGACGCTGTCTTCTCCCGTAGCGTCCAGGAAGGCCTGATTTTTATGGTCCGAGCTGCCCGCGCTACTGCTTTCATAGCCATAGCCGTAATCATATCCGCCATAGCGCTTCCCGTACTTACCGTAGGTTTTATACGATGATCCGCCCACATCAGCGTCCGTCATGACGAAGCCCAGCATCTTCGCGCCCAGCTTCTCCACCTGATACATGCAGGCGTCCAGGGCTCTCCGGTCGGTGTAGTTCTCACGCACCACCACGATGACGCCGTCCGTCCACTTCGTGATTACCAATGCGTCTACCACGATGTTCACCGGCGGCAGGTCCAGCAGGATATAGTCGAACACGTCCTTGTACCGGTCTAGAAGCGCGTGCATCCGCTCGGAGCCCAGCAGCTCCGACGGGTTCGGCGGAATGTCCCCGGCCGGAAGAATGTACCAATTGTCGAAATACGAGGATTTCCGCAGGCAGTTGCGCTCGGCGCTCAGGCCTGCCAGCAGGTTCGAAAGCCCCGGCGTGCCCGCCATGTCAAGCTTCTGCGCGATGGTGGGCAGGCGCATGTCCCCGTCGATCAGCAGGACGCGTTTGCCCGTCTGGGCCAGGGTGTAGGCCAGGTTCACCGAGGTGGTGGACTTGCCTTCGCCTCGGATCGAACTGGTAACGCCGATGATGCGGCAATCCTTTTCCGGAAGGGCGAACTGAAGATTGGTCCGCAGCAGTTTGTACGACTCCGCCGCCGCGAAGCTCAGCTCGTCGCAGAGCAGGCCCTGCTTCTTTCGGCGGGAGGTCTTTTCCTTTTTCGTAGGTTTTTCTTTGGTTTTGGCGGCATCCGAAGAAGTCTTTCTGCCGATGGGTTTTGCAGGGGCTTTCACAGGTGTATCATTGGTCTTTTCTGTATCAGCCATCAGTCAACCCCTCCTTTCCTTACGCTCTTTCCATAGGCCGAGCCTCCGTAATAGTAACCGTACTTCCCGGACGACTTGGATGTCAGATCCGGGATCGAAGCCAGAACCGGGTGCTGATACGTGGTAAGCAGGTAGTCCTCGTTGTGGATCTCGTCGTCAAAGTACGCGATCAGCAGGATGACGGCGGAGCAGAGGATGATACCCAGCAGCAGGCCGATGCCGGTGTACTTGATGTAGCTCGGGGAAACGCGGGAGTGCGGTGTGACCGCATAGTCGACCACCTTGATCGAGGTGTTGTTGATGATCTCGCCGACCTTGTCCGGCAGGATCGTCGCGATCAGGTTCACCAGGGTACGCGCCTCCTCCGGATTCGGCGAAGTGACCGACACCTGGAAAAGCCCGGTGGTGTTCACGGCGGTGGCCGAGACCATCTGACGAAGCTGCTCATAGCTGTACGGCACGCCGCTCTGTTCGATCACCAGCTCCATGTTCGAGCGTGACTTCAGGATCTCCACATAAGTGTTGACATAGCTGCTGGCGTTGGTAAGATTTGTGGTTCCGAGGTCCAGGCTGCCGATGTTGAGCGTGCTGTTGTTGACAAAGAGCAGGGCGTTGGCCTGATACTTCGGGGTGATGAACATCCGCGCGGCGAGAAACAGCGCGGCCGCGCATATGATTCCGCAGGTGAGGATCAGGGCAACATGCTTCCATAGAAGGCTGATGATGAGGCCGAGATCAATGACCTCTTCATTGGGATTCGCGGTATCTTTTTTTATCATGGTTTCGTACCTCTTTCCGGTTGTCGCTTTCGACTTAGCGCGTTCTGCTTACCGCTTACCGCTGTTCCAGCGTGCGTAGATCTCCGCAATCTGACGGTCCAGCTCGGCGATCTGCGCATCCAGCTCGGCGGTGCTGGCATCCAGCTCGGCTTTCTTTTCCTGACTATTGGAGATCGCGTCCAGGTGATATTGCCGTGCGGTCTCATAATTGGCCACGCGGTAACGGGGCAGAAGCATCTGCTGCTCGGGGGAGAGCCCCTTCAGATAGAGCTCATAGAGCTGTTCCTGATCCTGCTGCTCCGCAAACAAGGCCGTCGCGGAGGTGACCTGCTCCATACTGTCCAGCGGACTGTCATAATACATCATGCTCTTGAGATTCTCGAGGAAGGTTTTGAACGAGGCTTCTTCCTGAGTGTCCTTGGACTTCTGCGTCTTCTCGTCCTTCCAAGTCTCGTTGAAGATCATCGTGTAGGTAAGGTTCGCGCCGTCCGTGCGCCCCAGCAGCTCCATGTCGACGTCCGACCCAGTGTACCCCCAGGGCATCGCGCCCGTGAACCAGAGGTCGCCAGTGAGGTCCGTGACGGTGCTGCTGCGACCGTCCGAGGCGTTCACGATCACGGTCTTGATCCCGTGCTCGATCAGGATCGGATCCATGTCGGAGGTATAGTCGTTGTTGATGAAGTAGATCGACGTCGGCATTTCAACTTCATAGGCGGTGCAGAGCGCCCCGATGGTCTGGAAGAAGTAATCGAAGTCGGTCCAGGAGTTCTCAAACACCATGCACAGGCCCCACCCGTCGCTCAGCAGTGCCTTGAACTCCTCCTTCGTCAGCTTGCTCCAGCCGGAGGGGTACTCCGTCGGGGATATGCCCAGCACGCCGACGATGTTCTTCTCCCGCATCAGGGGATAGGCCTCGGAATAGATCTGGGTGTCCATCCTCGGGAATAGGATTTCCGCGGTGGCATAGTCGCGGTATTTCAGGGCGAACTCGGAAGGAAGCTTGTCCCGCTGAGCGACCAGCTCTTCCCGCTGACGCTCAAGAGGTTCCGCCTCCGTATACAGCGCGAGCATCCGCGCGTTATCCTCCCGCTCAAGGTGCATCACATACAGCACCCCGCAGACCAAAACTGCAAGGACCAGGATCAGTGCCAGGATTCTGAAGATTCTCATTTTCTCACTCCGTTACGAAGGTTTCGCTCTCACTTTACAATAAAGCATCTTATTGTAGCACGCTCTTGAAGCGAATGCAAGACCTTTTCCGTGAGCAGAATGCCACAATCTTCGGAATGCTTTTGCGGAAAATTCTCACCTCCGTGTATTGATTCCTTCAAATACTTATGATATAATAACTAAAATTGTAATAATTTTGTAATAATTTTCACAATGACAGTTCCGTTTCTCCCCGCCTCGGCGGGGAGGAACAAACTCTCACACTTTGTGAAGAAAATTTTTGATGATTTGAAGGACCCATTCCTTATGAATACTTCCAAGCCCCCAAAAAGACCTTTGATCGAGCATTGGCAGATCGTCGCCGTGCTTCTGGCCCTGTTCGACTATGCCGCCATGTGCCTCAGCTATTTCCTGGCCCTCTGGATCCGCTACGACTGCCGCTTTTCCAATATCCCCCTGATGTACCGGAACGCCTGGCGCATGTTCGTGCCGGCCTGGGCCATGGTCGGGCTTGTGGTCTTTATTCTTTTTAAATTGTATAACAGCATCTGGCGTTTTGCCAGTTTCACCGAGCTCGCCCGCGTCTTTGCAGCCTGCGTGGTGACGGCGGGCCTGCACGCCTGGGGCATTACGGTCCTGATCTACCGCATGCCCATGTCCTATTACCTCGCCGGGGCTCTGATCCAGTTTATCCTGGTGGCCGGGATCCGCTTTTCCTACCGCCTGATCCTGCTTCTTCACGGAAAGGGCCTGCGCCGCGCGGACAAGCATGTCATGCTCATCGGCGCCGGAAGCGCGGGCCAGATCATCCTGCGCGATCTCCAGCGCATGGACGATATGCGCGAGAAGGTCGTCTGCGTCGTCGACGACAATACCAATAAGTGGGGCCGATCCATCGACGGCGTCCCCATCGTCGGCGGCCGCGACGCCATCCTCGAGAGCGTCGAAAGGTATCAAGTGGAGAAGATTTATCTTGCCATCCCCAGCGCCACCCTGGAGCAGCGCCGCGACATCCTGAACATCTGCAAGGAGACCGACTGTGAGCTCAAGGTCATGCCCGGCATCTCCCAGCTCGCCAAGGGCGAGGTCTCCGTCACGGATATGAAGGACGTCTCCGTCGAGGACCTCCTCGGCCGGGACCAGATCCGCCCCGAGATGAAGGAGGTCTATGAGTTCCTGAGCGGGAAGACCGTCCTCGTCACGGGCGGCGGCGGAAGCATCGGCTCGGAGCTCTGCCGTCAGATCGCGGCCCATCACCCGAAGCAGCTCATCATCTTCGACGTCTATGAAAACAACGCCTATGACATCCAGAACGAGCTGAAGGACAGTTTCCCGGACCTCAACCTCGTGACCCTGATCGGTTCCGTCCGCGACAGCCGCCGGATGTTCCAGGTCTTCCGTGACTACCGGCCGCAGATCGTCTATCACGCGGCGGCCCATAAGCATGTCCCCCTCATGGAGGACAGCCCCTGCGAGGCCGTGAAGAACAATGCCCTCGGCACCTATAAGACCGCCTACGCCGCCATGGTGTACGGCTGTGAGCGCTTTGTCCTGATCTCGACGGACAAGGCCGTGAATCCCACGAACATCATGGGCGCAAGTAAGCGCCTCTGTGAGATGATCATCCAGACCTTCGACGCCAAGATCAAGGCCGGGAAAGCCGACGAGCTGCCCAGCCTCTTCACCCACCCGGGGGATGAGACCGACGGCGGCGAGGATCCTGCCGATGCCCCGCGGGACGGAAAGACGGAGTTCGTCGCCGTCCGTTTCGGAAACGTCCTTGGGAGCAACGGCTCGGTGATCCCCCTCTTCCGGAAGCAGATCGCGAAGGGCGGTCCCGTCACGGTCACCCACCCGGATATCATCCGCTACTTCATGACCATCCCCGAGGCTGTCCGCCTCGTCATGCTGGCCGGCACCTATGCCCACGGGGGCGAGATCTTCGTCCTCGATATGGGAAGCCCCGTGAAGATCGACACCCTGGCCCGTAACCTGATCCGCCTCTCCGGCTTCAAGCCCGATGTGGACATTAAGATCGAGTACACCGGCCTCCGCCCCGGCGAGAAGCTCTATGAAGAGAAACTCATGGCCGAAGAGGGCCTGAAGAAGACCGAGAACGAGCTGATCCACATCGGCTGCCCCATTCCCTTCGACGAGGACGAGTTCCTCACGAAGCTGGCGGACCTCATGCAGGCGGCCTATCACAACCGGAAAGACATCCGCGAATCCGTCGCCGCCATGGTGAACACCTATCACCCCGAAGCCGCCCCCACCATCGTAAAAGACGGCGCCTACACCGCCCTTACCCCCGACGGAGTAAAATAAAATGATATAGTTGATTTAACAATTGACTTTGACTGTACAATTGACTATAATAAATTAGTTTCCGTCCTAATAATTTGATTATTCATCTTAATTTATCATTCAACATTTAACATTTACCATTTTTTGAAGGAGGCGAAGCCGAGTGAAAAAGATAGAGCATTGGAAGCTCATCGCCTTCTTCGCCGTGATCTACGACTTCGCGGTGGTTCACCTCTCCTACTTCCTGGCCCTCTGGCTCCGCTTCGACTGCAACTATTCGGCCATCACGCCCCGTTACCTCAAGGCCTATACCTCCTTCATCACCATCTACGCCGTCCTCGCGGTGATCATTTTCCACTTTTTCCACATGCACCGCATCATGTGGCGCTACGCGAGCATCGAGGAACTGACCAAGACCATCCTCGGCTCTCTCACCGCCTCCGTTCTCCATATTGTCCTCATCACGGCTTTTTACTGCCGCATGCCCATGTCTTACTATGTCTGGGGAAGCATGCTTCAGCTGTTCTTCGTCGTGGGCCTGCGCTTCCTCTTCCGCTTCCTCTTGTTCCTGCGGGCCCGTCTGCGCCGTAAGGGCGAGACCGGCGGCCGCGTCATGATCATCGGCGCGGGGGAAGCCGGAAGGATGATCCTCCGTGACATGAAAACTTCGGACAAGGTGAACGACATCCCCGTCTGCGTCATCGACGACAACCCCAACAAGTGGAACCGCCCCATCGAGGGCGTCCCCATCGTCGGCGGAAGAGAGACGATCCTTGAGAATGTCGAGAAGTATAAGGTGACGAAGATTTTCTTCGCCGTGCCCAGCATGCCGCGGGAGGACCGGAAGGAAATCCTCGGCATCTGCAACGAGTCCGGATGCGAGGTGAAGATGCTCCCCGGGTATTACCAGCTCGTCAACGGCCAGATCACCGTCTCGGAGCTCAAGGACGTCGCCATCGAAGATCTTCTGGGGCGCGAGTCCATCGCCCCCGACCTCCACGAGGTCTATGACTTCATCAACGGCAAGATCGTCCTCGTCACCGGCGGGGGAGGGAGCATCGGCTCGGAGCTCTGCCGCCAGGTGGCCGGCCATCACCCGAAGCAGCTGATCATTTTCGATATCTACGAAAACAACGCCTACGCCATCCAGCTGGAACTGCGCAAGAAGTATCCGGACCTCGACCTCGTGACCCTGATCGGTTCCGTCCGCGACAGCCGCCGTGTCTTCCAGGTCTTCGAGAAGTACCATCCCCAGATCGTCTATCACGCCGCGGCCCACAAGCACGTCCCCCTCATGGAGGACAGCCCCTGTGAGGCCATTAAGAACAACGCCATCGGAACCTATAAGACGGCCTACGCCGCCATGGTGCACGGCTGTGAGCGCTTTGTCCTGATCTCCACCGACAAGGCCGTGAACCCCACCAACATCATGGGCGCCAGCAAGCGCATCTGTGAGATGATC